>CANQKF010000005.1 GCA_947624445.1 uncultured Clostridia bacterium | reverse complement strand
CGACAGGAGTTGAACCTGCACGGTCATCCCACAAGATCCTTAGTCTTGCGCGTCTGCCAATTCCGCCACGACCGCATTTTTTCTGACAGCTTTCTTATTTTAGCGCATCCGCAAAAAAAAGTCAACAAATATCAATAGAAAAATTCATAGATTTTCCGAAATTTTATGACTTTTTTCACGTAGCGCGCCGTTTCGGGGTAGGGAATGCGGGAAAGTTTGGCGCCGTCGGAAGAGCAAGTGGGGTCTTTGAGCCAGTCGGAAACGACGCCTTCGCCCGCGTTGTAGGCGGCGAGCGCCGTCTCGGTCACGGGAAAGCGCGCAAAGAGATAGGTCAGATACAGGCAGCCGAGGCGGAGATTGTAGGCGCCGTCGAAGAGCTTTTCCTCGTCGTACTCGGTCCCCGTGCGGGCGCAGATGTATTCCGCGGTCTCGGGAAGGAGCTGCATGAGCCCACAGGCGCCGGCGCGGCTTTGGGCGCGCGCGTCGAACCCGCTTTCCGCGCGGGCGACGGCATAGACGAGGGCGGGATCCAAGCCGCTGTTTTTGACCTGCTGCCAATGCGGCCGCGGGAAGGCGAGCCGCACGCCGAGGACGCCCGCGAGGGCCGCGGCGATGCAGATGAGCAGCGCGCACAGTTTTTTCATCGTAATACAGTATGCTTCCGCCGTGCGGATTTTTCACGGAATCGGGCGGGAAAAAATTATTTCTGATCAACGTAAAATATTTCACGAAAATGTTGACAAATCGGAAATACTTGTTATAATATGGGTAGATCAAAACAGGGGGTGTGCGAGGATTCGCACATGAGGCAACTATGTTACGGTACACACTCGATGCCGCCAAGCGCGGCGTAGATGTCTCCAAGCATCTCTACGGTCTCTTTTTCGAGGACATCAACCAAGCCGCGGACGGCGGTCTGAACGCGGAGATGGTCATCAACAATTCCTTCGAGCATGCGTATTTTACGTATGACGACTACAACTGCGAGAGCTCCGTCGAGGCGCGCAAGGCGAACGGATTCTATTGGGACATCTATGGCGCGGGGCCCAAAAAGATCTCGAAGCGCGGCGGAATGAACGAAAACAACCCGAGCTATCTGTATTTGAGCGTCGGCGGGGTCTATCATCTCGAGAACCCCGGGTTCTACACCAACGGCGGCTACGATATCTACGGCATGCCCGTGGAGAAGGGGGAGACCTACAACTTCTCCATGTGGATCAAGCGCCTCGGCTTTGCGGGGAGCGTAAAAGTGTTCCTCCGCGGGGCGCACGGCAGACACACGACGATCGGCGAGATCGCCGTTCCCGCGAACAGCGACGGCGATTGGATCAAGGTCACGACCTCCGTCGTCGCCGAGAAGGACTTCATGGGGCGGCTGTGCATCAACCTCGAGGGCAACGGAGAGATCGGCATCGACTACGTTTCCCTGCTTCCCAAGACGGTCTGGGGCGACCCCGCGAAGTACAAATACGGCAAACTTTCGCCGCGGCTCGTGCAGGCGCTGAAGGATTGCCATCCTTCCTTCATGCGCTTCCCCGGGGGGTGCGTCGTCGAGGGCGACGTGGCATTCGACTACCAATATAAGTGGAGAAACACCGTGGGGCCGCTCGAACAGCGGAAGCAGATCCCCAACGTCTGGCGGTATATGCAGTCCTACGGCGTCGGCTTCTACGAATACTTTGCGCTCTGCGAGGATATCGGCGCCACGCCGCTGCCCGTGCTGCACTGCGGCCTTTTGTGCCAGATCCGCATGGGGGAACAGCGCAAGACGGGCTACCAGCGCATCGTGCCCGGGACGCGGCAATTCCGCGAGGAAGTCATCGACAACGTGGCGGATCTCATCTACTTTGCCAAGGGCGATATCTCCTCCACGGATAAAAACGAGGCGTATTGGGCGAAAGTCCGCACGGATATGGGCCACCCCGCGCCCTTCGATCTCCACTATATCGGGATCGGGAACGAGAATTGGGGCTACGAATACTTCGATAATTTCGCCGCCTGTCTGCTCGGCGTGCGGCAATACATCTATAAGGGCCGCATGACCGACCTTTTGCAGCTGTTCGGGATCACCGTCGTCACGACGTGCGGCGTGGATATCCGCCCCGAAGATTCCAACGAGAGCTGGAAGATCATCAACGAAAAATATCGGGATATGATCGTCGACGAGCATGTGTATAACTCCTACCAGTGGTTCATCGACAACACCAAGCGCTACGACTGCTACGACAGAGAGGGCGCGAAAGTGTTCATGGGCGAATACGCCATGCACACGATGTCCGACGGCAGAGGGCGGCTCAACGGGGACAACAATCTGCGCTCCGCGCTCGCCGAGGCGGCGTTCCTCACGGGGTGCGAGCGCAATTCCGACGTCGTGAAGATGACCTGCTATGCGCCGCTCTTCGCCTCGACCTACAACTACCGCTGGACGCCCAACATGATCTGGTTCAACGCGCGCGACGTCATGCTCACGCCCAACTACTATGTGCAGCAGATGTTCGCGGGGAACACGGGCAGCTACACGCTGACGGACGTCGCGCCGATCAGCGACGAGAATGCGGGCGGGCTGCTCATCGGCGGCCACAGGACGGCGAGCGCGGTCTCCCGCGTCACCGTCTACGACCGCGCGACGGGCAAGGTCCTCTACGATCACGACTTCGCGGAGGGGTTGGGCGATTGGAAGGTCTGCCCCAACTGCCGCGGCGGGCACCTCGAGGGCAACGAGCTGGTCATCGAGGAGAGCGACGCCTTCAACGGCTACTACTTCGACGCAATGGAATTTTCCGATTGCAATGTGGAGATCAAGTTCCGCCGTCTCGCGGGCGAGCAGAGCTTTATCGCGGGGGTCGGCGTGAAGGACGTGCGCGACACGGGCACCATGGACAGCGCGGGCTTCTCGATCTGCTGCCAATACGGCAAGAACCACAAGGGATACGACGTCTCCTTCGATAAGCGCGTGGATTTCATGCGCACCGTGTGCGAGATGATGGGGAAGGATAAGTTCCTCGGCTATTCTCCCGAGGGGAACACGCTCCGCCTCGAATATACCCGCAAGACCTTCACGGCGTCCATCTTTAAGGACGGCGCATGGCACGAGGTGCTCTTCAAGAACATCTGGAAGGTCAACGAGCGCGTGTTCCAAAGCGCGACGGTCGGCGACGACGGCAAGATCTACCTCAAAGTCGTCAATATTTCGGAGAACGACGAGACGCTCTGCGCCGAGCTCAAGAATTTCGGCAAGCGGACCAAGGCGACCGTGACGACGCTCTGGCATGAGGACGTCACCGTCATCAACGAGATCGGCATCAAGGCGGGCAAGACGGTGCACATCGAGCCGACGGTCTCCGAGATCGCGCTCGAAGGCGGGGAGCTCCGCGCCACCGTCAAGAAGAACAGCGTCAACGTGTTTGTGATCTCCTGACCGCGCAAAAAGCGCGATCGGACCGCAAAGGGGGGAGGCGGATCGGCGATTGCCGGTCCGCTTTTTCCACTGCGCAGGGGCGGATCCTGTGGAAAACAAAAGAAATGCGATGTGCAAAAGCGGCGGAAGCCGTTTTTTTCATATTTTGCGGACGTGCGTCATATCGTATAGCGTGCTTGAATTCCTGCCCGCACGGATCGCCCGCTGTCTCGACTATCTCAACCGGAACGCGCTCTATGAACTGCGCGTTCGGGCGGGGAAACCGCTCTCCGTCAACTATGCGGGGGAGTTTTCCTTCCTCGGGGAGCACGGGCTCTGCGCGGCGGGGGAAGCGCTGCTTCCGACCCTTGCGGAGATCGGCGAGATCGTGCGCGCCGCGTGCGGCTATTCGGTGTACGCGGCGGAAAACCAGCTCAAACAGGGCTTCGTGACGGCGCAGGGCGGGGCGCGCATCGGACTTGCGGGGGATTTCGTCTATGAACGGGGGGAAGTGCATGCCGTCCGCGACGTGACCTCGCTGTGCATCCGCGTGCCGCACGAGATCCGCGGTTGCGCCGAGGAGATCTATGCGCGCTGCCTCGCGGACAAGCTGCGTTCCGTCCTCATCCTGGCGCCGCCCGGGGAGGGAAAAACGACCATTTTGCGCGATCTTTGCCGCCTTGTCTCGGCGCGGCGGCATGTGAATTTGTTGGTGAGCGACGAGCGGGGCGAGCTCTCGGCGGGCGACCTCGGGGAAACTTCGGACGTCATCCGCTTTGCGGATAAGCTGACGGCGTTTACCGCTGGGATCCGCGCGCTCCGCCCCGACGTCATCGCGACGGACGAACTGCTGCCCGCCGATTATCCCGCGGCGGAGCGGGCGATCTGCGCAAATATCAAGGTGTTCGCGTCCGCGCACCTCGCCCGCTATGCGGACGTTCCCGCGAAGATCTTTGCGCGCTATGTGATCCTCGACGGGCTCGGGCGGGTCGGCGAGATCGTGGACGGGGAGGGGGAAGGTGTGGATTAAATTCTTGCTCGCGGGCGCGATCATCGCCTTCTGCGTGTTCATCGGCTATCTTGCGGCGGATAAATACCGCATGCGCAAGCGGTTCTTTGCAGATTTCGAGGCGTTCAACGAGCGGTTTTTGAGCGAACTTGCCTATGCGCGGGCGCCGTTGCCCGAATTTCTCCGCAAACAGCGCTACGGGGGAGACTTCCAGAAGGCGGTGGAATCCCTTTTGCGCCACGAGCCGCCCAAGCCGCCCGCCATGCTCGCGCAGGAGGAGAAAGAGGAGTTCATCAACTATTTCTCCATGCTCGGCGCGGGCGACAGCGGATCCCAGAGCGGCTTTTTTGCGGCGAAAAAGCAATATTTATCCGAAAAAAAGGCGGAAAGCGCGAAGGAGGCAAAGGCGCGCGGGGAGCTCTATCTCAAGCTCGGACTGCTTGCGGGGCTCGCCTTCGTCATTCTCATCATCTAATGGATATCTCGATCATCTTCAAACTTGCCGCGATCGGCATCATTGTCACCGTCGTCTGCCAGATCCTCAAAAAATCCGACCGCGACGACGTCGCGACGGTCGTCTCCATCGTCGGGCTCGTCATCGCGCTCACCATCGCCGTGACCATGATCGGCGACCTCTTCGACGTCGTGCGCGAGATCTTCGGAGTCTACTGAAGTGGCGGTCTTGCAGCTGGTCGGCATTGCCTTCGTCACCGCCGTCGCCGCGATCCTGCTGAAGGAGACCAAGCCGGAGATCGCCTTTGCCGTGACGATCGCGGGCGGCATCATCCTCTTGCTTTTCGTGTTCGATCTCTTCCGCGACAGCATTTCGATCTTCGGGGACATCGCGGCCAAAACGGGCATCGATGAAATTTTCCTCAAGATCCTCCTGAAAATGGTGGGGATCGGCTATCTCGTCGAGTTCAGCAGCGGGATCCTCGCGGATTTCGGGCAAAATTCGCTCGCGGACAAGCTCACCTTCTGCGGGAAAGTGATCATTCTGATCCTCGCGCTCCCCATTTTCGAGCAGGTGCTCGCGCTCATCTCCGACCTTTTGGGACTGATACAATGAAGAAACGGCGTAGGACCAACCCAAAAATGATATGCGTTTTGCTCGCCGTCGCCGCCGTGCTGGCGCTCGCCCTGTGCGGCGGACGGGCGGGTTCCGCGGCGGCGCAGGAAGAAGCGAAGGACGCGGCAGAGGCGCAGGCGGTGCTCGACGCGACCCTCGACGACCTGCTCTCGGCGCTCGATACCGAGGAATTGCAGCGCTATCTCGATTCGCTCACCGAGTTCCGCGGCTCGGTCAAGGAGAAACTGCGGGCGCTCGTCTCGGGGGACTTAAAGCTCGACTACGGCAATCTCTTCGAGGCCGCGCTCGCGTTCGTGTGGGAAGAGGGGCAGACGATGTTGCCCGCCTTTGCCGTCATTCTCGCGGTCGCCCTGCTGCTCGGGATCCTGAATTCGGTCAAAAACGGCTTTTTGCAGAGTACTACGTCTGACATAATACATCTGGTGAGTTATATTTCCGTGGGCGCCGTGGTGCTCGCGACGCTCATCGGCGTGCTGAAATCGGGCTTTTCCGCCGTCGCCGCGATGCAAAAGCAGATGGAGATCGTGTTTCCGATCCTCATGACGCTGATGGCGGCGAGCGGGGGGACCGTCTCGGTGGGGATCTTCCGCCCCGCCGTGGCGTTCATGAGCGGGGCGATCCTGCAGCTCTTCATGGACGTCGTTTTGCCCGTTGCCGTCGTCGTCATCGTGCTCGCGTTCGTCGGAAATCTCTCCGAGAGCGTGCGCACCGAGCGGCTCGGCGAGTTTTTCAAGAGCATTTCGAAGTGGCTCGTCGGGCTGACGCTCGGGCTCTTCGGGCTCTTTCTCACGGTGCAGGGGATCGCTTCGGCGCAGTACGACGGTCTCTCCCTCCGCGCGGTCAAATACGTCATCGCGGGCAGCGTGCCGATCGTGGGCGGCTTCCTCTCGGGCGGGGTGGAGCTCGTCGTCGCGGGGAGCCTCATGATCAAAAACGCCGTCGGATGCTTTGCGATCTTCCTGCTCGCGGGAACGGTCCTGAAACCTCTGCTGCTCTTTGTCGCTTTCCGCCTGTTTTTGCGCCTCGCCGCGGCGGTGACCGAGCCCGTCGGCGGCAAGATCTCCGCGTTTTTATCCCGTCTCGCGGCGGACAGCGGGTACTTCCTCGCCGCACTCCTCTGCATCGCCTTTTTGTATTTCCTCACGATCCTGCTGCTCATTTGCAGCACGGGGGCGCTGCTGTGAAGGCATACATCCTGAGCGTCGCGGGGGCGGTGCTGATCTCGGCGGTGATCACGGTCATTTTGCCCTCGGGGAAGATGGGCAAGTTCATCGCGGGGGCGCTGCGGCTGTTCGTGCTCGTCGTGATGATCGCCCCGCTCGCGGGGCTCGTGCAGGGGAAGCCGCTCGCGCTCGGGAACAGCGCGCACATCGCGGTCGACGGCGCCTATTTCGAGCGGAGCGCCGCGGCGCTCGAGGCGCACGACGAAGCTGCAATCGGCGAATTTTTGGCGGAAAATTACGATGTCTCCGCAAAAGTCGACGTCGAACGGGCGCGGGATCCGCTCTTTGTCCGCAAAAAAATCCGCATCGAACTCGCCTTGGGCGGAATAATCGCGGAGGACGAGCATATATATATTTTGACAAGCATCGAGGAGGCCGTGAGCGCCCGCTGGGGCTGCGCCGTGGAGGTCGTATGACGTTTTCCATGCAGAAATGCAAAGAATTCTTCGGGCAGCGCACCGTGAAGATCGTCCTCGTGCTCCTGCTCGGGCTCGCGCTGCTCCTGCTCGCCTTCCGCGTGTTTGCGCCGCGAAAAGCGACTTCCTATGAGGAGACCGCGCGGGAAGAGCGGCTCTCGGCGCTCCTCGAAAAGCTCGAGGGCGTGAAGAGCGCTTCGGTCATGATCACGGAAGAGGAGGGGCGCGCCGTCGGCGCCGTGGTCATCTTCGAGGGCGAAGATACATTTCTCGTGCGCATCCGTCTCGCGGAGATCGCGGCGGGGGCGCTCGGCATCGAGGAGCGGGAGATCCGCATCTATGCCGCCTGAATCCGAAAATTTATTGTAAGGAGATAGAACCATGTCAAACACAAAGAAAATCGCGCTGATGTCCACGCTCGTCCTGCTGCTCGCGGTGACGGCAATCTTCAACTTCGTCCTCGCAGGGACGCGCACGACGCAAAGCCTGAACAGCAACGCGAGCGTGCAGGCAAACTACTTCACCTCCTTCCGCGACGAGCGCAGTTCCAAGCGCAGCGAGGAATTCGTGCAGCTCGACAGCGTGATCTCCGCCTACGCCACGGCGACCGACTCCGCGGAGTACGCCGAAGCCGTCGCCCGCAAGCAGGAACTCGTCGAGATCATGGAGGATGAGCTCGTGATGGAATCCATCATCAAGGCGCTCGGATTCACGGACGCGGCGGTCGTTTTCGGCGAACGCGACAACATCAACATCTTCCTCAATTCCGATGAGCTCACCGCCGAAACCGTGACCAAAGTGTTCTATGCGCTCGAGGTCGAGCACAATATCCGCAACGGAAATATCATAATTATGCCTGTTTATGCGGAAAGTTAAGGAAAATTGCTGGTAAAATCCAAAAAGATGTGTTATAATAGTGTCTACAAAGGAGTCAGAGATGGCAAGTATCAAGTATAATCCCAACGGACAGAAGGGAAAGATCACCTACAATTCGGATATCGTGAGCGGTATCGTCGCGCTGAGTTTGCAGGAGACGGAGGGCATCCGGCTCATTCCTTCCAAGAGCAAGGGCATCAAGATCAGCTTCGAAAAGGAAGGCGTGTTCGTCGATATCTCCGTCATCGCGCAGTACGGATACAGCGTTCCCGAGCTCGCCTACCGCATCCAGCAGACGATCAAGCAGATGGTCGAATCCATGACGAAATACAAGATCGCCAAGATCGACGTGCACGTGCAGAGCGTCATTTTCCCGGAGTCTGCCGCGGCGGAGGCGGAAACGCCCGAGGCGCCCGAGCGGCCCGCAGGCGAAGAAAATTGAGAATCGAAGTACGGCGGCTCCCTTTTCCGCGCCCGCGGAAAGGGGAGACGCTTGCATAAGGAGCACTTATGAGAAGCGAAGCGAGAGAAGCGGCATATAAGATCGTCTTTGCGCACCTTTTGGGGGGCGACTGCACGAGGGGTGCCCGCAGCGCGCTCTACCGCGCGGCAAAACTCGGGGAAGAGGACGCCGCCTACGCGGAAAAACTCGCCGCGACCGTCCTCGAAAAGCAGGAGGAGCTCATGGCGCAGATCTCCGCGCATGTGATCCGCTATGCCGATTACAGGATCTATCCCGCCGACCGCACCGCCCTGTTGATCGCCGTGGCGGAGATCGACCATTTCGGCGTTCCGCCCGCTGTCGCGGCGAGCGAAGCCGCGCGGCTCGCGGGCAAATATTCCACCGAGAATTCCGCGGATTTCGTCAACGGCGTGCTCGGAGGGATCATCAACCAATGAAACTGCTCGACGGAAAACTGTGCGCGGCGGAAGTCCGCGCCGAACTCAAGGCGCGCGTTGCAAGCCTCGCCGCGCGGGGAAAGAGGGTCGGGCTGGCGGTCGTGCGCATCGGCGACGATCCCGCTTCGGAGATCTACATCCGCAACAAAGTGCGGGCGTGCGAAGAGGTGGGGATCGCGCCGCTTTTTCGTCTTTTGCCCGCAGGAACGCCGCAGCGCATGGCGGAGGACGTCGTCAAGGCGCTCGCCGCCGATCCCGAAGTGTGCGGGATCCTCGTCCAGCTGCCGCTCCCCGCGGGGCTCGACGAAGCGCGGATCCTGCAATGTATCCCCGCGGAAAAGGACGTCGACGGCTTCTCGGCGGAAAATTTCGGGCGGCTTGCCGCGGGGCGGCCCGCGACGGTCGCCTGCACCCCGCAGGGCGTGATGGAGCTCCTGCGGCGCAACTGCATCCCGGTCGCGGGCAAGCATGCCGTCGTCATCGGCAGAAGCAACATCGTCGGGCGCCCCATGGCGCTCCTGCTCCTCAACGCGGACGCGACGGTGACGGTCTGCCATTCCAAGACGCGCGGCCTTGCGGCCCTTTGCAGGGAGGCCGACCTGCTCGTCTCGGCGGTCGGAACGCCGAATTTCGTCACCGCGGACATGGTGAAGGAGGGGGCGGTCGTCGTGGACGTCGGCATCAACCGCGTCGGGGGAAAGCTCTGCGGCGACGTCGATTTCGCGCAGGTCGCGCCGCATACCTCATGGATCACGCCCGTTCCGGGCGGCGTGGGGCCGATGACGGTCGCCATGCTCCTCAAAAATTGCGTCGACGCGGCGGAGAGACAGCTATGACCTTCGAAGCGCGCTACGAAATTTACCGCACCGCCGCGGAGGACGCCATCGGAAAGGTGCTCGTGCGCCTGCCCAAAGAGCCGCCGATCCTCGCCGAGAGCATGCGCTATTCCCTCCTCGCGGGGGGCAAGCGCATCCGCCCGGTACTCTTTTTTGCCGTGCTCGACGCCTTCGGGCTCGCCTACGGGGAGGAGACCGACCTCGCGGCGGCGATCGAGTGCATCCATACCTATTCGCTCATCCACGACGATCTTCCCGCCCTCGACAACGACGCGCTCCGCCGCGGCAAGCCCTCCAACCACATCGTATTCGGCGAGGCGAACGCCCTGCTCGCGGGCGACGCGCTGCTCTCCTTTGCCTTCGAGCTCATTCTCTCGGCGGCGGAGAGGGGGGAGCGGCACCTTTGGGCGGCGCAGGAACTCGCCCATGCGGCGGGGGCGAGCGGCATGGTCGCGGGGCAATCCGCCGACCTTCTCTACACCCGAGAGGAGGCGGGGGAGGAGGCGCTCGCATTCATCTACGACAACAAGACCGCGCAGATGATCGCGGCGCCCCTCGTGATGGCGGCCCGTCTCGCGGGCGCGGACGACGGGGCATACCGCACCTTCGGCGTGCTGCTCGGGCGGCTCTTCCAGCTCACGGACGACATTCTCGACGTGACGGGGGGCGCGGCGCTCGGAAAGACGGTCGGAAAGGACAGCGCCGCATGCAAACCGACGGCGGTGCGGCTCTTCGGGCTCGCCGAGGCACAGCGCCGCGCGGCGCTGCTCGCCGCGCGCTGCCGCGAACAGCTCGCCTCGCTCACGGGCGCGGAATTTTTGCGCGGGATCGTCGATCTCGTCGCGACGCGGGATCATTGAGTTATGAAACACTACACGCGCGGGGAGCTCGTTGCGGCTTCCGTTTCCAAGTTGAATGCGATCTCTGCGGAGATCCGCCGCGAGATCCTCTCCACCGTCGCACGGCGGGGCGGGCATCTCTCCTCCAACCTCGGGACCGTAGAGCTCACCGTGGCGCTTCACCGCGTCTTTGATTTCCCCAGGGATAAGATCGTGTTCGACGTCGGGCACCAGTGCTACACGCACAAGCTGCTCTCCGACCGCACCGGCCGCTTCTCCACCCTGCGCTGCGAGGGGGGGATCTCCGGCTTTCCCAAGCGCGAAGAGAGCGCCTACGACTGCTACGACACGGGGCATGCGGGGACTGCGATCTCCGCGGCGCTCGGAATCGCCAAGGCGCGCGACCTTTCGGGCGGGGACTACGAAGTCGTCGCGCTCGTCGGGGACGGCTCCTTCAACAACGGGCTCATCTACGAGGCACTGTGCAGCCTCCGCATCCTGAATACACGGATCCTGATCGTGCTCAACGACAACGGCATGTCCATTTCTCCCACGGTGGGGGGGATGCACGAGGAGCTCGAGGCGCTCAAAGCGGGCGTCGCCGACGCCGCGCTCTTCTCCCGCTTCGGGCTGAAATACATCGGCGTCTGCAACGGGAACGACTTCGGAGAGCTCCTTCCCGCGCTCGGAGCGGCGAAGGAGGCCTTGAAGTCGCAGTGCGTGCTTTTGCACGTCGTCACGCGCAAGGGGCAGGGATTTTCTTTCAGCGAAAACGCGCCCCTCGAGACGCACGGCTACCACGCCACGGCGCCGCGGGTGCGCGCCTACGGGGAGGCGCTCGGCGAGGAGCTCGAAACGCTCGCGGCGCAATATCCCGTCGTCGCCGTGACCGCCGCGATGACCGATCATCTCGGGCTGCGCGGATTCTTCGAAAAATTCCCCGAGCGCGCCTTCGACGTCGGCATCTGCGAGGAACACGCCTCCGTGCTCGCGGCCTCGCTCGCCGCGGCGGGCATGAAGCCCTATTATGCGATCTACTCGACCTTCCTGCAACGCTCATTCGACGAGATCGTCCACGACATCTGCGGGCAGGATCTGCCCGTCACGCTCTGCATCGACCATGCGGGCGTCACGGGGGAGGACGGCGAGACCCATCAGGGCGTCTTTGATCTCAGCTTTCTCTCGCTCATCCCCAACCTCACGATCGCGGTGCCGCGGAACATCGCCGAACTGCGCGCCATGCTCCGCATGAGCGCGACGTATCCCAAGCCGCTCGCCATCCGCTATCCCGCCTACGGCAGCGAGGGGACCTGCGGCGACGTGACGGTGGGCACCTTCGAGGTCCTTTCCCGCGGGGACGCGCCCTTTGCCGTGCTCGCGGCGGGCGAGCGGTGCGTTTCGCTCGGCGAGCGTCTGCGCGCGCGGGCTGCGGCGGAGGGGCGCTCCTTCACGCTTGTCAGCGCGCGCTACATCAAGCCGCTCGATACCGCCTGTCTCGAGCATCTGCGGGTGAATACGCTCGTCACGCTCGAGGACAACGTGCTGATCGGGGGGCTGGGCGACGCGGTCGCCCGCGCCCAACGCGGAAAGCGGGTGCTCTCCTTCGGCTACCGCGACTGTTTCATCCCGCACGGCAAAGCCGAGACGCTCGCCGCGGAATACGGGCTCGGCGAGGAGGAGATCTTCGCCGCGCTCAAGGAGCTCTATGCGCGCGGATAAATTTTTTGCACAGAAATTCGGTTCGAGAAGCCGTGCGCAGAATGCCCTGAAAGCGGGGCGCGTTCTGCGGGACGGAACACCGCTCTCCCCGAGCGACGAGGTCGCGGAAGGGGAGAATTTTACGATTTCGGATGAATTTTTCGCCTCGGAAGGAGCGAAAAAGCTGCTTGCGGGGCTCGACGGCTTCGGAGAGCGCGTCGAGGGGGCGGTCTGCGCCGATCTCGGCGCCAGCACGGGCGGATTCACCGACGTGCTCCTGCGGCGGGGCGCGAAGCGGGTCTTTTGCGTCGACGTGGGCGAGAGCCAGCTCGAAGCCAAACTGCGCGCGGATCCACGCGTCGCCGTCATGGACCGCACGAACGCGCGCTATCTCACGGAGGAGAGTTTCCCCCTCGCCGTCGACGTCGTGACCGCGGATCTCAGTTTTATCTCTTTGCGCCTTGTGCTGCCCGCGATCGCCGCCGTCCTGCATAGCGGCGGGAGGGCGTTCGTGCTCTTCAAGCCGCAGTTCGAGTGCGGGGGAGAGGGGCTCTCGAAGCGGGGCATTCTGCCGCCTGCCCGCCACGAAAATCTGCTCCGCGCCTTCTATGTGGACTGCAATACGCAAGGGCTCGCGCCCTGCGGGATCCTTCCCGCGCCCATCCTTCCCAAGAAGAACGTGGAATACATCGTTCTATTGCGCAAGGGCGGAGTACCGATGGCGGAGGGGGAATTTGCGGCGGCGCCCGGAAAACTTCGCCGATAAACAGAAAATATAAAAAAATACTTGCATTTATACATTTATAGGTGTATAATGAACGCATGAAGATCGCGATATATTCCAATGATCGGGTCCCGTCGGGCGAAGCGGAGCGCCTCTGCGCGGAACTTTCGGCGCGCGGCGCGTCCGCAGTCTGCGTGAAAGATCCGGAAGCGCTCACGGGGTTCGACCGCATCGCCGTGCTCGGCGGCGACGGAACGCTGCTCCGCGTCGCAAAGGCGGCGCGCGTCCCGATCGTCGGCGTCAACTACGGGCGGCTCGGCTTTCTCACCGAATTCGAGCGGGGAGAGGAGGAGGTCGTCTCCCTGCTGCTCGACGGATCTTGCCCGACCCTCACGCGGACGATGCTCTCCGTGCGGATCGGCGGCAAAGAGCATCTCTGCCTCAACGAGCTCGCGCTTCTGCGCAGGATCGCGCCCGACCGCTCCAACCGCGTCGAGAAGATCTCGGTTGCGATCGACGGCTGCCCCGCGGGGGACTATGTTGCCGACGGGTTGATCGTCGCCACGCCGACGGGTTCGACCGCCTATTCGCTTTCGGCGGGCGGGAGCATTCTGATGCCCGACTGCGCGGCGTTCCAGCTCACGCCCGTGTGCGCCTTTTCCCTCAAGAGCCGCCCCGTCGTCTACAGCGATCGGAGCGCGCTCACCTTCACGCTTGCCGCCAGCGACGAGCTCATGGTCTACGGCGACGGCGTTTTTTTCACGAACATAAAAGTGGGCGACGAGCTCACGGTACGCAAGGCGGAGCAGACCGCCGTATTCCTGACGCGGGATAAGCGCAACTTTTTCCCGCGGCTCATGCAAAAACTGCGCTGAGAAACCGATTGGGAGGAAAATTATGCTTCGGAATGCACGGCACGAAAAGATCCTTATGCTCATCCAGCAAAAGGAGATCGAAACGCAGGAGGAACTCTGTGCGGAGCTCGCCGCGAACAATTTCTCGGTCACGCAGGCGACCGTCTCGCGCGACATCAAGGATCTGCATCTATTTAAGGTAAAAGGGATGAAAAAGCGGTTTCGCTATGCCGCCGTCCCCGAAAAGAAGGGCGGGCTCTCGGAGAAGATGCGTTCGCTCTTCCAGGCCTGCGTCGAGGAGATCCGCCCCGTGGGGAATCTGATCGTCATCAAGACGCTCAACGGAAACGGCTCCAATGCGGGCATGGTCATCGACCGCCTCGACTACCTCGAGGTCGTCGGCACGGTCTCGGGGGACGACACCGTGCTCATCATCTGCGAAACGCCCGCCGACGCGCACATCGTCTGCGAGAAACTTCAGTCGGTTTTACAGGCAAACTGAACTATGCTTCGGAAACTCATTCTACAAAACGTCGCGCTGGTCGAACGCGCCGAGCTCGAATTTTCCGCGGGGCTCAATGTCCTCACGGGCGAGACGGGCGCGGGCAAATCGGTCATTCTCGACGCCATCGATTTCGTGCTCGGTGCCAAGGCGGAAAAGAGCATGGTGCGCTCGGGCGAGAGCGCGGCAAGCGTGATCGCCGAGTTTTCCGCCGCGGATCCCGAGGTCTTTGCCGTCCTCGGGGAGCTCGACGTCGAGCCCGAGGAGACCATCCTCATCGCGCGCAAGCTCACCGCCGACGGGCGGAGCACCCTCAAAGTCAACGGCGTTCCCGTCACGGCGGCGATGCTGCGCAAGCTCACCTCGCTGCTCGTCGATCTCCACGGCCAGAGCGAACATTTCTTCCTGCTTCGCGAGAGCAACCAGCTCAAACTGCTCGACGGCATGGGCGGGGCGCCCGTCGCGGAGAAGAAAGCCGCGGTCGGTGCGTTGCTTGCAAGGCGCAAACAGATCCTCTCGGAACTTTCCCTCCTCGGCGGCGACGCGGCTTCCCGCGCCCGCAGGGCGGATATCCTTTCCTACCAGATCGCCGAGATCGAGCGCGTCGACCCCAAAGAGGGGGAGGAGGAGGCGCTCTGCGCCAAGCGGGACCGCTATCGCAACCTCGAGCGCATCCTCGAAGCGCTCCGCGGCGCCTCCGACTATCTCACCGCCGACGGCAGCGGGGAGGACGCCCTGCGCGGCGCACAGCGGCAGCTGCTCTCCATCGCGAAGTTCGACGCGCGCTATGAAGCGCTCTCCGACCGTCTCGAAAACCTCGGCGCGGAGCTCGCGGACATCGCCGAAGAGATCGATTCCGAACTTTCCTCGGCGGACGACGTCGGCGCGGACGCGGAGGCCGTCGAAGCGCGGCTCGACGAACTCAAGGGGATCCGCAAGAAGTACGGCGGCGACTATGCCGCGGTGTGCGCCTTCTTGCGGCAGGCGAAAGAGGAGCTCGCCCTACTCACCGATAGCGGCGCGCGCTACGAAGCGCTCACCGCCGAACTCGAAACGGCCGAGACCGCGCTGTTTGCGGCGTGTGAAGCGCTCACGGCGGCGCGCAAAGCTGCGGCGGAGGGGTTCACCGCCCGCGTCGTCGAAGAGCTCAAGTCGTTGAACATTCCCTCGGCGCGCTTCGAGATCCAATTCGATGAATACGCGCGCGAGGACGTCGCGAAGGCGACCTCCGAGGGGCTGGGCGGCGTGCGGTTCCTCTTCTCGGCAAACGCGGGAGAGCCCTTGAAGGAGCTCGGAAAGATCATCAGCGGCGGCGAAATGAGCAGGTTCATGCTCGCCGTCAAGGCGCAGTCCTCCCTCGGCGGCATCGGGACCTATCTCTTCGACGAGATCGACGCGGGGATCGGCGGAAGGACGGCGCGCGCCATCGCCGAGAAGTTCGAAAAGATCGCGCGCGGCGTGCAGATCATTGCCGTGACCCATCTCGCCCAGATCGCGGCGTTTGCCGACCGCGAACTGCTCATCGAAAAGCAGGAGCGCGCGGGAAAGACCTTCACGACCATCCGCGAAGTGGAGGGGGAGGAGCGCGTCGCGGAGATCGCGCGGCTCATCGGCGGCGAGAGCGAACACGTCGCGGCGCACGCCCGCGCCCTCATAGAAGAGGCGGCCGCTTACAAAAACTCCCACAGATAAAGGGCGGGCAAAGTCCGCATAAGAACGCTTCGGCTTACGCAAATTAACTTCTGCAAACGGAGGAGTGAATGCGTAAGCTGAAATTTTATATCGCCGCGGCGGTCGCGTTGGCGCTGTTGCCGCTTCCGGCGGGGGTGGGCGCGACGTCGGCATATGCCGACGTCGCGCCCAAGGAATACTACATCGGCGGCATGACGGCGGGATTCATGCTGTCTGCGGGCGGCGCGGAGGTGATCGGGCTCTCCGAGGTCGCCGCGGAGGACGGGATCCACAGGCCCGCGGAGGAGGCGGGCATCCGCGTCGGCGATACCATCCTCGCCGTCGACGGCATCAAGATCTCGACAATCTCCGATCTCAACGCCGCGCTCGAGCGGTGCGGGGGGAAGAAGATCGTCGTCACGGTGCGCCGCGGCGGCGAGACGGCGGAGACCGAGCTCATCCCCGTCCGCGACAAAAAGAGCAACAAATATAAGATCGGCGTGCTCATCCGCGATACCCTCGCGGGGATCGGCACGGTGACGTACATCGACCGCGAGACCTACCGCTTCGGCGCCCTCGGGCACGCGGTGTGCGACGAAAATAAAAATCCGCTCACGATCGCCGAGCCGCGGGTCTACCTCTGCTCGGTCATCGGCGTCAACCGCGGCGCGCGCGGAAAGGCGGGGGAGCTGCGCGGGCTGTTCGTCAACGATACGCCGCTCGGCAAGGCCGAAAAGGTGTGCGAGACGGGGCTCTACGGCACTTTTGAGAAGAAATACGACTTCTCGCGGTGCGAGCTCGTCGAGGCGGCGCCGCTCGCCGCGGCGGAGATCGGGAAGGCGGTCATCTATTCCACGGTCGACGGCACCTTCCCGCAGAAATACGAAATCAGCATCGTCAAAGTGGACGAAGGCAACCGTGAAAACAAGAATTTCGTCATCAAGGTGACCGATTCCCGCCTCATCGACGAGACGGGAGGCATCGTGCAGGGGATGAGCGGAAGTCCCATCCTCCAGAACGGGAAACTCATCGGCGCGGTGACGCACGTCTTTCTGAACGATCCCACGCGGGGCTACGGCATCGGAATTGAAAAGATGCTGTGTGAATGACAGACGCAGGGAAGCTCATAGAATACGATATGAGCTTTTCTTTTTTGCGGGATTTTTTGGGGCGGGCGCTCGAACGCAAGCGCACGCTCATCGTGCTCGGCGCGCTGTTTGCCGTCGGGATCGTCCTCGGGCTTTCGTTCATCAAGACGCCCGCGGCCTATGATTTCCACCTCGAGAACTGCGACCGCTACCTGCGGAAGGTCTGCTATTCGGAGCGGAACGTGTTCGCGATCTTCCTCGAGCGGACGGCGGGCTGCGTGTTGCTCGCGGCGCTCACGGCGGTTTCGGGGATCCACATCGCCGCGCTCATCCTTCCCTCGGCGATCCTCCTGTACCGCGCGTATACCTTCGGCGGCAGCATCTGCATCCTGTGCTCGGTCTACCGCGTCTCGGGGCTGCTCGTCGTGTTCGTGCTCTACCTGCCCGTCCACCTGCTCATCGACGCCGTGCTCGTGCTCGGCATGGCGCTCTCCTGCGCCCGCGCGCCGCATTTTTGCTTCTGCAAGCGCGATTTTTGCGAGCTTTTGTGCGATTTCGGCGTGTTGGCGGGGCTTGTCGCGCTCGTCTGCCTCGCGGAGATGCTGCTGCTTCTGGCGGTTTTTCATCCGATCGGAGTGCTTTTATAAATACTTTTCATCAAACCGCGCAAACTGCGGGTATGAAGAAATTACTTTGTTTCGTTACGGCGGTCGCTTCGATGGCTGCCGTTGCGCTCGCGGCGCCCGCGCAGATCTCCGCGCACGCCGAACCGCTCGCCGAGCACTGCAAGGCGGCGTATCTCTGCGACGCGGAGGGGCGCTTCGAGATGTGCAAAAAGGAGGAGACCAAGCGGCTTCCCATCGCGAGCATGTGCAAGATTATGACACTTCTGCTCTCCTTCGAGGCGGTGGAACGCGGGGAACTCTCCTACGACGAGGAGATCACGGTCAGCGAAAATGCCGCGGGAATGGGGGGATCGCAGGTCTTTTTGGGCGCGCGGCTCGCCTATCCCGTCCGCGAACTCATGAAGTCGGTCGCCGTCTGCTCGGCGAACGATTCCTGCGTCGCCCTTGCGGAACGCATTGCGGGCAGCGAGGCGGGGTTCATCGAGCGGATGAACGCGCGGGCAAAGGAACTCGGCGCGGAAAACACGCTCTTTGCCAACTGCACGGGGCTCCCGCGCGATCCGCAGTATTCCTGTGCGCGGGACGTCGCGCGCATGCTGCAGGCGCTTCTTACGCATGAGGATTACTTCCGCTTCTCACAGGTCTGGCTGGAGGATTTCTCCCACCCCGACGGGCGGACGACGAGCATCACGAACACCAACAAGCTCGTGCGCTTCTATGAGGGGTGCGACGGCGGCAAGACGGGCTTCACGAACGAAGCGGGCTTCTGTCTCGCGGCGACGGCAAAGCGCGCCGATATGCGGGTGATCGCGGTCGTCATCGGCGGCGAGAGCTCCAAATCCCGCTTTGCGGCCGTCTCGGAGCTGTTCGACTACGCTTTTGCAAACTACGAGAGCTGCACGCTGCTGCATGCGGGCGAGGCGATCGAGGAAAAAGCGCGCGTTGCGGGCGGAACCGAGACGGAGGTCGGCGTTTGCGCGAAGGAGGACCTTCGCTATGTGCGCAGACGCGGCGAAAAGGGGGAATATCGCATCGAGATCTCCCTCGACGAACTCAAAGCGCCCGTCGCCGCAGGGCAGACGGCGGGCAGGGCGACGCTCTACGAGGGCAATGTGGAGATCGCCTCCGCCGCGCTCGGCGCCGCAGAGGAGGTGCGCCGCATGCGCTGGTGGGACGCCTTCCGCCGCACGGCGCAGGCGTGGCAATAACGAATTTGCAAAGTACTATGCGTGACATAATACACGCTTTCTTTCCCGATGACGCGCAGTTTTGCGCGTCATTTTCTTGACCGCGCGCCCAATTTGTGCTATAATTCCGTATCATGAACATCCATACGAGAGAAACACTGAAGATCAACGAAAAGGGGCACCTCGAGATCGGGGGCGCCGACTGCGTGGAGCTTGCCGCGCGCTTCTCCACGCCGCTCTATGTCTTTGACGAAGCCTATATCCGCGCGATGATGCGCGTGTACCGCGAGACAATCGCACGGGAATACGGCGGGAACGGCTGCGTGCTCTATGCCTCCAAGGCGTTCTCCTGCATGGCGATGTACGGCATCGCGCGGCAGGAGGGGCTGGGCGTCGACGTCGTTTCGGGCGGGGAGCTCTACACCGCCCGAAAGGCGGGATTTCCCGCGGAGAAGATCTATATGCACGGCAACAACAAGTTGCAGGCCGAACTCGAGGAGGCGCTCGACGCGGGCGTTGCGTGCGTCGTCGTCGATTCCGCGCTCGAAGCCGACCGCCTCGAAGCGCTCTGCGCGGCGCGGGGGAAGGTGCAGCGGGTGCTCATCCGCATCAATCCCGGCGTCGAGGCGCACACCCATCACTTCGTGCAGACGGCGACGCCCGATTCCAAGTTCGGCTTCTCCGTTGCAAACGGCGACGCGGCACGCATCTCTTCGCATGTGCTCTCGCTCCCGCACCTCGAACTGCGCGGCTTCCACTGTCACATCGGCTCGCAGATCTTCGAGAAGGATTCCTTCGTGCTCGCCGCGGAGAAGTGCCTCGCTTTCATCGCGGACCTCAAAGCGTCGTGCGGGTTCGTCTGCGAAGAGCTCAACATGGGGGGCGGCTTCGGCGTGTGGTATGCGGAGGAGGACCGCATGATCCCTCCCGCGGGCTATGCGGAGTATCTCTCGGCGCTCATCGGCGCAGTGAAGGCGGGCTGCGCGAAGTACGGGCTCAAACAGCCGTATCTGCTCATCGAGCCGGGGCGGTCGATCGTCGCGGAGGCGGGCGTCACGCTCTACACGGTGGGGGCGATCCGCGAGATCCCGGGGCTGCGCAAGTATGTCGCGGTCGACGGGGGGATGTTCGAGAATCCCCGCTACTGCCTCTACGGTTCGCGCTACACGGCGATCCTCGCGAACAAGGCGAACGAACCTGCCGCCGAGCGCGTCTCGATCGCGGGAAAGTGCTGTGAGAGCGGGGACCTCATCGGCGCGGATATGCCGCTCGCGCACGCGGAGACGGGGGACATCCTCGCCGTTCTCACGACGGGCGCCTACAACTACTCGATGGCCTCCAACTACAACCGCAATCTCATCCCGCCCGCAGTGCTCGTGCGGGAGGGGGAAGCGGAGTATATCATCCGCCCGCAGACCTACGAGGATCTGACAAGGAATGACATTCTTCCCGCGCGGCTCGCGAAATGAAAGCACAACATCTTGATATTTCAAGCGGAAATTTTGCAAAATCTCCGCTTTTTTCTTGCCTTTTTCGGAAATATACGCTATAATGTAAGTTACATCATGGGATTGAACGAATTGTTACAGGAGTTCATTGCGCTCTTTGCAAGTTTGCTTGCCGTCGTGTTTGTGCTGACGCTGCATGAATTTGCGCATGCGTATGTGGCATACCGCTGCGGCGATCCCACGCCCAAGTGGAACCATCGCCTCACGCTCAATCCCTTCCGGCACTTCGATCTTATCGGGCTCATCTCGTTCACGCTCGTCGGATTCGGCTGGGCGAAGCCCGTTCCCATCAACCCGAACAATTTCAGGAAATACCGCCTCGGGCTGGGGCTCACGGCGAGCGCGGGCGTCATCGCGAATCTGCTCACGGCGCTGCTCATCTACCCGATCTACCTCGTCTGCCTCCATTATTTGCCCGTATCTCTTGCGACGATCCGCCTGTTCCTGTGCGACTTTACGAGATACATCTTCATTTACAGCCTGTGCTTTGCGGTATTCAACCTGCTTCCGCTCTACCCGCTCGACGGCTTCCGCATCGTCGACGCGTTGAACCGCAGGCGGGGGAAAGTGTACCGCTTCCTGCGGGACAACGGGCAATGGATCCTCTTGGGGCTCGTCGCCGAAAGTTTTCTTTGCTCGATCTTTGTGCGGCTCAATGTTCCGATCATGAACTATTTCAATCTTTTGGGATGGCTGAGCACCTTTGCGGTCAACTATGTCGGCTTCCCGATCCAAGCATTATGGGGGTTAATACCGTGGTAACAGATGAACAATTCGAAACTCTATCCGAGGATGCCCCTGCGTTGGATGCGGAAGCGGCGATCGCAGTCTCCCAAACGGCGGAAGAGCTGCCCCCCGAAGGGCTCGAGAACCTCAAGGATGAGGAGTTCTTTGCCGTTCTCCGCCGCAAATTCGATTCCAAGGTCGACTACACGACGACGCTCGACAACTTCTCGGGCCCGCTCGACTTTTTGCTCTACCTCATGAACCGCGACATGATCCCGATCCGCGACGTCTACGTCTCCAAGGTGACCGAGCAGTTCGTCGCCTATGTGCAGAATCTCACGGACTACGACATGGGCAAGGTGACGGACTATCTGAATCTCGCCGCCGATATCATCAAGCGCAAGATCCTGATGCTCGTGCCGAACACCCCGACTTACGAGGCGAACGACGACGGCGGGTACGACGACTACATGGACAACGAGGACGATCCGATCGACCTCAAGAACGCGCTCTATGAAGAGTACCTGAAGATCAAGGGGCAGGAGGAGAAGCTCAAGAACCGCGAGACGACGGGGCTCTATTACAAGCGCCCGGATAAGGATGTCGGCACGCGGCAGGTCGTGTTCTCGCTCGACGGCATCACGCAGGAAGCGCTCGGCAAGGCCATGGCGCAGATCATGCTCAATCTCGAGGTGAAGCAGCGGGAGGACGAATCCCGCGAGATCCCGCGCGATGAATTCACGGTGGCGCAGAAGATCGTGTTCATCCGCGAACTCTTCGAGGATCCGTCCCGCGAATACAATTTCACCAAGCTCTTTACGCACGATTCCTCGCGCAATGAGGTCGTGACGACCTTCCAGGCGCTTCTGGAACTCCTCAAACACCAATTTCTGCGCGTGCGGCAGGATGGGATGTTCGGAGAGATCGTGATCAGTTTCAACCCGGAGTGGGACCCGAACGCAAAGTTCGAGATCGATACATACTGAAAAGGAGGATCCCGTGGAAAATCTTACGCAAATCATCGAAGCGATTTTGTTTGCGGCAGGCAACAGCGTCGCGATCTCGGATATCGCCGAGAAGCTCGAAGTCATGCCGAGCACCGTCCAGAGATCGGTCGACGAGCTGAAAGAACGCTACGGCGAGGACGGCGGCATCCGCTTGCTCGAATTCAACAAGAAAGTGCAGCTTGCGACCAATCCCGCCTATAAGGAACAGGTCGCCTCCGTGCTCAATACCATCCGCGAGAAGGAGCTCACGCGCGTGGCGCTCGAATGCCTCGCGATCGTCGCCTACAAGCAGCCGATCACCCGCACGGAGATCGAACTCATGCGCGGTTGCAACAGCGACTACGGCGTGACCGTGCTGCTCCAGAAGGAGCTCATCTACGCGTGCGGCAAGAAGAACACGATCGGCCATCCCGTCCTCTATGCGACGACGGATAATTTCCTCAAACACTTCAATCTCGGCAGTATCGAGGAACTGCCCGACTACGAGGATTTCCTCACGGGCGATTTCGCGCGCAACAACGACAACTATCTCTATGCGCGCAGCGAATACGGTCCCGCCTCGGAAGCTGCGCCCGCCGACGCAAGCGGCGAGGACGGCGCGCCCGCCGCGGAAGCGGAGGGCGAAGAGAAGGGCGGCCGCGCCCGCAAGCAGGACGAGGTCGTGGACGAAAACGGCTACAACCTTCCCGATTTCCTGCGCAATCTCGATCAGGACGATATCGTCAAGATCTCTTGAGTTCCCGCGCATAATTTCATCCAACTCGCTCATGATAAGGTCATGGGCGAGTTTTTTGTCGTTTCGACGTTCCTCGGCGCGCTGCTTTTGTTCTTTCCCGTCTTTGTGGATTTCCATCTCTACGTCGATGTGCGCGAAAACAAGGCAAGTTTCGCCCTCAGTCCCTTCGGTTTGCGCATCGTCGGCGGCTATGCGGAACTGCGGCGGGAGGGGATCGCCATCCACCTCACCGAAAAGTTCGCCATTCTGCTTCCCTATGCGGGCATGCGCGACACGCGCAAATACTTTGAGATCACCTACGGCTTCCAGCTCTACCGCTTCCGACAGGTCGTGGAGACGGGCGGCGCCGAGAAGATCTCGGGACTGCTCCTTGCGGCGGCCCTGCAAGCGGCGGGCGGCGCGGCGTTTGCGGTCTTGCGGACCCGCCATCCCTTTTTGGAACTCGAAAACGGCACGCTCCTCGCGCAAACGCCCTGTCTCAAGGTCTCGCTCATGACGACGACCGTGTTCAACGGGCTCATCCTGGCGATAGCGATCGGAAAAAAACTTTTGGAGGCATTGATAAATTGGATAAGAAAAAGAAAATCGACGCAATCATGGAAAAAACAGCCGAGCAACTCGTAGGGCTCGTGGACGTGAACACGGTGATCGGGAAGCCCGTCGTCACCGCGAGCGGCGCGCAGATCATCCCCTTCACGAAGGTCACGATGGGCTACCTCTCGGGGGGCGGGGAATACGGCGAAGTCAAGGCGATCAAGGAGGACGAGAGCTTTCCCTTCGCGGGGGCGACGGGCACCGTCGTCAACATCAAGCCCGCAGGCTTTCTCATCGACGACGGCACGGAGTGCCGCGTCGTCAAGATCACCGACGACCCCGTCGACGGGCTCATCGAAAAGGCGAGCGAGCTGCTTTCCCGCATCGTCAAGAAGGGGGAAGATGCGTAGAGCCGCCCTATGCGCGCTCGCGGCGCTCTTCGGACTTTCGCTCGCCCTGGCGCCGCCGCGCCTTGCCGCGCACGCCGCCACCGAGGGGAGAGCGGAATGCGTCGTTGAGGTGACTTCGCGGCGCTTCCTCTCCGAAAAGAACGCCGACGCGCGGCTCCCCATGGCGAGCACGACCAAGATCCTCACCGCGATCATTGCGATCGAGGACCTCGACCCCGAAGAGGAGATCGTCATCCCGCAGGAGGCAGAGGGGACGGAGGGCTCGAGCGTCTACCTGCGCGCGGGGGAGACCTACGCGGTGCGGGATCTGCTCTACGGGCTCATGTTGCGCTCGGGGAACGACTGCGCCGTCGCGCTTGCCCTGCGCCGCAGCGGGAGCGTCGCCGCGTTCACCGCCGAAATGAAGGCGCGGGCGCTGAAGATGGGGGCGGAGCACAGCGATTTCGCCAATCCGCACGGTCTGCCCGATCCCGACCACTACACGACGGCGCGGGATCTGGCGCTCGTCGCCGCCTACGCCATGCAGAACGAGACCTTCCGCGAGATCGTCTCGTGCAAATACTACGCGCCGCGCGGATGGAAGAACAAGAACAAGATGCTCTGGCAGTACGGCGGCGCGACGGGCGTCAAGACGGGCTTCACGACGGCGGCGGGGCGGTGCCTCGTGACCGCGGCGGAGCGCGACGGCATGCAGCTCGTCTGCGTGCTGCTCAACTGTCCGCAGACCTATGAACGCACGGCCGAACTGCTCGACGGCTGCTATGCGACATACCGCATGATCCCGCTCCTCGACGCGACGATGCCCTACGAAGGATTCGCGATCAAATACGGCTTCGCCTATCCGCTGCGCCAAAAGGAGCTTTCGCAGATCCGCATCGAGGGGATCACGACGATGCCCTGCCCCGCCGTCCGCGGCGAAGTTGCGGGACAAGTCCTCATTTATCTCGAGAATCGCTTGCTTTTTTCGGAGAATTTGTATATCATGTAGATATGCGCATCAATAAATTTCTCGCCGAACAGGGCATAGCATCGAGAAGAGGGGCCGACGAGATCGTCGGCGCGGGCAGAGTGACCGTAAACGGCGCCGTCGCCGCCCCCGGGACGGAAGTGGGCCCCGAGGATACCGTCATGCTCGACGGCAAGATCCTCTCCCACAAAGTCAACTACGAATATTATCTGCTCAACAAGCCCAAGGGGTACATCTGCACCGTGCAGGACGAAAAGACCGACCGCCCGCGCAAGACGGTGATGGAACTGCTCCCGAAGGGCGCGGGGCGGGTTTTCCCCGTGGGGCGGCTGGACTACGAGAGCGAGGGCCTGCTCCTTCTGACCAACGACGGCGACCTCGCCTTCCGCCTGACCTCGCCCAAGAGCGAGATCCCCAAGACGTACCATGTGCGCATCGAGGGGACGCTCACGCCCGCCCAGCTCAATCATCTCCGCGCGGGCGTCGAGATCGAAAAGGGGGTCGTCACCAAGAAGTGCAAGGCGGCCGTCATCGAGACGGACAAGCACTACACCAAGCTGCGCATGGTGCTCACCGAGGGCAAGAACCGCGAAATACGGCGGATGTTCGAGGCGATCGGAAAGACCGTGACCTTCTTAAAGCGCACGAAGCTCGGCGAGCTCTCGCTCACGGGGCTCGACCGCGGCGCATGCAGGAAGCTCACGCAGGAGGAGATCTATTACTTAAAAAATCTTTGAATGGAAAAGCGCTCCCCGTCGCCCATGCGGACGGGGAGCGCTGTTTTTGCGGAAGAAGTTAAAATGTGCGGATGAGACCGACGACCTTGCCGACGATCATCGCGTCGCTCTCGGCGCCGAGCACAAAATCGCGCATCGTTTCGTTTTCGGGATGGAGCACGATCTGATCGCCGCGGCGGAAGAACCGCTTGACCGTTGCGCCCTGCCCGATGCCGTCGGGATCGAAGAGGGCGACGACGATATCCCCGTTTTCGGCGGTCTCCTGCTTCTTGACGATGATCTTATCGCCGTCGTAGATGCCCGCCTCGATCATGCTTTCGCCCGAGACGCGCAGCAAAAAGTAATCTCCGCCGCGGAATTCGCCGGCGGGGAGTGGATAGTAGCCCTCGAAATTTTCCGCCGCAAGGATGGGCTGGCCTGCCGTGACCGTACCGACGAGGGGAACGTTGACCGTGCCCCCGCCGCGCACGGCGACCGCGCGCTTCTTATTCTCCGCCTTCTCGAGATAGCCCTTCTCTTTGAGGCGGTTGATGTAGTCGTATGCCGTTGCGGTGGACTTGATGCCGAGATCACGACACATATCGCGCACGGTGGGCGCAAAGCCGTTCTCGGCGATGTAGCGGTTGATGTAGCCAAGGACTTCCAAAAGTTTCGCTTCCTTGATCATAATTCACCTCGTAATTGCATTATAGCACATTCCAACGAGAATTGCAAACGTTTGTTTTCATGATTTCGGAAATTTTTTTCGCGGATCCTTGCTTTTTTTGCGGCCGCGGACTATAATAGAGATATGGAAATCAAGAAATGTATTTTCGATGACGAAAAGGAGTGCGACGGCTGCATGGAGTGCGAGGTCTGCGATCTCGATCCCTCCAAGCCCTGCGACAACTGCGGGAAATGTCTCGAGATCCGCGACTATGCGACGATCAAGATCGACAAGATCCTCCGCGAGGACGAAAACTGAAACGCCGACGGGATGCCGTCGGCGTTTTTTCAAACGAAATATTTGCGGAACTTTTCGGCGTAGATCGCGGGGACGATCGCACGGACGCGCGCCCCGCCTTCGTCGTAGGCAACTTCCCGCTCATAGAGCAGCGGGCGCAGCGCCGCATACGACGCCATCTCCGCATAGGGGATATATAAAGTAGCGCGCGCGTAGGAATCCCGCATCGCCTCGAAGATGCGCGCCTTCAGCGTCTCCAAGCCCCGCCCTTCTTTGGCGGAAATGCGCACGGCGTCCTTCGGCAGCAGCGCGTCGCCCGCCGCGTCGCACTTGTTCATCACGACGAGATAGGGGGAGGAAAACCCGAGCTCGCCGAGCGTCTTGCGCGTCGTTTCGAGCTGCATCGCGAAGTCGCCCGAGGCGTCGCACACGATGAGCGCGAGATCGCAGTGCAATGCGCTCTCGAGGGTGGACTTGAACGCCTCGATGAGGCTGTGGGGGAGGGAGCGGAGAAACCCAACCGTATCGACCATCAAAAAGGGCACGCCCTCGATCTCGAAGGCGCGGGAGGTAGGGTCGAGCGTCGCAAAGAGGGCGTCCCGCACGAGGACGTCCGCGCCCGTCATGGCGTTGAGGAGGGTGGATTTGCCCGTATTCGTGTAGCCGACAAGCGCGACCGTCTTGACGCGCTCCTTTTTTCTGCGCTCGGTCAAAAGGCTGCGCCGCTGTTCGGTCTCCTTGAGGCGCGTCTCGAGCGCATGGATGCGCACGCGGATGTGCCTGCGGTCGGTCTCGAGCTTGGTCTCCCCGGGGCCGCGCGTGCCGATCCCGCCGCCGAGGCGGGAGAGCGCCGTGCCCTTGCCGTGCAGACGGGGATACAGATACTTATATTGGGCGAGCTCGACCTGCAATTTTCCCTCGCTGCTCTCGGCGCGGAGGGCAAAGATATCGAGGATGAGGGCGGTGCGGTCGATGACCTTGCGGTCGCCGAGCGCCTTGGAGAGGTTGCCCGTCTGGGCGGGGGAGAGATCGCCGTTGAAGAGGATCGTCGCCTCGCCATCGCCGAGCAGCGCCTTCACCTCCGCGAGTTTGCCTTCGCCGAAGATCGTCGCGGGATGGATCTCACGGATGATCTGCCGCGTCGTGCCGATGTACTCCGCGCCCGCGCTCCCGATGAGCGAGACCGCCTCGGCATGTAGCGCCTCCGCGTCCTCCCCGAAGATCGGCTGCAGAATGTAGACGCGCTCGCTCATTCTCCTTCCTCCGTGGGGTGCAGTTTGACTTTCCCCGCGACCGAGCGGCGGTTGTCCTCGGTGATCGCGGCATAGTGCTTGCGGGTCGTGTTGACGTCCCTGTGCCCGAGCACGTCCGCCACGATGTAGATATCGCCCGTCTCGCGGTAGAGCGCGGTGCCGTAGGTCGAACGCAGTTTGTGGGGCGTGATCTTCTTGAGCGGCGTCGCGATGGAGGCATATTTCTTGACGAGATTCTCCACGGCGCGCACGGTGATCCGCTTATATTGCATGGAGAGAAAGAGGGGGGCGCTCTTTTCCTTTGGGATGCGCGGATCGGCGTCCTTTTGGTTCATATAGGCGATGATCGCGTCCGCAACTTCGTCCGAATAATACAAAATCGCCTGATTTCCGCCCTTGCGCGTGACGAGAAAGGAGTGATTGGCGAAATCGAAGCTGTCGTTGTTGAGCCCGACGAGCTCGGAGATACGGATGCCCGTGCCGAGAAAGAGGGTGAGGATGGCGCAATCGCGGACTTTCGTCTTTTCGTGGTAGCCCGACATGTGCGCGGTGAGCCCGTCGCCGAACTCCGCGGTATCGAGGAGGGTGGAGATCTCCTCGCCCTCGAGGCGGATGATCTCCTTTTCGTGCAGTTTGGGAGTCGCGACCTTCGCCGTATTGTTGACCGAGAGGAGCCCCTTGTTGAAAAAGTACTTGAAGAGGGAGCGCACGGTGGAGAGCTTGCGCGCCTTGGCGCGCTCGTCGCAGGAGAGGGCGCGTTCCCCGAAACGGTAGTGGGAGAGATAGGAGAGGAAGATCTCGATATCGGTATCCGTGATCTGCTCGAGGTCCTCGAGGGTGATCTCCTTCGCAGACTTCCCGCGGAATTTCTTCCGCGCGAGAAAATCGAAGAAGATGCGCAGATCGTAGCAGTAGTTGAGGCGGGTGAGCGTGCTCGTGCGCGTCTCGACGCCGCGGAAAAAATCCTCGCAGAAGGAAGGGAGCTCTTCGAGGAGTTCGTCGATCTTATCGAGATTTTTCAGATTGCGATCCTGATAGTAATTTCCGTTGGGTTTCATGGCGAGACCATTATAGCACAGCGCGAGCGGGTTGTCAATTTTGCGAATAGTTAAAATGCGCTTTTTTCGGAAAAAAGAAAAAGCCCCCGCAGGGAGAGGGGCGAAAACACGGCCGCAGACATCCACTTAACTATTCGCAAAACGCCGCTTTTACGAATAGTTAAGGCAAAAATCAGCCAAAAATAGGGGTAATTTCCTGCAAAATCGCCGATTTTGCGCATTTTCCGTAAAATCGCACGGCTTACATTTTACCGCTACTCCATGCCTTGCGCCGCTGCGATTTTTGCGGTTTTTGGGATCCCGCGCCGCCGCTTGCGCCGCGCGTCCGACGGGAATTCCGACCGCTTTCTCGCGGGAAAAAATTCTCCGCGTCCGCAAATCGCGCCCCAAAATGCCGTCAATGTACTATGTCACGCATAGTATCTATGTCTGACATAGTATCTTCCTCGCACAGTAGGATCCCGTAGCTCTCGCCCAGGATCGGGAGCGGATCTTCCACGGCGCATTCGTTGAGCAGATCGTATAACCTTCCGCGGAAGCGCAGGCGGTACTGCGCGGAGGATCGGTTGCAATAGACGATGACGGCGCGCTTTCCTTTTTTGCGCGCAAACACGAGGCAGCCGCTGTCCGCATAGAGTTCGCGGTAATCGCCGTCGGAGAACACGTCGGGCGCGATCTCGGTGCGGATCCCGCCCAGCCGCGCATAGAATTTTGCGAGCTCGGAGACTTCGGCTTCTTCCCACGGGAAGCAACCGCGGCAGAACGGATCGGAATAGCCTTCCATGCCGACTTCGTCGCCGTAATAGATGCAGGGCACGCCGAAGATCGTGAATTGCAAGACGGCGGCCATGTGCAGGCGCTTGCACGCGGTCTCGCGCTCTTCGGGCGTGAGCACAAGGCGCGCCATTTCCTCCTTATCCGCGCAGCGCCGCCCCGAGAGGACGGTCAGAATGCGCGGCGTATCGTGCGTGCCGAGGAGATTCATGAGGCAATCGCGGGTCTCCTTGGGGTAGTTGTCGAGCAGCATGAAAATCGTCTCGCGCAGCTCCGCCGTGTTGCCCGTGAGCATGAAGTTGATGATCCCGTTCTTGAGCGGATAGTTCATCACGCTGTCGAGCTCGTCGCCGAGCAGGTACGTCCTGCGCTCGCCGTAGGAAATTTTGTTGCTCGCGTCCTCCCAGACCTCGCCGATGAGCAGCCCCTCGGGATCGGCGCGCTTGACGGCGGCACGCACCTTGCGGATGAAGGAATCGGGGAGCTCGTCGGCAACGTCGAGGCGGTAGCCCGCCGCGCCGCGCGCCATCCAGGTCTGCACGACGCCGTCGCTTCCCGTGATGAATTCGCGATAGGATTCGGATTGTTCGTTGACCGCGGGGAGCGTCTCGATGCCCCACCAGCTCTCATAGAGATCGGGGAATTGGCGGAAGCGATACCACGCGGCATAGGGCGAATCGTGCGACTGATAGGCGCCGAGGGAATCGTAGCGCCCGTATTTGTTGAAGTAGCGGCTGTCGTCGCCCGTGTGGTTGAATACGCCGTCTAAAAGGATGCGGATCCCCCGCCGTTTCGCCGCGGCGGCGAGCGCTTCGAAGTCCTCGCGCGTGCCGAGCAGCCCGTCGATCTTCATGTAGTCGCCCGTGTCGTAGCGGTGATTGGAATACGCCTCGAAGATGGGATTCAGGTAGATGGTTTTCACATGCAGCGCGGCGAGATAATCGAGTTTTTCGGCGATCCCAGCGAGATTTCCCCCGAAAAAGTCGTTGTTGAGCACCTTTCCGAAGGCGTTCGGGCGGAAGGACGGCATGCCGCCCCAATCGTCGCGCAAGATCTGGTAGGGCTTGACCTCCCGCCGCTTGCCGCCGATCGCAAAGCGGTCGGGGAAGATCTGGTACATCACGCCCCCCTTGAACCATGCGGGCGTCTCATAGGTTTCCGCATAGACGGTGATCTGCCAGCATTCGGGATCTCCCCCCGTGAGCACGCCGCGGCGCATCGGGCCCCGCCCGAGCACGCGCTCCCCAAAGGAAAAATAGTAGAAGTACAACCCGACTTCGTGGAATTTCAGCGAGGCGAAAAAGCCGTCGCGGGTGCGCCGCATGGGCACCGACTGCGAAAATCCGTCGTCGCGGAAGAAATGCAGATAGCAAACGTCGGCGGAGAAGCCAGCTTCTCCGCCTTCACGATAGTATGTGTGGAATAGTACTTCGCACCCGCACTTCACTGCCCCGATTGGGGAACGGCAGGATTCGTCGAGCGGATCAAAATAGCTCGTCATGGTGTGTCATCCGTTGATGGGTTTTAAGCGCCAGATATTGTTTGCATAGTCGCGGATGCTCCTGTCGGCGGAGAAATATCCCGCCGCGGCGATGTTGAGCAGCGATTTTTTGTTCCATGCCATGGGATCGTCGCGGTAGAGCGCGGAGACGCGGTTGTGCGTCTGCGTGTAGGATTCGAAGTCCGCAAGGCACATGTAGGGATCGGCGACTCTGCCGTAGCGCAGAAGATAGTTCGCGATCTCGCCGAACGAACAGCCGTTGAAGCCGACGATGAGCGATTCCACGATCTTGCGGAGCGTCGGGTTCTGGTTGTAGTACTCCGTCGAATTGTAGCCGCGGTTCCAGATCTCCTTCACCTCGTCCGCCTTGAGCCCGAAGATGAAGATGTTCTCCTCCCCCACTTTCTCCGCCATCTCGACGTTCGCGCCGTCGAGCGTGCCGACGGTGAGCGCGCCGTTGATCATGAACTTCATGTTCCCCGTGCCGCTCGCCTCTTTCCCCGCGAGCGAGATCTGCTCGGAGATCTCGGAGGCAGGCATCAGCTTTTCGGACATCGTCACGTTGTAGTTCTCCATGTAGACGACGTTGAGCTTTGCGGAGATCCGCGGATCCTTGCGGATATCTTCGGCGAGGAAGCAGATGAGCTTCATGATCTGTTTCGCCATATCATAGCCCGCCGCGGCCTTGGCGCCGAAGATGTAGGTCTTGGGCAGCACGTCGAGCGCGGGATTTTCGCGCAGCGCGTTGTATTCGCCGATGATGTGCAGCACGTTCAGAAGTTGCCGCTTGTATTCGTGCATGCGCTTTGCCTGCACGTCGAACACGGTATCGGGGTCGATGACGATCCCCTGCTGCTTCTTGGCATAGTCCGCAAACTGCCGCTTCTTGATCCGCTTGATCTCGGCGAGGCGGCGAAGTACCCCCTCGTCGTCCGCGAACTTGCGGAGCCCCTCGAGCTTTGCGGCGTCCTTGGCGTAGCCAGAGCCGATGCAGTCGTCGATGAGCGCGCAGAGTTCGGGGTTGGATTGGTTGAGCCAGCGCCTGTGCGCGATGCCGTTCGTCACATTCGTGAACTTTTCGGGCGAATAGTCGTAGAAATCGCGGAAAATGCTCTCCTTGATGATCGCGCTGTGCAGCGCGGAGACACCGTTGACCGAGCTCGACCCCACGACGCAGAGATTCGCCATGCGCACCGTGTTGTGCGCGAGGATCGCCATGCGCGAGATCTTGTTCCAATCCCCGGGGAAGCGGTGCCAGAGGTCGTCGCAAAATCTGCGGTTGATCTCCTTCAAAATTGCGTAGATGCGCGGAAGTCTGCGGGAAACGAGGTCCTCCGCCCACGTTTCGAGCGCCTCGGCGAGGACGGTATGGTTGGTGTAGGCGCATGTCGCCGTCGTGATGTTCCATGCGGTCTCCCAGTCGAAGTAGTTCTCGTCGACGAGGATGCGCATGAGCTCGGGGATCGCAAGCGCGGGATGGGTATCGTTGATGTGGATCGCCGCCATCTGCGGGAGGAGCGCCAGAGAACCGTAGCGGCGCTTGTGGTCGGAGACGATGCATTGCAGCGACGCCGAGACCAAAAAGTATTGCTGTTTCAGGCGGAGCGACTTGCCCTCGTTGTGGTTATCCGAGGGATAGAGTACCTTCGAGATGAGCTGGGCGTCGCTGTCGTCGCGCATGACCGCCTCGTAGTTGCCCTGCGAGAAGGCCTGCATGTCGAATTCCTGCACGGCGCGCGACCGCCAGAGGCGCAACACGCTGACCGCCTGCGAATCGGCGCCCGAGACCATCATATCATAGGCGACCGCCTCGACTTCCTTCGCGTTGTGATACACCGTCTCCATGCCGTGATCCGTCCAGCGCTCCTCGAGCTCGCCGTCGAAGCGGACGATGAACGTCTTATCCGTGCGCTGCGTGAGCCACGCCTCGCCGCCCGGGAGCCAGACGTCGGGCAGTTCGATCTGCCAGCCGTCGACGATCTTCTGCTTGAAGAGCCCGTATTGATAGCAAATGGAAAAACCCATGGCGGGGTAGTTCTGCGTTGCGAGTCCATCGAGGAAGCAAGCCGCAAGGCGCCCGAGCCCCCCGTTTCCGAGCCCCGCGTCGGGCTCCTCTTCATAGAGATCTTCGAGCGTGAGCTTATAGGGACGGAGCGCCTCTTCGAGCGCCGCGCCAATGCCGAGATTGTAGACGCTGTTTTTGAGCGAGCGCCCCATCAAAAATTCCATGCAGAGGTAGTAAACGCGCTTTGCCCGCGCCTTTTTGACCTTTATATGGAATTGTTGCCGCTTCTCGAGCATGATGTCGCGAACGCTTAAAACGACCGCCCGATAGATCTGCTCGCGGGAGGCCTCGGCGGGCGAGACCCCGAAATAGCGGGAAAGTTTTCCCGCGATGAGCTGTTGCGCTTCCTGTGCGTTGAGTTTCTCCATACCTGAATTTGTCCTCTATTCATTATTCCGCACGGCGGTTTTGGGAGGTCCGCCGTGCGTTCGTCGTATTTATTTGAGCATGCCGAGGTACAGTCCTTCGTAGTACTTGGCGGAGGTCGACCACGAGAAATCCGTCTCCATGGCCTTGCGGACCAATTTCGCCCACTCGTCCTTCATGCGGTAGACCCCGAGCGCCTCGTTGATGACGTAGAGCATATCGTAGGCGTCGTAGTTGCTGAACGTGAATCCGTTCCCGCCTGCGCCGTAGGGCGTGATGCTGTCTTTCAGGCCCCCCGTTTCGCGCACGATCGCGACGGTCCCGTAGCGGCTCGCGATCATCTGCGAGAGCCCGCACGGCTCGCTCTTGGAGGGCATGAGGAAGAGATCCGCGCCCGAATAGATCTTGCGCGAGAGATCGGAGTTGAAGGAGATCACGGAGACTACCTTCCCCGGGTAGTTGCGCGCAAGCGCCGAGAAGTAGTTCTCGTATTGCGAATCGCCCGTGCCGAGCAGCACGAACTGCACATCCTGGCGGAGCACCTGCTCGATGACTTCCTTCACGAGGTCGAGCCCCTTGTGGCTGACGAGGCGGGAGATCATGGCGATGACGGGCGTATCCGGGCGGACGGGCAGCCCCAGCATCTTCTGGAGCTCCTCCTTGCAGACCGCCTTGTTTTCGGGATGTTCGGCGTCGTAATTCGCGAAGAGCGCCTTATCCGTCGCGGGGTCGTAGTACTCGGGATCGATGCCGTTGAGGATCCCACAGAGCTTGAACTCGTTGCGGCGCACGATCTGATCGAGCCCGTGCGCATAGTAGGGATCCTTGATCTCCCCCGCGTAGGTCGGCGAGACCGTCGTGAAGCGTTCGCAACACTCGATCGCCCCCTTCATGAGGTTGACGCAGCGGTCGTATTCGACGAGATTCTTATAGCGGTAGGAGATCCCGAAGAGATCTTCGAGGATATCGAGGGAGTATTTCCCCTGATATTCGATGTTGTGGATTGTGAATACCGCGCGGATGAACTGATATTCCGGGCGGAAGCAGTAGATCGTCTTGAGGTAGAGCGCCGCGAGCGCCGCCTGCCAATCGTGGCAGTGCAGGATATCGGGGTAGAAATTGAGGAAGCCGAGGATCTCCATGACGCTGCGGCAGAAGAAGGCGAAGCGTTCGCCGTCGTCGTAGTAGCCGTAGCACCCGGGGCGCTTGAAGTAGTATTCGTTGTCCACGAAATAGAACTTCACATGGTTTGCCTCGTATTCGAAGATGCCGCAGTATTGGTTGCGCCACGAGAGCGGCACGAAGATGTTCCCGATAAAGCGGAAATCCTTGCGGTACTCCTTCTTGATATCCTGATAGAGCGGAATGATCACGCGGACGTCGTATTGCCCGTCGGCGGCGATCGCCTTGGAGAGCGAGCCGATGACCTCGGCAAGTCCCCCCGTTGCGATGAACGGCGCCGCTTCGCTCGCGACGAAGAGGATCTTCTTCTTTGCCTCGACGGTGACGGGCGGCTCCTCCCGCACGACTTCGGCGGGTGCGGTCTCCGTGACCTCGATCGGCGTCTGCTTCGCGCGCTTTCCTGTGGCTTTCATAATAATTCCCCCTCTTTTTTTGTTCGCTTACAACTGTTTGATTACAGCATTCTGCCCTTGGAGATGAAGTACGGCAGCTCCGCGCAGCCCGAAAGCGTCCTTCTGTCGCGCACGACGACGTTCTTATCGGTCACAACGCAGTCGAGCGAGACGTTTTCGCCGATCACGGAGTCCTGCATGACGATGGAATTCCGGATCACGCTCCCCTTTCCGACCTTGACGCCGCGGAACAGGATGCAATTCTCGACCGTTCCTTCGATCACGCAGCCGTCGGAGATGAGCGAATTGCGCACGACGGCGCCGCCGAGATACTTCGAGGGTGCGCTGTCGCGGACCTTCGTGTAGATATCGCGGCCGCCAAAGAGCTCGTCGCGGACTTCGCGGCGGAGGAGCTCCATGCTGTGGGTGTAGTAATCCTGCATGGAGTTGACGCCCGCATAGTAGCCGCGGAAGCCGTAGCCGTAGATCTTGAGCGTCTCCACATTCTTCGCAAGGATATCCCTGCCGAAGCTCGAGAAGCCGCGCGTGACGGCGTCCTGGATGGTGCCGACGAGGAACTCGCGGCTCATCACCATCACGTTGACATAGAGATGATAGTTTTCGCCCTCGGCGAGGTCGCGCGGGTTGATCTTGATCCCCTTCACCCGCCCCGTCGCGGGATCGGGATCGAGCGTGATGAAGTAGTTGGATTCGCAGGGCTCGCTCTCGTCGTGATAGACCATCGTGATATCCGCCCCCTTTTCCTCGTGGAAGCGGACGATATCGGCGATATCCATGTGGGAGATGCCGTCGCAGTCGGAGATGACCACATAGTCCTCCTTGCGGTGCGTCAAAAAGCCCGTGATGCTCATGAGCGCCTCGAGGCGGGTCGTGTAGGGTTTATCGGTCTCGTCGGAATAGGGCGGAAGCAGGATGATGCCGCCGTCTTTTCGCGCGAGATCCCACTCCTTGCCGCTGCCGAGGTGGTCGATGAGCGATTGATAGTTGTTCTTCGTGACGATGCCGACCGTCGTGATGCCCGAATTCACCATATTCGAGAGGGCGAAGTCGATGAGACGGTATCTTCCGCCGAACGGGACCGACGCCATCGTGCGATGACGGGAGAGTTCGGGGATATTTTCGTCGTGTACATTGGAAAAGATAACGCCGACCGTAGAATGTGCCATGTGCTTATTCCCCCTTGTAATCCTTATCGAGCACGGTGCCGCCCTTGACCTTCGCGCCGGCGGCGATCGTGATGTTTCTTCCGAGCACGGCGATCCCTGCGCCCGCGCTCTTGGGCTCGCCGACGGCGGCAGCGCGGTCGATCACGACGTTTTCATCGACGATCGAATACTCGACGCAGGCGCCCGCCTTCACGACGGTGCCCGCCATGATGACGGCATCGCGGACGGTCGCCCCCGCTTCGACGACGACGTTCGAGGCGAGCACGGAGTTCTGTACCGTCCCCTCGATCTCGCAGCCGAGCGCGATCATGGAATTCTCGACCTCCGCGCTCTCGCCGATGTATTCGGGCGGCGCAAGCGGATTGCGGGAGTGGATCTTCCAGCCGCTGTCGCCCACGTCGAACGCGGGATCCTTGCCGAGAAGATCCATGTTGGATTCCCAGAGCGAAGAGATCGTCCCGACGTCCTTCCAATAACCGCGGAAGCGGTAGGAATACATCTTCTCGCCCGCGCGGAGCATCGCGGGAAGCACGTCTTTGCCGAAATCCTTGGAGGATTCTGGATTGGCGTCGTCCATTTCGAGGTAATTGAAGAGCTTTTCCGCCGTGAAAATGTAGATGCCCATCGAGGCGAGGTTGCTCTTGGGCTGCTTGGGCTTCTCTTCGAATTGGTAGATGGAGCCGTCCTCGTTCGTGTTGAGGATCCCGAAGCGGGAGGCCTCCTTCATGGGGACTTCGATGGCGGCGATCGTGCAGTCCGCCCCCGTCGCCTTGTGGGCGCGGAGCATCGCGGCATAGTCCATCTTATAGATATGATCGCCCGAGAGGATCAAGACATAATCGGGATTGTACTTCTTCATGAAGTGCATGTTCTGGTAGACGGCGTTCGCCGTTCCCTCGAACCACGACGACTTCTTCTTCGCCTGGTAGGGCGAGAGGATGTGCACGCCGCCGAAGGCGCGGTCGAGATCCCAAGGCTGTCCGTTCCCGATATATTCGTTCAGCTCGAGCGGTTCATACTGCGTCAGCACGCCGACGGTATCGATCCCCGAATTGATGCAGTTGCTGAGCGGAAAATCGATGATGCGGTACTTCGCGCCGAATGCGACCGCGGGTTTTGCGATATTGTTGGTGAGCGCATACAGTCTCGACCCTTGTCCGCCCGCGAGAAGCATTGCGACGCATTCTTTCTTTCTGAGCATTTCCTGAATTACCCCCTTCGGATTCTTTCAAACTTTATCGTTGATTTGCGGCTGTTTTGCCGTTGTTCCCTTTTTGGGCGCCCGTTCCCCCGCGGGCACATAGACGAGATACATCGTCGTGAATTTCGGAACGGCGATGGGCAGCGAATACATCTTCCCGTGGCTGGGACGGCGGACGGCAGTGAGCGTTTTCCGCGTGACCCGCCCCGTGCCGCCGAACTGCTTATCGTCGGTGCAGAACACGATCTTATATTTCCCCTTGCGGTTGACGCCGAGCAGATAGTCCTCGGCGTCCGCCCCCGAGAAGCAGGAGAGGCAGATGACCTCGCCGCCCGCCCTGTCGCGGCGGATGAAAGAGACGATGTTGCGGTCGGCGTCGTCGGGTGCGAGCCATTCGAAGCCCTCCCACGAATCTTCGACCTCATAGAAGGCGGGCGTCGCGGTATAGAAGCGGTTGAGCGCCTTGACGTACTCCGAGAGCTTGCCGTGGAGCTCGTAGGTATCGCGGAGGAAGAATTCCAGCCCCTCGCGGTAATCCCACTCCTTGAACTGCCCGAATTCATACCCCATGAAGTTGAGCTTCTTGCCGGGGTGCGCCATCATATAGCCGAGGAAGGCGCGCACGCCCGCAAACTTCTCGGCGTATTCGCCCGGCATCTTGTTGATGAGCGAACACTTTCCGTGCACCACTTCGTCGTGCGAGATGGGAAGCACATAGTTCTCCGAGAAGGCGTACATCATCGAAAACGTGAGTTTGTTGTGGTTGTTCATGCGGAAGTAGGGATTGAGGGAAAGATAGGAGAGCATATCGTTCATCCAGCCCATGTTCCACTTGAAGTTGAAGCCCAGCCCCCCGACGCTCCCGGGCTTGGTGACGAGCCCCCACGCCGTGGATTCCTCCGCGATCATGAGCGCGGACGGGAAGCGGCGGAACACCGCCTCGTTGAGCCTGCGCAGGAAGGCGATCGCCTCAAGATTCTTGTTTTCGCCGTAGATGTTGGGCACCCATTCGCCCGGGCGCTTGTCGTAGTCGAGATAGAGCATCGAGGCGACGGCGTCCACGCGGAGCCCGTCGACATGGAAGCGGTCGAAGAAAAAGCAGGCGCCCGAAATCAGGAACGAGAGCACTTCGTTCCTGCCGTAGTCGAAGCGGCGGGTCCCCCAGCTCTTGTGCTCCATGCGGTCCCACTGGCTGCTCTCGTAGAGAGGTTGTCCGTCGAACTCATAGAGCCCGTGGGCGTCCTTCGGGAAGTGCGCGGGCACCCAATCGACGATGACGCCGATCCCCGCGCGGTGGAAACAATCGACGAGATACATGAAGTCGTGGGGCGTCCCGAGGCGGGAAGTGACCGCAAAATATCCCGTGACCTGGTATCCCCACGAGCCGTCGAAGGGATATTCGGTGACGGGCATGAACTCGACATGCGTATACCCCATCTCCTTGACATAGGAAACGAGCTCGGTCGCAAGATCGCGGTAGGAGAGGAAGTTTCCGTCGGCATGGCGCTTCCACGAGAGAAGATTGACCTCGTAGATGTTCATCGGCGACGTGAAAACATTCTTTTGATCGCGCGCGCGCAGATATTCGGCGTCCTCCCAGGCGTATCCCGAGAGATCGTAGACCTTCGAAGCGTTGGCGGGCGGCGTCTCGGTGTGGAAGCCGACGGGATCGCACTTCATGAGCCTGCGGCCGTCCTGCGCTTCGATGCAATATTTATAGGTATCGTATTGCTTGATCCCCGGGATGAACAGCTCGAAACTCTCGCCGTCGATCATGCGGCGCATGACGTGCGCGTCCTCCCGCCATCCGTTGAAATCGCCCACGACAGAGACCCGCTTCGCGTGCGGTGCCCAGACGCGGAACACATAGCCCGCTTCTCCCCCCTCGGCGGCAGAGTGCGAGCCGAAGATCTCGTAGATGCGGTCGTTCTTTCCGTGATGATAGAGATGAAGCGGAAAATCCGTCTCCCGCGCCGTTTCGCTGTTTGCCCGATCGTTCATATCCAATCGCCTTGCGGCTTCCCCCTTGTTCCCGCGGGCGCACCCCCGCGCATGATCTTATTATACTATATTTTTACGTGAGTTTCAATACCAAATCCCAAATTTTTCCCCCGATTCGGAAATTTTTTCTGCGCCTGCCCTCCGCCGCTTTCCACGGCGAAAAAAGAGTCCGGCAACCTATAGTTTGGCTGTCGGACCGCAGAAATATCGCAAATTCAATCAAGAATGGAGCGCACGATCGCATAGATGTCGCCCGCGCCGAGCACGAGCACGAGATCCCGCGGCGTGAGCCCCTCCGTAAGGCGCCGCTTGAGCTGTTGCGGGCTCTGCACATAGCGGGCATCGGGAATGCTCGCCGCGAGACGGCAGGCGCTGCCCGCGAAGTCGAATGCCTCCCGCGCCGAATAGGTGCTGTATACGATCGGGCGCTCGCAGCCGCCGAGGACCCGCACGAAATCTGCGAGAAAATCGCGGGTGCGGGTGTAGGTGTGCGGCTGAAAGACGACGCGCAGCTCCCCTCTGCACAGTTTTTGCGCGGTCGCGATCGTCGCCGCGATCTCCCGCGGATGGTGCGCATAGTCGCAGACGACCTCGGCGCCCCCGATCGTCCCCACCCGTTCGAACCGCCGTTTCACCCCGCGGAAGGCCTCAAGCCCCTCCTTGATCTGCGCGGGCGCAAAGCCGCAGCGCCGCGCCGCGGCATACGCCGCAAGCGCGTTGTAGATGTGGACTTTCCCGACGACCCGAAGCGACACGCGCACGACGGGGATCCCCCGCTCGGCGATCGTGAAGGCGTATTTTTCGCCCGTCGCGACGAGCTGCTCCGCACGGATCTCGCCCGCAAACAGCCCGAAATCGGTCGTATGCGGGATGCGCCGCGCCCGCGGGTCGTCCGCATTCACGACGACTTCCTTCGCCTGCGCCGCAAACGCGGAATACGCCGCAAAGGTCTCCCCGTCGTTGCGGTAGCAATCCGTGTGGTCGCGGTCGCAGTTGAGGATGACGGCGACCGAGCTCTTCAGCGAGAGAAAACTCCGCTTGAATTCGCATGCTTCGGTCACAAAGTATTCCCGCCCCGCGATGCGGCAGTTGCCGAAATCGAGATCTTCCCCGCCGATGTGCGCCGTGAAGGGCGCCGCGCATGCCGAGAGCACATGCGCAAGCATGCAGCTCGCCGTTGTCTTTCCATGGCAACCGGCTACGGAAAGCGTATGCGGAAATCCCTCCGCAAAGCGTCCGAGCAACTCGGCGCGCGCGATCAGGCGTTTTCCCGCGCTCATCGCCGCCGCGAGCTGCGGATGACGCGCATCGACGGCGCCCGTGTAGACGACGGTCGGCTCTGTGATCTCTTCCCCCTCGCCGCGGGAGACGGGGATCCCGCAAGCGGCAAGGCGGGCGGTCGTCTCACCGAGCACGGCGTCGCTGCCCCGCACCGAATAGCCGCGGTCCTGAAGAAGGAGCGCCAATGCGCTCATGCTCACGCCGCCGATCCCAATGAAATAGATCCCTTTCGGATCAGCACACACGGAATCCATGCCCCATTCTATGCCGAACCCCCGCGCGGCGGTGCAAGGGCTCGCTTGCGGCATGAATTGTGAAATATTTGTGAAAATTTTTGTTTTATCAAAATTATTTATGCGCAAATGATTGTTTTTTATAAAATATTATGTTAAAATGGATAGTACATACGGATAGGAGGGAATGTGAAATGCAGATCAGCGACGTACGGATTCGCTTGGTGACGCGCGAAGGAATGCTCCGCGCAGTGGCGTCGATCACGATCGACGCGTGCTTTGTCGTTCACGACATCAAGATCCTCGAGCGGGAGGGCGAGCTCTTCATCGGAATGCCGAGCCGCAGGACTGCCGAAGGAGAGTATAAAGATATTGCGCACCCCATCAACCAGGAGACGCGCAACCTGCTCTCCGAGATCATCCTGCAGCACTACAAAGAGGCGCTTGCAGGCGCGCCCGTGGGCGGACAAGAGTAAAAAAAGCACCGCAGTGCGGTGCTTTTTTCTATCGTTTTTTGGTCAGAAGCAGCGCTCGCTCCGCTCCTTTTTGCAGTCCTCCACCTTTCCGCAGCGGTAGCAGAGCTCGTTTTCGAGATGTTCCCCCGCAAAGTAGGCGCGCAGGTTGGCAACCGTCGTCTCGGCGATGTTCGTGAGCGCCTCCTCGGTGAGGAAGGCCTGGTGGCTCGTCACGATGACGTTGGGCATGGAAATGAGCCGCGCGAGCACGTCGTCCTCGACGATGTGCCCCGAGAAATCGCGGAAGAAAATATCCGATTCCTCTTCATAGACGTCGAGGCACGCCGCGCCGACGATCCGCCGCTTGATGCCCTCGAGCAGCGCTTCGGCGTCGATGAGCGCCCCGCGCGAGGTGTTGAGGATGACGGCGCCCTTTTTGAGCTTTCCGATCGCTTCGCGCCCGATGATGTGATAGGTCTCCTCGGTGAGCGGGCAGTGCAGGGAGATGATGTCGCTGCGGCGGAAGAGTTCGTCCGTCGAAACATACTCGATGTCCGTCCCCTGCGCTGGATACTTATCGTAGGCGATGACGTGCATGCCGAACCCGCGGCAGATGTCGATAAAGATCCTGCCGATCTTCCCCGTGCCGATGACGCCGACCGTCTTTCCGTGCAGGTCGAAGCCCGTGAGCCCGCGCAAAGAGAAGTTGAAATCCTTCGTGCGGTTATACGCCTTGTGGATGCGGCGGATCGAAGTGAGAAGCAGTGCCATGGTGTGTTCGGCAACGGCATACGGTGAATAAGCGGGCACGCGGACGACGTGCAGCTTCCCGTAGCAACGGCGGATATCCACATTGTTATACCCCGCGCAGCGCAGGGCAAGCACGCCGATGCCGTATTCCGCGAGCTTCTCGATGACCGCGCTGTCCACAACGTCGTTGACGAACACGCATACGCCGTCGTATCCCTTCGCGAGCTCGACGGTATCCGCCGTGAGCTTTGTCTCATAGAATTTGAACTCGAGATCCGTCCCTTTCGCCGCCGCTTGGAAGGACGGGATATCGTACTCTTTTGCGTCGAAAAATGCGATCTTCATGCAGCTCCCTCCACATTATGATTGCCGATTTTTATGCGCCGAATACAAAAAAGAACGCGCAAAACAAGCAGCGCGTCTCTTTTTTCCATCTTTTTTCCATCCATGTACCGCTTCAGGAAACGGGTACGACGTTGACAGCGCGAAGTTTGCCGCTGTCTTTCGGATCGGGTTCCGTCTCGAAAGTCACTTTCTGACCCTCTTTGAGCGTGCGGAAGCCGTCCGTCTGGATCGCGGAGAAGTGCACAAACACGTCGTCCCCGCCTTCGTCGTTGGAAATGAAGCCATACCCCTTTCCGTCATTGAACCATTTCACAGTTCCGTTCACAATAGTTACCTCCTGTCGTGTCAAGCGGGCAGCGGCAGTGCGCTGTCCTTTTTTCACACCGACTGTTATTATAGCAGTCGGCGCCCCGATTGTCAATAGCAAATTTGAAAAATTCTTACTTTTTTTCCAAATATTTGACGAGCAGCGTGTTGCTCGCGGCGGTGAACTCCTCGTGCTCCTGCGGCGTCAGCGGACGGTAGCTCATGAGGGCGAGGAAATAGATATATTCCACCCCTATTTTGCGGGTCTCTTCCTCCGCGCCCTTGAGCGCGGCGACGCTTTCGTTCGCGGTGTTCACAACGAGCGTCAGATCCGCGGGCAGATCCCCCATACGGTAAAAACTGTTCATTTCGGACATTCTCCGCATGAATTCGGCGACGTTGACGATCGCGGGAACGGTGGGATCCTTGAGCTTTTCGCATTTGACGGCGACCTTCCGCTCCTTCAAAACGTTCTCAAAGATCTCTTTGAGGGCGCCGTCCTCCTCCCCCTCCTCTCTGAGCGCGCCCGCGACATCGGCGTCGATGCGCAAAAAGCGCACCCGTTTGGGATTTTTGTATTCGATATAGCTGATGAAGTGCGGGTCGATGTAGGTATCGCAGAGGATGGCGTCGAGCCCGGCGTCCTTGAACATCTTCACATACTGCGCCTGCTTATCGGGATCGGAGACATAGTAGACGGGTTGCGGCTCGGTCCCCTTTTCCGCCTCCGCGTCGGAGATCTCCTCGCCGAGAAAGCTCTCGAGCGGGCGATATTCTCCCGCAAGGTTCTTGTAGATGATGATCTCCTTGACCTTCTGATAGAAGCTGTCATCCTTGACGCAGCCGAATTTGACGAAAGTCGCAAGGTCCTCCCAGCAGTTCTCGAAGCGGCTCCTGTCGTTTTTGAACAGCTCGATGAGCTTGTCCGCCACCTTTTTGACGATGTGCGCGGCGATCTTCTGCACCTGTCGGTCGTTCTGGAGGAAGGAGCGCGAGACGTTGAGCGGGATATCCGGGCAATCGATCACGCCGTTCAGGAGCATCAGGAATTCGGGAATGACTTCCTTGATGTTGTCGGCGACGTACACCTGGTTGCAGTAGAGCTTCACCTGCCCGCGCTCGAGCTCGACCTGCTTTTTGACCTTCGGGAAGTACAGGATCCCCTTGAGGCGGAAGGGATAATCCATGTTGAGGTGGATCCAGAAGAGCGGCTCCTGGTAATCGGCGAAGGTATCACGGTAGAAGGCGCGGTATTCTTCGTCGGTGCAGTCCTTGGGCTGCTTCGCATAGAGCGGCGCGGGCGTGTTGACGGGCTTATCGTCCTCGCCCTTGGGATTGAGATAGATCTCATAGGGCATGAAGGAGCAGTACTTTGCAAGCAGCTCGCGGATGCGCGCTTCGGAGAGGAACTCCTTTTCCTCCTCCGCAAGGTGCATGACGACTTTGGTGCCCGCGCTCCCCTTCTCGGCGTCCCCGATCGTGTAGGTGCTCTCGCCGTCCGATTCCCACCGCACGGCCTTCGCGTCGCCCATGCAGGACTTTGTGAAGATCTCGATGTCGTCCGAGACCATATAGGCGGAATAGAAGCCCAGCCCGAAGTGCCCGATGATGCCGTCGCCGCCCGCCTTTTCGTATTTCTCCAAAAAGTCGGCGGCGCCCGAGAAGGCGATCTGGGTGATGTACTTCTCCACTTCCTCCTCGGTCATGCCGACGCCGTTGTCCTCGACGATGAGCGTGCCCGCCTTTTCGTCGGTCGTCACCGTGATCCTGTATTCCGCGGCCTCCGCTTCGCCCATCGCGACGAGCTTTTTGCGCTTGGTGATGGCGTCCGCCGCGTTGGCGACGATCTCGCGGAGGAAGATCGTCTTTTCCGAATAGAGCCACTTTTTGATGATCGGCATCATGTTTTCGCTGGAAATGCGAATGTTTCCCTGTCTTTCCATGTTGTACCTCGAATGTTTGCTTTTCCTATATATACCCTGCTTTCCCCGCCCGCAAACGGCGGCACAAAAATTTTTTGCGGCAAAAAAATGACGGGCGATCTGCCCGTCATTTTTTACATTGACTTATTTTTTGTCCTCGTCGGAGCCGAGAAGCTCGGAGATGGAAGCGCCGAAATCGCCGCCCTCTTTCCACTCTCTATACTCATCCTCATCCGCATAGGACTGCGCCGTGCGGCGGGACTTCTTCCCGCGCTCGCGGCGGTTGGCCGCGGGTTCCTCCTGCTCGGGACGGGGCTCATAGGCCTCGCGGGGCTGGAGCGCCTTGATGGAGAGCGTGATCTTCTTCGCCGTGGGATCGAACGCAAGGATCTGCGCGTCGACTTCCTGCCCGATCGAGAGCGCCTTCGTGGGATTCTCGAGCCACTCGTGCGTGATCTGGGAGACATGCACGAGCCCGTCGATCCCCCGCTCGAGTTCGACGAACGCGCCGAACGGAACGATGCGGACGACCTTGCCGTGCACGACGTCGCCGACTGCGTACTTCTCGGCGGCGAGTTCCCAAGGCTGGGGCTGAAGCTGTTTGTAGCCGATGGAGACCTTCTTGGCTTCGCGGTCGACCTTCAGCACCTTGAACTGGTAGCGCTTGCCGATCTCGAGGACCTCGGTCACTTCCTTCACGCCCGACCATGCGAGATCGGAGATGTGCGCCAGGCAATCGAACCCGCCCACGGAGACGAACGCGCCGAAGCTCGTCGCGCGCTCCACTTTGCCTTCCACAACGTCGCCGACGTTGATATTCTCAAAGAAATTGGCTTCCTTTTCGGCTCTCGCCGCCTCTTTGGCCGCTTTCTCGGCCTCGAGAACGGTGCGCTGGGAGGCGATGATCTCCTTTCTGCGCTCCTTGCGGATCTCGATGAGTTTGAGGCGAAGCGTCTTTCCGACATACTTCTCGAGATCGCTCACATAGCCGATGCGGATCTCGCGGCGGGGCACAAACACGGGATAGGTGCCGAGCTCTGCGGTGAGCCCGCCCTTGTTCGTCCCTGTGCAGACGACGGAGAATTCCTTCCCGCCCTCGATATCGGCAAGCATCGCCTCTTCCTCGCGGAGCTTTTTCACGCGCTTCTCGGAGAGCTGCGGAGGTTTGACGTCGATGACCATGACCTCGATCTCCTCGCCTGCCTTTGCCTTCTCTTCGTATACTTCGCGGTTGTACACCTCGCAATCAAGTTCCTGTGCGGGGATCTTGTTCTCGAGCTTTCCGGAGCCGGAAACGAAGATGCCGTCGTCCGTCGCGAGCGCAACGCGCACCTTGATGATCTGCCCCTTGCGATACCGCTCTTCTTTGTCGATATCGTCGAGGATCTGCGTCATTGCAGACTTGGGCGCTTCGGGCGCTTCGGGCTTTGCGGGCGCTTCTTCGGGCGCCGCAGCCGTCTCGGGAACGATTTCCTCTGCCTTGACCTCGGTCTCGGGCGCTTCAGCGGCGCTCCCCGCAACTTCGGTCTCTTGTACTTCCGCGTTGTTTTCCACCATTTTGAAAAGAACCTCCTGAATCAGCCGATCGGGAGTGCTCGCTCCCGCAATGACGCCGATTCGATTAAAAAATTTCACGTTTTCATAGTCGAAATCCGAGGACTTCGCGACGCGAATGACCTTTGCGCCCTCCGCCTCTGCGATTTCGCCGAGCCGCCTCGTGTTGCCGCTCTTGAGACCTCCGATCACGACGACCGCCTCGCACGCGCGGGCAAGAAACGCCGCCTCCTTCTGTCTCCACACAGTAGTATAACAAATTGTCGGAAAAATCTCAACTGTTTTGGGGCATACTTTTTGAAGATTTTCCGCAATTTCCGAAAATCTTTTCTCCGGAAAGGTCGTTTGGGCGACCAAAACGACCTCTTTTCCGCGCAGAGCGCCGAAATCTTCCTCCGCCGAGGCAAAGACGTACGCCTCCCCCGCGCACCAACCGATTAGCCCGGCGACCTCGGGATGCGCGCGGTCTCCCGCGATCGCGACCGTCTTGCCCTGCGCTCCCGCCGCGGCGACGATGCGCTGCGTGCGCGCGACGAACGGGCAGGTGCAGTCGACGACCTCGACGCCGCGCTCCGCCGCGATCGCGAATTCCCTCTGCGGCGCGCCGTGCGAACGGATGATGAGCCGCCCGCCGCGGGGAACTTCCGCGGCGGAAGCAACCGTGCGGATCCCGCGTGCGGCGACCGCTTCCACGACCTCTTCGTTGTGGATGAGCTCGCCGAGCACATAGGTATTTTCGGCGGGGACGGAAAACGCCGTCTCGACCGCCCTGCGCACGCCCGCGCAGAAGCCGCCGTTTTTCGCGACGTAGACCTTCACGGGCGCTTCTTCGCTTTCGTTTTCGTTTTCTTTTTCTTCTCCCGCGACGCGCGGAATTCGGCGCGGAGCGCGTAGAGACGGTCGCGGAGCTTTTCATCCGCCGCGGCATAGTCCTCGGGCGTGAGCTTGCGGTCGTAGTATTCGGAGAGTTCCATGGGCTCGCCGAACACGACGTGCGTGACGTGCCACACGCGCGGACGGTTGCAGATGACGAAGGGAATGATGGGCGTCTTGGTCTTGATCGCGAGCAGCGCCGCCCCGCCGTGGAAGGGCAGGAATTCGTCGCCCCCGCTCTTGTTGCGCGTCCCCTCGGGGAACATCGAGAGCTTCTCGCCGTTGCGGAGCACCTTGATGGACTCCATCACCGTCCGCACGTCCGAGCCGTCGCGCATGGCGCCGATCGCGCCGATCTCCACCGCCCACCAATTCAGCACGGGCGCTTCGAGCACCGATTGCTTCGCGAGGTAGTGCACGCCCTCCCACGTCGTGTGCGCGGGATAGAAGATGTCCCAGATGCAATAATGGTTGCCCATGTAGATGTAGGCGCCCTTCCCCACCTTCTTGTGCCCGTGCAGTTTGAACGGATAGACGAGAAAATGCACGGGATAAAAAAGTACGCGCAAGAGATTCATGAAGTGCATCACATGATAGCCCTTCTTGTTTGCGGGGAACAAACGGACCTTTTTCACCCGCTCGGCGCGCTTCTGGTGGATCTTTTGCTTGCGGAGCGCCTTCTTCTCCTTGCGCGTCAGTTTTTTGGGCGCTTCGGGCGCCCTGACGGTTTCCGCCATCAGATCTTCTCCTGCATTTTGCGTTTCACGAAGGCGACGACCTCCTCGATCGTCATGCCCGTGGTATCGACCGCGATCGCGTCCTCCGCCTGTTTGAGCGGGGCGAGCGCGCGCGTGGAATCGCGGTCGTCGCGGCGGACGATCTCCCGCTTGAGTTCCTCGAAATCCACCTGGTGCCCCTTGGCGACGAGCTCGTCGTACCGCCGCTTGGCGCGGACCTCGGGCGTCGCCGTGAGGAAAAATTTGAAGTCGGCGTCGGGCAGCACGACGGTGCCGATGTCCCGCCCGTCGAGCACGCAGGAATTCTTCCCCGCGATCTCCCGCTGCTTTTCCACCATGTGCATCCTGACGCTCGGATGCTTGGAGACCATCGAGGCCGCCGTCGAGATCTCGGGACGGCGGATCTCCTCGGAGACGTCCCGCCCGTCGAGGATTGTCCTCTGCACGTCGCCCTCATAGACGACGTCGAGCTGCATATCGCGGAAAATATCCATGAGCTCGGTCTCGTTATCGAGGTCGGCCCCCGCCTCGAGCGCCTTCATGGCGCAGGCGCGGTACATGGCGCCCGTATCGAGATATAAAATATGATAATCGTGCGCGATCCGCTTCGCGACCGTGGATTTTCCCGAGCCGGCGGGGCCGTCGATCGCGACGTTGAACACGGCGAGGTCCCTGCGGAGCACCTTCGCCCCCCGCAGATAGACGTGATGGGGCGTCATATCCTTCTCGACGAAGAGCATCACGCGGATGCAGAGCGCGAGCCCGCCGTCGATCTCGGGCTCCTGCGCCGAGAAGAGCGAACAGCTGCCGTATCCCGCCTCGCGCGCCGCCTTCGCGGGATAATAGGAATGGATATCCGAGGTCGAGGAAAAGACGATGCTCACGATCTCATCCTTTTTGAGCGAATTGCGGTTGGCGATCTGCTCCAAAAGCTCTGCGACCGCGCGCCGGATCTCCTCCTTTTCATCATGTTCGAGCGTCGTTGCGCCGCGGATGACTACCATACGAGTTTTCTCCCTGCAGTTCCGTAATCGAAATCACAATCGTGTAATATTATACAGGAACCGCGCCCGCCTGTCAAGGAAAATCGCAAAACAGGGTTCCCGAAAAAATTTTTCGCGCCTTTGGAGAGTATTATGCGTAACATAGTACTATCTTAAAGTGCATTTTAGCGCCCCCATCCCAGCAGAATAGCCCGTTGCAAAGGCGATCTGCAAGTTGAATCCCCCCGTGTAGGCGTCGCAATCGAGCGTCTCGCCGCAGAAGAACAGTCCCTTTACCTTTTTGGACTGCATCGTTTTCGGATCGATCTCCGAAAGTTCCACCCCGCCCGAAGTGACCACCGCCTCATCGTAGCCGCGGAGTTTTTTGAGGGAGAGCGGAAAGGCTTTCAGCGCGTTGCGAAGCCGTATGCGCTCCTCCCGCGTCACCGCATTGGCCTGTTTCTCGGCGCGGATCTGCGCCGCGCGGAGGACGAGCAGCCCAAGCTCTGCGGGAAGCAACCCGCGCATGACATTCTTCATCTGTTCGTTGGCGCGCTCCGAAAAATCCCGCAGGAGCCGCTCGTCGAGTTTCTTTTCATCGAGCGCGGGCTTGAAGTCCAGCGTACAGCCGATCTGCGGGAGGACATCCCGCGTGACGAGCGCCGAGAGCGTCAAAACAAGCGGCCCCGAGACGCCGTAATGGGTAAAGAGCAGTTCGCCCTGCGCGGAAAAGATCGTCTTTTCCCTGCGTTTTGCCGTCAGCGTGCAATTTTTTACGGCGATCCCCTGCGCCGACGAGACGCCCTCCGCCTCGATGCCGACGAGGGAAGGCGTGCGCGGCGTGACCGCATGCCCCGCGTTCAGGGCAAATTTGTAGCCGTCTCCCGTCGAACCCGTCGAGGGATAGGAGAGACCGCCCGTGGCCACGATCACTGCGTCCGCGGGAAGTTCTCCCTGCGCCGTGACGACGCCGCAGACTGCTTCTCCGCGCCGTGCGATCCCCTTCGCTTCCGTGTTGAGGCGGATCCGGACGCCCGCCTGCAAACAGGCGCGCTCGAGCGCTTTGGTGACGTCGCTCGCCTTGTCCGAAACGGGAAACACCCTGTTTCCGCGCTCCACTTTGAGCGGCAGTCCCTGCGCTTCGAAGAACTCCATGGTGCGCGCGGGCGGAAAGGCGTAGATCGCGCCGCGCAGGAACTTCTCCCCGTGCACGACGTTCTGCAAAAAGGTTTCGGGCGGGCAGTCGTTCGTGAGATTGCACCGCCCTTTGCCCGTGATGTAGATCTTCTTGCCGAGCTTTTCGTTCTTCTCGAGAAGGAGGACGTCGCCGCCCCCTGCCGCCGCGGCATATGCCGCCATGAGCCCGCTCGCGCCCCCGCCGATGACGATCACTCGCATGCGTATCGCCTCCCCGCGGTTTTTTGCAATGCGGAAGCGAGGAACAGACGTCCCTCGCTCGAAAATGCCATGAAATGTTCGGTGCGGGTCCCCATCGCTCACACGGGATAGACGCCGCTCTTGGCGAGGTCGGAATCGACCCCTTCGTTCTTCGCCTTTCTCCACTTGAAGAAGTTCTCGGCGACTTCGGGGAAGGAGGCGTAGGAAAGCACGTCCTCCTCCTGCGTGTAGAATCCCTTTGCGACGAGCTCCGCCTTGAGCTTTTCGTACTCGGGCTCGAGGTCGTCTGCGGGACGGTAGGTGATGCGCTTCTCGCCCTTCAGGATCTTGGCGGCGATCTCCTCGTTCACGGGCATCGGCACTTTGCCGTACTTGCCCGCAAAGAGGTCGCGCGTCTCCTTGGTGACCATCTTGTAGCGCTCGCCCATGACGACGTTCATCACGGCCTGCGTGCCGACGATCTGCGAACTCGGGGTGACGAGCGGCGGATAGCCGCAATCCCTGCGCACATTGGGCACTTCGGCGAGCACTTCGGGAAGTTTATCCTCTTTGCCCGCCTTTTTGAGCTGGTTCATGAGGTTGGAGAGCATGCCGCCCGGCACCTGATAGATGAGGGTGTTGACGTCGACCTGCCGCACTTTCGGATTGAGCGAGCCCTCCTTTTCGAGCTCCGCCGCGACCTTTTTGAAGTGCGCGGCGATGGGAATGAGTTTTTCGAGCGAGATGCCCGTATCGTACTCCGTCCCGCGGAGAGTGGCGACGAGCGCCTCGGTCGCGGGCTGCGAAGTTCCGTTCCCGAGCGGCGAGAGCGCCGTATCGACGATATCCACCCCCGCCAGGATCGCCATGAGGTTGACCATGTCGCCCGTGCCCGTCGTGTTGTGGGTGTGCAGATGCAGTTTCGTCTCGGGGCGGAGCGCGGCTTTGAGCGCCGTGACGAGCTGATAGGCGTCGAAGGGCAACAAAAGGTTCGCCATGTCCTTGACGCAGATGTTGTCCGCGCCCATGGATTCATACGTCTTTGCGAGGTTGACGAAGTATTCGAGATCGTAGGCGGGGCCCGTCGTATACGAGATCGCCGCCTCGCAGATCCCGCGGCGCGGATCCTTTGCGCGGAGCTGCCCGCCGTATTTTTTGATCGCCTTCATCGAGGCTTCGATGTTGCGGGGATCGTTCAAGGCGTCGAACACGCGGATGACGCCGATGCCGTTTTCGAAGCACTTTTCGACGAGCTTCTCGACGAGATCGTCCGCATAGTTGCGGTAGCCGAGAAGATTCTGCCCGCGCAGGAGCATCTGGATGGGCGTCTTTTGGAGGTATTTGCGCAGGGTGCGCAGCCGCTCCCACGGATCCTCGTTCAAAAAGCGCATGCAGGTATCGAAGGTCGCGCCGCCCCATCCCTCGAGGGAAAAATAGCCGATGTCGTCGAGCGCGGAGAGCGCGGGGATCATCTGCTCGGTGCGCATCCGCGTTGCCGCCTGCGATTGGTGCGCGTCGCGGAGGATCGTGTCCATGATCATTACTTTTTTCATATCAAAACTCCGTACGGCTTAAAAGATCGCGAGCAGAATGCCCGCGGCGAGCGCCGAGCCGATGACGCCCGCAACATTGGGTCCCATGGCGTGCATGAGAAGATGGTTGGAAGGATCGGTCTCCCGCCCGACGTCCTCGGAGATGCGCGCCGCCATGGGCACGGCCGAGACGCCCGCGGACCCGATGAGCGGGTTGATCTTCCCCTTCGTGATCTTGCACATGAGCTTCGCGGTGAGAATGCCGCCGATCGTGCCGCAGTAGAAGGCGATGATGCCGATCGCCATGATGCCGAGCGTCTGGACGGAGAGGAACACATCCCCCTTCGCCTTGCACCCGACGGCGACCCCGAGCAGGATCGTGACCGTGTTGATGAGCCCGTTCTGCGCCTGCGAGGAGAGCCGCTCGACGACCCCCGATTCGCGGAACAGATTGCCGAGCATGAGCATGCCGAGCAGCGGAATGGCGTCGGGCAAGAGCAGGCCGACGACGAGCGTGACGATGATCGGGAACATGATCTTCTCGACCTTCGAGACCCTGCGCAGGGGCTTCATGCGGATGGAGCGCTCCTTCTTCGTCGTCAGAAGCCGCATGACGGGCTTCTGGATGAAGGGGATGAGCGCCATATAGGAATACGCCGCGATGGCGATCGTCGGCACGAGGTTTTCCGCGAGCATCTTGGCGACGTAGATCGCCGTGGGGCCGTCCGCCCCGCCGATGATGGCGATCGCCGCGGCGGAGGCGCCGTCGAACCCGATCAGGATCGCGCCGAAGAGCGCGATGAAGATCCCGAGCTGGGCGCCCGCACCGATGAGCATGCTCTTGGGGTTGGCGATGAGCGGGCCGAAATCCGTCATGGCGCCGATCCCGAGGAAGATGAGCGGCGGATAGATGACCTTATCCACGCCGTAGTAGAGATACCAGAGGAGCCCGCGGTTGACCACGAGGTCGTAGGTATGCGCCTCGTCGGTATAAGTCCCCCACAGGATCTTTTCCGCCCCGGGGATATTGATGAGAAACATTCCGAAGGCAATGGGAAGCAGGAGCATCGGCTCCGCCTTCTTGAAGATCGCAAGAAAGAAGAGCACGCAGGCGATGACGAGCATGATGTAGTTCTTCCACACGTCGCCGCCCTGCGAGATGCCCATCGAGCTCCAGAGCTTGGAAAAGATTTCGCCGATATTGAGCGCGATCAAACTGCTTTGCATGGGTTACTCCGATTTATCCGACGACGGCAAGCACGGCGTCCGATTCCACATTGGCGCCCTTTTGGACGAGCACGGTGACGACGCCGTCGCAGGGCGCCGTGATATCGTTGTCCATCTTCATCGCTTCGAGCACGAGGATGGGCTGATCCTTCTTGACGGACGCGCCGCTCTGCACGAGTAAGTTCTTGATGAGCCCGGGGAAGGGCGAGAGCACCTTTGTGCCGCCCGCGGGCGCGGGTGCGGGCGCCGCAGGTTTTGCGGCGGGCGCTGCGGGAACGGGCGCGGAAGCTGCCGCGCCGACCTCTTCGACCCCCACTTCATACCGTTTTCCGTCGACCGTGATGATGAAATTGCGCATGGTTGTGTCTCCTTAAATTTTTTTGATCCTGCGCACGACAAAGTCGCACGCGCCGTGTTCCTCTTCGAGCGCAACGGCAAGGGCTGCGGTGATCGCCGCGACGATCTCGGGCGGGATCCCCGCCTCGATCTCGGGGCGCGGCTCCCTCCGCACGGGCGCGGGCACGCTCTCCTTTTGCTCGCGGCGGGCGTTGATCTTCTCCATCACCTTGCCGATGACCGTGAGAATGAGGATGAGCAGAGTGATCCCGAGAAAGACGAATACGAACCCGAACACGGCGTAGAATGCCGCCATGCCGATCCCGCCCTCGAGATGAATGCCGTCGAACAGCAACAACAAACCTTCCATGTCCCCCTCACTTCAGCGTTTCGAGCGCCGCGATCAGATATTGTTTGAGGAATTGCGGCTCCACGATGTCGTCGAGGTAGCCGCCCTTCGCCGCGTGGACGGGATCGGCATGCGCCTCGGCATATGCCGCCGCGAGCTTTTCCGCGTCCCCCGCGCCGCCGAATTCGATCTGCGCGCCGACCGCGTCGTCGAAGAGCGCGATCTGTGCGGTCGCGAGCGCGAAGGTATAGTCGAAGCCCGCCGATTTCGCCGCGAACAGGCTATACCCGAGCCCGACCGCCCTGCCCGTGACGACGGCGATCTTCGCCGTGTCGATGGCGTCGAGCATGTTGAGATATTCGCCCATCTCGCGCAGGACGGGACTTGCGGCGACCTCCATCGAAGGCGCAACGCCCGCGCAGTCCACAAAGGTGACGAAGGGCAAGGAGTAGCAGCAAGCGAGCTCCGCGAAGCTGCGGATCTTGCGGAGATTCTCCGCGGTGATCTGCATTCCGTCGAACACGACCGCCGCGACGGAAACGCCGCCCAGCCGCCCGAGCACGGTGTGCACCTCGGGGCAGGCGTTCGCGCCGAGCTCCACGCCGCCTTCGAGGAGGGAAAGCAAATTCTTCGCCGAGGCGTCGCTGTTCAGCGCGGGCGCGGGCGCGTTGAGTTCGGCGTCCACCGTGGGAATGCGCAGAAGTTCGGAGATCGCAAGCAGTTTCGCGCAGACTTCCTTCATGTCGCGCACCTTGACCGCGGGCAGATTTGCCCCCGCGAGCGCGGCATAGCCCCCCACTTCCTCGGGCTTCAGGTTCTTCCCCGCCTTTGCGGAGAGCACGAAGGGCGAGCTCACGCAGAGCGAAGCGCCCTCGGTGAAAAATACGACGTCCGCGATTGAGGCGAGCGCGGCGGAACTGCCAAAGACCTCGCCGTCGAGCACGGCAAACTGCAGGATCGTCCCTTTGAGCTGGGTCGCTTTGAGAAGCAGCTCCGCGATCCCTTCGAGCACGTGGACGCCCTCCCCCACCTTCACGCCGTGCGAATGCAGGAGATAGACGACGGGCACGCCCTGCTTCTCCGCGCCCGAGAGCGCGCGGGCGATCTTTTCGCAGTTCGCCTTGGAGAGCCCTCCGAAGTTCTGCGCGAAGTTCTGCGCGACAATATAGAAAGGATAGCCGCCGATCGTCGCGAAGCCCGTGACGACCCCTTCGCCGCTCGTCGCCTCCTCGAAAAATGCCTGCTCGGAAAAGCTGAAGGCGGAGAGTTCGACGAAACTTGCCTCGTCCACGAGCGCCGCGATCTTCGCGCGGATCTCCTTTCCCGCCCCTTTCAGCGCCTCTTTTCTCTCTTTCAATGCTTGAATCCTATCCATTTCGACCTCATATGGCGCATAAAAACACCAAATTCTACCAAATAACATTATATACAAAATTTTCGGGAAAAGCAAGCGTTCTTCAATAATTTCCCACAATTTTCCGCGGCGCGCCGCGCGCCCGAAAAAACGCCGCGCCCGCCGTATCGTACGGCGGGCGCGGCGGTCGTCATCGCGGCTTTTGCGGAGGCGGCGCGGGCTTCTTCTTGACGCCCTTGGAGACGATCGAACCGTCGGGATCGATAACCTCGATGGTGAACTCCCCCTTCTCCTCCTTCTGCGTGACGCGCGTCTCGCGGCGGAATTTGCGCTCGAACCAGCCGAGGATCGCCTCGGACTTCTTGAAGAGCACGACAAAGAGCGCGATGACCGCGGCGATCAGCACCGCCCAGATGAGGATCCCCCACCAAGTGTTGAAGGGGATGAATGCTACAGAATAGCTCGTCGCGAAGATCGCGAGCACGCGCGAGAGGAAAATGACGGAGAGGAAATACCACACCGACATCGAGGAGATCCCCGCCACGAAGCAGAGAACGTCGTCGGGAAAGACGGGCAGAACGAACATCGCCGTGAGCAGGAGCTTATCCTTCCCCTTGATCTTTTCCAGCCATTTATCGAGCGTCTCCCGCCCCACGAGCCACGCGACGACGCGCATACCCGCATACCGCCCGATGAGGAAGGCGACGAGCGAGCCGAGCATGATCCCCGCGAGGCTCAAGAGGCTGCCCGTGAACGCGCCGAAGATCGCGGCACCCGCCACGACCGTCACCGTGCTCGGAATGGGCAACACGACGACCTGCAAGAATTGCAGGAGCGTAAAGGCGACGCTCACCCAGCTCCCCGCCCGCTCGAGATAGGTCTGCAAGGCGGCTTCGTCGCGCACGATCGAGAAGAAGCCCGTCTTTAAGAGCACGTAGGCGACGACAACGAAGAATGCGACCGTGACATAGGAGGTGATGCAGAGTTTATCGGGCGTCTCCATGCCGCGCAGGCGGAATATGAGCGCGGCGACGAAGATCGCGAGCACGAGCAGCGCCCCGCCCGCGAGCGCGACGGAAAACCAAACCGTCCCCATCTGCCCGCGCAGCTGCGCGAGCGAGAGCGCATAAAACGTCATAATGACGCCGCCGAGCAGCGCCATTATGATCGTATGCACGGTCACCCCGACCGCATTGTTCGATTTCTCCGACATTCCCGTAAAATAGTATATACGGATCCTGCGAAAATTATAAGTTCAGCTTTGCGGATCGGCGTCCGCGGGCGGCTCCTTCTTGGGAATGGCGTTGCGGGCGAGCGCGTCGCACGTGTTGTTGAGCGCGTCGTCGGCATGCCCTTTCACCTTGCAGAACGTGACTTCATGCACGCGGGTGAGCGCCAGAAGCCGCTGCCAGAGGTCCTCGTTCAGCACGGGCTTGCGGTCGGCCTTCTTCCAGCCGTTCGCTTCCCACGCATAGACCCAACCTTCCTCGAAGGCGTTCACGGTATAGGCGGAATCCGAATAGACCTGCACTTTGCACGGGAATTTGAGCCGCTCAAGCCCCATGATGACCGCCATGAGCTCCATGCGGTTGTTCGTCGTCTCCGCTTCGCCGCCCGAGAGCTCGAGCTTGCGCTCGCCGTAGAGGAGGACGCACCCCCAGCCGCCCGCCCCGGGATTGCCCGAACATGCGCCGTCTGTGTAGAGTATGACGTCCTTCTTCCCCTCCGCGGAAGATCTCGCCCCGCTTCGCTGTGCGCCCGCGAGAAATTCCTCCCGCAAAATGCCGCGCTCCACGATATCGACGCGCTCGCCCGTAGTGGGACAGCGGAAATAGTTTCTGCGCGTCCCCTCATAGGTGAGCCCGCACTTTTCCATGACGCGGGAGGAGCCGATATTCTCCGCCGCATGCTCGCCGTCGATACGGAAAAATCCCACTTCTTCGAAACAGTAGCGCAGAACTTCGGCAAGCGCCTCCGTCATGTATCCGTTCCCCCACCACGCCTTTCCCATGCAGTAGCCGATCGTGCCGCGTTCCTGAAAGTCGTCCGCGCGCAGAACGGCAATGTCCCCGATGAGGACGTTCCCCTCTTTCAGGACGATCGCCCACTTGTAGGTGTGCGGCTCTCCGCTCTCCCGTTCCCACATTTTGAGAAGCGCCCGCGTCACCTCGATGTCCCCGTGCGGCGTCCAGGTGAGATATTTCGTGACTTCGGGGTCGTTCATCCAATGGGCGAACGCCTTCTCGGCGTCGCTCTCCCGCCACGGACGCAAAACAAGGCGCGCCGTTTCGAGAACTTTGGTCCCTCTATGCTCCATGGTTTCCTCCTCGGATAGCATTATCAAAAAAACCTGCTTTGCGCAGGTTTTTTGGCAGGGGAGACGCAACTTCCCTCCCAAAAAAATCCGTGCGCTGCGTTTGGGTTCCTCTTTTCCGTTTCATCGCGGATTTTTTCGGGAACCCTCTTCCTTTCGATCCGCGCCTGCCCCTTATCAAAAAAACCTGCTTTGCGCAGGTTTTTTGGCAGGGGAGACGCGACTCGAACACGCAACAGACGGTTTTGGAGACCGTTGCTCTACCATTGAACTACTCCCCTGTGCGATGTATATTATATCTTATGTGCGATGTATATTATATCTTATCTTGCGGCACTCGTCAAGGACTTTTGCCCAATTTTTCCGCACTTTTTTCAATCGTGATGCCCTTCGGGGTGGATGATGTGCCCGCCCTTCACGTCCATCTCCGAAAGCCGCCCGTCCTGCAAAATGGTCGCGCGTTTGATCGCGCCGTTGCCGTACTTTGCGCGGATGCCCGCGATCGCTTCGTCGGCGCGGTCGAGCTTTTCCTCCCGCGCGGAGCGCCCGAAGAGATCGAGCTGCTCGGCCTCCGCGAATTCGGAGACGGCGACGCCCAGCGCGCGGATGGGCTTTCCGTGCGTTTGGAGCTCGCGGAAGAGCTGCATGGCGCAATCGGCGATCTCCTTGGCGTTGCGGGTCGTCCCGGGCAGCCGCCCCTGCTTCCCGAAGCGCGCGAGATCGCAGTCCGTCACCGAAATTTTGACGGTATTCGCCCGCCCCAGCCCGCTCTCGAGCAGCCGCGACGCCACGCTGTCGCTCAAGAGCAGGAAGAGCATGTAGATCTCATCCTCCTCCACGAGATCACGGTAGCAAGTCAGGCTGTTGCCCACGCTCTTGACCGAGCGCTCTTCGCCGCTCCGCACGGGAGAGCCCTCTCTGCCGTTCGCGTATTCGTAGAGCACCTTGCCCCACTTGCCGAGCTCGCGGATGAGCTTGCCCTCGTCGGCTTCGGCGAGGTCGCCGATCGTGATGATCCCCAAAAAGGCGAGCTTCTTCGCCGTCGCCTTCCCGACGTAGAGAAGATCGGAGGCGGGAAGTTTCCACGCCGTTTCGCGGTAATTTTCCCTGGTGATCTCGGTGACCGCGTCGGGTTTTTTCATGTCCGAAGCGAGCTTTGCGAAGATCTTGTTCCAGCTCACGCCGACGCTGACCGTCACGCCGAGCTCCTCCTTCACGGCGGTGCGGATGCGCTCGGCGATCTCGCGCCCGTCGCCGAAGAGAAAGCGGCTCTCCGTCACATCCAGCCAGCATTCGTCGATGCCGAAGGGCTCGATGCGGTCGGTAAACCGCGCATAGATCGCGCGCACCTCCCGCGAAAGGCGCACGTACGACGGGAAATCCGCGGGGACGTCCACGAGCCCAGGGCACTTCTTGCGCGCCTGCCAGAGCGCCTCGCCCGTCGTCACCCCCGCGCTTTTCGCGAGCATGTTCTTCGCGAGGACGATGCCGTGGCGGTCCTTGATGCTCCCCGTCACGGCGAGCGGGACCCCTTTGAGCGAAGGATCCTTGAGCATCTCCACGGAGGCATAAAAGTTATTCAGATCGCTGTGCAAAATGCAGCGCGCACCGCTCATCGCTCGATCTCCACGAACCAACGCATTTCCTCCGCCTCGAAGTAGAGACGGCGCTCCCGCCCCGCCACGATGCAGGTATAGCGCACGGGAAGCACGCTTCCGACGTGCGCGGGCGCCCGCTCGACAAAGCGCACCCGATCCACGGGATAGCGCCGCCCGTCCTCCCATACGACCGAGGTGGGGCGCATCCCGCCGTCGCGCAAAAAGCGGGCGAGGATCTCCACGTAGACCTTTTCATATTGCATACGAAAAGGTTGCGCAGGAAGGTGTTCTGCCATTCATTGAAAGTATTATGCGTGGCATAATACCATGCAAATCCGCAATTCTTAACGGGTTTTTGCGCTTTTTTCGTTCAGACGCGCACCTCGCCGTGAGCGCCGAGCAGATCTTTGTGCCGTGCGAGAATGGGAAGGATGTGCGCGGTAATGAACTCCTCGGTCTGCGCGGGCGCCCGCCCGACAAATTTCTTCGCGTCGACGATCTCCCCGAGCCTGTCGTGGACGGCCGCAAACATCTCGTCCTGCGCGATGCGGGAAAGCAGGTCGTTGTCCTTCCCCTCCCGCTTTACCGCCATGCCCGCCTCCTGCGAGAGCGTGCGGATGCGCTCGTGGAGCTTTTGGCGGTCGCCGCCCGCCTTCACGCACTCCATAAGGATGTTCTCCGTCGCCATGAAGGGCAGTTCGGCGGCGACGTGCCGCGCGATCATCTTCTCGTAGACGACGAGCCCCTCCGCCACATTCATATAGAGATCGAGGATGGCGTCAACCGTGAGGAACGCCTGCGCGTTGACGATGCGGCGGTTCGCCGAGTCGTCGAGCGTGCGCTCGAACCACTGCGTGCCCGCCGTGACCGCGCTGTTCACGGGCAGGGAGATCATGTAGCGCGCAAGGCTCGAAATGCGCTCGCAGCGCATCGGATTGCGCTTGTATGCCATCGCCGAGGAGCCGATCTGCGCGGTCTCGAAGGGCTCTTCGATCTCCTTCATGTTCTGCAAAATGCGGAGGTCGTTGGAGAATTTATAGGCGCTCTGGGCGATCTGGGAGAGCACGCAGAGCACATTGTAGTCAAATTTGCGCGGATAAGTCTGCCCCGTGACGGGATAGACCTCCGCGGCGGAGTAGCCGAGCTTCTCAACGACCCGCCGCTCGAGCTCCTTGACCTTCTCGCCGTCGCCGTCGAAGAGATCCAGAAAGCTCGCCTGCGTGCCCGTCGTGCCCTTCACGCCGCGCAACCGCACCTTTCCGAAGAGATCCGTGAGGCTCTCGTAGTCGAGCATGAGGTCCTGGAGCCACAGCGTCGCGCGCTTGCCCACCGTCGTGAGCTGGGCGGGCTGCAGATGCGTGAAGCCGAGCGTGGGCAGGTCCTTATACTTCAGGGCGAACTCCTTGAGTTTTTCCATGACGTTGACGAGCTTTTTGCGGAGGATCGTAAGGCCGTCGCGCAGGATCATGATCTCGGAATTGCAGTCGACGAAGCAGCTCGTCGCACCCAAATGAAGGATGCCCGCGGCGTCGGGCGCGGCGTCGCCGAACGCCTTCACGTGCGCCATCACGTCGTGCCGCACCTGCCGCTCGTATTCCTCCGCCCGCGCAAAGTCGATGTCTTCGGCGTGCGCCTTGAGCTCCTCGACCTGCGCCCGCGTGATGGGAAGCCCCAGCTCCATTTCGCTCTCCGCAAGGGCGATCCACAGCTTCCGCCACAGGCGGAAACGCTTCGCGTCGCCGAAGTTTTCGAGCATTTCACGGCTCGCATAGCGCGTTGATAAGGGGGTTTCGTATTGTAGTTTGTCTGACATAGTACTTCGCAAAATCCTCTATTTGAATAATTTACAGGGTCTCGGGCGTTTCGTACTCTGCCCCGAAGGTCTCCACGGTGACGCGACGGATGCGCTGTTCGCGCAACGGACGGTCGCGGAAGTCCGTCGGCGTCGTGGCGATGGCGTCGACGGACTCCATCCCCTCGGTGATCCTGCCGAACGCCGCATATTGCCCGTCGAGATAGAAGGCGTCCGCGTGCATGATGAAGAACTGCGAGCCCGCGCTGTCGGGGTGCTGTGCGCGCGCCATCGAGAGCACGCCGCGCGCATGCCGCAGCGGGTTGCAAAAGCCGTTGCCCGAGAACTCGCCCTTGATGCGGTAGCCCGGGCCGCCCGTTCCCGTGCCCGTGGGGTCTCCGCCCTGGATCATGAAGCCCGCGATCACGCGGTGGAAGATGATCCCGTCGTAAAACCCGCTCTTTGCGAGCGCGATGAAGTTGCGCACGGTGTTGGGCGCCGCCGCAGGCAGAAGTTCCGCCTTAAACATCGCTCCGTTTTCCATTTCAAAAGTTACGATCGGATCCGCCATGATTTCTCCTTTCAGGTTTCGAATTTTTCGATCTTTGTGCCCGCCTCGCCGAAGAGCTCCATCGAGAATTCGTCGGGATAGCCCTCCTTGTAGACAACGCGCTTGATCCCCGCATTGATGATCATCTTTGCGCAGATGACGCAGGGCTGGTGGGTGCAGTAGAGCGTCGCGCCGTTGATGTTGACGCCGTACTTCGCCGCCTGGATGATGGCGTTCTGCTCGGCGTGCGCGGCATAGCAGATCTCCGCGCGCGTGCCGCTCGGAATGTTGTTCTCGGTGCGGAGGCATGTCCCGCGCTCGATGCAGGAGCGGATGCCCGCGGGCGCGCCGTTGTAGCCCGTCGTCATCACGCGCTTATCCCGCACGATGACGGCGCCGACCTTCCTGCGGAGGCAGCTTGCCCAGCTTCCCACCTCTTCAGTGAGTTCCATGAACCGAATATCCCACTTATCCATAATGCCCTCTATGCGCGATTATACCACAGCTTCCCCGAAAATGCAAGGAATTTCGCCGCTTTGCGCCCCTGCCGCGCGGGAAAGCCTGCGCTTGCGGCAAAATTTTCCAAAAAAATATTGATTTTGCGTTTGACATTCCGCGGTCGGCGGTTATAATACATAGGAACAAACGCGGGCAACCGCAATGAAATCATCAGGAGGATCCTATGAACATCAAACCATTATTCGATAAGGTCGTCGTCGAGGCGGTCACCGTCGAAGAAAAGACGAAGAGCGGCTTCTATCTTCCCTCTTCCGCACAGGAAAAGCCGCAGACTTGCGTTGTCGTTGCCGTCGGTCCCGGCGGAACGATCGACGGGAAAGAAGTCAAGATGCAGGTGAAGCCCGGCGATAAGGTGCTCTGCGCCAAGTATGCAGGCACGGATTTCAAGGTGGACGGCAAGGAATTCACCATCATCAAGCAGAGCGATATCCTCGCGATCGTGGAATAACCCTATAAAGGAGTCAATATCATGGCAAAACAGATCAAATACGGCGACGAAGCCAGAAAAGCACTCGAGACGGGCGTCAACACGCTCGCCGATACCGTCAAAATCACGCTCGGCCCCAAGGGCCGCAACGTCGTGCTCGATAAGAAATTCGGCGCGCCCCTCATCACCAACGACGGCGTGACCATCGCAAAGGAAATCGAACTTCCCGATCCCTTCGAGAACATGGGCGCACAGCTCGTGAAGGAAGTCTCCACCAAGACCAACGACGTCGCGGGCGACGGCACGACCACAGCCGTCCTCCTCGCGCAGGCGATCATCCGCGAAGGACTCAAAAACCTCGCCGCGGGCGCCAATCCCATCATCCTGAAGAAGGGCGTCGACCAGGCCGTCGAGACGGCGGTCGCCCATCTCAAGTCCATCTCCAAGACGGTCGACGGCAAGAAGGCCATCTCGCAGGTCGCCTCCATCTCCGCGGGCGACGAGGCCGTGGGCGAACTCATCGCCAATGCGATGGAGATCGTCGGCAAAGACGGCGTCATCACCGTCGAGGAAGGAAAGTCCATGACGACGGACCTCGCCACCGTCGAAGGCATGCAATTCGACCGCGGCTATGCCTCCGCCTACATGGTGACGAATACCGACAAGATGGAAGCCGTGCTCGACTCCCCCTACATCCTCATCACGGATAAGAAGATCTCCAATTTGCAGGAGATCCTGCCCATCGTCGAGCCCCTCGCCCAACAGGGCCAGCGGCTGCTCATCATCGCCGAGGACGTCGAAGGCGACGCGCTCGCCGCGCTCATCGTCAACAAGCTCAAGGGCGTATTCAACTGCGTTGCGGTCAAGGCGCCAGGCTTCGGCGACAGGAGAAAGGCGATGCTCGAGGACATCGCGACCCTCACGGGCGGCACCGTCATCACTTCCGATCTCGGCTATGAGCTCAAGGACGCCACCCTCGACATGCTCGGCAGAGCCAACCAGGTGAAAGTCGATAAGGACAACACGACCATCATCGACGGCGCGGGCGACAAGGAAGCCATCAAGGCGCGCGTCGCCTCCATCAAGGCGCAGATCGAGGTCACGACCTCCGATTACGACAAGGAGAAGCTGCAGGAACGCCTCGCGAAGCTCGCGGGCGGCGTGGCGGTCATCAACGTCGGCGCGGCGACCGAAGTCGAGATGAAGGAGAAGAAGCTCCGCATCGACGACGCGCTCGCGGCGACCCGCGCCGCAGTCGAGGAAGGCTATGTCCCCGGCGGCGGTTCCGCGCTCCTCTCCTGCATTCCCGACCTCAAAAAGCTCGTAGATCGCCTCACGGGCGACGAAAAGACAGGCGCGGCCATCATTTTGAAGGCGTGCGAAGAGCCTGTCCGCCAGATCGCGGCCAACGCGGGCGTGGACGGCAGCGTCGTCGTCGACAAGATCCTCACCAATGGCACGGCGACGTTCGGATTCGACGCGCTCAAGAATGAGTACACCGATATGGTCAAGAGCGGCATCATCGACCCGACGAAGGTCACCCGTTCCGTGTTGCAGAACGCGGCTTCCGTCGCTTCGACCCTGCTCACGACGGAATCCATCGTGACCGACATCCCCACCCCGCCCGCGCCCGCTGCTGCCCCCGCCGGCGGCATGGACGGAATGTATTAAACCGTATGAAAAAGCAAAGGGCCGCAAGGCCCTTTCTTTTTCCGCCTCTTTCGGCAGCGAAAAAATCGGAGCCCCCGCGGCTCCGATTTTTTATGCATACGGCGGCGCAAGGCTGATCGCGCCGTCGCCATTATGCGTTTTTGTACTTTTCGTAAGTTGCGCGGAGGCCTTCCGAGACCGTATAGCGCGGCACATAGCCGAGCGACTTGAGCTTTTCGAAATCCAGCACGGCATAACTCGCCTTGGAGACGCCGGGATTGTTCTTCGGATCGAGATCGAATACGACCTTCTTTCCTGCAAACGAGGCGATGAGGCGTGCGTAATCGCCCAAATTCAGCCCTTCGTACTCCTCGGAAATGTTGTAGGCTTCGCCGTCGGTCCCTTTCAGAAGCACATAGAAGAGGCCCGCGACGGCGTCGGCGACATAGCAATAGGAAAATGCCTGCTTGCCTTCGCTCCTGAGCACGATATCCTCGCCCGCCACCGCCTTCTCGAGGAACTGTGCGATCGCCTTGCTGTCCTTCTTTTCATCGTAGCCGAAACAGCGGGAAAAGCGGGCGATCACGCAATCGAGACCGAACTGTGCCCGATAGGATTGGCAAAGGCTCTCGGAAAGGCGCTTGGATTCATTGTATCCCGCGCGCGCGGTATTGCAATCGATCTTACCGCAATCGTCCTCGCGCATGGGCGTGCCGTCGCCCTCGCCGTAGATCTCCACGCTCGAGGCGAGCAAAAACCGTTCCGAACCCCATGCGCGCGCAGCTTCAAGCAGGTTCCGGCAGCCGAAGATGTTGGTCGCGATCGTCCCCACGGGATCCGCGCTATATTGCTTGGGATGGGTGTTGGAGGCGAGGTGGATCACGAAGTCCGCACGCCCCTCCATGGAGAGCGGCTGCGTCACATCGTGCGCGAGATAGACGACCCCCTCTCCGCTTTCACGGGCGGTGCGGGAGAGACTGACGACGGAAATATTGTCCCCGCGAAGGTTCCTCTGCCGCAAAACAGAGATGAACAGGCTTCCGATCAGCCCCGTTCCGCCGCTTATAAGCACTGTTTTGTTGTTTAATTTTTCCCACGGAAGATCGTACGCGGCGATCGCGGCGGCCTCCGCCTTGTATGCGTCTTTCATTTTAACAAAGGATCCTTTTTTGCCTGGATATATGCTTTGAAGATCGAGAAGTCGTCCTTTGTGGTGAGCTTGATGTTCTTATCCGACCCCTTCGCGAAGTACAGCGTTTCTCCGAGATCGCACATCATCGTGTTGACATAGGAGGAAGGCGTGAGTCCGACGCCCTCGCGAAATGCCTTTTCATACGCCCAATGCAATTTGCCGAGCGGATAGGCCTGCGGCGTGGATACGCGGCGCACCGTCTCGCGCAGGATATAGCGCGAAGTCTTTGTGTCGTCGTCCACGAGAAAGATCTGCTCGTTGTACGGCAGTGACGTGACCGCATTCCCCTTTCGCTTGCAGACGGAGATCACATCGTCGAGGACCTCTTCGTCGATGAGCGGACGGATCCCGTCGTGAATGACGACGGTCGTGTCATCGGGATACTTCCCGTAAATGGCGTTCACCCCGCGGCAAATGGATTCCTGGGCAGACGCCCCGCCGGAGACGACGCCCTTCAGCTTTGTGATCCCGAATTGGTTGGCAAAACACTTCAAAACATCGTGCCAGCCGTCGATACAGACGACGTAGATCCCATCGATCTCTTCCGATCTCTGAAAATTCTCGAGCGTGTAGATGATGACGGGCTTTTCCATCACCGTGAGAAACTGCTTGGGAATATCTTGCCCCATGCGGTGGCCCGAGCCGCCCGCGAGAATCAATGCGATCGTCATGTTTCCTCCTCTTCGCTCCGATAAACTTTCAAATGGTGGGTCTGGCGCTTGCTCGGGGGCGGAGGCGTCATATAGTCGCCGTAGCGGACCTTCAGATAGCCGTCGTATGCCGCAAACCCGAGGAACTTGTGCCCCGCGAATTCAAAATCGATGAGATCGTCGTAGTAGGCCCGCGGGATATCGTCGAGCGTCTGCCCCCACGCGCGGCAATCGCACATGGCGCAACTTTCATAGGGAAATTCCAAAAGGATCCTTTTTAGCTTTGCGATCGCGCGGCGCTTTCCGTAGCAGATCCAGATGAGATAGAACCAGAACAGGAACGGACGGAACACATATCCCCACCAACGATCGGCAAAGACATACCAAAGATTCATGGAGACGATGAAATTGCAGAACAATTCCCTGTGATAGAGCTTTTTGCGCTGTTTGGGCGTGCAGTCGGGCACGCCGTCCGCAGGGAAGATATCCAAAAACAGGAAGGGAACTTCGAGATGCGAGGTGCTCTTGATGCGGAAGCGGTCGTCCAAGAGCTTCATGAAGGGATAAAACGCCTTCTTTCCCCGATCCTCCGAGACGAGAAAGTGTTCGCGGAGCGCGCCCGCGCGGTGGACGATCTCATAGAACTTTTCGTAGTCGGGGCGGGGCATGATGACGTCCGCATCGTCGTCCCACGGGATAAAACCATTGTGCCGCACGGCGCCGAGCAACGTCCCGTAGGCGAGCGAATAGCGCAGACCGTTTTCCCTGCAAATGCGGTCGAATTCCGCGAGGAGCCCGAGCAGGGCTTCGTGGATCCCGTCGATGGTGAGATATTGCATAGCTCCCTCTATGGTAAAAACGACGCTATCGGCGTGACCTTTCACGCCGATAGGATGAGCTTACTGTTTCTTTCTGCGGCGCATCACGCGGACAAAGAGCGGATCGTCGTCGCTGCCCTCGTCGTCGTAATCCTCGTTGGCGGGCTGGGCGGGCGTCTCCGCGAGCGGCTTTGTAGGCGGCACGGGCGGCGCCCATCCGTTCCCGTAGGCGGGCTGCTGAGGCGGTTGAGGCGCTTGGGGCGCGGAAGGCGCCGCATATCCGCCGAACGGCGGCTGCGCGGGCGCCTGGGCCTGGGGCGCATACCCGCCCGAAGCGGGCTGTTGGGGCGCGTCGAACCCGTAGCGGGGCCGCGCGGCATACGGACTTGCGGGGTAGGGCGCTTCCTGCTGCGGATGCGTGCCGCCGAAGAACGACCTGCCCTCCGTCTTGACCTCCCGCTCCGCGGGAAGGGGCTTATCCGCATCGTCAAAGCCCGTCGCGATGACGGTGATCTCGACTTCCTCCTGGATGCGCGGATCGATGCACACGCCGTGGATGATCGTGGCGTTGTAATCGACGACCTTATAGAGCGAATCCATCGCGTCGTTGATCTCGGCGAGCGAGAGATCGTTGCCGCCCACGATGTTGACGATGATCCCGTGCGCGCCCTGGATGGTCGTATCGAGGAGCGGGCTGTGCACGGCGAAGCGGAGCGCCTCGCGGATGCGGTCCTTCCCCTTGGCGACGCCGACGCCCATGTGCGCCAGCCCCTTGCCCTTGAGGATCGTGCAGACGTCCGCAAAGTCGCAGTTGATGAGCCCGGGCGTCACGATGAGGTCCGCGATGCCGCGGATCCCCTGGCGAAGCACGCTGTCCGCGATCGCGAACGCCTCTTTCGCGGGCATATCGCGGTCGGCGACCGAGAGGATCTTCTGGTTGGGAATGACGATGAGCGTATCGACGTTGCGGCGCAGGTTCGCGATGCCCTTGAGCGCGCAATCCATCTTCTTTCTGCCCTCGAAGGCAAACGGCTCGGTGACGATCGCCACCGTGAGGATATTCTTGTCCTTTGCGAGCTTGGCGATGACGGGCGCGGCGCCCGTGCCCGTGCCCCCGCCCATGCCCGCGGCGATGAAGAGCAGATCGGTGCCCTCGATGGCGCGCGAAAGCGCTTCCCTGCTCTCTTCGGCGGCTTCGCGGCCCACTTCGGGATCGGCGCCCGCGCCGAGCCCCTTGGTTCGCTTGATGCCGATCTGGATCTTTTTGGGCGCAAGGTTGCGATACAGGATCTGCGCGTCAGTATTCACCGCGATGTATTCCGCGGTGCCGATATGCGCCTCGATCATGCTGTTTACGGCATTATTGCCCGCGCCGCCGACGCCGATGACGCGGATCTTCGGGATCCCCGAGGAGGCGGAGACTTCGGGCTCCTCCTCTTCGGGCGAGGGCTGCTGCGCGGACGCGGCGCCCTCCGTGAAATGGTCGTGTGAAAAATAATCGCGGGAATAACGTCCCTCGTTTTCATCGTTGTACATAAAGACCTCCAATTAGTTGATGAATCGACGGAAAAATCCGTCTTTTTGCTGATCCTCGCACGCCATGTCGACGAGCGAGATCCGTGAACTGATCGCCGGTTTATTGTAGTAGGGCAGGGCGGGCGCAAGCGTCTCGCAGGTGCGGTTCAGCCGCCGCGCGATGTGCTCGAGCGCGCCGCGGATCTGCGTGACCCCCTCTCCCGTGATGCAGAGCGGCTTGAAATCGAGTTCCTTGCCCGAATCGCATTCGAGGAAGGCCCCGAGCTTTTCGCAGAGGTCATCGAGCCCGTTGCGGATCGCTTCGTTGAGCGCCTTCGTCGGGATCTCGTAGGCCTCCCCGCGGTAGAGGTATTCGCGGGTCTCCCCGTCCCGCGCATAGAGATTCGCGCGGGCGAGCAGATTCTTCGCCAATCCGAACGGGATCTTGAAGGCGTCTTTGAGCCCCAGCGCGATCTGCGCCGTTCCCGTCCAATAGCTCTCCTGGTCCATGATCCCGCTCCCGAGGACGACGCTGATCGTCGAAGTCAAAAAGTCGGAATCGAGAAAGACTGCGTGTTCATCGCGCGTTTCGCTCGGGATGAGGTAGTTCGCCATGGCGAGCTGCGTCGGAAGATAGCGGATCTCGGGCTTGCGGTCGGCAAGCGCGGACTCGATGATCGCCGCGAAGTCGTCGCTGCAATATTGGTAGGAGAGCTGCGCTTCGAGGGACGTCGTCGAAACCCCGATGGGATCCACGGTGCGGCGCTTGTCCGCCGTGATGAAGATCATGCTCGTCGCGCGGATGGGACGGTAGCCCTCGAGCGGGCTCTGCCCCCGTTTGAACAGCTCTTCGACGTCTTTTTCGGAGATCTTGCGCCGCTTGGGAAAGCTCGCCCTCTGCCGCACGGGCAGGGCGACCGTATAGAATCCCGGCACTCCGACATAGAGCCGTTTGATGCGTTCGTTCGTCATCTTCTGGACGGAATCGATGCAACTTTCGACTGCTTCTTTGAACTTTTTGGCATTGAGCAGCACGCCGTTATCATCGAACCCGTCGTATGGCTCGGTGTGGTTTGCGTTGAATACGATCGTGTGGTTGACCCCTCTCTCGCCGACAATCACGGAGACTTCGGAAGAACGGACGTCGAGCACCGCTACGCTTTTGCGTCCCATTTGCATTCCTCTTTTGCCGCGCGTTGCGCGTATGTGTACTTTATTATAACAGAAACCCTCTGCGGCTGTCAAGAAAAAAGAAAAATATTTTTGCGCGGAATACGAAAAAAGCACCACATGGGTGCCTCTTTTCGGTGAAATCTTCAGCCGAGACTGCTCTCGCGCGAATAGTCGGGCGGAAGGAGCTCGCCCGTCGACGGACTGTCGACCACGGTGATGAAACCGAAGATGCGGTCCTCGTCGGAGAGCGCGAGATAGGCCTCAAGCGCGCGTGCCGTCTTTTCCGCGGGACGGTCGGCGGGATTCAGGATATCGAGAACGACGCCCTCGCGCATCCCGATGCGGAAATAGTCGTAGCGCGGGTTTGCCGTATCTTGCACGAGCCGCACATAGACGACGTTGGCGCGGAAGGATCCGAGCGTTTCTTCCATCGCGGAGGAGACCGCGAGCAGTTCGGGGAAATACTCCCCCGTCACCGCGCCCTCCGCCGTGAGCGCGAACCCTTCGAGCAGGATATTCGCCCCCTCCGCGCGGTTGACGTTCTCCGCCTTGTCGTAGAGGTAGATCCCCTCCTCGTCGATGATCGCGTATCCGCTCCCTTCCCGCGCGTAAGCATACGTCTCGTTGCGCTCGGAGATGGAGAGGCGGACGGTCGTCGGATACTTCTTCTCGATAGAATCGAGGCGGAAGCCCGGATATTCGGCGACGACGTCGCGCAGATCGTCGAGATCGAGGAATGCCGAGCTCTTCCCGAGGAAGGTATCGAGCTTTTCGCGCAGCGCATGTGCCTCTTCGCGGCCCTCCGCGGAAAAGGCGCTGAACTCTGCACGGATGTGCGTGACCGTAAAGATCGCGTTGAGCCCCGCCGCGATCGCGGCGAACAGCAGCACAAACGCTACGACGGTGGAAATCAGCACTCGCTTCTTCATGGGTATCTCCTTTGGGGGCTATATGCGCACCCGCCTGATCCTCGCCCCGAGATTTCTCAATTTTTCTTCGAACCCCGCATAGCCGCGGTCGACATGGGAGAGATCGAGCACCTCGCTCGTCCCCTCTGCGCCGAGCGCCGCAAGGACGAGCGCCGCGCCGCCGCGGAGATCGCCGCAAGTCACGTTCGCCCCGTGGAGACGCTTCACGCCCCGCACGAACGCGATCCTGCCCTTGACTTCGATATCCGCCCCCATCTTCATGAGTTCGGGCACATATTTGTAGCGCGTCTCGAAGAGGTTTTCGACGACGACCGCCCCGCCCTCGCACGTCGCGTTGAGCGCGACCGCCTGCGCCTGCAAGTCGGTGGGAAAGCCCGGGAAGGGCAACGTCTCGATCCTGCGGTTGGCTTTGAGGCGTCCCTCGCTTACGATTCTTATTTTATCATTTTTCGCATGGATTTTGCAACCGTTTTCGCGCAATTTATGTAAAAGTAATCCGATCATATCGGCGCGGACGCCCGAAACTTCCATTTCGCCCCCGCAAATGGCGCAGGCGATGAGAAAACTGCCCGCCTCGATGCGGTCGCGGATGGGCGTGTACGCGGCGCCGTGCAGCGCCTTCACTCCCTCGACCGTGATCACGTCCGTCCCCGCGCCGTGCACCTTGGCGCCCATCGCGTTGAGGAATCCCTGCAGATCGACGATCTCGGGCTCCTTTGCCGCGCCCTCGAGCACCGTCCTCCCCTCCGCCGTCGCGGCGGCGAGCAGGATGTTCTCCGTCGCGCCCACGCTCGGGAAGTCGAGCACGAGCTCGGCGCCGTGCAGCCGCGCGCAAGTACAATAGATCATGCCGTCCCGCTCGAGGATCTCCACGCCCAGCCGCTTCAAGGCATTGAGGTGAAGATCGATGGGGCGCAGCCCAATGTCGCACCCGCCCGGATAGGCGCAGACCGCCCGCCCGAAGCGGGACAGCAACGCGCCGAGCATGAACACCGAAGAGCGGAGTTCCTTCGTGAGCGCCGACGAAATGCGGTGGTTGCTCGCGTCCGCACTCTCGATCACGACGTCCTCTCCCACATATCGTACCTCCGCGCCGAGCTCCCGCAAGATCTGGCCCATACAGGCGACATCGGTGATGCGCGGCACGTTTTTGAGCGTGACCCGCTCCTCCGTGAGGATGGACGCGGCAAGGAGCGGCAGAACGGAATTCTTCGCCGACTGCACGGCGACGCTCCCGCAGAGCCGCTGCCCTCCCTCGATGATGAATTTATCCATATGTATCTCCTCTCGTATTTCGCAAAAGACGCGCAGAGGAGCTCCGCGGGAGACTCTGCGCTATTTGTATATCTTATGTTTTGCGCGCGTTCCCGTGTGCCTCGAGACCCCGTAGACCATCCCCATGCCCGCCATTGTGACGATGAGCGACGTATTGCCCGCCGAGATGAGCGGGAGCGGCAGACCCGTCGGCGGGATGCACCCCGAGACGACGAGCGCGTTGAGCGCGCACTGCACGGCAAAGGCGAGCGTGATCCCCGCCGAGAGCATGTAGCCGAAGAGGTCCTCGCAGCGGTTGGCGATGCGCATGCCCCGCCAGACGACAACGCCGATCGCCGCAAACAGCAAAAGAACGCCGAAAAAGCCCGTCTCCTCCGCGATGACCGCGAGAATGAAGTCGCTCTCCGCAAAGGGCAAAAAGCGGAATTTCTGCCGCGACCGGAAGAGTCCCGTCCCGAAAAATCCGCCGTTTGCGAGGGCGTAAAGGGATTGGATGAGCTGGTAGCCCTCCTCCTGCGGGGAAGCCCACGGATCGACGAACGCCGAGAGCCGTTGCAGGCGGTAGGGCTCCATCGCGATGAGCACGGGCACGAGCAGGAGCGCGGGCACGAGCAGCAGGGCGAGCGTCCTCTTTTTGATCCCGCCGAGGAAGAGCATCCCCACCATGATCGCCCCCACGCACATCGTGACCGACATGTTGGGCTCGAGCATGATGAGCACGCAGATCGCGATCCCCGCGCCGAGCACGGGCAAAATGCCGCGGAACGTGCGCAGCCGCGCGGGATCCTTCGCAAAATAGCCCGCCGTGAAGAGCACGAAGCCGAGTTTCGCGATCTCCGAGGGCTGGACCGTGAACCCGCCGAAGCCGATCCAGCGCGTCGCGCCGTAGTTGCGCTTCCCAAGCCCGGGCACGAACACGAGCGCGAGCAGCACGAGGGAGACGGCGAGCGCGGGCAGCCCCCACCTGCGGAGCTTTCTGTAATCGAGGAAGGAGAGCCCGATCATCGCCGCCAGCCCGAGCACGAAGCCGAGGAGCTGCTTCTTGAAATAGAAGGCGCGATCGCCATACTGCACCTGCGCGTTGTAACAGCTCGCCGAATAGACCGCGACGACGCCGTACGCCGCGAGCGCGATGACGGCGGCGAGAAAGACGAGATCCCCACTCCCGCGCTCCCTATTCGCTTTCAAGCTCCCCTCCCGCGGCGGGCGGCACGGGCTCCGTGCGCGCGCTCTCCCCGCGCAGGATCCCGAGCATCTCCACGAAGCGGTCCCCGCGCTCCTCGTAGCTGCGGAAGGCGTCGAAACTCGCCGAGGCGGGCGAGAGCAACACGTTCTGCCCGGGCTTCGCCGTGAGATATGCGACGCGCACCGCCATATCGAAGGGACGGCAAAGCGTGAGGTTCAAAAATCCGCGCTTGAGGGCCGCATTCAGGATGCGGAAGGCGTTTTCCCCGTAGATGACGGCGTGGACGACGCCCGAATCCTTGATCGCGTCGAAGAGCGGCTCATAGGAATATCCCTTATCCTTGCCGCCGAGCAGGATGACGGTCTCCCCCTTCACGCTGCCGATCGCCTTGACCGCCGAATCGACGTTGGTCGCCTTGGAGTCGTCGAGGAAGGTGACGCCGTTGAGCGTCCCGACATTTTGCAGCCGGTGTTTTACGCCGCGGAAATTCTTGAGCGCCGCGGCGATCGCCCCGTTGTCGACGCCGAACAGCTTCGCGGCGCAGATCGCCGCAAGCGCGTTCATGCGGTTGTGGTCCCCTTCGAGGGTGAGCTCGCCCTCCGCGCAGATCCGTTCCCCGCGGAAGCAGAAATATCCGTCCGCCATGTAGCCGCCCGCGACTTTCTCTTTCAGCGAGAACCACACCGTCTTTGCCTTGGTCTTTTCGGCGAACCCGCGCACGATCGGATCGTCGAAGTTCAGCACGGCGAATTCGCTCTCCGCGCTGTTTTTGAGGATCCGTGACTTCAAAAAGATGTAATTCTCGAAGGTGTAGTGACGGTTGAGGTGGTCCTCCGTCACGTTGAGGACGACGGCGACGTGCGGGCGGAGCGAATAGAGCGTTTCCAGCTGGAAGGAGGAGATCTCCGCGACGGCGATCCCGTCCTCGCCGAGCTCTTCGATGCAGGAGGTGATGGGTCTGCCCACGTTGCCGCATGCAACCGCGTTCTTCCCGCCCGCCTTCAGGATGGCTTCGAGCATGGAGACGGTCGTCGTCTTGCCGTTGGTGCCCGTGACGGCGATCACGGGGCAGCGAAGCGCGAGCGCCCCGAGTTCGCTCTCCCCCACGATCCGCTTTCCCGCCCGCTTGAATGAGACGGGGAGCGGGTGGTCGACGGGGATCCCCGGGCTCAAAACGAGCACGTCGCACTTCTCTGCCCGCTCGTCGAGCTCGTTGGGCCCGATCGCCACGCAGCCGAGCGCCGAGAGCTTCGCCTTGGCGGCGCGGACGTTCTCGTCGTCGAGGTCGTCGTAGAGATACACGCCGCCCGCATGTTGCGCGATAAGATACTCCGCCGCCGAGATCCCCGAGCGGGACAAGCCCGCGACGAGGAAATTCTGCCGTTCAAATAACATACACGCTCCTTTTCCCCCGCGCGGGGGATCAGACGAGCGGCAGGATCAGCGTTGCGCCCACGACCGCGGTCAGCACGGCATAGGTATAGGAGATCTTGCTCTCCGCATACCCTTTCTGCTGGAAATGGTGATGGATGGGCGCCATCAGGAAGATCCGCTTGCCCGTTTTTTTATAGTATATTACCTGAAGAATGACGGATATGCTTGAAAGCACAAAAGCAAATCCCGCAAGCGGAAGAATGAGCGCGTTGCCCGAAAAGAGCGCGAGGCTCGCCGCGAACCCCCCGAGGGAGAGCGAGCCCGTATCGCCCATAAAGACGCTCGCCCGCGCCGTATTGAAGATGAGATAGGCCGCGAGCGCGCCCGCAAGGGCGACGGAGAGCAGCGAGGAACTGCCCCCTTTCTGCAAAAAGACGAGGCAGGCGAGCGTGAGAAAGAAGCACATCGAGACCGAGCCCGCAAGCCCGTCGAGCCCGTCGGTCAGATTGACGGAATTGACCGTTGCGAGGAACACGAGGACGCCGAGCGGGAGCATCCACCAGCCGATGTCGAAGGAGATCTGCGTATACGGAATGCGCAGCGCCGTGTAGCCCTGCGTGCAACAGGCGACGCCCGCGATCAGGGCGACCGCGAGCTGGAAGAAGATCTTCTGGTAGGGGCGCAGCCCGAGATTGGTGCCGCGCAGTTTTTTGAGGAGGTCGTCGAGAAAGCCGACGAGCAGATATCCGAGCCCCACCGCGAGGGAGATCCAGAAGGGCTTGTCCGCCCCGCGCGCAAAGACTGCCGCGGCGATACACGCCGCGGGGACGAAGGCGAGCCCGCCCATCGTGGGCGTCCCGCTCTTCTTTTGGTGCTCCTTCACGTAGGAGAGAATGTTCTGCCCCGCTTTGAGGCGTTTGAGCAGCGGGATCGCCGCCGCGCAAAAGACGAGGGAAAGCGCAAACGCAACGAGAAATACGACAAAGAGCCGACGCATCATCCGTTCTCCAAGATCCGTTTTACGACAGCTTTGTCGTTATAGGCATACTTTATTCCCATGATCTCCTGTTCGGTCTCGCCGCCCTTGCCCGCGAGGAGCAGCACATCCCCCTTGCCGAGCAACCCGATCGCGAGCGCGGTCGCCTTTTCCCGCTCCTCGACGGCGACATATTCGTGCGTAACGGCTTTCAGCCCCGTTTCGATCTCCGCAATGATCGCCGCGGGGTCCTCGTAGCGCGGATTATCCGAAGTGAGCACGACGAAATCGGCGAGCTTGCCCGCGATCTCCCCCATGCGCGGGCGCTTCTCGCGGTCGCGGTTGCCGCCGCACCCGAAGAGCAGGATGAGCCGCCCCTCGCAGTAGGGGCGGAGGGATAAGAGCGCCTTTTGGACGCCGTCGGGCGTGTGGGCGAAATCCACGAAGATCTCCGCCCCGCGCACGCTCGCGACGCGCTCCAACCTCCCCTCGACGCGCGTATGTTCGAGCCCCGCGGCGATCGCCTGCGCCGTCATCCCGAGTTTCTTTGCCGCCGTCGCCGCCGCGAGCGCGTTGGCGATGTTGTGCCGCCCCGTCATGGGGAGATCGACCTCGACGAGCTCGTCCTCGAGGTTCAAAAGAAAGCGCGCGCCCGTGATCTCCTCGCTCTCCACCATGGCGAAGCAGTCGGCGGGCGAATCCAGCCCGTACGTCGTGGCGGGAAGATCCTCGGGCAGCGTGCGGCTGAAGGGGTCGTCCGCATTGAGCACGGCGAAGCGGCAGGCCTCCTTGGTGAAGAGGCGGCGCTTGGCGTCCCCGTAGGACTGCATATCCCCGAAAAAGTCGAGATGATCCTGCGTGAAATTGGTGAAGATCGCGATCTCGTAGCGGATGGGCGCCGTCTTGCGGAGCGCGAGCGCATGTGCCGAGACCTCCATCACGACCGTCGTCACCCCGCTCTTTTGCATGTCCGCAAGCAGGGAGAACAGCGAGACGGGATCGGGCGTCGTGAGCGCGGGCGGCACGACCGTCTTTTGAAAGCGCGCGCCGAGCGTTCCGATGAGCCCCGCGCATTCGCCGCCCGCCGTGAGGATATTGCAGAGCATGTGGGAGACCGTCGTCTTGCCGTTGGTCCCCGTGACGCCGATCAGGCGCATCTTGCGCTCGGGATGCCCGTAAAACGCGGCGGCGATCTGCGCCATTGCCGCGCGGGCGTCGGGCACGATGAGCCGCGGGATCCCCACCTCGGGCGGGTACTCGCACACGACGGCGGCCGCCCCGCGCGCCTCCGCTTCGGCGGCGAGCAGATGGGAATCAGTCTCCAAACCTTTCAGGCAGAAGAAGAGATCCCCCTCGCCCGCCACGCGGCTGTCCGTGCACAGCGACAAGATCTGCGCGTCTCCCCCGTCGAGTTTCGCATTCGTGAGTTCCGTAGCAAGTTCGCTGAGTTTCATATCACGCCTCCCGCGGCGATAGATCCATGATGTCGATGATCCCTTCGAAGATCTCCTTTGCAAGCGGCGCGGCGACCGTCGAGCCGTAATATCCCCCCTGCGGCTCGTCGACGATGACGAGCGCGAGATAGGCGGGGCGGTCGGCGGGGAAATAGCCGAGGAAAGACGAAACGTATTTCCCCTGCGCGATCGCGCCGTTTTCGTATTTTTGGGCGGTGCCCGTCTTTCCCGCGACGCGGTATCCCTCGATGTACGCCTTCTTCCCGCTCCCGTCGCGGACGACCCCCTCGAGCATCCCCGAGAGCATGGCGGAGGCCTCGGGGCTCACCGTGTGCCCGATGAGCGAGGCGGGCAGTTCTTCGCGCACGGCGCCGTCCGAAGAGAAGATCTCGGAGACGAGGCGGGGCGCATAGTAGTTGCCGCCGTTGATCGCGGACGCCGCCGCGCACGCGAGTTGCAGCGGGGTGACGGCGATGGTCTGGCCGAAGCCGATGCGCGCAAAGTCGCAGTCGCGGAGGGTCGATCCGGGCAAGAGCATGCCGATCGCCTCCCCCGAGAAGTCCAGCCCCGTCGCCCGCCCGAAGCGGAAGGCGGCGAGATAGTCGTAGAAACAATCCTTTCCGAGCGAGAGCGCGAGATCGACGAAGCAGGGATTGCAGCTGTTGTTGAGCGCCTCGGCGAGCGTCTGGTTCGCGTGCTTGCCGTTCTTGTGATCGCTCCAACACTTGATCGTCGTGCCGTCGACCGTGCGCGTCCGCGCGCTCGAAAAGATGCGGTTGGGCGGGATCGCGGCGGGATTCCCCTTCAGATATTCGTTGAGATCTGCCGCCGCGGTCACGATCTTGAAGGTCGAGCCCGGCTCATAGATATCCGAGACGAGGCAGTTCCGCGAGAGCGCGTTCAGGGTATCGAGATCGTCGCGCGGGACGTCGTTCAGGTCGTAGGAAGGCAAATTCACCATGGCGCGCACCGAAAAATCCGTGGGATCGAGGACGATCGCCCGCGCCGCCTTGGCCTCGTGCTCCTCGAGCGCCCGCGCCATGACTTCCTCCGCGAGCGCCTGGATGCGATAGTCGATCGTGAGGCGGAGATTGAGCCCGTCGGTCGCGGGGAGATACGCCGCCGTGGCGCCCTTGAGGTCGACGCCGACAAGATCGGTCTCGAAGAGGATCTCCCCGCGCTCCCCCGCGAGATAGTCGTCGTAATACCGCTCCAAACCCGTCGTTCCCGAGCGGTCGAAGGCGGTGAACCCGAGCACCTGCGCGGCGAGACTGCCGTAGGGATAGAAGCGGGCGTCGTTGCGGGCGTAGTACACCCCCTTGATCTCGTGCTCCGCGAGCCGCTCCACCGTCGCCTTTCCGGTGCGGCGGACGATGGAGATCTCCGATTTCGTGCGGTCGGTCAGCTTTTTGAGGACGGTCTCATACGGCTCTCCGATGAGCGAAGCGAGCAATTCCGCGCTCGCTTCCGCGTCCTCGACGGCATTCGCGCGCGCATAGACGCCGTACTGCGCCACGTTGCCCGCAAGCAGCACGCCGTTGCGGTCGAGGATCTTGCCGCGGCCCGCGTTGACGGGGATCTCGCGCGTCCATTGATCGAGCGCGCGATAGTGCAGTTCGTCCTCCCAGATCATCTGGATATAGAAGAACCGCCCCAAAAAAATGCAAAAAAGAAAGGTTATCGCCGCGAGCACGGCAAATAACCTCTTTTGTAAGACAGAGAACGAAAATTCCGTCTTTTTGATGTCGTTGTCCCCCTATGGCTTTAGCCGCCGAGCACGAGACCGTGATCGGAAGCCCATTGGTCGACGTTGTCGGGATCGGTGAGATCGTCGATCCGCTGCTCGACCCTCTGCGTATCGCGGGCGATCTCGCCGAGACGGTTCTCTTTCGCCGCGATGTCGGTGTTGAGCGAATTCAGGATCGCGCTGTTGATGCAGATGAGCACGAAGGAAATGACGATCGCGGAGACGAGCGCGAGCAGGATAGTCTTGGTGCGGGTGGAGAGCGCCGAGAAAAATCCGACGCGCTGCTCCGTCGCGACGGCCTCACCGTCTACCGCAATGACGGGCGCGCGGTGGAGCGTATCCATCGTGCGAGCCGTGGGAAGCGCATCCTCCTCACTCATCTCGAACGCGGGCGCCGCCGCATAGTCCGCCATCTGCGGGCTCCAGAGACGGGCGGCACGCGTATCCGTATACATCGCATAGCGGTTGTGCTCCGCGATCCGCGCGACGTTTTCCATCGCGGGATCGATGGAGGCATGCGCGGGCGCATAGGCCGCTTCGGACGCCTCGGGCTCTGCCGCGGGCGCGCTTACGGGCGCGGGCTCGGCGACGGGCGCGGGCGCTGCCGCATAGCTCTCATAGCTCTCATGGGAGGGCGCACGGGTCTCTTCGATCGTGCCGGACGGCGGGGACGCAAGGTCGAGAAGCCGGCGATAATTCTCCGAGATTTGTTTCTTGTGTTCCTGTTCTTCTTCCGTGATGCCACGTTGCAATACAGCTTCCGACATGATCCTTTCTCCTTATCAATGTATTCCCGTTGCCGCCCGTTCATTCGATTTTTTCGGCAATTCTGAGTTTTGCACTCTTGCTGCGCGAGTTCTCTCTCCTCTCTTCCTCCGAAGCGACGATCGGCTTCTTCGTGAGGATCTCGATCTGCTTGCGCTTGCCGCAGACGCAAACCGGGAAACTTTTGGGACACTCGCACCCGCTCGCGAGCGTCTTGAATGCTTGTTTTACGATCCTGTCCTCCAGAGAATGGAAGGTGAGGATGCAGGCGCGTCCGCCCTTTTTCAGGGCGCCGCAGAGACCGAGAAGGCATTCGTAGAGCCCTTCGAGCTCGCCGTTGACTTCGATGCGGATCGCCTGAAATACTTTCCTTGCACACGCGGGGGAACGGAACTTGGGCGGGATCGCCGCTTCCGTGACGGACGCGAGCTCCCCCGTGGTCGCGATCGGCTTTTGGGCGCGCACTCTCACGATGTTCCGCGCGACGGACGCCGCAAAGGTCTCCTCTCCGTATTCGCGGAAGATGCGCCGCAGCGCTTCCTCCGGATAGGTGTTCACGACCTCCTCCGCCGTGAGCGCGGAGCGCGTGTCCATCCGCATGTCCAGCGGAGCTTGTCTCATTTTATAGCCAAAGCCCCGCGATTCCGTATCGACTTGATGAGAACTTAACCCCAAATCGAGAAGGAACCCGTCGAGCTTTTCGACCCCCGCTTCTTCCAGGACCTTGGCATAGTTCTTGAAGTCGGTCCGAAAGAGGGAAAACCGCCCCGCGTAGGGTGCGAGCGCCCGCGCCGCCTCTGCGATCGCGTCGCCGTCCTTATCCGTCGCGATGAGCCGCACCGTCGGATCCGCGGCGAGGATCGCGCCCGAATGTCCCGATCCTCCGAGGGTCCCGTCGAAGTAGACCCCGTCGCGGCGGACGGCAAGCCCCTCCACGACCTCACGGAGCATGATCGGACGGTGATACTCAAACATCGCTTTCGCTTTCCGTGTTCCCGCTCTTTGCCGCGAGCGCCGCGCGACGCTTCTTGTAGTAAGTCGCGTTCGCCTGCTTGACCGTCATCGATGCGCGCTTGACTTCGTAGCGGTCGCGGTCCCAGACTTCGATGAAATCCATGAATCCGACCGAAACGACGTCCTTCTTGAGCCCCGCGATCTCGCGGTAGTGCTTGGGCACGACGATGCGCCCCTGCGCGTCCTGTTCGACCGCCATGACCGAAGCGAAAATGACGCGCATCGCGTCCATGAAGTCCTCGTCGTCGGGGTCGAAGTCCTCTTCGCTGCCGATCCTGCGGTTCTTGACCGACTCGGGCATGATGGAGATGCAGCCGGGCGCATATTCGACAAAATACAACTTCTCTCCTTCCGGGAACTCCGAAAGAAAAGCGTTCGGTATTCTGATTCGAAACTTGTCGTCGATCTGGTGGTCGACTCTTCCGCCGAGCATAGCTTCTCCCTTTGTGACGCCGAAACGGCATCACCGATTGAGGTTGCTCTTATTATAACACACCCTTTTTTCCTTGTCAACCACAAATAACCACAAAAATCGCTTTTCCCCGAAAAAAATTTCGAACTTATTGAAAACAAATGTTCGAAAAATACGTATTATAATTCAATTCTGCCGAATTTCCCAAAAATATTATGTGATTTTTGTTTTCATTGAACAAAAAGTGCGGTGGACGAACGTGGTCTGCAATTTCACCCGAATGGGCATTCCGCCCTATTCCCAGCCGCCGCACGAGCTCCTCGGCGGTTCCCGCGGCGCCGTCGAACACCTCCTTCCCATAAAACGCGGCGATCTCGCGGCGGAGCAGCGCGTAGTGCGTGCAGCCGAGCACCACGCAATCGCAGTCCGTGGGAGGCAGATGCTCCCGCAGGTCGACCCGCTTTCCATAGGGAAGCGCCGCTTCGATCGCAGCGGCCAGGCGGGCAAGCGGCGCGACCGAAAACCGCGTTGCGGGGAAGCGCGCGATGAGCCGCGCGAGGCGGTCGCTCGCCGCCGTCACGGGCGTCGCCAGAACGAGCGCGCTCGGGTAGCGCATGGCGGCGGGCTTCACGGCGGGCTCCACGCCGAGGACGGGAAAAGAAAATGCGCGGCGGAGTTCCCCGATGCACACCGCCGTCGCCGTATTGCACGCGACGACAACCGCGTCGACGCTGCATGCGGCAAGCGTTTGGGCCCCTTGAAAGACGAGTTCTTTCACCTCCGCTGCGGGGCGGCTGCCGTAGGGCGCGCGGGCGTTGTCGCCCAAATAGTAAAACCGCGCCGCGGGCAGGCGGCACGCGCACGCCGCGAGCACCGAGAGGCCGCCGAGCCCGCTATCGAACACGCCGACCCTGAAATTTCCCGTCTGCATCGCATTTCCCCCCTCTTTTTGCGGTTTTTCCGAAAATTTTTGCGCATACCCATGAAAAAACAGTTTACATTGCCGCAATTTTATGTTAAAATTACGAAGTTAAGAAAGAAGCAATCAAAGGAGTAAATACCGTGCCCAACATCAAATCCGCAAAGAAGCGCGTTCTTGTGACCAAAAAGAAGACCATGGAAAACAAGGCTCTGAAGTCCGAGCTCAAGACCACGATCAAGAAGTTCCTCGCTGCCGTCGCCGCAGGCGATAAGGCGCTCGCCGAGAAGCTCTATCCCGAGACCGTCTCCATGATCGATTCCGCGGCCGGGAAAGGGATCATCCACAAGAACAATGCCGACAACAAGAAGGCCAAGCTCGCAAAGAAGCTGAATTCGCTCGCCTCCTGAATCCTGTTTGCAAATTCCGCGGCGTCCCGCACGGCGGGGCGCTTTTTTGCGTACTTCTCCCCCCCCCCCGCGCCCCCGTTTTGTTCCAAACTTTCGTATTCCTATATATAATATGCGCGCGTCCGCGCGCGTAGCGCACTTTTTGTTCCGTAGAAACAAGTGCGCTGTTTTTTTATTTTGTCGGTGCAAACAGTTGACAAAGGCGAATAATTGCATTATACTGCATTCGTTGCAGTTTATTTTTATTAAACTTTTGGTTTAGTTTTGCGAAAGTCTCGTAAAAACTGACAAAAAGTTTACAAATGCCAAACCCAACAACATGGAGAGACAATGGAACTCGGAGCAAAATTGAGAGACATGCGGCAGAGCAAAAACCTCACGCAGGAGGAGCTTGCCGACCGCTGCGAACTCACCAAAGGGTATATTTCCCAGCTTGAAAACGACCTCACGAGCCCCTCGATCGCGACTTTGTGTGACCTGCTCAACGCCCTCGGAAGCAATCTTTCGGACTTTTTCCACGAGGAGAGCGAGGAGAAGATCGTGTTCGGCGAGGATGAGTACATCGAAAAGCAATCCGACGGGATGCTCTTCTCGTGGGTCATCCCTAACGCCCAGAAGAACATGATGGAGCCCGTGCTCGTCATGCTCGAGGCGGGCGCCTCCACGCAGGCGGACTTCCCCCATGAGGGCGAGGAATTCGGCTATGTGCTCGAGGGGAAGATCGCAGTCGTGATCGGCGGAAAGCGCCACGAGGCGAAGAAGGGCGAAAGTTTCTACTACACAGCGACGAAGGAACACTACCTCGTCAACCTCGGCAAAGGGAAGGCGCGCGTTCTGTGGGTCTCCACCCCGCCGAACTTCTGATTTTAGGGATAAAACAGAGTATTATTTGTGACATAGTACTCTGCAAACAACAAAAAACGAATGAGAACAGGAGATTGCCATGGCAGAACACATCATCGAACTTCAGAACGTGATGAAGTATTACGACGATAATCTCGTGATCGACAACGTAAGTTTCTACGTGAACAAGGGCGAGTTTATCACCTTTCTCGGTCCCTCGGGCTGCGGCAAGACGACGACGCTGCGCATGATTGCGGGATTCGATCTTCCGACGAGCGGGAAGATCTTGCTGAACGGGCAGGACATCTCCGCCCTGCCCCCCAACAAGCGCCCCGTGAACACCGTGTTCCAGCGGTATGCGCTCTTCCCCCATCTCAACGTGTTCGAGAACATCGCCTTCGGGCTCAAATGTAAAAAGGTGCGGAATACCTATGAGAACGCCGAGGGAAAGCGCTACACCAAGACGGAGAAACTCTCCAAAAAGGAGATCGCCGAAAAAGTGGGAAAGGCCCTCGAGATCGTCGACCTCGAGGGATTCGAGAAGCGCTCCATCTCCACGCTCTCGGGCGGGCAGCAGCAGCGCGTCGCCATCGCCCGCGCTATCGTGAACGAGCCCGAGATCCTGCTCCTCGACGAGCCCCTCGGCGCCCTCGACCTCAAGATGCGCAAGGAGATGCAGCTCGAGCTCAAAGCCATGCACAAGCGGCTCGGCATCACCTTCATCTATGTGACACACGACCAGGAAGAGGCGCTCACGATGTCGGATACCATCGTCGTCATGGCGGACGGCGTTGTCCAGCAGATCGGCACGCCCACCAAGATCTACAACGAGCCCGCGAATACCTTCGTCGCCGACTTCATCGGGGAGAGCAATATCCTGAACGGCACCGTGGTGGGCGATAAGAAAGTGAAGTTCTGCGGCAAGACCTTCGATTGCCTCGACGATTTCGGGATCAACGAGCCCGTCGACGTCGTTGTCCGCCCCGAAGATATCCGCATGTGCGCCCCCGAAGCGGGCACGCTCGCGGGCGAAGTCATCTCCGTCGTGTTCAAGGGCATCCACTACGAAATCACCGTGCAGGTCGGCAAATACGAACTCGTCATCAACTCCACGGAGAGCCGCGCCGTGGGCGAGCGGATCGGCATGACCATCGCGCCCGACGGCATCCACCTCATGAAGCCCAAGTATACCACCAACGTGTTCGACGGCGTGATCACCAAGCGCAACACTGTGAAGTTTGCCGACGGCGAATTCGACTGCGACGTGACCCAGCTCTACCCCGGCAGCCATATCGACGACGAGGAGTACCTCGTGACGGCGGGCGGCGAGAAGATCGACCTCACCGATACCGAAGTGCGGGTGGAAGTCGGGCTCGACGACATCTCCATCTCCGACGACGCCGAGGCGGGCGGCACGACGGGGCGCATCATCTCCATCATCTATAAGGGCGACCACTACCGTCTCATCGTGCGCACCGAGGGAGAGGACGAGGAAGATTTCGTCTTTTCGACCGACGATCTCTGGAACGAGGACGATCTCGTCTCCGTGATCGTGCCGAGGGAGAAGATCAGACTTTCCCTCAAGAATCCGGAGGGCAAAAAGAGATGAAACTTCCCCGTTTTTCCCGCAAGACGCTGTGCATCCCCTATGCCGTCTTTCTGCTCTTCTTCGTGGTCCTGCCCATGCTCGTCATCTTCTTCTACGCGTTCACGGACGAAACCATGCACCCCTCGTTCGGGACGTTCATCAAGTTCTTCTCGGACCCCACGAAGCTCTCGACGATCGTCTATTCGCTCGTCATCGCGCTCATCACCACGGTGGTGTGCCTCGTGATCGCCTACCCCGTGGCGTACATCCTCGCGCGGAGCAAGATGAAGAAGAAGTTCGTCATCCTGATGCTCTTCGTGCTCCCCATGTGGATCAACTTCGTGCTCCGCGTGAACGCCATCCGCGAGCTCTTCAACCTGCTTGCCTCCCTGCACGGGATGGAATGGCTCGCGAGCGCGAACTACTTCAAAACGGTGTTCGGCATGGTCTACGACTTTTTACCCTTCATGATCCTGCCCCTCTACACGACGATGCTCAAGATCGACGATTCGCTCTATGAGGCGAGCGCCGACCTCGGGGCGGGCGCCGCGACGACCTTCCTGCGCGTCACCGTTCCCCTCTCGATGCCCGGCATCATGAGCGGCGTGACGATGGTGTTCCTCCCCTCGATGACGAACTACGTCGTCTCGGACATGCTCGGGAACGCAAAAGTCACGATCATCGGCAAGTTTATCTCCGATTACTTCGGCAACGATTGGCACATGGGCTCGATGATCGCTCTCGTGCTGCTCGTCGTCGTATTCCTCTCCACCTGGCTCTCGGGCGGCTTTAAGTCCGAAGAAAACGTAAGGGGGACGGTGCTGTGAACAAACATTCTCTGCGCGCGAAGTGCCTGAAAGCGTTCTTCGTCGGGCTCGTTCTGCTCATTCTCTACCTCCCCATCCTGCTGCTCGCGATCTACAGCTTCGATAAGACGGACATGATCGGCAAGTTCGAGGGCTTCTCGCTCACCCACTATAAGGCGCTCTTCTCGGACAGCAAGGTGCTCGGCATGATCGGGAATACCTTCCTGCTCGCCTTTCTCGCCGCGGTGCTCTCGACGGTGCTCGGCACGGTCGGCGCCATCGGCATGTTTTACAGCAGAAAGCGCATGAAAACGCTCATCCACGGCGTTTCGCAGATCCCCGTCATCAACGCGGAGATCGTCACCGCGCTCGCCCTCGCCGTCACCTTCGTGCTCATCGGGCTCAGGACCTCCTATTTCACCCTGCTGATCGGCCATATGGTCATATGCACACCCTTCGTCGTGCTCTCGGTCATGCCCAAGCTCAAACAGATGGACAACTCCCTCTATGAGGCGGCGCTCGACCTCGGCGCGAGCCCCTTCAAGGCGCTCATGACGGTCGTCTTGCCGCAGATCATCCCCGGGGTCATCTCGGGCTTCATGCTCGCCGTCACCCTCTCCCTCGACGACTACATCGTGACGATGTACACCCGTCCGACGGGCTTCGAGACCATCTCGACCTACGTCTACAACGCGACGACCAAGGGCAACGCGCACACGGCGGTCACGCTCTCCTCGTTCTGGGCGCTCACGACGATCATCTTCGTCGTCATCGTCCTCTTCGTCCTCATCTCCAACCTCTCGGGGTTGAAAAAGCGGAGGGAAAGCAAATGAAGCACAGGATCTTGAGCATCGGGCTCGCCGCCCTCATCCTCCTGCCCACCGTCTCCATGCTCGGCGGCTGCGGCGCGCGGAACGAGATCGTTTTGCGCGTCTATAATTGGGAGGAATACATCGACGAAGGCGGCAAAGGCACCTTCATCTACGACGAACTGCACGAGCTCGACGAGGAGGGCGATCCCGTCCTCGAGAACGGCAAGCATGTGCATATCGAATCGGACATCGTCAACGACGGCTACAAGGCGTGGTACGAAGAGACCACGGGGCAGGCGCTCTCCGAGGAGGGCCCGCACATCCTCGACGACTTCTGCCTCTGGTATGAGCGCACGCACGGGCAGAAAATCCGCGTCGAATACTCCACCTTCGGCACCAACGAGGATATGTACAACGAGATCAAGCTCGGCAACGAATACGATCTCCTCTGCCCCTCCGACTATATGATCATGAAGCTCGCGGCGGAGGGTCGGCTGGAAAAGTACGACGAAGATTTCTTCGACGCTTCGCTGCCCGAAAACTACTATGTGCGCAACGTCTCCCCCTTCATCGCCGAAAAGTTCGAAAACAACGCGGGGCTCGAGATCCGCGAGGACGAAGCGGGCGATCCCATCCTCTGGAAGGACTATGCGGCAGGATACATGTGGGGCACGACGGGCTTTGTGTATAATCCCGAAGCGAAGGACGCGCAAGGGAATCCCATTGACGTGGAGGGTCTCCTCGAGGAACTCGACTGGAAGATCTTTACGGACAGCACGTTCCGCAACAAAATCACGGCAAAAGACAACGTGCGCGACACCTACTTCGCAGGGCTCGGGCTGCGCTACCAGAGCGAGCTTCTCGAACTGCGCGAACGCTTTGCGGCGGGCGAACTCACGCAGGAGGAATACACCCGCGAGATCACGCGGATCTTCAACGCGACCGACGACGAGACGATCACCGAGGTCGAGCCCGTTCTGCGCGACATCAAGAAGAATATCCACAGCTTCGAGACGGATACGGGCAAATCCGACATGGTGAAGGGCACGATCTGCCTCAACTACGCATGGAGCGGCGACGCCGTATATGCCCTCGACCTCGCGGAGAGCGGCAAAAACGAGGACGGCGAAGCCGAAAATACCGTCTACCTCAACTACTACGTCCCCAAGGCGGGCTCCAACCTGTGGTTCGACGGCTGGGTCATGCCCAAGGGCGCCAACAAAGAGGCGGCGCAGGCCTTCGTCAACTTCCTTTCCATGCCGCAGAACGCCATGCGCAACAGCTATTATATCGGCTATACTTCCGTCATCGCAGGCGAGGAGATGGAGATGCTCGGCTATGCCGACTACCTCTACGGCGAGGAAGAAGGCACGGAGGACACCGTGGACTACGATCTCTCCTACTTCTTCGGCGGCGAGGCCTCCATCCTCGCGGACATCGAGCAGGCGACCTGCCGCCAGCTCTATGCGCAGTTCCCCTCTCCCGACGTCATCTCCCACTGCGCCGTGATGGACTACTACGATAAGGAGGCGAGCGAGCGCATCAACGAGCTCTGGTCGCGCATCAAGGCCGAGACGCTCGACGCGTGGGCGATCGCCGTGATCGTCGTCGCCGTCGTCGCGATCGCGCTCTCTGCCGTGTTCGTGAAGTTCGGCGACAGGATCGACCTCTTCCGCGCAAAGCCCAAGAAGGGCTACCGCCGCATCGGGCAGGATCCGGAATGATCGTATGCACAGAGAAGCGGCGCCCGAATTCATTCGGGCGCCGCCTTTCTATGCGATCATTTCCGTTCGACGACGCTTGCCGCCTTGCCGCCGAGCAGCGGCGCGTACGTCTCGAACTCGTAGGGCGGGATGAAGAACACGAACCGATCGCTCCCCCGCACATAGACGGCGTAATACGGCTTGACAGAAAATTGTTCGGTCCCCGTGACGCGGATCTTACACTGCGCATAGGGGCCGAGGCCGCAGGGAACATCCTTGTTCCAGAACATGAAGGAGATCCTGTTCCTGATGCATGCGACCTCTTCGATACGTTCCAAGGGAATGCGCACGACTTTTGCGACCGTGGCGACGCAGATCGCGTCCTTATCGGCGTAGACGCTGACCTGCAGATTGGATACCTGTTTCATGCGGAGGCCATGCCACCGCACGTGCACGGGCACGAAGAGATCGGCCTCGAATGCGGTCTCGGGCACCAGAAGGCTCTCCCTTGTTTCCCGCACGAGCCGCTCACTGCGCTCGTTGAGATCGCGCAATGCGGGGCTCGAAAGCACGCTCCTCCGCCGCAAATAGCCGATCAGAAAGAGCACCGCGGCGAGGACAAGCGCCACCGCTCCGAAGCCGACCCCGTACCAGAACCCGTTTTTGACCAATGTGGAAAAGGGAACTTCGGCGTCTGCAAGCGCGTCGAGCGCACCGCCGACGAGCGAACTCCCGATGATGAAGAAAATCAGTTCCGCGATCCGCAGCGGAAGCGGCAGATTGGCCGCCTTCTGCGCAGCTTCCATCTCCGTGCCCACCGCCTCGAGCTTCGCCGAAATCGCAGGGTCCGCGCGGCGGACAACGAATTCCTCGCCGTCGATCGCCGCCGTCACCATGGACGTATCGTAGGTAAAGATATTTTTCTCCTTGCTTTTTGCCATTTTGCGCCTCCCCTTTGCCGGCGGGCCCTCTGCCTTGCGGCGGTCTACTTGCCCATGCGCACGACGGGGACTTCCCGCCCGCCATGCGTCGCTTCGATCCGCGTGCGGACGCCGCGCGCCGTCACATGCGCTTTGAACTCCTCGCCGTCGATCGTCGCGCGCAGCGTTGAAAACCGCATATTGTGCCCCGAAACCTGTTCCTCGAGCCTGCCGTCGACATACAAAAATACGCCGCCCGCGCGCACCTCGACCCGTACTTCGTGGCTGTGCACGGAAAAAATATAGATGCGTTTATAGCGTGCCAGGAGGATCACCGCGGCGAGCATCAGGAACCAAAGCGCTACACTCACGACCGTCGCAATCAAAATCGGGTCCATTTTTCACCTCGAATATCAACTTTGAACAGTATTATGTCACGCATAATACATTGCAAACATGCTCATATGGGCCCATCACCTTGATCGCCCCTCTTTTTGCCCCGCTTCTTCCGTACCGCCTCCGTGAGCAGATACTCGATCTGCCCGTTGAGCGAGCGGAAATCCTCCTCCGCCCAGCGCATGAGCTCGGCGTAGAGCGAAGAAGAAAGCCGAAGCGGTACTTGTTTTTTGTTGTTCTCCGTCTCCTTCATTTCCCCTCCTCATGGAGTTTCTCTTTCAGCTGCGCCTCGACGGGGCGCACTTTTCTCCGATAGCAAGCGAACATGATGATCCAAACGACGACCGAAAGGATCGCGGCGGGGATGAGAAACACCATGATGCTGCTCCCGATGCTCTCCGCGAGACCGACCTCCGCCGTCTTGAAATATCCGATGAGCCCGAGGATGACGCCGAGCGCCACGGGAAGCGCGAAGGCGATAAAGAACATGGTGTTCCCCATGCTCTGCGCGCGGATCCATGCCGCTTGCAGTTGCTTACGGAGCCCATCCGCCTCCCCTTCCCCGAGTTTTTCGTAGTTGCGTTTGTAGATCTCCCGCTTCTTCGCCTCGAGGGGCAGAAGCAGCGCGAACAGCACGCCCGCGAATGCGGCGACGATGCTTCCCGCGAGCAGCCAAGTGACTGTCGGGCCGAGCTTTTCCCATGCGCCTGCCATAAGGATCGGGAGGATGATGGCGACGCCCAATGCGAAGCCGACCGAAAACCCGATGATGCTGCTGCGCCGATTGATGACGCGGTACTCCTCTTTCTCGACGTCGTCCTTCAAAAACATGGCGACGGAGACGGGAAGATCGGAGGATCCGCGCGCGTTTTCCGCCTCGGCGGAGATCTTCATCTCGGAGACGCCGAGTTTCTCGCGCTTGATCTCGCCGATCTCCTGCTCCGCGCGTTCGTAGAGCGCCGCACGGGCGCGGCTTTCCGAGATCGTCTCCGTCACCGAAGCGACGCCCGAAAGGATGCCGAACACGAGGCAGGCGACGAGCAGGACGAACGAGGGAAGCGACCATACCGCGCAGACGACGGCGCATGCGGCGAGCAGAAGATAGGAGAGCCCCGTGAGGAGCGCGGAGAGCGGCCGAAGGACGCTCCGCTTCCCGAGCGTCTCCCTCCAGGCGGCGTAGAGCTTTTCATAGCGCGCATGTGCCTCGCCGCGCAGTTCGTAGGTATTCGCCTCGTTTTGCAGTTCGACGAGAACGCGCGCATAGGCCGCTTCGTAATATTTCAAAAACGCGGTCGCCGCCCCGAACAGCACGCCGAGCACGGAAAATGCGACCGTGAGCGGCACATTCTCGGTGACGATGGTGAAAAAGGCGGGCACAAGCGTCAAAATTGCGCCGACCGCGCCGAAAATTGCGGCCATGCGGCGGAATCTTGCCATGTTCTCCGCGCGCTTGCCTGTGAGAAAGAGTCGGATGAATTCCTGCATACCCGCCTCCTCACTTGCCGAACATGACGCGCTCGCTCGAGAGGAGTTTGGTCATGAGAAGGACGAAGAGCGCCGTGAAGAGCAGGTTGACGCCGACGGCGAGGAAAGATTGCCAGAGATACAGCCCGCCCTCCAACACCCTTTGCATGGCGACAACCGCGCCGAACACGGGAATGGCGCAGACCCAATCGCCCATCGAGGGCAGCATGCCCGATACGAGCGAGACGACCATGACGAGGATCATGAGCACGCTCGTATAGGCGGAGGCCTCCTTCACCGAGCGCGAGAGCGCGGAGACCGCGGCGATCGCGCTGACGATGAGCGGGACGATGCTCAAGATGAGCACCAGCATGAGGAGATAGCTCCATACCGAGTAGCCGCCCAAAAATCCGAAGGATACGCCCATGAGCTTGGGCATGGAGAGCGCGACGCCCAAAAAGCTCGAGAGCGCGCCGAGCATGGAGATACAGGCGAGCGGGATGATCTTCCCGAGGGCGATGTGCGAGCGCTTCGCAGAAGTGACGAGGATGGTCGCAAGCGTGCCCCGCTCCTTCTCGCCCGCCACCGATTCAAGGGTGACGGACATGCACGCCGAGAAGATAAAGCAGACGATGAGCATGGGAAGGAGCGCGGAGAGGAACTCCGCCCCGACCGTAGCATCCTCTTTTACGGTCTCCTCCACGATGGAAAAGCGCATGCCCACGCCGGTGAGGACGGCGGAGGCGATAGATTCGAAGTAGAGGCTATCCTCGCTTCCCCTGTCGTAGACGATGCCCACGCTTCCGCCCTCGCCGAGCGGATCGAAGTTCTCCGAGAATTTGAGGATGGCGGTCGCCTCGCCCTCTTCCACGGCGGCGCGCGCCTCCTCTTCGTTTTCGAGCGGCAGCCACTCCACCTTGTCGCCGCGCTCGAGGATCGTCTGTTCGAGAATGCCGACGACGACCGCGGAATTCCCCGCGACGTAAACTTTATACGAGCGGGCCTCGTCCGCATACGAAATTTCCCCGATGAACGTATATAAGAGGAAGATGAGCAGCCCGGGAAGGAGCATCGTCACGATGAGGCGGGGATCGTGGAAGAAGCGGTGAAACTCCTTCTTCATGAGCGCAAGAAGTTTCATACGATCTCCCCCTTTCTCTCGTGATACAGCGCGAAGAAGCTCTTCTCGAGGTCGCCGTTTGCGACTTCTTCGAGTGTGCCCTCGGCGGCGAGCTTGCCGTCGATGATGATCCCCACGCGGTCGCAGAGCTTCTCGACGAGCGAGAAGATGTGCGTGGAGAGCAAAATGCTCTTGCCCATCCCCTTGAGCTCGCAGAGGAAATCGGTGACGACCTTCGCGGTGAGCACGTCGAGCCCGTTGGTGGGCTCGTCGAAGATGACGACTTCGGGGTCGTGGACGATGGAGATGACGAGCGAGACCTTTTGCAGCATGCCCGTCGAGAGGTCCTTTACGGGCACTTCCGCGAACTTATCGATGCCGAAACGGGCAAAGAGTTCGCGCTTGCGCTCCGCGACGACCTGCTTTTCCATGCCGTGCATCGCGCCGAAGAACCCGAAGAGATAATCGGGCGTGAAGAAGCCCTCGAGCTTCAGATCGCTCGTGAGGAACCCCACGATATCGCGCACCCGCTCGGGCTCCTTCACGACGGAATGCCCCGCGAGGAAGGCGTCGCCCGCGTCGGGCTTTATCAGCGTGGAGAGCATGCGGAGCGTCGTCGTCTTGCCCGCGCCGTTGGGGCCCAAAAGGCCGTAGATCTCCCCGCGGTACGCCGAAAACGAGAGGCCATCCACTGCGACGCGGCGGGTCTCCCCCGTCTTTTCGATGCGCTGTTGTTTCTTGGAGAGCGTGAAGGTCTTTTTGAGCCCCTCCGCCCTTACGATCTCTTCCATAAAATTCCTTTAGTCTCCGATCTCCTCGTAGACAATAAATTCATTTCCGGCCATGAAGGCGCTGTATTCTGCGCGGAACGGCCTTGCGGTGCAAAGATTGGAATAGAGCTTTTGATCGAGGACGAACTTCTTTCCGCGGAGCGAGACGAGCTCGGTCTCGGTCATTTTGCGGCGCACATTCGGCTTGTTGAAGATGTCCATGAGTTCATCGTCGGAATTTAACTTTGCAATCTGCCTGACCCCGTCCGAGACATACGTCGCACCTTCATCCGAGATCAGCCCCGCGAGAATGATCTCCCGTACCGTCGCGCCCTCGTACTGATCGACAACAAAACATTTGCCGCGCTTCGGGACGCACAGATCGTAGGGCTTGCCGTAGGAAATGTACCAAAGCAAGACGTTGCAACCGGCTTCCTCGAACTGCAGATTTAGCCTTGTGCGCTCTTCATCCGCCTGTTTTTGCGTCGTCCGATTGCTCCATGCCGTCATGAAAGCGGCAAGCGCAAAGAGAAAGATGGAGAGCGCGATCCCATACATTAAGGGCATATCGCGCCAAAACCCGATCCCGAAGCCGACTACGGCGGCGATCAACGCTATGGTCGCCACGGCGATCCCGATCGACCGCTTCATAATACCGAATCCTCCTCCCGTGCGTACTTTACCCCTCACGGAATTTTTCCGCCAAGGAAAAATTCGTGAACAAATTATAATGACGTGCGCGAGCAAAACCACGCTTTTGCGCTGCGCGACCCCATTTGCCGAACTTTTTCGGCTTCTTGTCCTTGAGAACAGGCAAGATCGCGGCCGACGGGGCTGTGAGATGTACCCACTTCACCCCTCACGAAATTTCTTTTCCCCGAAAAGAAATTTCGTGAACCCCTTTTCGTGCGCGAGCAAAACCACGCTTTTGCGCTGCGCGACCCCATTTGCCGAACCCTTTCGGCTTCTTGTCCTTGAGAACAGGACAAGATTGCAGCCGACGGGACTGTGAGACGCACCCCACTTCACCCCTCACGGAAATTTCTTTTCCCCGAAAAGAAATTTTGTGAACCTCAGTAGATACTTCCCGTACCGACGACAGGCTGGGCGTCGCGGTTGCCGCAGAGCACGACGAGAAGATTGGAGACCATCTGCGCCTTGCGCTCGTCGTCGAGTTCCACGATCTCCTCCTCGGAGAGCTTATTGAGCGCCATTTGCACCATGGAGACGGCGCCCTCCACGATCTTCTGACGGGCCGCGATGATCGCCGAGGCCTGTTGCCGCTGGAGCATGGCCGCCGCGATCTCGGGCGCATAGGCAAGGTGGGAAATGCGGGCTTCCAACACCTCGATGCCCGCCATCGTCGTGCGCTGCTGGAGCTCTTCGCGCAAGACCGCCGCGATCTCTTGCGAACTGCCGCGGAGCGAGGTCTCGTCGCCGTTGGAAGAAACGTCGTAAGGATACTGCCGCGCGACCTGCCGGATGGCTGCGTCGCACTGCGTGGAGAGATACGCCATGTAGTTTTCCACGTTGAATACCGCGCGCGCCGTATTGGTGATGCGCCAGATGACGACGACGGAGATCTCGATGGGATTGCCCTCTTCGTCGTTGACTTTCTGCTTGTCGTTGTTGAGCGTCATCGCCTTCAGGGAGAGCTTGCGCGAGGTGCCCGCGGCGAGCCGCGCGGGATTGACGCCCGCGCAGAACGGATTCACCCAATAGAAGCCGTCCCGCTTCAGGGTGCCGTAGTACTTGCCGAAGAGCGTGAGCACATAGGCCTCGTTGGGCTGCAAGAGCTTAAACCCGCCCAAGAGAAAGACATCGACGAGCAAGACGACTACGCCCAACAGGCAGAGCAGGATGAGCGGATCGTTGTCCGAGAGCGCCGCGCCGAGCGCGATGAGCGCGATTCCGCAGGCCGCGATGAAGATGATCAAAAACAGCATCATCCAACCGTTCTTCTCGCGGGCGGGCTTCTCGTTGATCCGATCGTACTCCGTCACTTTCAATTCTTTGTTTTCCATATCATCCCTCCGAAAAGTGATATCATTTTGATATCATCATGATAGCACAAGCGGAGCGCGCTGTCAAGAGTTTTTTCCAAAAATTTCCGAAAAATTCGCGCCCCGCTCGGGATGCGAGCGGGGCGCGACGTTCTGCTAAATTCCTTGATATTGAGCTTGTTATCATTTTACTTCGGTTTGCCAAATATTACTGCGGTAGAAGAATCTTTTTAATTTTCGCAACCGATTTATCAAAATCGTATACCTTTTGATCGAAGATAATAAAAGGACCGTCATTATCTGTGATGTACATAGAAAAATCAAAATCGTTTTCTTCTTCGGATCGGTCTTGTTTTAGTTTGGAATTTTCATCATATCCGAATAATTCTATCGACGTTTCGTCATAGTCCACACTTTCCAACAGTCGAATCACATCATTTTGTGGCAACTGAAACTGCAAAACAATGCCCTTCTTTTCTTCGTCGATCAACATATCTGCCGAAGGAAAAATTTCTTGTATGCTTTTTGCGATTTCCCTATTTTTGCTTGTAAGTTTCACACGAAAATTTACCGCAAATATGCCGGCGATCTTTTGTAATCTGTTCCGAACCGTCTCTTTCGACAAATCGCAACAGGAGGGAAACGATATGAATACTCTATGATCCCTTAGCTTTTCGATATAAATTTTTTTGACAAACATACCGCATTCTCCGAATATGGGAGATCGTTTATAATGCCGCGTAGATCTGTTTCATCGCGGCGGCGTCCTCCGCCTGCGTGCCCGCAGACTCGGAGACGATGTAGGGCTCGAGCGCAAGCGCGCGCAGCGCCTTTGCGAGCGGGGCGAATTCGGGGCCGTACTGCGTATCCTCAAAAGTGAGATGGCGGATCTCCCCCTTCGCGCCGTATTGGATCTTGGAGAAGTGCACGTGAAACTCCTTCATGCGCGCATAGC
>CANQKF010000004.1 GCA_947624445.1 uncultured Clostridia bacterium | reverse complement strand
TTATAAGGAGTATTTCAGATGAACACAGCGGTAATTTACGCGAGGTACAGCTCGGAAAATCAAACCGAGCAGTCAATCGAGGGACAGTTACGGGTATGCACCGAGTATGCCAAAACACATGACATTCTCATACTCGATAACTACATAGACCGTGCCATGACGGGAACGAATGACGACCGCCCCGATTTCCAACGCATGATAAAAGACAGCGCAAGACGGGAATGGACGTATATCCTCGTTTACAAATTAGACAGATTTTCCCGTAACAAATACGAAATGGCGATACACAAGAAAACGCTGAAAGACAACGGCACGAAAGTATTGTCCGCCACGGAGTTTATCCCCGACAGTCCCGAGGGAATTATCTTTGAAAGTATGCTCGAAGGTTATGCGGAATACTATTCGGCAGAGCTTTCCCAAAAGGTGCGCAGGGGCATGAACGAAACACGTCTGAAAGGGAATTACACGGGTGGCAGGGTGCTTTACGGGTATCACGTCGTTAACCATAAAGTGCAAATCGACGAGGACAGCGCGGCAGTCGTCAGATATATCTATGAGCAATATGCAATCGGCGTATATGTCAAGAATATCATCGCGGAATTGCATAAACGCGGCATTACCTATTACGGAAAACCGTTCGGAAGAAGCACCGTCTATAATATCCTCAAAAACGAGAAGTACGCGGGGATATACCGTTTCAAAAGACAGGTGTTCGAGAATATGTATCCGCAGATCGTGCCGAGCGAGATTTTTGAGAAAGTCCGTGCCAAAATCGAGAAGAACCATTACGGAAAGCGGAGCGTACAGGTCGTGTATCTTCTTCGGCAAAAGATGAAATGCGGCTACTGCGGGGAAAGCATGATTGCCGAGAGCGGAACTTCACAGAACGGCGAAAAGAAGTATTACTACAAATGCTATGGCAGAAAACACGGAAACGGTTGCATGAAGTCCGTTATCCGCAAAGAAGTTATTGAGGACATCGTGCTTGATACGGTGGTGCGGGAACTCAATAAACCGCAAACCATAAACGACATCGTGCGCGGCTTACTTGCCGAACAGGAGCGGCAGACAAAGGAAAGTATCACGCTGAACTTGCTTTTGAGAGAAAAGCGGCAGACGGACAACGCCCTCGAAAACGTCATGAAAGCAATCGAGCAGGGAATTATCTCCAACACCACGAACAAGCGGCTTCATGAATTGGAGAGCAAGCAAGAGGAATTGGAGCGGCAGATCCTCATTGAAAAAAGCAAGCAAAGTGTTAAGATAAGCGAACGCGAAATAAGAACGTTCTATGAAAACGCACTTCGCCTTGAACCGCAACTTCTGATAGACGCGCTCATCAAAGAAATCTTGCTTTACGATGACCGCATAGAAATCTATTTTAACAGCCCCATAAGAACAAGTCCCGACGACGAGAATCGGGGCTTTTCTTTTTATCGCGGAACACAGCGGCGGACATTCAAAGACCCGCACAAATCGGAATGGACGAGAATTATCCTTGAAGTGGTTATGAAACTTTAAGCGCGGCTATTTATTCCACATTCCGCTTGACATGAGCCTCGCAGGCGTGCGGTATTTATGGCAAAGAGCCAAACACGAACGCCCCTGCGGGGCTAATTGTTTGCCGTTGGCACAATAGCCTACCACACGCCATTCTCATGTCAAGCGGCTTTTGCGGCATAAACCGCCGCGCTGTCCGACATGAGGAAGAAAACGACCGCGCCCACAAAACGCCGCAGAGGGCAATTCTGACGGCTTAAACGAGAGCTTTCAAAGCAAACAAAAAACCTAACCCGATTTGGTTCGGATTAGGTTTCGATTGGCTGGGGTAGCTGGATTCGAACCAACGAATGACGGAGTCAGAGTCCGTTGCCTTACCGCTTGGCGACACCCCAATGGTTTGTTCCGCGCCCAAAGCACGCGCTTCGGACAGACGGAAAGTCGTTTTGCGCCCGACCCGCTTTGCACGGCGCGTCTTGCGCTTTCAACGTTTTTAGATTATAGCAAAAAGTGCGGAAATTATCAAGCGATTTTGCGGTATTTTCCGAAAAAATTTCGCGGCGGCCGCAAAAGACCGCCAAAGGCCATAGCCGATCGCGCAATGACGCGGTTTCCGCGCGTCCCGCTGACCGCCCGCCGCTTGCGTTACCGTCCGTTCGCGCCGCGCGGGAAGAGAGGGGAAGGCACGGCGTCTTTCCGCCCGTTGCGCTCCGTAGAAAACAACAGGGCGAAAGGAGACGTCTTGTGGAGGGAGCGCCGCGATCGAACAAGTCCGAAGCATATTCTATCGGCCGTATGCCAAAAAGGGGGGGCATTGCTCGATATTTTTGCAAAACGGGGGCCTCATTCAATGTTCTTATAACTGATCGTGATATGGCCTATCCCGAAAAGAATGGAGCACAGCATCAGCGGAATGGACAGCACCGTGATGCCGCTGAACAGAAAGAGCGCGGTGGGCGTTATCGAGAGCCAAAGCATTTTCGCCCTGCCGCGGTCCTTTCGAAAAACGATCCACCCCCAAAGGTACAATGCAAGCAGCGCACCGTTTCCCGATAAATATACGACGAGGGCAGACCCGAACCAAAAACCGAAGGTATACGGGAGATTGAAAATCATGAACGCCATGCAGCCATAGCGCCCGATTTGCTCGAAAAGAAGGATGATCGTGTTGCGATACTTGTTTTCGAATGCGCCTTTCTCGCAAACCGCATCGATGATATTCGGGATCATGAGGATCGCAACCGCGATCAAGCCGTAATAATTCAACCAACCCATAGCCAAAAAGGGAGGCAGACGCCATGGAAGCGCAGCCGGTTTTCCGGTGAAACATTCTACTGCCGAACACTTTCTTCCTTTGGCATAGTTCATCTGCCAAACGTGATTATAGCACAGGAGCGCGTACAAATCAAGCGAGTGGGGGAATAAAAACGAGATACGCCCCCCATGTTTTGTTTGTTTTCTTTTTGGGTAACGGGAGCCGCCGCACGCTGCGGGAACCGACCTTGCACGGCATTTTATCGATATACGTACCCCTGCATTTCGCACTTGCCCATATGCAAGGGCAAATGCCGACCAAGCACGGGGCTCTACCCGTGCGCGAGGGTGGCACGAGCGTTGCGAGTGGCGGAAGGGGTGTCCATAATCTTGCGGTGATGTTTTGACTGCGCGCAACACGACGAATGGAACGACACCCCCTCAGTCTCGGCTTCGCCTCGACAGCTCCCCCTCAAGGGGCAGCCAAGGAGCGTTTCTACGTCATTCTGAATGAACGTGCCCCGCGGCTAGGCTTTTTGTTTTCCTGTCATCCTGAGCCGAAGCGGCGGTACGAAGTTCGCAGCCCCCGTTATCCTGAACGAACGCGCCCCGAGCGCAGCTTCTATTTGTGCACTAAGCTCGGCACGAGCACGAAGTGCGAAGTAAGGATCCCGAGGTACGAAGTCCGATTTCCAACATCGACCATCGGGATTCTTCGGGGGCTACGCCCCCTCTGAATGACACGGTGCCCTCTGCGGTTTCCGCCGTCCCCGCCCCCACCACCGCTGCGCGGAGCTTCCCCCCGATGGGGGTAGGGCTTGGGTCGTTTCCTTATCTTTCATTTTTTCTGTTCATCGGCAAAGCCTTTTTGTACCACGTGACAATCGCGTGGAAGGGCGCGGCTTGGGCTTGCCTCCACCCTCGACTCCCGTTTCCTCTCCGCCATATATAAACAGATAGCGTCCCAAAGGGCGCTATCCGTTTATGGAGCAGGAAACGGGAGTAGCGCCTTTGGCGGCGCGCCCCGGTGAACAGCACACTGTGCTGTTCAGTTTGCGGGCAGGTACCCGCAAACCTTCGCTCTGCGCCGCGCGTGGAAGAGCGCGGCTTGGGCTTGCCTCCACCCTCGACTCCCATTTCCTCTCCGCCATATAAAAACAGATAGCGCCCCAAAGGGCGCTATCTGTTTATGGAGCAGGAAACGGGAGTCGAACCCGCCGGAACCAGCTTGGGAAGCTGGCGCCATACCGCTAGGCGATTCCTGCGATTTTCTCCATTATAGCGTATGTTCGCCGCGTTGTCAAGCATTTTCCATGGGGGAGGGCATTCCCGCTTGCAAAATTTTTTCGGGTGCGGTATAATAGAGGCGCCGCGGGGAAGCCGCTGCGTTTTCGGAAGGACGGGATGAAGATCTTTGCGATCAGCGATCTGCACCTCTCGGGGAGATCGGATAAGCCGATGGATGTGTTCGGCGCCGAGTGGGAGGGGCACTTCGAAAAAATCAAACGGGATTGGCTGGAAAAGGTCGAAAAGGAGGACGTCGTTTTGATCGGCGGCGATACCTCCTGGGGCATGAAGCTCGACGATGGGATGTACGACGTCGAGAGTCTTTCCCTGCCCGGGAAGAAGGTGTTCATCCGTGGCAATCACGACTATTGGTGGAACGGCATCTCCCGCATCCGTGCGCGCGCGCCCGAGGGGTGCTACTTTTTGCAGAACGACTGCATCAGGCTCGGGAACGCGGTGATCGCGGGCTCGCGGGGCTGGACCTGCCCGGGGAGCGCCGATTTCACGGAGCACGACATGGCGCTCTACAAGCGGGAGGCCGAGCGCTTCCGCCTCGCCTTCTCCGAGGTGAAGAAGGTCCGCGCGGCGGGGGACCGCCTCATTGCGCTCATCCATTTTCCGCCCTTCTCCCTCAAAAAGGAGGATACGCTCTTCACGGGGCTGTTCGAGGAGAACGGGGTGGATACCGTCGTGTTCGGGCATTTGCACGGCGCGGGGTACTTCCCGCTCAAGTGCGAAAAGAACGGGATCGAATACTATCTCACCTCCTGCGACAAGACGAAATTTTCCCTCGTGGAGATCGTTTGATCGACATACGTCCCCCCGTATTTGCGGAAAGGGGGACGTTTTTTTGCGCAAACCATGCGGCGCCCGTTCTCCCCGTGCGCGGCGCCTGTGCTCCTTGTGCGCGGGCGGCGTAGAAATTTCTTTCTGCCAACATTTGCGAAACGCTTGTCATTTGCGCGCGGGTGTGCTATAATCCCCCTGATAGCGATTCTTTAAGAGCGGTACCGAGATGCCGACAAGACGACGCGAAGCAGTTTTATCATGGGTGGAGTTTGGTCTTGCGGTCTCGGCTGCGGGACTTTTTTCTTGCGGAGGGAGCATGTCGGAGCACATCATCATGGATGCGGCGGGGCTGCGGCGGACGATCGTGCGGCTTGCCCACGAAGTGGCGGAACAGAGCGGCGGGACCAAGGACGTCGTGCTCGTCGGCGTGAAGCGGGGCGGCGAAGTCGTCGCCCGCCGTCTTGCCGCGTGTTTTGCGGAAATGGGGGCAGAAATTCCCTGCGCGGGCATCGATATCGGCATGACGCGGGACGATCTCGTTTCCTCCTTTTTCGTGCCCGACGCCGCGCCCAACGATCTCGGCTTTTCCCCCGACGGAAAGACGGTCGTCCTCTGCGACGACGTGCTGCACACGGGCAGGAGCGCGCGGGCGGCGGTGGAGGCGCTGTTCCGCCTCGGGCGCCCTGCGCGGATCCGCCTTCTGGTGCTCGTGGACCGCGGCGGGCGGGAGGTGCCCATCCGCGCGGATTTCGTGGGGAAGAACGTCCCGACGTCCAGAGAGGAATACGTGAGCGTGCGGCTTTCGGAACTCGGGTTTGCGGAGGACGCGCTCGCGATCACGGGAGGAAGGAATTGAAGCGCAGGAAAGATATCCTCGGGCTCCGCGAGCTCGAGGCGGAGGAGATCGACGAGATCCTCACGGTGGGGCTCAACATGAAGAAGCTCCTCAAACAGAACATCAAAAAACTGCCCCATCTCGGGGGCAGATCGGTGATCAACCTCTTCTACGAGAACTCCACGCGCACGCGGTGCTCCTTCGAGCTCGCGGCGAAATACATGGGGGCGCACGTCGTGAACGTCTCCTCGGCGACCTCCTCGGTGCAAAAGGGGGAGACCCTCGTCGATACGGGCAAGACGCTCGACGCCATGCGGAGCGACGTCATCGTCATCCGCCATCCCGTCGGCGGGGCGCCCCGACTTCTTGCAAAGACGGTGCGGGCGCATGTGATCAACGCGGGGGACGGCATGAACGAACACCCCTCGCAGGCGCTCCTCGATATGCTCACGATGCGGGAGAGTTTTCCCTCGCTTGCGGGGCGGAAGGTGGCGATCCTCGGGGACATCGGGCATTCGAGGGTCGCCAAGAGCGATCTGTTCGGGCTCACCAAGCTCGGCGCCGAGGTGACGATGTACGCGCCGCGCACGCTGCTCCCCACGGGGATCGAGCGGATGGGGGCGAAGGTCTGCGCCTCGCGCGAAGCGGCGGTCGAGGGGGCGGACGTCGTGATGGGGCTCCGCATCCAGCTCGAGCGCCAGCACGCGGGCAATTTCCCCTCCCTCGGGGAGTACGCAAAATTCTACGGGGTCGACGAGCGGATCCTGCGCTACGCCAAGCCGGGCGCCCTCGTCATGCACCCGGGGCCCGTCAACCGCGGCGTCGAGCTCACTTCGGCGCTCATCGACGGGGAAAACAGCAAGATCGAAGAGCAGGTGCTCTCGGGTATTGCCGTGCGCATGGCGATGCTCTTCCTGCTCACAAAGGAGGAGATCGCATGATCGTACGCGGCGGGACCGTCGTCCAAGGAAACGAGATGGTGCGGGCTGACCTCCGCATCCGTGCGGGAAAGATCGCGGAGATCGCGCCCGCGCTGCTTCCCGAAGGGGAAGAGGAGGTCCTCGATTGCACGGGGCTCTCCGTGATGCCGGGGCTCATCGATCTGCATGTGCACCTCCGCGAGCCCGGCTTCGAGCGCAAGGAGGACATCGCGAGCGGCGCCGCGGCGGCCGTGAAGGGCGGGTTTACGCAGATCTGCTGCATGCCCAACACCAAGCCCGTGATCGACAACAAGGTCGTCGTCACCTATATCAAGGCGCGCGCGAAGGAGGTGGGGCTGTGCAAGATCCACCCGATCGGCGCGATCACCGAGGGGCAGGAGGGCAAGACGCTCTCCGCCATCGGCGCGATGAAGCAGGCGGGCGCGGTCGCCCTCTCGGAGGACGGCAAGAGCGTCGCCTCGGCGGGGCTCATGGCGAACGCGATGATGTACGCCGCGGACTTCGGGCTCAAATGCCTCTGCCACTGCGAGGACGCCTCGCTCGTGGACGGCGGCGTCGTGCACGAGGGGTACTACGCCACGCTCACGGGGCTCAAGGGTTCCATCCGCGCGGCCGAGGACATCATGATCGCGCGGGAGATCTGCCTCGCGGAGAGCCTCGGTCTTCCCGTGCATATCTGCCATGTCTCCACATACAGCGGCGTGCAGCTCATCCGCGAAGCCAAGGCGCGGGGGGTGAAGGTCACCGCCGAGACCTGCCCGCACTACTTCACGCTCACCGATGCGGCGATCCGCGATTTCGACCCCATGACCAAAGTCAATCCGCCCCTCCGCGAGGAGCGCGACCGCCTTGCGATCATCGAGGGGCTCAAAGACGGCACGATCGACTGCATCGTGAGCGACCATGCGCCCCACCATGCGGACGAGAAGAACGTGGAATACAACTTCGCGGCGTTCGGCATCAGCGGGCTCGAGACGAGCTTCGCGCTCTCCAACACCGTCCTCGTCAAGACGGGGGCGCTCGACCTCTGCGGGCTCGTGCGGCGCATGAGCACGAATCCCGCGGGGATCCTCTCGCTCGCGGGCGGAGAGATCGCGGTCGGCGCCGCAGCCGATCTTGCGGTCGCCGATCCGGACGAAGCATGGACGGTGGACCCCGAAGCGTTCGTCTCCAAGGGCAAGAACACGCCGTTCGCGGGGCAGACCGTCTACGGAAAGATTAAATACACGATTGTGGACGGCGAGATCAAATACAGGGAGGGCGGAAAATGATCTTCGATACGCTCATCGGAAAGATCGTCGAAACGCAGGCGCCCATCTGCGTGGGGCTGGATACCGCGCCCGAATATCTCCCCGCGGGGGCGCAGGGCGGCGCGGAGGAACAGGCGGAGGCGGTGCTTGCCTTCAACAAGGGCATTCTCGACGCCGTCTGTGACCTCGTCCCCGCCGTGAAGGTGCAGATCGCCTACTACGAACCGCTCGGGGCGGCGGGCATCCGCTGTTTCGTGCGGACGTGCGCTTATGCAAAAGGGCTGGGGCTCGTCGTCATCGCGGACGCGAAGCGCAACGACATTGGCGCGACCGCGGCGCAGTACGCACGGGCGTTCCTCACCGAAAACATCGAAAAAAATACCACATCCCCCTCCGTTTCAGGCGCAGCGGGCGGCCTCGCATGCGATCTTCTGACGGTGAACGGCTACCTCGGCTCCGACGGGATCCTCCCCTTCCTCGCGGCGTGCGAAGCGCACGACAAGGGCATTTTCGTGCTCGTCAAGACGAGCAATCCCTCCTCGGGCGAGCTGCAGAACTTGACGCTCGCGGACGGGCGCACCGTCTATGAATGTATGGGGGATATGGTCGAGACATGGGGCGCGGGAAGCAGGGGGGCGTATGGCTATTCCTGCGTGGGCGCCGTCGTCGGGGCGACCTATCCCGAGGAGGCGAAGATCCTGCGCGGGCGCATGCCGCACACCTTCTTCCTCATCCCCGGCTACGGGGCGCAGGGCGGGAGTGCCGGAATGCTCGAAAATTGCTTCGCCGCGGGGGGCATGGGCGGCATCGTCAACAGTTCCCGCGGGATCCTCTGCGCCTACAAGAAACGCGGGGGGACGTATGTCGATGCGGCGCGCAAAGCCGTGCTGGAAATGAAAGCGGACCTCTTGTCCGTTTTGGGAGAGATCCATGGTTGAAACAAGGGCGACCGTCCTCGAAAACGTCCGCATCGCGGAAAATATCTATGCGCTCACCTTCGCGACGGAGCAGCCCGTGCCCATCCGCCCGGGGCAGTTCTGCATGCTCGGCGTGGCGGGATTCCCCTTGCGCCGTCCCATCGCCGTCTGCAAGGCGGAGGGGGAGCGCGTCACCGTGTGCTACCGGGTGAACGGTCGGGGCACGGAGACGCTCGCCCGCGGCTACCGGCGGGGGCACACCCTGCCCGTGCTGCTGCCCCTCGGCAACGGCTTTTATGTGCGCGGCGAGGAGCGGCGGATCGCCGTTGTGGGGGGAGGTGTGGGCGTTTTTCCGCTCATTTCGGTCATCCGCGCCTATGCGGGCGAGAAGGAGATCTATGCCTACATGGGCTTCCGCAACCGCGCGGCGGTCTGCATGCAATACGAACTGCAGCGGAGCAAGGAGCTCGTCATCGCGACGGACGACGGCTCGTTCGGCACCCGCGGGACGGCGGTGCAGGCGCTCATGGAGGACTTTGGGCGGGTGAAGCCCGACGTCATCCTCTCCTGCGGCCCTCTGCCCATGCTGCGGGCGCTCAAAAACGCCGTCGGGGGGAAGGTCCCCGCCTATGTCTCCCTTGAGGAGCGCATGGGGTGCGGCGTCGGCGCCTGTCTCGTGTGCGTGTGCACGCTGACGAACGGCGCCCATGCCCGCGTCTGCAAGGACGGGCCCGTGTTCGATCTCATGGAGGTGGACCTCGATGGCTGATCTTCGCGTGGACCTCTGCGGGGTCACGCTCAAGAACCCCGTCATCCCCGCTTCGGGCACCTTCGGCTTCGGGCGGGAATTCCATGAGCTCTACGATATCTCGGTGCTCGGCGGCGTCGCCACCAAGGGCCTCACCCTCGAGCCCCGCGCGGGCAATCCCACACCGCGGATCGCCGAACGCCGCGGGGTCATCCTGAACGCCGTCGGGCTGCAAAACCCCGGGGTGCGGCATTTTATCGAGGAGGACCTCGCGTGGCTGCGCGAGAAAACCAAAGTCATCGCGAACGTCGCGGGGAAGGAGATCGGCGAATACGGGCAGATCTGCGCCCTGCTCGACGGCAAGGTCGACTTCATTGAGCTCAACATCTCCTGCCCCAACGTGAAGTGCGGCGGCATGGCGTTCGGGATCCGTCCCGAGAACGTCGAACAGGTGACGCGGACCGCGAAGGCGGCGCTCAAAACGACGCCGCTCATCGTCAAGCTCTCCCCCAACGTGGAGAGCATCGCGGAGAACGCGCGGGCGGCGGAGCGCGGAGGCGCGGACGCTGTTTCGCTCGTGAACACCTTCACGGGCATGGCGATCGACATCGAACGCCGCAGGCCCATCCTCGCGAACAACACGGGCGGCGTCTCGGGGGCGGGGATCAAGCCGATCGCCGTGCGCATGGTCTACGAGGCCTCCCACGCGGTGAAGATCCCCGTGATCGGCATGGGAGGGATCGCCTGTGCGGAGGACGCCGTGGAATTCATGATGGCGGGCGCCTGCGCCGTCGAGGTGGGGACGCAGAACTTCACCGACGCCCTCGCCTGCCCCAAGATCATCGCGGGGCTGGAGGCGTGGTGCGACGCGCACGGCGTCGGGCGCGTCAGAGATCTCATCGGCGCGGTCCGCATGAACGGCTGACCGCAAAAGGAGGGCTTATGCAGAGCTACAAGCAAGAATTTATCCGTTTCATGGCGGAGAGCGGCGTGCTCCTCTTCGGCGATTTCACCTTGAAGAGCGGGCGGCGGGCGCCCTACTTCATCAACACGGGAAAATACCGCACGGGGGCGCAGATCGCACGTCTCGGCGAATACTATGCCGCCTGCTTCGAGGAACACGGCGTGGAGGCCGATGTGCTCGTCGGCCCCGCCTATAAGGGCATCCCGCTTGCCGTCTCGGCGAGCATCGCGCTCGCGGGGCGGGGGAAGGACGTCGGCTACTGCTTCGACCGCAAGGAAGTAAAGGACCACGGCGAGGGGGGCATGTTCGTGGGCTATCCCCTAAAAGACGGGGTACGTGTGTGCATTATCGAGGATGTGATGACCTCGGGCAAGGCGCTCGGGGAGATCCTGCCCAAGCTCGCCGCCGCGGCGGACGTGCGCGTTGCGGCGATGCTCATCTCGGTGGACCGCGAGGAGCGGGGCACGGGGGAGGTCTCCGCGGCGGAAGAGGCGTATGCGCGCTACGGCATCCCCGTCTATTCGGTCGTGACGATGGGGGAGATCGTCGAAGCGCTCGAGGAGGGCGTCATTGCAGGGGCGGAATATCTTCCCGCGATGAAGGCATACCGCGCGCAGTACGGCGCTCCGGGGCGCGCGTAACGGCAAAAAAGGGGGGACCTGTATGAAAAATATCCTTCTCATCGCTACGGGCGGGACGATCGCGTCCAAGCCCACGCAGCAGGGGCTCGCGCCCTCCATCACGCCCGCGGAGCTGCTCTCCTCGGTGCCCGAGATCGCCGAGGCCGCCCGCGTTGCCGAGGTACAGCCCTTCAACCTCGATTCGACGAACATCCGCCCCGCGCATTGGCTGGAGCTCGCGCGCGTCATCGAGGAGAATTACGCCGCTTACGACGGCTTTGTCGTCACCCACGGCACCGATACGATGGCGTATACCGCCGCCGCGCTCTCCTATCTCATCCAGGGCAGCCCCAAGCCCATCGTGCTCACGGGCTCCCAGCGCTCGGTCTATCTCCGCGATACCGACGCCCGCAGGAACCTCGCCGACGCCTTCTTCTACTGCGCCGACGACGCCGCCGCGGGCGTGCACATCGTGTTCGACGGCAACGTCATCCTCGGCACCCGCGCGAAAAAGACGCGGACGAAGAGCTTTAACGCCTTCTCGAGCATCGACTTCCCCGATATCGCGGTGATGCGCGACGGCAAGCCATTCTACTACGTCCGCGAGGAGGCGCCCAAGGGCCCCGTGTTCTACCATGCGCTCGACGAGCACGTCTTTGTGCTCAAACTCATCCCCGGGCTCTCGGCGGAGATCTTCGACTATCTCGACGCGCATTGCAGCGCGCTCGTCGTCGAATCCTTCGGCACGGGCGGGTTGCCGGACTACGGCGGCTTCACCGAACGGCTCGAGCGGTTCGTGCGCTCGGGAAGGACGGCCGTCTTTACGACGCAGGTCGAAAGGGAGGGGAGTGCCCTCGATAAATACGAAGTCGGGGGGCGGCTCAAGGGGCTTCCGCGCGTGCTCGAGGCGCGCAGCATGACGCTCGAGGCGACCGTCGCCAAGCTCATGTGGCTCCTGCCCCAATGCGGCGGGGACATTGCGGAGCGCTTCTATGCGCCCGTGTGTTTTGATATTTTATAGCGCATACCGTGCGCCAAGGAGAAACATATGAACTATCCGAACGTTTTCATCTTCGATCATCCGCTCATCAAGCACAAGGTCTCCATTCTGCGGGAAAAATCTACGGGCATGAAGGAGTTCCGCGAGCTCGTCGAGGAGATCACGACGATCATGACCTACGAGGCGATGCGCGAAGTCGAGCTCGTGCCCGTCGAGGTGGAGACCCCCCTCGAAACGACGGTGCAGTACCGCGTGCCCGAGGAGAGCGTCGCGATCGTGCCCATCCTCCGCGCGGGGCTGGGCATGGTGAACGGCGTGCACAAAGTATTCCCGACGGCGCGCGTGGGGCACATCGGCATGTACCGCGACGAGACGACGCTCGCTCCGCAGGAGTACTACTGCAAGCTGCCCGAGGGCATCGAGAAAAAGACGGTGTTCGTCGTCGATCCCATGCTCGCGACGGGCGGCTCGGCCTGCGACGCCATCGCCGCCCTCAAAAAGCGGGGGGTGCGGAACATCAAGATGATGTCCATCATCGCCGCGCCCGAGGGCATCAAGCGGCTCGCCGAAGCGCATCCCGACGTGAAGATCTACGTCTCCACGCTCGACCGCTGCCTCAACGAGCACGGCTACATCCTGCCCGGACTTGGCGATGCGGGCGACCGTCTCTTCGGAACGAAATGACGGCATGAAACCGAAAAAATCACCCCATGGGGTGATTTTTTTCGTGCCGTGATCGGGTGCGGAAGTTATTGCGCGGGGGCGGGGCGGGCGCCGAAGATCGCCGTGCCGAGGCGGATCATGTTCGACCCGTGCGCGACGCACAGCCGCCAATCGCCGCTCATGCCGAGCGAAAGAAAGCGCACATCGGGGAATTCCGCCCGCGCGCGGTCGTAGAGGGCGCGCATGTCGTCGCAGAGCGAAGCGAGTGCGGCGGGATCGCCCTCGGCGGGCAGCATCGCCATGAATCCCACGGGACGTATGTAGTTTTTTCGGGCTCTTCCGAACGCCGCAAGCCCTTCGCGCAGGGGATAGCCGCCCTTGGTCGCCTCGTTTCCGATGTTGATCTGGATGAGCACTTCCTGCACGGTTTCGCGCGCCTCCGCCCGCGCCGCGAGGGCGTCGAGCAGTTCGTCGCGGTCGAGCGCGTGGATGAGGTCGACCTCCCCCACGAGATATTTGACTTTATTCGTCTGGAGATGCCCGATGAAATGGCGTGTCACCCCGGGGACGTATATCGATTTTTCGCGGAATTCCTGCACGCGGTTATCGCCGATCGCGCTGACGCCCGCCCGCACGGCCTCCTCGATCTCCTCCCGCGTCCGCGTCTTGACGGCGGCGACGAGGGTGACGGGTTCGCCGAAGCAGTTGCCCGCCTTCAATTCTTCGCGCAGCGCGCGCACGGCCTCTGCGATCATGCCTGCTCTTCCTTTCCGTAGGGATAGACGCGGTTCTTCGCGGCGAGCCCTTGCTCCGACAGCGCCGCGGCGAGCGCCCGCCCCGCGCAGATGTGCTTTCCCGCGAGCGCATGCAGTTCTTCGCCCGTGATCCGCACCGTGCCGAGACAGCGCGCGATGAGCGCCTCCATGTCGGCCTCCGTGCCCCCGCCCTCCGCGGCCCGCGCGATCTTTTCGGCGGTATCGGCGGCGTCGTCCGCGGTGTAGACGTCCGCGGCGTATTTTTTTCCGCGGGCATGGACGTCGAGCAGCAGCGCTTCGTCCGAACGAACGCGCGTACGCAGGGTCTTTTCGTCCTTCCAGCCGCGCTTGCCGTTGACGACGAGCAGGACGGCGAAGTAGACGAGAAACCCCGCCGCAACGCCGCAGGCGGCATAGAGCAGCGCGTTTTCGCCCGAGATGCTCCACGCGAGGATGAGGGAGAGTACGGCGGTGGCGAGGATGCCGAGGATGAGATAGCCGATCTTGCGGAGGAGGCCCATATCAGTATGCCCCGAGGCGCTTTTTGATCGAGGCGATGCCCTTCCGCGCCGCCTTCACCGAGGAGCCGCCCACCGAGGCGCGCGCTTCGGCGGAGGAGCGCACTTTCACGGTCTCGAGGATATCCGCTTCGAACACGGGGGACGCCGCACGGAAGGCTTCGAGGGGCAGGTCGGTGAGTTTTTTGCCCGCGGCGATGCAGTCGCGCACGAGCTTGCCCGTCACGGCGTGGGCGTCGCGGAAGGGAACGCCGTGCTTCGCGAGATAATCGGCGACGTCGGTCGCGGTGGAAAAGCCCTCGCCCGCGGCGTCGTACATGGCGTTCACGTTGAGCGTGATCTTCTGCATGAGTTTGGCGTAGATGCCCACGCACCGGAAGAGGGTCGTCTCCGCGTCGAAGAACACCTCCTTATCTTCCTGCAGATCTTTATTGTAGGCAAGGGGCAACCCCTTGATCATGGTGAGGATGGAGACGAGCGCGCCGTACACCCGCCCCGTCTTTCCGCGCACGAGCTCGGGAAGATCGGGATTTTTCTTCTGCGGCATGATGGAGGAGCCCGTCGAGTATTCATCGGGGATGTTCCAATAGCCGAATTCCTCGGAGGTATAGAGGATGGTATCCTCGCACAGCCGCGAGAGGTGCGCCATCGCGAGCGAGGCGCAGAAGAGATATTCGGCGACGAAATCGCGGTCGGAGACGGCGTCGAGCGCGTTCTGCGAGACCGAGGCAAAGCCGAGCAGTTCCCGCGTGATCTCGCGGTCGATGGGATACGAGGTCCCCGCGAGGGCGGCGCTGCCGAGGGGCATCACGTTGAGGCGGTCCCTGCATGCGGCAAAGCGGTCGATGTCGCGGAGGAACATCTCGGAGTAGGCGTTGAAATACTGCGCGCAGTTGATGGGTTGGGCCTTCCGCAGGTGGGTGAAGCCGGGCATCACATAGTGCACGCCCTCCTTCGCGCGGGCGAGGAGGACTTCGACGAGATCCTTGAGCGCCTTTATCGCGCCGCCGCAGCTCCCCCGCACATAGAGGCGCATGTCCGTCGCCACCTGGTCGTTGCGGGAGCGCGCCGTGTGCAGCTTCTTGCCCGTATCGCCGATGTTCTCCACGAGCTCGCCCTCGATGAAGGAGTGGATATCTTCCGCGCCCACGATGGGCATGCCCGCGGCGACGTCCCGCCTGATCTCTTTGAGACCCTCGCAGATGCGCTCCGCCTCTTCCTTCGTGAGGATGCCGCACGCGCCGAGCATGGTCGCATGGGCGATGGAGGCGTCGAGATCGACGTCGAAGAGCTTTTGGTCGAAGGTGAGCGATTGGTTGAAGCCGTCCGCGTCTGCGGAGAGGGGGGTATCGAACCTGCCCTGCCAGAGTTTATTCTTCATGGGAGCCTCGCGGTTTTTCTTTTATACTACACTTTTTTCGCGCAAAAAGCAAGCTATTCGCCGCGGCATTTTTCCGCGTTTCCCAATTTTCCGCCGCGAGAGAGGGCGGAGCGCGGGGGACGGGACGGCGATCGCGCGGCCGAACGCATCCGAAGCGTTTTTCTTCGATTTTTCCTTGACAGACCCCCCGTCTTTCATGTAAAATATTGCTATGGTCATTTTGGGATTGGACCCGGGCTACGGGACCATGGGCTACGGCGTGATCGAGCGCGACGCGCGGGGGAACTGCTTTCCCGTCGATTACGGCGCCGTCAAGACGCCCGCGGGCGAGAACTTCGCCGTGCGGCTGTGCATGCTCGAGGAGGGCGTGAACGCGCTCTTCGATAAATTTCATCCCGAGGAAGCGGCGATGGAGGAGCTCTTCTTCTCCAAGAACGTGACGACGGGCATCGCCGTCGCGCATGCGCGCGGGGTCATGCTGCTCACCTGCAACAAGCGGTGCGGCAAGATCTTCGAGTATACGCCCAACCAGATCAAGCAAGCGCTCACGGGCTACGGCGGCGCGGACAAGGGGCAGATGCAGCGGGTCGTCGCCTCGCATCTTCGGCTGAAAACGATCCCCCGCCCCGACGACGCGGCCGACGCCCTTGCCGTCGCGCTCTGCCATGCCTTCACGAACAGGTTTGCGGGCATGTTCGGCATAAAATAGGAAAACGGCGCACCGCCGCCGCGGCGAAAAACCGCGCAGGCGGCAAAAAAGTGCCATACATATGTCGTTTATTTGAAGTTCTACGAAGAGGAATGCTATGATCGGTTATCTGAAAGGAAAGGTGAAGGATATTTCCGCGGAATATGTCCTTCTGGAGGTGAACGGCGTCGGGTACGAGGTCGTCTGCTCGGGCGCGGCGTTCTCCCGTCTCTCGGGGCTCCGCAACGGAGAAGAGGGGGAGGTGTATACGTTTTTACGCATCTCCGAGAGCGACGTCACGCTCTTCGGGTTTGCCGACCGCAGGGAAAAAGAGCTCTTTTTGCGCCTCACCTCGGTGCAGAGCGTGGGCGCGGCGAAGGCGATCGCGATCCTCTCCTCGATGCGTGCGGACGAGGTCGCCGAGGCGATCGCGACGGCCGACGTCAAGCGGCTGTCCGCGGCAAAGGGCGTGGGCAAGAAGATGGCGGAGCGCATCGTTTTAGAGCTCCACGGCAAGATTTCTGCGGATGAACTGCTGGGGGCGGAGAGCGTCGGCGGACGGGTCACGGCGACCGCTTCGAGCGAGGACGACGACGCCGTTTCCGCGCTCATGGGGCTGGGCTTCACCCGGCAGGAGAGCGCGCAGGCGGTCACCAAGGCAAAGGCGCAGGGCGCAAAGACGGTGGAGGACATCCTCGCCGTCGCCCTCCGCGGCATGTAACTCGGCGGACGGACGGGCGCTCTGCGGCAAATGCCGCGGCGCTTCGGTCCCTTCGCCTTGCAACTTATTTTCACGGAATCACACGGAGCGAATATGTTCGGAGACGACGAAAATTTCGATAAGGAGATCCTCTCGGGCGCCAAGAGCGAGTACGACATCGAGGAAAACATTCTCCGCCCCAAGACGATGGAGGAGTACGTCGGGCAAGACAAGGTGAAGGAGAACCTTGCCGTGTATATGGCCGCCGCGAAGGCCCGCGGAGAGGCCCTCGACCACGTACTTCTCTACGGCCCCCCGGGGCTCGGCAAGACGACGCTTGCCCACATCATCGCAAACACGATGGGCACCCAGATCAAGGTGACGAGCGGCCCCGCCATCGAGCGCGCGGGGGACCTCGCCGCCATCCTCACCAACCTCAACGAGGGGGACGTGCTCTTCATCGACGAGATCCACCGCCTCAACCATCAGGTGGAGGAGATCCTGTATTCGGCGATGGAGGACTACGCCCTCGATATCATCGTGGGGAAGGGCCCCTCGGCGCGGAACATCCGCTTCTCGCTCAAACGCTTCACCCTCATCGGGGCGACGACGCGCGCGGGCATGCTCTCTTCGCCCCTCCGCGACCGCTTCGGCATCATCTGCCGCCTCGACATGTATTCGCCCGAGGAGCTCAAAGAGATCGTGACGCGTTCGGCGCGGACTCTCGGCATCTCCATCGAGGGGGAGGGGGCCTATGAGATCGCGAGAAGATCGCGGGGAACGCCGCGCATCGCCAACCGCCTCTTGAAGCGCGTGCGGGATTTCTCCGCCGTGATGGGCAGCGCCGCCGTCTCGCGCACGGACGCCGACAAGGCTCTCCGCCGCATGGGCATCGACGGGCTCGGGCTCGATGAGACCGACCGCAACCTCATGCGCGCGCTCATCGAGAAATTCAACGGCGGACCCGCGGGGCTGGAGACGCTCGCGGCGACGACGGGCGAGGACGTGGGGACCATCGAGGATATCTACGAGCCCTACCTTTTGCAGCTCGGGTTCATCGCCCGCACGCCCCGCGGCAGGGTATGCCTGAAGCGCGGGTATGAACACATGGGGGCGAAGATGCCCGAGGCGCTCAAACGGCAGATGACCCTCTTCGACATCGACGACGAATAAGCGCAGACAAGATACATGAAGACATCGGATTTTTATTACGACCTGCCCGAAGAGCGCATTGCGCAGACGCCCGCAGAGCCGCGCGACAGCGCGCGGCTCCTCGTCTATCATCGCGATACGAAGGAGATCGAGCACAAGATCTTCAGGGATGTGGTCGATTATTTGCATGCGGGGGATGTTCTCGTCGTCAACCGCACCCGCGTTTTGCCTGCGCGGCTCTATGCCTACACCGCGGCGGGCGGGCGCGTCGAGATCCTGCTCTTGAAGCGCCTCGGCCTCGATCGCTGGGAGGCGCTCGTGAAGCCCGGGAAAAAATGCAGGGAGGGGGCGCGGCTCGTCGTCTCGGAGGAGCTCTCCCTCGCGGTGGAGGGCATTACGCCGACGGGCGAGCGGCACATCCGTTTCTTCTATGAGGGGGCGTTTGAGGACGTGCTTTCCCGCGTCGGGACGGTCCCCCTGCCCCCCTACATCCATGAAAAGTTGAAGGACCCCGAGCGCTACCAGACCGTTTACAGCAAGGAAAACGGCTCTGCGGCGGCGCCCACGGCAGGGCTGCACTTCACCCCCGAACTGCTCGCGCGTATCCGCGGCATGGGGGTGGAGATCGTCGAAGTGCTCCTGCACGTCGGCCTCGGGACCTTCCGCCCCGTGAAGGTGGACGACGTGGAGGATCACGTCATGCACAGCGAGTACTACGAGGTCTCCGAAGCGGCGGCGGACGCCATCAACCGCGCGAAACGCGAGGGGCGGCGGGTCATCTGCGTGGGGACGACCTCGGTGCGCACTCTCGAGACGGTGGCCGCTTCCGACGGCACCGTGCAAGCGGGAAGCGGGGAGACGTGTATCTTTTTATACCCTCCCTACCGCATGAAGTGCGTGGACGCGCTCATCACCAATTTCCACCTGCCCGAGAGCACGCTGCTCATGCTCGTCTCCTGCCTCTGTTCCCGCGAGGAGGTCCTGCACATCTACGATGTGGCTGTGAAAGAAAAATACCGCTTTTTCTCTTTCGGCGACGCATGCCTCTTCTTATAGACTTCGAAACTTCGCAATACGGTGTCGCGCTTGCGCACTCCTCGGTCATTTACCCATAGGAAACTCCCGTCGGGAAATCCGCGCGCTCCTTGTTTGGCTCGTCTCTAAAAACAAGCAGTCCTGCCTTCCGTAAGGAACGGCGACGCGTGCCGCTTTCTATGGGGACGCAGAGCGGGAAAGTGGGGGGACATATATCGTTTTTATAAAAAAACACGGCGGTTTTCCGCCGTGTTTGTGTGAAACAGAGTGATAGTCTTGGCGCTTCAGAGCGACTTGATGTGTTCGAGCAGCGTCTGCGCTTCCTTGACTGCGCCCTTCACGGAGGGGTGCCCCTGTCCGCCGTCGGTGCTCGCGGGAAGCGTGCAGTAGGAGATGTTTTCATCGCCGAGGGCTGCGATCGCGTCGTTGAAGCTCTTCTTGACCGTAGGCGTCTCGCCCATCATGCCGTAGACGCACACGATCTTTGCCTCGGGATTGGAGGCGCGGATGAGGGTGAGCAGCTCGGTGTAATCGGCCTGCAGCGCGGCGGGGGTGTAGCTCGGGTCTGCCGCGAGCGCGCTCGCGTCGTTGGTGCCGAGCCCCACGACGACGATATCATAGGGCTCCTTGATCTTATATTTCCCCGCGTGGGTGGCGGAGTACTGCCCGTACATCTCGATGGCGTTGACGGTGAGGAACTTCTTGGATTTGGTGCAGATCGCCTCCGTCGCGACGAAGGAGAAGTCGGCGTCGAGCTCCTGCGCGGTGAGATAGGCATAGCACTTGGCGACGTCCGAATTCTCATTGGCGTTGAGCGTGGAGGGGTCGGCATAGATGCCCGCGCCCACCGTGATGGAGTCGCCCACGAATTCGATGCGCAGGCGGTCCTTCTTCTCGGGGCGGAGGAACTTGCCGTCCGTGGAGACATGGTTGACCGTGATCGTGCCGCACCACGAGCTCGTCGCCTTGATGAGGCGCACGGTGTGCACGCCCTCCTCGAGGCCCTCGGCGACCGTGTATTCCTTGGTGCGGTTGACGTGGATGAATTTGCCCTCCTTGTCGCCGTCGATGAAGGTGTGGATATAGAGATTTGCGGGGGTGGGCTCGAGTTTTACTTTGAGCTCGGTGCCGTAGAAGGTGAAATCCGCGCCCGTCGCGGCGTGGTCGAGAATGAGCGCCTTGGAGCGGGAATACGTCTTGGTATACATCCTGCCGAAGAGACGCATGTTCTCGGCGTCGAAGAGATTATAATCCTCCTCGGAGACGACTTCGAGCCCCTCGATGAGTTCGGGCTGTTCGGGCTCGGGGTCGACGATCCCGGGCGTACCGGGGTTGGGGTCGGGCTCGGGATCGGGGCCGTCGCCATTGGTGCAGGCGGCGAGCGCGGCGCAGGGCAGGATCATCGCCGCGGCGAGAAGCAGTGCGGTCCATCTGTGTTTCATGGGGTACCTCCTTAATTGAAGAGCTTGGTGCGGATGTGCTTCACGAGCTTCTGCGCGAAGGAAGCGTGCGCCTTGGCGCTCGGGTGAGCGCTCGCGCCCGCCTCGTTTTTCGACATACGTACCTGGGTAATGTTCTCATCGCCCGTCGCCTTGATCGCCGCCGTGATGATCTCTTTGGTCTGCGCCGTATCCGAGGCGGGCATCATGCCGTAGACGCACACGATCTTCGCCTTGGGCTGTTTTTCACGGATGAGGCGCAGAAGGTCGGCGTAGTCATCCTGAAGCTGTGCGACGGTGTAGGGGAATTGGTCGCTCGTCGCATGCCACATGTCGTTTTCACCGAGGCCTACGATGACGATATCCGCCTCGAACTGCGAGAAGTCGTAGTCCGCCTTGTTCGTAATGGAGAGGTGGGGATAGCAATCGTAGATGCTCGGGTTATCCTTCACGCAGTACCCTTCCTGCGCCATGATGGAGAAGTCGGCGCCGAGCTCCTGCGCGGTGAGATAGGCATACGACTTGGTGGGATCGGAGTTGTCGATCGTCTGCCCGCCATCCGCGGCCTTTCCGAGCGCGCCCGCGCCCGCCGTGATGGAGTCGCCCACGACCTCGATCTTGAGCGTGGGGCGTTCGGGGGCGGCAAAGAAGGCGCCGTCGGTCGCCGTGCTGCCTTTGAGGACGAGCGTGCCGAATTGCGGGCTCGAAGCCTTGAGGATCCGCGCGACGTGCAGGCCCTCCGCGAGCCCCTCCGCGACGGTCACCTTGCCCGCCTTCTGGATGCGGGAGGTCGTGCCCTCGGCGTCGCCGTCGATGAAGGTGCGGATCATGCCGTTGCCCGAGGCGAAGGCGATCTCGAGCTCGGTGCCGACGAAGGCGATCTCGAGCCCCGTGCACACGTTATCGAGCACCAGATTGTCGTTTTGGAAATATGTCCTGCCGTAGAGGTTGACGGCGTCCTCCGAAAAGTCGTTCACGGCGCTCTTTGCGACGGGGGCGAGCACTTCGAGCTTGGCCTCGGCCTTGACTTCCGTGCCGCCCTCGGGGGTGTAGCTTGCCGTGACGGTCGTCGTGCCCGCGCCGACGGCGGTGACCGTCGCGCCGTCGACCGTGGCGACCGCGGGATCCGCGACCGTGTAGACGGCGGTAAGTTCGGCCTTTTCGCCGTCCTCGAACACGTTGGCGGAGAGGGTGGCGGTGTTCGCCGTATCGCCCGCGGCGAGCAGATAGCGGCTCTGCTCGAATTCCACGGTGTAGGTTGCGGACGGGGTGGGCTCGGGCTGGGGCGGTTCTTCGGGGCCTCCCGTGCATGCCGCAAGCGAGAATATGATCGCCGCGCCGAGCGCACAGGCAACGAATTTTGCAACGGGTCTCATGGATCTTCATCTCCCTGTTTCGGATTTGTTCCATTATAACGCATGCGGAGGGAAAAGTCAATGTGTTCTGTCAAAAAAAGAAAAAAATTTTCACCTTTTTCCGAGAGAAAGGCTTGACAAAGCCGAAAATACAAGTAATATAGAGGTACTGCAAGAAAATTTTCGCAAGAAGCGGTGCCGAAGGAACATCATGCAGAGTCAATTTTCATTCGAATTGCAGCGCGTCGACCCCGAGACGGGGGCGCGCGCAGGGATCTTTCACACGCCGCACGGCGACATCGAGACGCCCGTCTACATGCCCGTCGGCACGCAGGCGACGGTGAAGGGGATGCTCCCCCGCGACCTCGAAGAGATCGGGACGCAGATCCTGCTCTCCAACACCTATCATCTCTATATGCGCCCCAGCGACGAGCTAATCGCGCGGGCGGGCGGGCTGCACAAATTCATGAATTGGCAGCGGCCCATCCTCACAGACAGCGGCGGGTTCCAGGTCTTTTCGCTCGCCGCGCTCAACAAGATCACCGACGACGGGGTGACGTTTTCTTCCCATGTCGACGGCAGCCGCCACGTCTTTACGCCCGAGCGGGCGATGGAGATCCAACACAACCTCGGTTCGGACATCATGATGGCGTTCGACCAGTGCTCGGAGTACGGCTACACCCATGCGCAGGCGGAGGAGGCGATGCTGCGGACGGCGAAGTGGCTGGACCGCTGCTTCCGCGCCCACGACAGGGAGGATCAGGCGCTCTTTCCCATCGTGCAGGGGAATTTCTATTCCGATCTCCGAAAGAAGTCCCTCGAACTTACCCTGCCCTATGTTACGCACGGCATCGCGATCGGCGGGCTCTCGGTGGGGGAGCCCAAGCCGCTCATGTATTCCCTGCTCGATGAACTCAAACCAATTTTACCGACACACGTCCCCCGCTATTTGATGGGCGTCGGCTCGCCCGATTGCCTCGTCGAGGGGGTGTTGCGCGGGGTGGATATGTTCGACTGCGTGTTCGCGACGCGCGTCGCCCGCAACGGCACGGCGCTCACCTCGCGGGGCAAGCTCGTCGTGCGGAACGGGAAGTATAAAGAGGACTTCACCCCCCTCGATCCCGCCTGCGATTGCTATACCTGCACCCATTACACGCGGGCATACCTCCGCCACGTGCTCAACGTGGGGGAAATGATGGGGGGCATGCTGCTTTCTTTGCACAATATCCGCTATCTGCACACCCTCATGCGGGGGCTGCGGGAGAGCATCCTCGGCGGCTACGTGAAGGAGTTCGTGCGCGAATTTTACCGAAAACAGGCGGAAGGGGACGAAAGGCCGCAGGGCGGGGAATAAAATCTCCGCAAAGCCCGAAATTGGGGCGCAAATCGCTTGCAAATTTTTCCGAAAAAGGGTATGATAGTCAAAAAAGGAGAAGCATATGTTGATTTTTCAGTTGTTGGCGGAGGAAGAGACGAAGAATCCCTGGTCGAGCTACGTCGGTATCATCATGCTTGTGGTGCTCATCGCGTTTCTCGTGTTTTTGCTCATCCGCAGCGGAAGTTCGAGCAAGCGGGACAATAAAGAATATGCGGAAGCGATCGAGGCGCTGCGCCCCGGCAATAAGATCATGACGCGCGGCGGGCTGTGCGGCGTCGTCGTGGAACTGTGCGACGACGACACCGTCGTCATCGAGACGGGTTCCGAGAATTCGGGCAAATCCTATCTGAAGATCGCGAAGGACGGCATCTACCAGACGGACGCGAAGGGTCCCTCCCAGATCGCGCGGGAGGAGATCGAGGAGAAGCGCCGTGCCGAAAAGGAGGCGAGGAAGGCGCAGAAGGAACAGCGCGCGCAGGTCCCGCCCGCGGCCCCCGAAGTCCCCGAGGCGCCCGAAACGCAGCAGGACGGCGCGGGATCCGAGGATGATCCGCCTGCGGAGGATTAAAGGAGCCGGGCATATGGAAATTATTAAGGTGATTGCCATGTTGGGAATCACCTTTTTGTTGGCGATTTGGAGCGTTTGCGAAAGCATCGGAAGCAGGAAAAGGGAAAAAGCCGGCATCGAGGAGGCGCGCGGTCCCATCCACGTCGCTCTCCTTGTGATCGCGTTCGATTTCTTCATCCTCGCGCTCATGCTGATCTCCCCCGAAACCTTTCAGGAGCCGGGCAAGAGAAATTTTCCGTGGGTAATAACGGTCATAAATATTGTGGTATATATTCCATGCTCCTATCGGCTTACGATCGACAAGGATAAGGACCGTCTCGGCGTACGGCTGTTGTTTTTGACAAGATATTATCCATTCAGTGAGGTTGAGTTCAAGCAGAAGGGCGGCCAAAAAATCAAATATCAAGGCAAAACAATTTTCGTTTGGTACCACAAAAATATGATAAATAGCCCGGGGCTTGACCGGATATGGGATGAACGCAGCAATTTGCATTGGCAGGAACAAGTCCAAAGCCTTCGGCCGACCCAAGCGGATCCCGACGTCTCTTCCGAAGAGGAGCATATTCCCCCGAACGGCGCGGACTGATACGTTTTCCCCATATCAGGTCCGAGGGGGAGATGCAAATCCTACCGCAAACGTCGGGAAAGGCGACGTTTGCCACAACCGACGATATAAAATTCAACATAATTACTTTTATGGGTCTAACCCTTAGCGACTGCACTGACAGTAGGCGCTTATTCTGAATATGTTGGCGCAGAATTATTAGTTGGTTCTATTGGGGCAACGTTAAGCGTATAAAATGGAGAGTTTAAGATTGGCTTTTCGTTTGGATTTGGATTTGAACTAACAATTAGGTGGTAAATTCGGTCAACGGTATATTAATAGGAGTATTTTATGAAGAATATAAAAAAGATGCATAGCTTTATAGCTTTAATTCCCTATATTGGATTTCTAATCGTTTTTTTCTGGAACATTGTAGAAATATATAGATTAACACGCAGGAAAATCTATGTGGTTAGATATTTTTTTCTCTTTTTAATTCCAGCAATTATTTTTTCACTTTTATTCTTTGCAATAATATATTTTTGGGTTATTAATATTGTCAATGATATTTATAGGCTTATAATCTTATTACTACTTTGCTATTTATTATTAGTATGTTTGGGTATCTCTTCAATAATTATAAAAGATGGTTTGTTAAGTAGATAGCATACCAATAGGGAGAACATATCGTAGTACAGGTATTCGATGAAGAAATAATTTTTAGTCGTTTTCCAAAAATTCCCGCTCAAATGCTTGACATCTTGGGCGGGATAATTCATAATTGGAATACAAACATTCGTTTGCTTTTCTGCCGAGTACAGCAAGCAGTTTGAGGGCGATTTCTACTTGCTCCGAAGGCGAGGTCGTCTGAACTCATAGCTCCGCTACCCTGTGAGACCGGATTTCTCAACCGTCCAATAGGCAAGCATCCCGAAGGAGCTGCGAGAGAGAAAGAAGGAGGTTTTATGAGATGTCAAAAGCGCAAGAAGCAAACTGCCCTTACTGCACGGAAGTGCAGTTGCAAGTATATACCCGTAAAGACGCGCATATCGTGTGTCGGAAATGCGGCGCATCGCTCCTTTTTACGATTGCCGAAGATGGCTCTTACAATGTGAGCGCCCGTCCGCAGAATAAAAAAACAAATTAAAACAACAATTACATAAAAGGACGTATCATGAACCGAGGTCGGAGGCAGTAGCCAATCATAAGTCCTAACCGCTCGTCATGGTATAAAAGGAATAACCGAAGCGGCCTCCGCATAACGTATAGCGTTGCGGAGGTTTTTTATGGGACAGAGTGTAAAGACGGTCATGAAGGAGACGGCGCTCGCCGCGGTCTCGGCGGCGGCATTTTATCTCTTCGCGGCGGCGATCTTCGCCGCGGTCATGAAGCACGGCGTTCCCCATGCGGCGGTCATCGCCGTGAATTGGAGCCTGAAAGGGCTGGGCGCCCTCATCTTCCCGCTCCTCTTCGTCCACAAAGGGCACGCGTTCTTCAAGGGGGCGGCGGCGGGCGCGCTCTCCTGCGTGCTCGCGCTCTTCCTCTTCGCGGCGATCGGCGGCGGCTTCTATCTCACCGCGCTCTATCCCGCCGAACTGCTCTTCACGGCCTGTCTCGGGGGGCTCGGCGCCGTTCTCGGCGTAAAATTGCGAAAAGAGCTCTAAAAAGACTTGCCAAATGCGCGGCGAGGGAGTATAATGGAGAAAAACGTTTGAGGTGACACCTATGATCAAGACCATTGCGAAGCCCGCGGAGCGCAAACAGACCGCCTGCGGCGAGTGCAGAAGCACCTGCCAGAGCGCCTGCAAGACGAGCTGCACGGTCGGCAACCAGTCCTGCGAGCGCATCACGCGCGAGCAGAAGATCGAGCGCAAATAACGCTTCGGCAAACTTTCGGAGCGACGGCACGCCGTCGCTCTTTTGTCGTGAGCATTTGAGGACGGACGGATGAGACACATCTTTACATACCGCGATAAGCATTATATCTACGACGTCGGCAGCGGCAGCCTGCACGAGTGCGACGAGCGGACGGCGCGCCTGCTCCAAGGGGAGAAGATCGAGATCTCCGACGAAGAATGCAAAGCGACCCTCGAAGAGATCGAGGGGCTGCGCGCGCAGGGGCTGCTCGACGCCTCCGAAACGCAGGAGCGCCCCATCAAATCCAATGAGGTGAAGGCGCTCTGCCTGCACGTCTCGCACGACTGCAATCTCCGCTGCAAGTATTGCTTCGCCGATGAGGGCGCCTACCATTCCGCCCGCGAGGTCATGTCGCTCGCGACAGCGAAGGCGGCGATCGACTTCCTGCTCAAAAACAGCGGGAAGCGCAGAGTGCTCGAGGTGGACTTCTTCGGCGGCGAACCGCTCATGAATCTCGGCGTCGTGAAGGAGACCGTCGCGTATGCCAAGGCGGAGGGGGCGAAGCTCGGCAAGAAATTCCTCTTCACGACGACGACCAACGCCCTTCTGCTCGACGACGAGACCATCCGCTTCTTCAACGAGGAGATGGAGAACGTCGTCCTCTCCCTCGACGGGCGCAAGGAAGTGCACGACGCCGTGCGCAAGACGGTCAACGGCAAGGGCAGCTTCGACGCCGTACTCCCCCACATTCAAAAATTCGTGCAGATGCGGGGAGATAAATCTTACTACGTCCGCGGCACTTTCACCGCCAAGAACCTCGATTTCTCGCGGGACGTGCTCTTTCTTGCCGACTGCGGCTTCGAAAATATCTCGCTGGAGCCCGTCGTCACCGACATCGAGGAGCTCGCGATCAAGGAGGAGCATCTTCCCGCGATCGAAGCCGAATACGAGAAGCTGTGCGACGCCTACATCGCGCGCGAAGCGGCGGGCAAGGGCTTCCTCTTTTTCCATTTCCAGATCGATCTCGAGGGGGGGCCCTGTCTCGCAAAGCGCGTCTCGGCGTGCGGCGCGGGCAACGAGTATTTCTCCGTCGTCCCGAGCGGCGATATCTACCCCTGCCACCAGTTCGCGGGGGATAAAGAATTCAAAATGGGCAACGTGTTCGAGGGCACGCTCGATGAAACGATCCGCAGGCGCTTTGCCGAAAACAGCCTCTTCACGCGGAAAAAGTGCGGCGATTGCTTCGCCAAATATATCTGCTCGGGAGGGTGCAGCGCGAACAACTACCACTATGCGGGCGACCTCAACGAACCCTACCCGATTACCTGCGCGATGATGAAAAAGCGCATCGAATGCGCGATGCACGTCCTCGCGGAGAGAAAATCCCGCAAAAAATAACAGAAAAATCCAGAAAAGTTTTGCATGCGGTGCATTTCGGCTTGACGGCGCGCCGCATTTTTTATATAATGTAGAAAGTGAGTTTTCGGAAATAAGCATTTCTCACGGGATTTCCCGCTCACATACAGGAGGAGGCAATGAGTAAGATCAAATCGGCGTTGGCGCTCACATTGATCACGGTCGTATTGCTCGGGCTGTGCTTCATGTGCACGGTCTCGTTCTCATACGGAACCGACAAAATGTATACGTTCAACTCCGTCGTCAGCATGATGGAAAAAGATTTCATGCTCGGCGGCAAACTTGCCGACGGCGTCAATTATGTCGGCGGCGGGTATTCGGCGGTCTACTACCCCGAGGGCGTCATCACCGCACAGGAATACGAGGACAACCTCGAGGCGCTCGAGACCGCAAGCGCGGAAGCCGCCGCAGACAAGAAAGCGGACGCCGAGAAGGCGGTCGCGGAGTACAAAGAGAAGTACGCCGCATCCGCTTCGGGCGCGCTCTACTATGAGAAAGAGACCGTCCTCGAGGACGGCGAAGTCTCGCAGGAATTTGCGGACGATTTCGCGGCGGCGGCGGAGCTTCTGCATCGCCGCGTCGAGCAGTACCGCGTCGAGGGCATGCGCCTCGACATCCGCGACGACTACACCCTCGCGCTGTTCATCCCCGATCTCGCGGGCGGACAGGCCGTCGTGTTCAACTACTTCGCCACGATGGGCGAGTTCTCGATCGCCTACGGCGCCGATGAGGACAGCGCGCAGACCATCTCCTTCGCCAAGGGCGAGACCATCCGCGACTACGTGAAGGGTGCGCGTGCGATGAACAACGGCACCACGGCGTATGTGGCGATCTCCTTCACCAAGAAGGGCAAGAGCACCGTCGCGGGGTGGACCTCGGGCGCCGCGGAGACGAGCGGCAACCTCTACTTCTATGTGGGGGAGGAGGCCGTCATTTCCCTGCCCGTGAGCCAGGCGATCGACCAGTCCACGCTCTATATCAGCGGCAGCTACACGACGGATACGGCAAGGGCCGTCGCCGTGACGATCGACACCGCGGTCAAGGGCGATTCGCCCGCATTCACGCTGACGGTCGGCGACGCGACGCGGCTCGGTGCCACGTTCGGCGATCTCGCGCTCGTGCTGCTCTACGGGGCGTTCGGCGTGCTGTTCGTCGGCATGATGCTCTTCTTCTTCATCCGCTACAAGGGGCTGGGGCTCGCGCATCTCTACACCTTCCTCGTCTACTTCTTCCCGATGGTGCTCTGCGTGTGGGCGGTGCCCATGCTGCACCTCGGCTATGAGACGGCGCTCGCCGTGCTCTTCGGCGCCGTGCTGCTCTCCGTTTCGCAAGTCATGGTGTTCGAAACGGCGAGAAAAGAGTTCGCGCTCGGCAAGAACATCACGGTCGTCGTCAAGACGGCGTATAAGAAAAACTTCTGGCACATCTTCGACCTGCATATCGCGGTCGCGCTGCTCTCCGTGGTGACCTTCCTCATCTCGCTCGGCGCGCTCCGCGCATTCGCGCTGACGCTCACGCTCGCCGCGGTATTCTCGGGGCTGTGCGCGCTTGCGGTCGGCCGCTTCCACTGGGCGGCGTTCATGTCGTTCGCCCGCAACAAGGGCAAGTTCTGCAACTTCCGTTCGGAGGTAAAAGAAGATGAATAACAAGAGATCCCGCTTTTTCCCGCTCTTTCTGGCGCTCTCCGCAGTGCTCATCATCGCGGGGATCCTGATGTATGCTTTCTTCGGGTTCAACAATGCGCCCGACCGTCCCGCCGCATACGCGCTTGAGATCAAATATAGCGTCGTGATCGGCATCGACGAAGCGCAGCAAGAGAAGGTCCGCGCGCTCGCCGAGAGCTCCATGGAAAAGCACGGCATCGCGTTTTCGGAGGGCGTCACGGCGCCCGTCGTCGACAGCGAGTCGCTCGCCGAGACCACGGATACCGTGCTCACCTACAAGCTCGGCGCTTCTTTGGACGAAAAGGAGCTGGCGGCCGTCGTCGCGGAGATCAACGCGATGGAGGAATACCGCGGCGCGCGCGTCTACGCGAGCTATCATTTCCTCGAAGAGCAGCCGTATTTTGAGGCGGCATGGCGCGCGGCTGTGGCCCTTGCGGTCGCGGCGGTCGTCGCGCTCGGCTATCTCACGATCCGCTTCGGCGTGAGCTGCGGCGTCGCGGGGCTTGCCGTGACGGCGCACGACGTATTGTTGACGCTCGCGCTCCTCGCATTGGCACGGGTGCCCGTGTATTCGCTGATGCCCGCCGTCTATGCGGGTGTGGCGGCGTTTGTCTCCGTGTTCCTATGGATGATCGCCTGCATGCGCATGCGCGAGACGTTCAAGTCCGAGGCGTATGCCTCGATGACGGCGGGAGAGGCCGTTGCCGCCGCGATGCGTGCGGCGCTCCGTCCCGTCTGCCTCACGGCGCTCGCGCTCGGGATCGTCGTGCTCGTGCTCGGGGCGTGCGGCGTCTTTGGGACGATGGCGGCCGTGCTTCCCGCGCTCCTTGCGGTCGCGGTCCCCGTGTATTCCACGTTGCTCATCGGCCCGAACATCGTCGTCCCCATCAAGCGGGCGTTCGATCGGCGGAAGGCGGCAAAGAAGGGCGGCTACGTCGCCGCAAAGAAGGGCGCACAGAAATCCGAGTGACCCCGAACTGAATAAGGTACGGCGGGGGGCTCCCCGCCGTTTTTTCAAAGAAGATGAAAAAGCTCGTCCGCGAATTCGAATTTTCGCCGCAACAGCTGCATGAAGCGGAGCGCCTCTCCGAAGCGCTCGGCGTCACCGTTACGATGGCGCAGGTCCTCTATGCGCGCGGGGTGGATACCCCCGAAAAGGCGCGCCGCTTTCTCGCGCCCTCCGAGCGGAACTTCCTCTCGCCCTTCCTCCTGAAAGGCATGCGGGAGGCGGTGGAGCTCATCACGCGCGCCCGCGACGAGGAATGGCGGGTGGCGGTGTTCGGCGATTACGACGCAGACGGCATCGGCGCCTGCGCGGTGCTCTCGCGCGCCCTCAAAGCGTTCGGCATCGAGGCCTATCTCTATATCCCCGAGCGCACGGAGGGCTACGGGATGTCCGTTGCCGCGATCGACCGCATCTTCGACGACTTTTTGCCCGACCTCGTGATCACGGTGGACTGCGGCATCTCCAACCGCAAGGAGGTCGCCTACATCCGCGAGCAGGGGGCGGACGTGATCGTCACCGACCACCACGAACTGCCCGACGAATTGCCCGATTGCATCATCGTCAATCCCAAGCTCGGCGGCGATTACCCCTACGACAACCTCTGCGGCGCGGGCGTCGCCTTCAAGCTGGCACAGGCGCTCATCGGGGAGCAGGCGAACGCGCTCGTCGATTTCGCCGCGCTCTCGACGGTGGCGGACAGCGTTCCCCTCACGGGGGAGAACCGCGATATCGTCGCCGTGGGGCTGAAACGCATCGAAGAAATGCCGCGTCCCGCCTTTTCCGCCCTGCTCGGCAAGACGGGCGAGATCACGGCGCAGACGCTCGCATACTACCTCGCCCCCCGCGTGAACGCCGCGGGCAGGATGGGGGACGCGCATGCCGCGCTCAAACTGTTCACGACCGACGACGAGGAGGAGATCGCCACCCTCGCGCTCTCTCTGAACGCCTACAATACCGAACGCCAGCGGTGCTGCGATGAGCTCTACGCGCAGGCGGAGGCGCAGATCGCCGAAGAGGGGGCATACGGCAACGTCGTCATGCTCGCGGGCGAGAAGTGGAGCGCGGGATTTGTTGGCATCGTCGCGGCGCGCATCGCCGAGGAATTTGCCCGCCCCACGCTGCTCTTTGTGCGGCGGGGAGAGAGCTTCAAGGGCAGTGCGCGGAGCATCGAGAACGTGAACATCTTCGAGGCGCTCAAGGGCTGCGCGCAATACATCGAGGAGTTCGGCGGCCACGCGCAGGCGGCGGGCGTCAACGTCTCCGAGCAGAATTTCGAGGCCCTCCGCGCCGCCCTCAACGAATACATCGGCGCCCGTTACACGCGGGAGGACTTCCGCCCGACGATCGCCGTCGCGGGCGAGGGGACGGAGGATTTCGTCGCCGTCGCCCATGAACTTTCTGCCCTCGAACCCTGCGGCATGGGCAACCGCAGGCCGCTCTTCACCGTCTCCGCGAAGCGGGTGGCGTGCGCGCCGCTCAAACCGCTCTCGCCCCACTTAAGCTTCAATCTCGGCGGCATGGATCTCGTCTATTTCGGCGGGATCAAGGATATGGCGCTGTTGCGGAGCGACGTGGAAAAGCAGATCGTGTTCGAATACAACGTATCGAAATTCCGCGGGAAGGAGTACGTGAAGGGCTTTGTCCGCTGCGTGCTCTACGACGGCGCGAGCGGCGAGGAGATCGAACTCGACGCCCTCGAAAATTGCCTCAAAAACCTCGAATATTCACAACAGGGTGCGACTTTTTTGCCGCAGGAGGCGCTCGACCGTCTCCTCGGCGAGAAGATCTCCGCGTGCGACTACGGGCTGTGCGCCGTCGTCTACGACCGCAAGAGCCTCGCCCGCTATCCCTCGCTCAAAGCCATCCCGACGGAGATCTTCACGCCCTCCTCGGGCAGCCTTTTGAATACCGTCGTCTTTGCGCCCTCGCAGGATTGCAACCTTGCTGGGTTCCGCGAGGTAGTCGCGCTCGACGCGCCCGCCGCATTCCCCTGCACGGGGCGTGCCGCGCTGTATGCGCCCGCGGACGCGCCCGCGATGTCTGCGCTTGCTCGGGTGGATTGTTCCCGCGAAACGCTGCTCGGCGTGTTTGCGGCGCTCAAACGCGCGGAGGGATGCGCGGCGGAAGGCTATGCCGACTTCGCGCGGCGGATGGATTTTAATGTCTCCCGCGAGACGGTCGTCTTTGCGCTCGCCGTCTTTGAAGAGCTCGGGCTCATTTCGACGGGGGACGTGCTGCGTATTTTCCGCGGCAAAAAGACCGATCTTGCGAATTCGCGCATCTATGTGGCTGTCCGCAGCCTGAAGGAGCAGTGATGGAAGCGATCCTGATGAAGATCTACGAATATTATGTGGGCGACGAGCGCGATCTTCTGCTGCGCGCCCACGATTTTGCGCGCGCGGCGCACCAGAACCAGAAGCGCGCCTCGGGGGAGCCCTACTTCATCCATCCCTGCGCCGTCGCCGAGATCCTCGTCGAGCTCGGGCTCGACGCCGAGACCGTCGCCGCGGCGCTCCTCCATGACGTCATCGAGGATACGCCCGCCACCGAGGAGGACCTCCGCCGCGAATTCGGCGAGGGGGTGCTCACGCTCGTCGAGGGCGTCACCAAGCTCGATAAGATCGTCTTTAAGTCGCAGGAAGAGGAGGAGGCGGAGAACTTCCGCAAGATCTTCATCGCGATGGCGAAGGATATCCGCGTCATCATCATCAAGCTCGCCGACCGTCTCCACAACATGCGCTCCCTCAACTACCTCTCGCCCGAGCGGCAGAAGAAGATGGCGCAGGAGACCCTCGATATCTACGCTCCCATCGCGGGGCGGCTCGGCATCAGCCAGATCAAGTGCGAGCTCGAGGATCTCTGCCTCAAATATCTCGATCCCACCGCGTTCGAGTATCTCGTCAGCAACATCCACCAGAAGCTCGAGGAACGCAACCGCTTCGTGGATTTCGTCGTCAAGGAGATCACCGCCATGCTCGTCGAATCGGGCATCCACGGCGAGGTGTTCGGGCGGCCCAAGCACTTCTATTCCATCTATAAAAAGATGAAAACGAAGGAGCGCTCCCTCGATCAGATCTACGACCTCACCGCCGTGCGCGTGATCGTCGCCACCGTCGACGAGTGCTACGAGGTGCTCGGCAAGATCCACAAGACGTGGAAGCCCGTCCCGGGGCGCATCAAGGACTACATCGCGACCCCCAAGCCCAACCTCTACCAATCGCTGCACACGACGGTCGTCACCTCCTTCGGGCAGCCCTTCGAGATCCAGATCCGCACCGAGGAGATGCACCGCACGGCGGAATACGGTATCGCGGCGCATTGGAAATACAAGGAGCACCGCGACGAGGAGACCTCCCTCGACCAGCGCATCTCGTGGATCCGCGAGATGATGGATATCCAGGGGGGCCTGCGCGACTCCAAGGAGTTCCTCGACACGGTGAAGGGGGAGCTGTATAGCAACGAACTGCTCGTCTTTACCCCCCGCAGCAAGGTCATCTCCCTGCCCGTCGGCGCGACGCCCGTGGATTTCGCCTACGCCATCCACTCGGAGGTCGGCAACCACTGCACGGGCGCCAAGGTCAACGGCAAGATCGTCCCCCTGAATTCCACCCTGCAGCTCGGCGACGTCGTCGAGATCATCACCTCGCCCACGAGCAAGGGCCCCTCGCGCGATTGGCTCAAATTCATCAAGTCGCCCTCCGCGAAGGCAAAGATCAAGACGTTCTACAAAAAGGAAACCAAGGAGGAGAACATCCGCCTCGGGCGCTCCATGCTCGAGGAGACGGCGAAGCGCCGCGGCTGCACGCTCGCGGAGATCCTCACCCCCGAGAGCTTCAAAAAGGTCTCGGAGAAGCTCTCCTTCGATACGCAGGACGAGATGTTCGCCGCCATCGGCTACGGCGCGGTCTCTTCGACGCAGGTCTTTTTCAAGCTCCTCGATTACTTCCGCAAGGAGGCGCCGCAGTCCGTCGAGATCCGTCCCTTCCGCGAAAAACACGATGGGAGCGCCGTCACCGTCAAGGGAATGTCGGGGCTGCTCGTCTCCTTTGCGGGCTGCTGTTCCCCCGTCCCGGGCGACGACATCATCGGCTTCGTGACGCGGGGGAGGGGGGTCGTCATCCACAGGAAGGATTGCCCCAACCTCAGGAATGTGGAGAAGGAGCGCCTCCAGCCCGCCGAGTGGACGGGCAGCTCGCAGGGCTCCCGCTATAAAGTCGCGCTGGTCGTCTCCGCGGAGGAGCAGGGCGCGGCGATCTCGGCGATCTCGCAGTCGGTGGCGGAGATGAAGATCTCCATTTCCTCCATCAACGGCAGATACGATAAGAATCACGACGCGATCGTCGAAGTCACGGTGAGCCTTTTGAGTAAGCAGGATATCGATGTGCTCATCGGCAAGATCAAAACCTATCCCCGCATCCTCGACGTGCGAAGAATGAGCAACTGATCTTCCGCCCCTCCGCGGTCGGAGAACGGAGCACCCGTCTCTCAATCCTAACCCCATCGGGGGCACGGCGTAGCCGTGACGGATGGGGGGCAAGGAAATAAACTACATAGGTATCCCCCCCCCTACGTCATTTCGAACGTAGAGAAATCTCCAAAAAAAGACCACCGTTTCCACAGGAGGGAATATGCAGATCGTCAAAATTGCGCCCCGCGGATTTGCGGCGAACGCCTATCTTCTCACCGAGGACGGCGAGAACGCGGTCGTCATCGATCCCGCGCAGCCGCAGGTCCTCGCGGAGGCAAAACGGCGGGGACTGTGTGTGAAATTCGCCCTCCTGACGCACGGGCACTTCGACCATGTGGGCGGGTGCGCGGCGCTCTCCGCGGCGGGCGCGAAGATCGGGTGCCTCAAAACCGCGCTTTCCGCGCGTCTGCCCGACCTCGGCGAAGAATTCGGCACGCCCGTCCCCGATTTTTCATTGGATTTCACCTTTGCGGCGGAAACGCCCTTCGAACTCTGCAAGATCTCCTTCCTCCCGCTCGCGACGCCCGGGCACACTTCCGATAGCTGTTGCTACCTCGTCCGTGCCGCGCATTCCGAAGAAAAAAGGGGGTACGTGGGTCTTTTTTCGGGCGACACGCTGTTTGCGGGGAACATCGGGCGGATCGATCTTCCCACGGGCAGCGCGGCGCAGATGCGTGCGAGCCTTGCAAGGCTCAAGGCGCTCCCCTTCGACGGCGCCGTCTACCCCGGGCACGGGGAGGACACGACGCTCGCAAAGGAGCGCGCCTGCAATCCTTTTCTCAAGGGCATCTGACCGAAGTGCGCAGGTCCCTGAATTTTCACGAATTTCCCTTGCGCAGGGGCCGTGCGATGCGGCTTTTGCGGATCCCCGAAAATTATGATCACGACGAACGAACCATTTTTGCATCCTGAACTCATGGACGTCGTCCGCCTCTTCGACGGCGCGGACACGTTTTCGATCGGGCACGTCTTTTCCTGCGACGGCGAGAACTTCGAGAATACCGTCACGGTGGACGGGCGCAGTTTTTCGCGCAGAGACGTTTTCCGCACACAGGGTACCCTCGAATTCAAGAGCATGGCGAAGCGTTCCTCTAAGCTCGCCCTCTATGAGGCGCTCGCCGCCGTCACGGGCAAGCGGCTGCCGTGGGGGGCGCTCACGGGCATCCGCCCGACCCGTCTCGCCTATCAGGAGATGGCGGCGGGGCGGGACTTTGCTGCGCTCTTCCGTACCATGGGGGTCTCGGAGGAGAACATCTCCCTCACCGCGCGCGTCCTCGCGGCGCAGCAGCCCGTCTACGAGCGGCGGGAGGGGAACTGCGATCTCTTCATCTCCCTGCCCTTCTGCCCGACGAAATGCACCTATTGCTCCTTCATCACCGCGCCGATCGCGGGGACCGAGAAGTATCTGCCCGCCTACCTCTCCGCGCTCGAAGCCGAACTCGCGGGGGCGGCGCCGCTCATCCGAAGGCTGCGCTCGGTGTACATTGGCGGGGGGACGCCCTTTGTTTTAGCGCCGAAGGACCTCGAACGGGTGCTCGCTGAGGCGGCGAAGATCGCACGCGGGTGCGAATTTACGGTGGAGGCGGGGCGCCCCGACGTCTTTTCCGAGGAAAAGCTCGACCTGTGCAAGAAATACGGCGTCACGCGGCTGTGCATCAACGCCCAATCCTTTTCCGACCGCACGCTCGCGGCGATCGGGAGGAAGCACACGGCGGAGGATGTGTTCCGCGCCTTTGCGATGACGGCGCCCTACGGCTTCGACCTCAACTGCGATCTCATCGCGGGGCTCACGGGGGAGAGCTTCGGGGAATTTTCAGACAGCGTGGATACGGCGGTCGCGCTCGCCCCCGCGAACATCACCGTGCACACCCTCTGCCTCAAACGGGGCGCGCGGCTCAAGGAGGAGACGGCGCGGCTCCGCGAGGACGGACTCGCCGAAATGATCGCGTATTCCCGCGAAAAGCTCACCGCGGCGGGCTACGAGCCCTACTACCTCTACCGCCAGAAGTACATGGCGGGGGCGCACGAGAACGTCGGCTGGACCAAGCCGGGCAAGGCGTGCGTTTACAACGTGGACGTCATGGAGGAGACCGCAGATAATCTCGCCGTGGGCGGGAACGCCATTTCCAAGCGGGTCATTTTGCGCGAAAACCGCATCGAGCGGCTCGCGAGTCCCAAGGATCTCCCGACGTATCTCGAAAAATATCCGCGGCTCATCGAGGCGAGAAAAGCGCTCTTCGGCGCACAGTGAAGGCCGGGAGCGGGCGGCGCACGGCGCGTCCGCGCGCAGGCGGATCCGCAGAGAAAATGCAAAAGAAGTGCTACAGGGTGGCACTTTTTTTGTGCGGAAGCGGTGTTCGCAGAGGCTGCGGCGGGACGCTTTCGGCAAAGAATTCCCGCCGCGCGAGATTTTCTCACGATAAGCCCTTGCATTTTCCGCGCGGGTGTGTTATACTGTAGAAAACGAAAATAATTTTCGCGCAAAAGGAGCGTGCCATGACGCCGAAATATCACCGAATCTTACTCAAGCTGTCCGGGGAAGCGCTCGCGGGCGAGCAGCATTTCGGGCTCAACGAGGAGGTCATCTCAGGGGTCGTCGATCAGCTCGTCAAGGTGCACGGCATGGGCGTCGAGATCGCCCTCGTCATCGGCGGCGGCAACTTCTGGCGGGGCAGGCAGGGGACGAATATGGACCGCACCACCGCCGATCACATGGGGATGCTCGCCACGGTGATGAACTCCCTCGCGATGATGGACGCCATCGAAAAGCGGGGGATCCCGACGCGGGTGCAGACGGCGCTCAACATGGTCTCCGTCGCCGAGCCCTACATCCTGCGCAAGGCGCTCAACCACTTCGAGAAGGGGCGCATCGTCATCCTCGCCTGCGGCACGGGCAATCCCTATTGCTCGACGGATACCGCCGCGGCACAGCGCGCCTGCGAGATCAATGCGGACGTCCTGCTCATGGCGAAGAATGTCGACGGCATTTACAGCAGCGATCCCCGCCTCGATCCCGCCGCGAAGAAATACGACCGCATCACATTCCGCGACGTCGTCTCGGGCGGCCTCAAAGCGATGGACACGACGGCGGCGACGATGTGCATGGAGAACAACATCCCCGTGCTCGCCTTTGCGCTCGGCGAGAAGGATTCCATCCTGCGCGCCGTGTGCGGCGAACGGCTCGGAACGCTCATCTGCAATGAATGACCCCCCGCAAAACGGGCAAAAAACAATAAGGAGTGAATTATGGAGAACGAAAAATTGGAAGAGGTCTTTCTCGTGCTCGACGACAAGCTGGAAAAGACGGTTTCCGTCCTCAAGGACCAGTATGCGGTCATCCGCGCCGGCAGAGCCAACCCCCGCATCCTCGACAAAGTGCAGGCCGAGGCATACGGCATGATGACGCCCCTCAACCAGCTCGGCAACATCTCCGTCTCGGATGCGCGCTGCCTCGTCATCTCCCCGTGGGATAAATCGCTGTTGAAGGCGATCGAGAAGGCGATCCTCGCCTCGGATATCGGCATCACGCCCACCAACGACGGCTCCGTCATCCGCCTCGTGTTCCCCGAACTCACCGAGGAGCGCAGAAAGGACCTCGTGAAGCAGGTCCGCAAGATGGGGGAGGAAGCGAAGGTCGCCGCCCGCAACAACCGCAAGGAGGCGATGGAGGCGATCAAGAAGATGAAAACGGCGAAGGAGATCTCCGAGGACGAAGCCAAGAACAGCGAGATCGACATCGAGGACGCCGTGAAAAAGTGCGTGGAGGATCTCGATAAGGTCGTCGCGGCCAAGGAAAAGGAGCTGCTCACCATCTGATGCTTCCCAAGCACGTCGCCTTCATCATGGACGGAAACGGGCGCTGGGCGAAGGCAAGGTTGCTGCCGCGCAGCGCGGGGCACCGTGCGGGCTACAAGCGCATGACGGCGCTCGCACGGCATGTCTTTGCATGCGGAATTCCCTATTGCACCTTCTACGCCCTCTCCACGGAAAACTTGAAACGCCCCAAGGAGGAGCTCGGATCCCTCTTCTCCCTCTTTTCCGAATTCTTCGCGAAAGAGATCGGCGCAATGCAGAAAGAGGGGGTACGTCTATCGATCATCGGCGATCTCTCGCTGCTCCCGGAGGACCTCGCGGCGTCTGCGCGCAGCGGCGTGGAGCGCACCAAGGAGGGGACGCGGGCGACGCTCGTCCTCGCCCTCGGCTACGGCGCGCGGCAGGATATCGTCGCTGCCTGCAACCGCGCGGTGGATTTGGGGCGGAAGGTGGACGAAGCGGAATTCTCCCGCCTGCTCTCGACGGGCGGTCTGCCGCTGCCCGACCTCATCATCCGCACGGGCAGGGAGATCCGTCTCTCCAATTTCCTCCTCTTCGAAGCGGCGTATGCCGAACTGCTCTTTTCACAGAAATACTTCCCCGATTTTACCGACGAGGACTTTGACCGCGCGCTGAAAGAGTATGCGCGGCGGGACAGAAAATTTGGGACCTTACGTCCGCAGGAATAAAAGCCATGGAAGAAAACCGACCGCATGCGGCGCCCGGAGAGGGCGCGACACAACCCAAGAAAGGCATGAACAATCTTGCGCTGCGCTGCATCACGGGCGCGGTGTATGTGCTCGTGCTCGTCGCCTTTTTTGTGTTAAAAATCTTTGTGAGTGACCTCTTTTTCGACGCGCTCATTCTCTTTATGTCCGTGATCGGGACGTTCGAGATGCTCCGCGCGTTCGACGACAAGCTCCACATCAGCCAGAAGGGGGCGGTATTGGTCTTTTCCACGATCGTCATCATCACCTATGCCGTCTCGGACTACGTTTTCCAGGATGTTCTGCACGCCACCCTGCCCGATGGGGGCATCACCGATCTCGAGACGTGGAAAAAGCTCTCGGGGCGCAACTACTCGCTGCACATCACCTTCGCCATGTTCATGGCGGGCGTCTCGGTGCTCTTCGCGATGCTCGTCTTTGCGCATAAGAACGTCACCCTCGAGACGACGGGCTATGCCCTGCTCTGCTACATCTATCCCTCGTTCTTCCTTTTGGTGCTCGAGGTCTGCAACCATCTCGAGAGCTATTCGGAGCTCGCGCTGATGCTCGTCTTTGTGATTGCGCCCTTCGCGGACGCCTTTGCCTACTTCTTCGGGCTGTTCTTCAGCAAGAAGCTGCCAAAGAAGCTCGCCCCCAACATCTCCCCCCAAAAGACGCTCATCGGCGGCTTCGGCGGGCTGCTCGGCGGGGCGATCGGCTCGGTGGCGATCTTCTTCCTCTACTACGGCATCATGCAGCTCGACAACGTGGGCGCGACGGCGCAGATCATCCGCGACGTCGCCTTCACGCCCGTGAATTTCAGCTTCTTCGTGGCGCTCGGGATCGTCGCCTCCGCCTTCTCGCAGTTCGGCGACCTCGTGGAGAGCGCCGTGAAGCGCAAGCTCGGCATCAAGGATATGGGCAAGATCCTGCCCGGGCACGGCGGCATTCTCGACCGCATCGACAGCGCCCTCTACGCGGGGCTTATCGTCTGCCTCGTGCTCGTCGCAAAGATCATGATCGTGGGTTAGCCCGCATAGAATAAAATTGCAGGAAAGCGCGTCTGCCGCGGCGGGCGCGCTTTTTGGAGAAAGCATATGAAGATCGCGCTCATCGGCTGCACGGGGAGCATCGGGCGGCAGACGCTCGACGTCGTTCGCGCCCATCCCGAACGGTTTGAGATCTCTGCGCTCGTCTGCGGAAGCGACGGGCGGCTGCTCTCTGCACAGCGCGAGGAGTTCCGCCCCCGCACGGCGGTTTGCGCCGACGAAGCGCCCCTCTCGGAGGAACAACTCGCCGAGATCTTTGCGGAGGCCGACCTCGCCTTTGTCGCGGCGGGGGGCTTTGCGGGGCTGAAATACACGCTCGCCGCGATCGAAGCGGGCAAACCCGTCGCCCTCGCGAACAAGGAGTCCCTCGTCTGCGGCGGGGCGCTCGTCACCCGCAAAGCGAGAGAGCGGGGCTGTGCGCTCATCCCCGTCGACAGCGAGCATTCGGCGATCTTCCAGGCGCTCGGCTTCCGCCGCGACGCGAAGTTTTCCCGCATCATCCTCACGGCAAGCGGGGGGCCCTTCCTGCGTCTTTCGCCCGCCGAGCTCGCCCGCGTCACCGCGGAGGACGCCCTGCGCCACCCGACGTGGAAGATGGGGCCGAAGGTGACCGTCGACAGCGCCACCCTCCTCAACAAGGGCTATGAGATCATCGAGGCGAAGTGGCTCTACGGTGTCGATTTTTCGCAGATCGGGGCGGTCGTGCACCCCGAAAGCGTCGTGCATTCGCTCGTCGCCTTCGAGGACGGCGCCATGCTCGCCCAGCTCGGCTATCCCGATATGCGGGTGCCCATCCAGCTCGCGCTCACCTATCCCGAGCGGCTCCCCTGTGCGCCCCAGCTCGATCTCGCGTCGCTCGGCGCCCTGCACTTCGAACGCCTCCCCGAGGAACGCTTTCCCTGCTTCGGGCTCGCGCGCGCGGCGGGGATCGCGGGGGGAGACCGCCCCACGGTGCTTAACGCGGCGGCGGAGGAGGCGGTGCGCGCCTTCCTTTCGGGGAGAATAGGATTTTGCGGCATCGCGGAAACTATCGAGGACACGCTCTCCCGTCTCCCGCAGGGGGCGGCGGAGACCTATTCCGACCTCGCCGAAGCCGACCGCAAAGCGAGAGAGACAGCAAGGAAATCCATCTATGGCATATGAACTTTTGGCAAACGGCTGGAGGGTCGCGCTCGGCGTCGTGCTGGCGATCCTCATCCTGCTCGCCATGGTCACAATTCATGAATTCGGGCACTACGTCGTCGGAAAACTTCTGAAGTTCCGCATCGACGAGTTTTCCGTGGGCTTCGGCCCCGCGATCTTCAAGCACAGGAGCAAAAAGACGGGCGAACTGTTTGCCGTGCGCGTCTTTCCGCTCGGAGGCTACTGCGCCTTCGCGGGGGAGGACGGGCTCGACGAAGAACCCGAAATAAATGGGGACGTCCCCCCCTCAACCGCCGATCCCTTCCCCGAAACGCAGGCGGCCGAAGGGGGCGCTGCGCCCGAAGCGGAAGGGGACTCGAAGCCCGCGCAAGCCGCGCCGCAGCCCGCCGCGCCTTCTTCGGAGGCTCCCGCAGCGGTGCCGCAGGGCGGAAAATTCACCGAGATGGCGCCGTGGAAGCGCATCCTCGTGCTCATCGCGGGGGCGTTCATGAACTATCTCCTCGCGCTCGTGCTCATCCTCATCATGATGTCGTGCTACGGGCAGAGCATGCTCATCGTGCGCGGCGCGGAGACTTCGGAGGACTATCCCGCCGCGTATTCCTTCCGGGCGGGCGATATCCTGCTCCGCGCGAACGGCAAGGACCTCTATCTCACGACCGACCTCACCCGCGCCATCAACCACAAGAAGCAGGGGGAGATCGTGAAGTTCCGCGTCTCCCGCGTGCAGGCGGACGGCAGCAGGAAGGAGGAGGAGATCGAGATCATGCTGCGGGGAGAGGTCTCCGTGAAGAACAGCTCGGATTTCACGGGCGTGTGGGGGGCCCTCGGCATCGGCATCGAGGAGCTCGAGGACGGCAAATATTACATGCTCTCCTCGACTTCTTACCACTTCGGCTTCTTCGGGACGATCGGGCACTCCTTCGTCTATTCGTTCAAGATCGCGGGGTCGATCTTCCGCGTGATCGGCGAACTGCTCACGGGGCGGCTGGGGATCAACGCCCTCGGCGGACCCGTCACGACGATCAAAATGACCTCCGAGATCGCCGTCTCGGGGGTGCAAAACTTCCTCGAGATCGCCTCTTATATCGGCGTCAATCTCGCCGTGTTCAACCTTTTGCCCATCCCCGCGCTCGATGGGAGCAAGGTGGTGTTCACCGCCATCGAGTGGGTGCGCGGCAAGCCCATTTCGCGCAAGGTGGAGGCGATCATCCACGCCGTCGGGTTTGTGTTGCTGTTGGGATTTGCGATCCTCGTGGACATCCTTCAATTCATATAAAAGCATAAAAAGCAAGAAAAAAGCACCCCCGTGGGTGCTTTTTTGCTTGTTTGGACTACGTAAAGGCGAACTACGGATAAGCGGCGCATAACTTCGTTGCGCTTACGTTTCCCTTGGTCACGTACAAAAGAGTACGCTCCCTTCGGGAAGCCGCGCGCTCCTCGTTCTGCTTGCTTCTCCGCAGTTTAACGGTGACGACTTCCAAGGCCGACCCCCGCTGGGGGGAGGCTCTGCGCAGCGGTGGTGGGGGGAAACGCCCGTCCTTTCGCGCGGGCGCATTCAAAACCGACCCGCTCTCCGTGTCATTCAGAGGGGGCGCAGCCCCCGAAGAATCCCGCTGGTCGATGTTGGAAAACGGACTCCGTACTTCGGGATCCTTACTTCGCACTTCGTGCGCCGCTGCGCGTCGGGCGACATGACAAAGTAGAGATGTCTCGACTACGCTCGACATGACAATTTATGGGGTGCGGCCGTGACGGACGGGGGGTGTATCCTAAAAATAAAAGATCTCTTCGAAGCGCTTATCGAGGGCGACGCAGAGGATGAGCGCGAGCTTCGCCGTCGGGCAATACTGCCCCGTCTCGATCGAGCTGATCGTATTGCGCGAGACGCCCACCATGGCCGCGAGCTCCCCCTGCGAGATGCCCTTCTCCGCACGGAACTCCTTGAGTCTGTTGTGTAATACCAATTTCTCGTCCATAACCGCCTCAAAGGTCGATCCCGCACAGCCCGAGGATCCAGAAGACCCAATAGACGGCCGTAGCCGCCGTAATGAGGGCGGCACAGACGATAAAGACGACCTTCGTCTTCTTGTTCTTGTTTACGCATGCCTGCACGATATTCTGCGCCGCTACGCCCGTAAACATGATGCAGAAGAACTCGGGCGAGAACTCGTTCCCCGTAAAGATTTTGGAGAACATGATGATAATGCAGGCAAACTCCGTGGCGATGAACCCCGCATAGTTCGCCCACTGCATCTGCGAGCGCTGCCGCTCGTCTCCGTTTTTCGCGTTCTCGGTCCGCGCCCGCGAGAGGACTTCTTCCCGCGAGAGCTCCTGCGCCTCGGTTTGCATTTCGGGAAGCTCTGTTTGCTTTTCTTCCATCGTCATACCTCCTTGCCAAGTTTGCTTGGCATTCACATCATACCACTGCCAAGTATACTTGTCAAGCGTTTGCGCAAAAAAAGTCGGCACTTTTGCCGACTTTTTTTCTGCGTTCAGGCCTGTTCGGGCGATTGGTCGGGGGATGTGGTCTTTTTTTCGCTATGGAAGCGCCTTGCGAGCTTCACAAACGAGGGCGAACAGAACACGAAGATGCCGACGGCCACTGCGATCGCGAGGTCGGGCAGCACGTAACCCGCCTGGTAGGTGAGGCTGTAGAGCCACACGGGGGTGCCTGCGGGCGCGTAGGCGCCGAAGGCGAAGCAGCCCGAGAGGAAGTGGGCGAGGAAGCGCAGCAGCCCCGCGATCACGGCGCCGAGGGCGAACTGCACTTGCGGCGCCTTTTTGAGGGCTTTGGTCTTGGCGAACATCCCCGCGAAGCCGATGCAGGCGAAAGCGATGGGGTAGTCGAGGAGGAACTGCGCGGGGTGCAGGATGTAGAGGTCCTGGAAGGCCTGCAAAACGCCGTAGACGGCGCCCGCCGCGACCCCTCTGCGCGTCCCGAACATGTAGGAGTAGATCATGAGGGGCAGGAGGGAAGCCACGGTGATCGAGCCGCCCTGCGGCATGCGCACGATGCGGATGAAGGAGAGGGCGAAACTCATCGCGATCGCGACGGAGGCATACGAGAGAGATTTTGCACCGTAGTCCCGCTTTTCACGGTCGAAGAGGAAGGCGCCCGCGACGACGGCGGCGATGAGCAGGGCGGCGGAGAGGTACAGCCAGAGCTCCTTCACGTCCTCCTTGGTGACGCCGTTGAGATCGGCGGAGACGCCCGAGGAATAGCGCACGGCGAGGCAGAGAAACAGCCCGATCGCGGCCGCGCCCATCACGGCGCCCGCGGAGATCTTCGCGATGAAGTCGTGCCGCAGGAGCAGAAGGGCGAGGCAGCCCGCCGCGCACACGAGCATGATGAGCAGGGGCACGAAGAGCAGAGCTTCGATGCCGTCGGTGACGAAAGTCATCACGAGGAAGGCGATGCCGAGGGCGACGGCGTAGAAGATCGCGCAGATCAGCGCGGCCTTCAGCAGTTTTTTGCGCGCGTTGCCCTTGACGGCGAGGGCGGCGACGAGGACGCCGAGGGCGAGCGCGACCGTCAGCCAGAAGGCGACGCCGCGCAGGATGTTCATCGGCGAATCGAAGCGCACGGGATACCATGTGGTATCGAGCAGGGATAGAAACATAAAAACCTCCGAAATTTCGTGCGCCCCGCCCCGAATGAAAAACCGCCCGCGAAAAAATCGCAGGCGGAAACCTTCAACCGTTCTTTCGTCCAAGCATGACCTTGCCCGATTCCAATGGTATCATCTCAGCCCCTTGCGGGGCACCCACGACGGATATGCACTTTTTCTCAAGTATAGCGCGTTTTTTGCGCGAAGTCAATTGTTTTTTCGCAAAAAAAGGTGTATAATCATCAAAGACGCGGGGGTCCTCCCGAAATTTGCGTCCCGCCGGTGGCGTATGCCGATGTATGATTTTGCCGCGCTCAGATTTTCCGCCGATCCCAATCTTGCGGATCGCGTGTATTGGTACCTCGCGGATCTTCCCCTGAAGGAGGGGGAGGCCGTGCTCGCGCCCGTCGGCGTCCACGAGCGGTTGCAGCGGGGCATCGTGGAGCGGACGTTGCGCGCGGACGGGCGGAACGCGCCCTACGACCTCGGGCTCATCAAGCGCGTCGCGGCCAAAGAGGGGGCGCGGGGGATCCGCATCGGCGGGGCCAGACTGCTCGAATTCGGCGGCGTGCGCTACGACGACCGCCACTATACCCGCTTCGGCGCGCTCTGTGCGGCGCGGACGGGGGAAGTGGAAGAGGGAGACGCCGCGGCATACGGCTACGGCGCCGTGCTGCGCTCCCCCGACGCCGACGACGAGGCGGTCTACGGAGCCATCCTCACGCGGGGCGCAGTGCTCCTCGGCGGGGACGCGGAGGAGATCTTCGCGCGGCTGTTTGCGCTCGTGGCGGGCAGAAACTGCGCCCTTCCCGTGATGGGAGAGCGCACCCTTGCGGCGCTCGCGGCGCGGCTCGGATAGAAGAAAAAGCGGTTTTTTCCCGCGCGCGGGGGCAAATTACCGAAAAAATCGCCGGAAAAGCCGAAAAGTTTTGCATTTTTCGGAAAAAATCCCCGCAAAACCGTTGACATTCGTTTGACAATTTGGTAAAATCAATAGGCTGTGTCATTGCGGCATTTCGGTGCCATGCCGAATGCGTGTAGGGTTGAGGCGGGAAGTTGCTGAAAAATCGAGGTGAAAAGCCCCTCGGCAGGTAATTTCCGCTGACAAGTGTGGGACTTGATTCCTGCGACGGACCGAGGCTTTTGCGAAAACACCGCAAAGCGCGTGTTTTTTTCGGAAACGACCTCGGCACGCACGGGTGCGTTGACACGGACAAAACAGTTCGGAAAAAAAGGAGTAACAAAATTATGGCAAGCCAGCGTATTCGCATCAAATTATCCGCATACGACCATGTTCTCGTCGACGAAGCGGCGAACAGGATCGTCGAGACGATGAAGAGCGGCGGAGCGAAGATCTCCGGGCCCATCCCGCTTCCCACGGAGCGTGAGATCGTCACCATCCTCCGCAGCCCCCATAAAGATAAGGATTCGCGCGAGCAGTTCGAAATGCGCACCTACAAGCGCATCATCGACATCTATTCGCCCAACGCGAAGCTGCTCGACAGCATCCACCTTCCCGCCGGCGTAGATATCAAAGTAAAGCTGTAATTCCACGGATCTCTTCCGGAGAGAAGCTCCCCTGCGTTCTGTGTGAAATATCATAAACGGCGTATGGGAAACAGCGATCAACTTCGCATTGCCATTTCAAGGAGATCGCTATGAGCGCGATTTGTATCGTAAATCTGAAAGAAAGCAACCTCATCGGTGAATTCGATAATTATAATCGCTTAGCGAAAGAGCTGATTCAGTTTGCATTGGACAACGATATTGCGATTTTCTTCAACTCTTACGATTATGGCGAAGAGATCATTCGGGATGGCGGGATGAAAAATTTCTTCTTGATGTCGGATAGCTTTCTCTACAAAAACTGCGAGTTTCTCAATACGACCGATTTGGCATACGACTGGGGAAGCGATCGTGCGAAGCAAAAGTTCATGAAAAAATACGGCTTCTTGAAGGAAATGCTAAAAATCGTGTTTCGTTATGATGTTCGGCTCGTCGAATTATTTGTGTCCGATGATGGGTCGGTCGATCGCGTATCCGATTTTGAAGAGTTGAAGAGCAACTCGGAGACGTTCTTAACGGATATCTACGATTATATTTTAGCGCATGCTCTGGAAGATGCGTATTGCTTCCCGACGGTGAAACTTGTCATTAAGAATCCGAAGGAACTTCATTGCGCCTGATGTCCGATGAAACGCGCAAGTTTGTGCGGCGGAGCGCGAATGGAAACGCAAGAGCAGTCCGCTCACGGAAATTTTTCGGCAAGAAAAATTTCGTGAACATGATCCAAATAATGTGCGTTAGGCGGAATTGACTTCCGCCGTGCGCGGCCCAATTTGCCAAGCCACCGCACGCTTATTGTCCGATGAAACGAGCAAGTTTGTGCGGCGAAGCGCGAATGGAGACGCAAGAGCAGTCCGCTCACGGAAATTTTTCGGCAAGAAAAATTTCGTGAACAAGCAACCTCACTGTTGAAATACTGCCGTAGGGCGGTATTCGCAAATAAATTTATAGGAGTGAACTTTATCCATGAGTAAAGCAATCATCGCGAAAAAGATCGGCATGACGCAGATCTTCGCCGAGGACGGCAGGGTCATTCCCGTCACCGTGCTCGAAGCGGGTCCTTGCCCCGTGGTGCAGGTCAAGACGGAGGAGACCGACGGTTACGCGGCGCTCAAACTCGGCTTCGGCTACATCGCGTCCAAGGGCAAGAAGCAGGATGAGAAGCACGAGTATCTCAACTACGGCATCTCCCGCCCCGACTACGGCCAGTTCCGCAAGGCGGGCGTGCAGCCCTGCAAGGTCCTCAAAGAGGTCCGCGGTGTCGAAGGCTACAAGGTCGGCGACGAGCTCAAGGCAGACGTGTTCGCCGCAGGCGAGCGGGTCGACGTCTCGGGCGTGAGCAAGGGGCACGGATTCACGGGCGTCATCAAGAGATGGAACCAGCACCGCCTGAAAGAGACGCACGGCGTCGGCCCCGTCCACAGGGAGCCCGGCTCCATGGGCTCGATCAGCGATCCCTCGCGCGTGTTCAAGCACAAGCACCTCGCCGGGCAATACGGCGTCGAGAACGTCACCGTCCAGAACCTCGAGGTCGTCCGCGTGGACGTCGCAAGGAACGCGATCCTCGTCAAGGGCGCGATCCCCGGGCCCAAGGGCAGCGTGGTCACGTTGAAATCGAGCGTGAAGCAATAAGGAGCAAAGATTATGGCGAATGTCAAAGTTTATGATATGAAGAAGCAAGAGGTGGGGACGATCGATCTCCCCGATGGGATCTTCGCCGTCGAATACAACGAGCCCCTCATCCATCAGGCGGTCGTCACCTATCTTTCCAACCAGAGACAGGGCACCAAGTCCACGCTCACGCGGACGGAAGTGCGCGGAGGCGGCGTGAAGCCGTGGAGGCAGAAGGGCACAGGCCGTGCGCGCCAGGGATCGACCCGCGCGCCGCAGTGGATCAAGGGCGGCGTCGTGTTCGCGCCCAAGAGCCGCGATTTCACGAAGAAGATGAACACCGCCGCCAAGCGGGGCGCGCTCTTCTCGGCGCTCTCCAAGAAGCTGACGGACGGCGAGCTCATCGTCGTGGACGAGCTCAAGGTCTCGGCGCCCAAGACGAAAGAGATGGAGGCGTTCCGCAGCGCGTTCAACTTCGCGAAGAACACCGTCGTCGTCATGGACGAAGCGAATGAGGACGTCATCCTTGCCGCGCGCAACCTTCCCACGCTCAAGACGATCTCCGTCGCGGAGATCAACACCTACGAGGTCGTCGCGAACGCCGTTGTGGTGCTCACGAAGGGCTCCGTCAAGAAACTCGAGGAGGTCTACTGCTAATGGCACCCGAAGACATCATTTTGAAACCCGTCCTCACGGAAAAGGCGACGGACGGTCTGCAGGCCGACGAGTCGGAAAAGAGCGACCGCACGAGCTACGGCAAGAAGTACACCTTCCTCGTTCTGAAAACGGCGAATAAGACGCAGATCAAGATCGCCGTCGAGCAGATGTTCGGCGTCAAGGTCCAGAGCGTCAACACGATCACCCGCCGCGGCAAGCTCAAGAGAATGGGCAGGCACGAGGGCTACACGCCGACCGCGAAGAAGGCGGTCATCCAGTTGAAGAAAGAATCGAAGCCCATCGAATTCTTCGATTCGTTGAGTTAAGCGGAGGGCAAGAAATATGGCAGTCAAGAGATACAAACCCACATCTGCCGCGCGCCGTCTCATGACGGTTCCCGAATACGGCGAGATCTCGCGGGCGAAGCCCGAAAGATCGCTCCTTGAGGACCAGAGAAAGTCCGGCGGGAGAAACAGCGCGGGCAGGATCACCGTCCGCCACATCGGCGGCGGCAATAAGCGCAAATACCGCATCATCGATTTCAAGCGCAATAAAGACGGCGTCGTCGCGACGGTCAAGTCCATCCAATACGACCCCAACCGCAGCGCGAACATCGCCCTGCTCGCCTATGCGGACGGCGAAAAGCGCTACATTCTGGCGCCCGTCGGCCTCAACGTCGGCGACAAGGTGATGAGCGGCACGGGCGCGGACATCAAGGTCGGCAACTGCCTTCCGCTCTCGGAGATCCCGGTCGGCACGATGGTGCACAACATCGAGATGAAGCCCGGCCGCGGCGGCCAGATCGCAAGGGCGGCGGGCATCTCCGCGCAGATCATGGCGCGCGAAGGAAAATATGCGACGATCCGCATGCCTTCGGGCGAGATGCGCCTCATCCCCATCGGTTGCCGCGCGACGATCGGCCAGGTCGGCAACGTCGAGCATGAGATCATCCGCATCGGCAAGGCGGGCAAGACGCGCCACCTCGGCATCCGTCCCACGGTGCGCGGTTCGGTCATGAACCCGAACGATCACCCGCACGGCGGCGGCGAGGGCAAGAGCCCCGTCGGGCATGCGGGTCCCGAGACGCCTTGGGGCAAGCCCGCACTCGGCTATAAGACGAGAAAGAAGAAGAATCCGACGAGCAAGTTCATTCTCAAGCGGATCAATTAAGGAGGGAATTTCAGATGTCGAGAAGTATCAAGAAGGGACCCTACGTCGAAGCCAAGCTGCTTGCGAGGATCGAGGCGATGAACGAGTCCAACGAAAAGCGGGTGCTCAAGACGTGGTCGAGAGCATCGACGATCTTCCCTCAGATGGTCGGGCACACGATTGCCGTCTACGACGGAAGGAAGCACGTTCCCGTCTATATCACCGAAGATATGGTGGGCTGCAAGCTCGGTGAGTTCGCGCCCACGAGAACGTTCAGAGGCCACACGGCGAAGTCGACGACGCCCGGCAAGTAAGGAGAGAGAAGATGGCAAGTAATATGAAGAAAAAGACCGAGCGGATCCATGCGAACAAAGATACGCGTCCGCGCGCGGTCGCAAAGTATATCCGGATCTCCCCCTACAAGGTGCGGACGGTGCTCGACCTCATCCGCGGCAAGTCCGTCGCCGAAGCGCAGGCGATCCTCGAGAATCTGCCCAACGGCGGCGCGGCGCCCACCAAGAAGGTGCTGATGAGCGCGGTCGCGAACGCGGAGCACAACAGGGATATGTCGCGGGATGATCTCTACGTCGCGGCCTGCTATGCGGACGGCGGCACGAGCCTCAAGCGGATGCAGCCCGTCTCCAAGGGCAGAGGGCACGCGATCCTCAAGAGAACGAGCCACATCACCGTCATCCTTGACGTAAAAAAAGCGGAGGGAGAAATCTAATGGGACAGAAAGTCAATCCTCATGGACTCAGAGTCGGGATCAATAAGGGTTGGGATACCCAGTGGTATGCCGATAAGAAGGATTTTGCGGCGTATCTGAAAGAGGATCACGTCATCCGCACCTATTTGAAGAAGAAGTACTATGCCGCCGCGGTCTCCCGCATCCTTATCGAGCGGGCGGCGGGCAAGATCGTCGTCACCATCCAGACGGGGCGTCCCGGCGTGCTGATCGGGAAGGCCGGCGCGGAGATCGAGGTCATCAAGAAGGAACTTGCGAAGCTCACCAAGGGCAAGCAGATCGCCATCAACGTCACCGAGATCCGCAAGGTGGAGGCGGACGCGCAGCTCGTCGCGGAGAGCGTTGCGGCGCAGCTCGAGAAGCGCACTTCTTTCCGCCGCGCGATGAAGCAGGCGATCGGCAAGACGATGCGTGCGGGCGTGAAGGGCGTGAAGATGCAGGTCTCGGGCCGTCTCGACGGCCGTGAGATCGCGGGCACCGAGCATTACAGCGAGGGTTCCATCCCGTTGCAGACGCTCCGCGCCGATATCGACTACGGCTTTGCCGAAGCACACACGACGTTCGGCATGATCGGCGTGAAGTGCTGGATCTACAAGGGCGATGTCCTCAAGGCGGCGAAGAAGCCCGAAGGAGGCAGATAATGTTAATTCCGAAGAGAGTCAAGCGCAGAAAGCAGCACCGCGGAAGCCTGAAAGGTGCGGCGCATAAAGGCAACAAGGTCGCGTACGGCGAATACGGGCTCGTGGCGGAGGAAGCGGGCTGGATCAAGTCCAACCAGATCGAAGCCGCCCGTATCGCGATGACCCGTTTCATCAAGCGCGGCGGGCAGGTATGGATCGACATCTTCCCCCACAAGCCCATCACGCGTCACCCCGCCGAAGCCCGTATGGGTTCGGGCAAGGGCGCGGTCGAGTTCTGGGTCGCGGTCGTGAAGCCGGGCAGGGTCCTGTTCGAGATGGCGGGCGTGCCCGAGGACGTGGCGCGCGAGGCCATGCGTCTCGCGGCGCACAAGCTCCCCGTGAAGTGCAAGTTCGTGAAGGCGGAGGAGCCCGCCGAAACTACGGAAGGCGGTGAAGTGAAATGAAAGAGAACGAATTCCACAACATGACCGACGTTGAGCTCGATAAGAAGCTCAAGGATCTCAAGAGCGAGCTCTTCAATCTCCGCTTCCGCCATGCGAGCGGCCAGCTCGAAAACCCGCTCTCCATCCGCACCTGCAAGCGCGAGATCGCGCGAGTCAACACCGAGATCCGCGCGCGCAAGGCGAAGTAAGGAGGCGCAACATGGAAAGAAATTTGAGAAAAGAGAGAGTCGGAGTGGTAGTCTCCGATAAGATGGATAAGACGGTCGTCGTCGCAGTCACCGACAAGCGCAAGCACCCCGTCTACAAAAAGACGATCACCCGCACGAAGAAGTTCAAGGCACACGACGAGAACAACGAGTGCGGCGTAGGCGACAAAGTCCTCATCGCGGAGACGAGAAAGCTCTCCAAGGATAAGAACTGGCGGGTCGCCGAGATCATCGAGAAGGCGAAGTAAGGGGAGGCATAGAAGAATATGATTCAACCTCAAACAAGGCTCAAGGTCGCCGATAATTCGGGTGCGAAGGAGATCATGTGCATCCGCGTGCTCGGCGGCAGCTTCAGAAGATGCGGCAACATCGGCGATGTCATCGTGGCGAGCGTCAAGACGGCAAACCCCGGCGGCGCCGTGAAGAAGGGCGACGTCGTGAAAGCGGTCATCGTGCGCACCTCCAAGGGCATCCGCCGCGCAGACGGCTCCTACATCCGGTTCGACGACAATGCGGCAGTCATCATCGACGCGCAGAAGCAGCCCAAGGGCACCCGTATCTTCGGACCGATCGCGAGAGAACTCAGAGAGAAGGATTACATGAGGATCATCTCGCTCGCGCCCGAGGTACTGTAAGGAGGACGGCATGGAAATCAAGACAAACGATAACGTGATCGTCATCACGGGCAAATACAAGGGCGCGAAAGGCAAAGTGCTCAAAACGAGCCCCAAGAACCATACGGTCATCGTCGAGGGCGTGAACTTCGTGTATAAACACAGGAAGGCGCGCAAGGCGAACGAGACCGCGCGCATCATCCGCGAAGAGGCGCCCATCGACGTCTCCAACGTGATGCTCGTCTGCGAGAAATGCGGCAAGCCCACGCGCATCGCGCACCAGCTCGCCGGCAAGAAGTATGTCCGCGTCTGCAAGAAGTGCGGCGCGGTGCTCGACAAGGCATACGCAGGCAAGAGCAAGAAAGCGGCGCCCGCCGCACCCGCGGAAGAAGCGCCCAAGAAGCGCACGAGAAAGCGCAGCCAGAAGGCGGAAGCGCCAGCTCAGGAATAATCGGGAGGAATGGTCATGGCAGAGAAGAAACAGGCAAAGAATCAAGCGCCCGCGCCCGCCGCTCCCGTGGGACCGAGCAGGGTGAGAGTGCAGTACGAGACGGAGGTCGTCCCGTACCTCATGAAGAAATTCAACTATTCGTCCGTGATGCAGTGCCCCAAGCTCGAGAAGATCGTCATCAACACGGGCCTTGGCGACATCAAGGACAACCAAAAGGCGATGCAGACGGTGGAAAAGGAGCTCATGCTCATCACCGGGCAGAAGCCCATTTACAGAAAGGCAACGAAGTCGGTCGCAAACTTCAAGCTCCGGGAGGGCATGAACATCGGTCTCAAGGTGACGCTCCGCGGCAGAAGGATGTACGACTTCTACGACAAGCTCGTCTCCATCGCGCTTCCCCGCGTCCGCGACTTCCGCGGCGTCTCGGATAAGGCGTTCGACGGCAGAGGCAACTACGCGCTCGGGCTCAAGGAGCAGCTGATCTTCCCCGAGATCACCTACGATCAGGTGGAGAACATCCGCGGCATGGACGTCGTCATCGTGACGACGGCAAAGACGGACGAAGAGGCGCGCGAGCTTTTGAAGGCGCTCGGAATGCCCTTTAAGAAGTAAGGAGAGACGGACATGGCGAAGAAATCAATGATCAACAAACAGCAGAAGAAGCCGAAGTTCTCGACGAGAGCGTATACGCGCTGCTCGATCTGCGGCAGACCGCACGCGGTTCTCCGGAAATACGGCATGTGCCGTATCTGCCTTCGGGAACTTGCCTACAAGGGGATGATCCCCGGCATGAAGAAAGCGAGCTGGTAAGGAGGCAAGAGATGACAGATCCTATCGCAGATATGCTCACGAGAATCAGAAACGCGCTCATGGTCCGCAAGGAGACCGTCGAGATCCCCGCTTCCAACATGAAGAAAGCGATCGCGAACATCCTCCTCGAAGAGGGGTATGTTTCGGGCGTGGAATTCGTCGAGGAAGAGGGCAAACAGCCCAAGATCGTCGTCACCCTCAAATATGCGGGCGGCAAGTCGGTCATCGGCGGGCTCGAGAGGGCTTCCAAACCCGGTCTGCGCGCGTATAGCGGCGCCAAGAACATGCCGAAGGTGCTCGGCGGATACGGCATTGCCATCGTCTCCACCAACAAGGGCATCATGACGGATAAGAAAGCGAAGGCGCAAAACGTCGGCGGCGAAGTGCTGTGCTACGTCTATTAAGGAGGGAATTATGTCGAGAATCGGAAAAAAGGTGATCGCGGTTCCCGCAGGCGTCACTGTGGACTTTGCAGGTGGCGTCGTCACCGTCAAAGGGCCCAAGGGCACGCTCACGCGTGAGATCAAGGGCAATATCGACGTCAAGCACGAGGGTGCGGAAGTGCACGTGCTCGCGCTCGACGAGGCAAAAGAGACGAATGCGCGCCACGGGCTCTACCGTGCGCTCATCGCGGATATGGTCAAGGGCGTTTCGGAGGGCTTTACGCGCTCCCTCGAGATCAAGGGCGTCGGCTGGAAGGGGCAGATGCAGGGCACCAAGCTGGTGCTGAACGTCGGCTTCTCGCACCCCGTCGATTTCGCCGCCCCCGAGGGCATCAAGCTCGAATGCCCGACGGCGACGGAGATCACGGTCTCCGGGATCGACAAGGTGCTTGTCGGCCAGGTCGCCGCGGACCTTCGCGCGATCCGCATCCCCGAGCCCTACCACGGCTACGGCATCCGCTACAAGGGCGAGCATGTCGAGCACAAGGAAGGCAAGACTTCGGGCAAGGGCAAGAAGTAAAGGAGCGTGAAACATGATAACAAGAATCGATAAGAATGCGGTGAGACAGCGCCGCCATGCGCGCGTCCGCAAGACGCTCTCCGGAACCCCCGAATGCCCGCGTCTCTCCGTCTATAAGAGCACGAAAAACATCTACGTTCAGTTCATCGACGATGTCAACGGTCTGACGCTCGCGTCCTGCTCCACGCTTGAGAAGAGCGTGCAGGGCGAGATCGAGGGCAAGACCAAGACGGCAGCCGCAAAGATCGTCGGCAAGATCGCCGGCGAGCGCGCCAAGGAGAAGGGGATCGCCACCGTTGTGTTCGACCGCGGCGGCTACAACTACACGGGGCGCGTACAGGCGGTTGCGGACGGCGCACGCGAAGCCGGGCTGGAATTCTGAAGGAGTATAGATCATGGCAAGAGAAAACAGACCTCAGAGAAGACAGGAAGAAAACGACGGGCTCATCAAGAAGCTCATCGAGATCAATCGCGTGAGCAAGACCGTCAAGGGCGGCAAGAACATGCGCTTTGCGGCGCTTGTCGTCGTCGGCGACGGGGCGGGGCACGTCGGCTACGGCACGGGGAAATCCAAGGAAGTCCCCGAGGCGATCGAGAAAGCGACGCAGGCCGCCAAGAAGAACATGATCAAGGTCTCCATCGTGGATACGACGATCCCGCACGAGGTGCTGGGGCGGTTCGGGAAAGGCGCGGTGCTCATGCTCCCCGCCGCCGAAGGTACCGGCGTCATCGCGGGCGGGCCCGTCCGTGCCGTCATGGAAGCCGCGGGGATCAAGAATATCCGTACGAAGTCGCACGGCACGCAGAACCCCGGTAACTGCATCAAAGCGACGGTCGCGGGGCTCGCAGAGCTCAAGACCGCCGAGGAGATCGCGGCGCTTCGCGGAAAGACCGTCGAAGAGATCGTCGGCTGAGGAGGAAATCATGGTAAAAATCACTTTGATGAAGAGCCCCATCGGCGAGGTCAAGTCGGTCAAGGCGACGATCGCCGCCCTCGGTCTCACGAAGATCCGCACCTACAAAGTCTTTGCCGACAGCGCAACGCTGCGCGGGCAGATCAAGAAGGTCGCGCACCTCGTTCAGGTCGAAGAGGTAAAGGAGTAAACAATGAGAATCGATACCATCTCTCCCGCAGAGGGAGCAAGAAAAACCGAAAAGCGGCTTGGCAGGGGCATCGGTTCGGGCCTCGGCAAGACGAGCGGCAAGGGCCACAAGGGCCAGTGGGCGCGTTCGGGCGGCGGGGTAAGACCCGGCTTCGAAGGCGGCCAGATGCCGCTTGCCCGCAGGATCCCCAAGCGCGGCTTCCACAACAAGTGGGGCAAGGACTATGTGATCGTCAACGTTTCGGCGCTCAACGATCTTCCCGCGGGGACGGAAGTCGACTACGGCTACGTGCTCGAAAACGGGCTTGCAAAGGAAGTCAAGCACAACGCGGGGCTCAAAGTCCTCGGCGGCGGGGAACTCAAAGTCGCGCTCAAAGTGCGCGCCGCGAAGTTCTCGGCGGCGGCGAAGGCTGCGATCGAGGCTGCGGGCGGCACGGCGGAAGTTCTCGAATGAGCATTCCCCGTCTCTTCCACGGCGCTTGAAAGGAGTAAACTATGTTTGAAACCATTAAAAACGCCCTTCTCAATAAAGAGATCCGCAAGAAGCTCTTATTCACCCTGCTGCTCTTGCTCGTGTTCCGCGTCGGGTGCTATATCCCCGTCCCGGGGCTCGACAGAGTGCAGTTCGAGACGGCGATCACGGGCAACGACTTTTTGACGCTCATGAGCGGCATCACGGGCAACGCGCTCCAGAACGGCACGCTGTTCGCGCTCGGGATCGGGCCGTACATCAACGCGTCCATTATCATCCAGCTTCTCACGGTCGGCATTCCCTACCTCGAGAACCTCTCGAAGCAGGGCGAAGAGGGGAGAAAGCGCATCACGTTCTTCACGCGTCTTTTGACCATCATCCTTGCCGTCATCCAATCCGTCGGCATCATCGTCACCTTCGCGAACCAGCAGAACGCCATCAAGGCAGACCTCTTCTTCGCGAAGGACATCGGCGAGACGGCCGCAAAGTGGATCGCAGGGATCTACATGACCATCGTCTACACGGGCGGCGCCATGCTCGTCATGTGGCTCGGTGAGCGCATCACCGATTTCGGCGTCGGCAACGGCATCTCGATGATCATCTTCATCGGCATCATCTCGACGGCGGGCATCTCCGTCCTCAACGAGATCGAACTTGTCTTTACGGACAACGCGGAGCACCTTCTCAATCTCGGTCTGTTCCTTGTCATCACGGTCCTCGTGTTCTTTGCGATCGTGTATGTGGACCTCGCCGAGCGCAAGATCCCCGTGCAATACGCAAAGCAGGTGCGCGGCACCAAGATGTACGGCGGCCAGAGCTCCGTCATTCCCATGAAGATCACGGGAAGCGGCGTCATGCCCCTCATCTTCGCGTTCGCGATCATCTCCTTCCCGTCCATGCTCATCAGCCTCTTCTGGGGGAACACGCCCGCAGCGACCGGTCTCCAGAACTGGTTCTCGGGCTCCTCGCCCAACTGGTACGGGCAGGTCCTCTACGCCCTCGCGCTCTGCATTCTCATCTTCATCTTTGCGTTCTTCTACGCCTCCATCGAGTTCAATCCCGACGACGTGGCGAAGCAGATCCAGGGCAACGGCGGCTTCATCCAGGGCATCCGTCCCGGCAAGCCGACGGCGGCATATCTCAAGAAGATCAACAAGCGCATCACGCTGTTCGGTGCGATCTTCCTCACCCTTGTCGCGTTCATTCCCTCGGTGGCGTTCAGCTGGGCAGGCTCCAACCTTGTCAACGTGTTCTCCACGACGGGGATCTTGATCGTCGTCTCGGTCGCGCTGGAATTCGATAAGCAGTTGCAGTCGCAGATCCTGATGAAGAACTATAAGGGATTCTTGAAGTAAGTTCACGAATTTTCTTGTGCCAAGAAAATTCCGTGAGCGGATAATCGCCCATGCTTTCCCAGACTCTTAGCCGCACAAACCCTTTTTGTTTCATCGGACAAGAAGCCGAAAGGGTTCGGCAACTTGGGTCGCCCACGCCCGAAGTGAATTCGGGCTAAGGCAAGGGATTTGAAGGCAGTTTAACGGAACCCAATATCCATGTAGCGCAAAAGCGTGGTTTTGCTCGCGCAAGAAATCGGAAGCGTATCGCTTCTCCGCAGTTTAACGGAACCCAATATCCATGTAGCGCAAAGCGCGGCTTTGCTCGCGCAAGAGATTGAAAAGCATCATCTCGCTAAGCAAAAAAGAGGTTGTTTATGAATCTGATCCTTCTCGGCGCGCCCGGCGCAGGCAAGGGCACGCAGGCGACAAAGATCTCCGACCGCTACGGTCTCGTCCACATCTCCACGGGCGACATCTTCCGTGCGAACATCAAAAACGGCACCGAGATCGGGCTGCTCGCGAAGTCTTATACCGATAAGGGCGAGCTCGTTCCCGACGAAGTGACCTGCGCGATCGTGAAGGACCGCCTCACGTGGGAGGATTGCAAGAAGGGGTATCTCCTCGACGGCTTCCCCCGCAACCTGTTCCAGGCGGAGGCGCTCGATACGTTCGCCGAGATCGACGGCGTTGTGAACATCAACATCGACCACAAACTCCTCATGGACCGCCTTTGCGGCAGGAGAGTTTGCAAGGAATGCGGCGAGAGCTACCACGTCTCCACCCTCAACGGGGCGACGACGTGCGCCCGCTGCGGCGGCGAACTCTACCGCCGCAAGGACGACAACCCCGAGACCGTGGGCGCCCGCCTTGCCGTCTACAACGAGCAGACGGCGCCGCTCATCGACTACTACACGAAGAAGGGCAACATCCTGAACTTCACGGGCACGGAGGCTCCCGCCGAAGTGCTGTTCGAGGAGATCAAGAAGGTGCTCGACCGTCTCGCAAAGCAATGATCGTCGTTAAGAGCGAAGAAGAGATCGCGCGCATGCGCGAGCCCTGCGCCATCGTCCGCGACTGCCTCGCCCATGTGGGGGAAAGGATCGCCGCGGGCATGACGACGCGGGAGGTCGACGCGCTCGTCGAGCAGTTCATCCGCGCGCACGGTGCGATCCCCTCCTGCCTCGGGTACGGCGGGTTTCCCGCCTCCGCCTGCGTCTCCGTCAACGAAGTCGTGGTGCACGGCATCCCGGGCGATCGGGTCCTCCGCGAGGGGGATATCGTGAGCGTAGACCTCTGCGCCTACAAGAACGGCTTTCACGGCGACGGCGCAAGGACCTTCCGCATCGGGAAGGTGAGCGCGGAGAAAGACAAATTGGTGCGCGTCACCGAGGAGTGTTTCTTTGCGGGCATCGAGGGGCTCCGCGCGGGCACGCCGCTCAACGACATCGGATCCCGCGTCCAGAAGCATGCGGAGGAGAACGGGTTTTCCGTCATCCGCGCATACACGGGGCACGGCATCGGCAGAGAAATGCACGAGGACCCCGCCGTTCCGAATTTCGGGCGGCAAGGCACGGGGATGCGGCTTCCCGCAGGCGCGGTCATCTGCGTCGAGCCCATGATCGCCGCAGGCAAGTGGCGGGTCGAGGTGCTTCCCGACGGATGGACCGCCGTCATGGCGGACGGCCGCCCCGCCGCGCATTACGAGAACACGCTGGTCGTCCGCGAGGACGGCGTTGAGATCCTCACCCTTTGAGGTGAACGGAGGTAGTATGTCGAAGGACGACGTCATCGAAACCGAAGGAAAAGTCATCGAAGCGCTCCCCAACGCCGCGTTCAAGGTGCGGCTCTCCAACGGACACATCATCACGGCGTATATTTCGGGGAAGCTCCGCATGAACTATATCCGCATCATCGAGGGCGACAATGTGAAGCTCGAGATGAGCCCCTACGATCTCACCAAAGGTCGTATCACCTGGCGCAGCAAGAACTGAAAGATAGTTTCGGCGAAAAGCTTTGCGGGGCAAATCTTTTCGCCGAGGAAATAAGCCCGACGCGTAATGCAATAAATGCGTCTCACTTTGAAACTGCGCGTCCGAGGGAAACCGTGCGGAAAAATCGCAGTTCGCAAATTCAAATCCGAGGTAGAAAAAAATGAAAGTCAGACCTTCCGTAAAACCCATGTGCGATAAGTGCAAAGTGATCAAGAGAAACGGAAAAGTGATGGTCATCTGCTCGAAAAACAAGAGCCACAAGCAAAGACAGGGTTAAAATCAGTTGACAAGGACTGTTTTTGGTGCTATAATGTATCCTACGGTTTTTGCACAGAACCGTAAATGAACCAGATTTCAAGCCGAATTTCCGCAACGGTAGGTGCGGAGAGTTGGCTTGCTTTGCGCTGATTTGGGGAGTTTTTCCGCCAAAGACGCGCAAGAAACCGAAAATTCCCGCTTTGCAGGCGCGTACTTTCCACTGCGCGCCGCGAAGAACGGACGACATAGAAAATATATTTTACCATTTCAACGGAGGTTTCAATTACATGGCACGTATTGCCGGTGTGGATTTGCCGAGAGAGAAGCGGGTCGAGATCGGTCTCACCTACATCTACGGAATCGGACTTACGACGTCGAAGAAGATCCTTGCGGAGACGGGCATCGACCCCGATACCCGCGTGAAGGATCTCGATGAGAACGACGTTTCGAAACTCAGAGAGTATATCGACCACCACCTCACCGTGGAGGGCGAACTCAGAGGACAGGTCAGCCTCAACATCAAGCGCCTGATGGAGATCGGGTGCTATCGCGGCGTGCGCCACAGAAAGGGCTTGCCCGTACGCGGACAGAGCACGAAGCGCAACGCGCGGACCCGCAAAGGACCCCGCCGTACGGTCGCGAACAAGAAGAAGTAAGGAGGCGAGGACATGGCAGCAGCAAAGAAGTCGGTTGCTTCGCGCAAGCGCAGAGAAATCAAGAAGATCGACCGCGGACAGGTCCACATCCAGTCCACGTTCAACAACACCATCGTCACCATCACGGATATGAACGGCAATGTCATCTCGTGGTCGAGCGCAGGCGCGCTGAAATACCGCGGCTCGCGCAAGGGCACGCCGTTCGCAGCGCAGATGGCGGCCGAGACGGCGGCGAAGGCGGCAAAGGAGCACGGGCTCCGTTCCGTCGAAGTCTACGTCAAGGGTCCCGGCGCGGGCAGAGAGTCCGCGATCCGCGCGCTCGCGAACTGCGATCTCGAAGTCACGCTCATTTCCGACGTTTCGCCGGTCGCGCACAACGGGTGCCGTCCGCCCAAGCGCAGAAGAGTTTAAGGAGGTAAGACATGGCTGTTTACAGAGAAGCGAAATGCAAGCTTTGCAGAAGAGAGGGCAATAAGCTCTTTTTGAAGGGCGATAAGTGCTACATGGAGAAGTGCCCGTTCAACAAGCGGCCCACGCCTCCCGGGAAAGCGCCCAGCGCCATGCGGAAGAAGGTCTCCGAATACGGACTCCAGCTTCGCGAGAAGCAAAAGACGAAGCGCATCTACGGCGTGCAGGAAGGGCAGTTCCGCCACTACTACGAGCTTGCGGAGCGCATGAAGGGGATCACGGGCGAGAACATGCTCTCCCTCCTCGAGAGAAGGCTGGATAACGTCGTGTTCCGCATGGGTATCGGCGCTTCGCGCACGCAGGCGCGCCAGCTCGTCAACCACGCGCACCTCACGGTCAACGGAAAGACGGTCACCGTTCCCTCCTATATCGTGAAGGCGGGGGACGTCGTTGCCGTCAAAGAGAACAGAAAGAACAACAAATATTTCGAGCAGATCAAGTCGATGAAGGCGGGGAACCTGCCCAAGTGGCTGGAATTCGATCCCGAGAAGCTCGAGGGAAAGGTTTTGGCGCTGCCGACCAGAGAGGACATCGATAGCCAGATCGCAGAACACATGATCGTCGAGTTGTACTCCAAATAATTAAATTCCATAAGGAGGTAGCTATATGATCGAAATGGATATGCCCAAGATCGAGGTTACGGAAAACGAGGACAAGAGCTATGCAAAACTTGTCGTCGAGCCGCTCGAGAAGGGATTCGGTCTTACAATCGGCAACTGCTTGAGAAGAATTCTGCTGTCGGCGCTGCCCGGTGCTGCCGCGCAAGGGATCCGCTTCATGGACGGGACTGTGAAACATGAGTTCTGCGCCATCCCGGGCGTCAAAGAGGACGTTACCGAAATTATTCTGAACCTCAAACTCCTCGCCATCAAGACGAGGGTCACCGATAAGGGCTACACCAAGACCTTGCGCCTCGTGAAGGAGGGGCCCGCGGTCGTGACGGCGGCGGACATCTCGCAGGATTCGGAGATCGAGATCATCAACTCCGACCAATACATCTGCACCATCGACGCAGGCGGCAAGATCGATATGGAGATCACGATCGGCAGGGGCAGAGGATATCATCCCGCGAAGGACAACAAGCAACCTCAGATCGATTATATTCCCATCGATAGCATCTACACGCCCGTCAAGAAGGTCAATTACAGCGTCGATCCCGCCCGCGTCGGGCAGAACATCGATTTCGACCGCCTCACCATCGAGGTCTGGACGGACGGCACCTTCTCGGGGAAGGAGATCGTCTCCCTCGCCGCGAAGATCATGCAGGACCACATCAACCTGTTCGTCAATCTTTCGGATACCATCAAGGATATGGATATCCTCGTCAAGACGGACGACGATAAGCAGCAGCAGATCCTCTCGATGAAGATCGAGGACATGGACTTCTCCGTCCGTTCCTACAACTGCTTGAAGAGAGCCAACATTCACACCGTGGAAGACCTCATCCGAAAGACGGAAGAGGACATGCTCAAGGTCAGAAACCTCGGCAAGAAGTCCCTCGACGAAGTCATTCAGAAGCTCGAATCGTACGGTCTTTCGCTTGAAAAAAAGGAGGATTAAATCATGCCCGGGAAATTAGGCAGAACAACGGAGCAGCGCCTTGCGATCCTGCGCAATCAGGCGTCCCAGCTCCTCTGGTACGGAAGAATCGAAACGACGTTGGCGCGCGCGAAGGAGTTGCAGCCTTACGTCGAGAAGCTCATCACCAAGGCGATCAATTCCTATGAGGACGTCGTTGAGATCGAGGTCGTCGCCAAGGACAAGAAGGGCAAGGAAGTCAAGACGAAGTCCTATAAGGACGGCCCCAAGAAGCTCGCGGCGCGCCGCTATTGCATGGCAAAGACCTACGACCTTCAGGAGATCAAGCCCTTCGCGGAGAAGAAGAGCGACTTTAAGAAGCGCACGGGCAAGATCAATCATCCGCTCATGGAGAAGCTGTTCAACGAGATCGCGCCCAAGTATGCCGACCGCAAAGCGGAGCTCGGACAGGGCGGCGGTTACACGCGCATCTATCGCCTCGGCGAGCGCCGCGGCGACGCTTCCGAGGAAGCGATCATCGAGCTCGTCTGAAAAACGATTTGGAAAAAGCACCCCACCGTGGGTGTTTTTTCGTGTACGCCGCACGGCGAACGCCCTGCGGTGCGGGCCGATCGGTTTATGGTTTGGCGCGGCGCAAGGTTCCCTTGCGCCGCGCCTTTTGCGCCCTGCCCCGCGCATTGTGCTGCGCGGGGCAGGGCGCTGCCGTCCCCTCGCCGCAGGCGGGTCAGATGAAAAAGGCGGGGGACGTATGCGTTTTTTTGCATTTGCGAGAGATGCGCGGCGGGGCATATGCGGGGAAAATCCGCCCGTGTGTTTTGCCGCACATATGCCGCATATCGCACCTTTTCCGCATATGAAGCGGGGGACATATGTCGATCATTTGCCCCAAAGGTCCGCGCCATAAAAATTTTTCAAGATTTTTCCGCCGCGCCTTGCAATCTTTTTTGCGATGTGCTACAATCTTCCCGTAAGGAGGAAGCAAATATGGCAAGACTGGTTCTCAACGAAACAAGCTATCACGGCGCGGGAGAGATCGCGTCGCTCGCGACCGAGATCTGCGCAAGAGGCCTCAAAAAGGCGTTCGTCTGCTCGGATCCCGATCTTCTGAAATTCGGCGTCACCAAGAAGGCGACCGACGTGCTCGACGGCGCGGGCATTCCCTACGCGATCTATTCGGACATCAAGCCCAACCCCACGATCGAAAACGTGCAATCGGGCGTCGCCGCCTTCTGTGCGAGCGGAGCGGATTGTCTGGTCGCGGTCGGCGGGGGCTCCTCGATCGACACGGCAAAGGCGATCGGCATCATCGCCGCCAATCCCGAGTTCGCGGACGTGCGTTCGCTCGAGGGCGTCGCGCCCACGAAGCACCCGTCCGTCCCCATCTTCGCCGTTCCCACCACGGCGGGCACAGCGGCCGAGGTCACCATCAACTACGTCATCACCGACGCCGAGAAGAAGCGCAAGTTCGTCTGCGTGGACGTGCACGATATCCCCGTCGTAGCCATCGTGGACAGCGATCTCATGAGCACGATGCCCAAGGGGCTCACCGCGGCGACGGGCATGGACGCGCTCACGCACGCGATCGAGGGCTACATCACCAAGGCGGCGTGGGAGATGACGGATATGTTCCACTTGAAGGCGATCGAGATCATTTCCCGCTCCCTGCGCGCCGCCGTCAAGGGCGAGAAGGCGGGCAGAGAGGGCATGGCGCTCGGGCAGTACATTGCGGGCATGGGCTTTTCCAACGTCGGGCTCGGCATCGTGCACTCGATGGCGCATGCGCTCGGCGCGGTCTACGATACGCCGCACGGCGTCGCCAACGCCATTCTGCTGCCCACGGTCATGGAGTACAATGCCGACGCGACGGGCGAGAAGTACCGCGACATCGCCAAGGCGATGGGCGTGGAGGGCACCGAGACGATGACGCCCGCACAATACCGCAAGGCCGCGTGCGACGCGGTCCGCCGCCTCGCCGCCGACGTGGGGATCCCGCGCGATCTCAAGGGTATCGTCGCGGAGAAGGATCTGCCCTTCCTCGCCGAGAGCGCGATGGCCGACGCCTGCCGCCCCGGCAACCCCAAGGATCCGACGTACGAAGATATCCTGTCGCTCTACAAGAAGCTGCTCTGAACCGCTTCCGCAAAAAACGGGCACACCTGTGTCCGTTTTTTTGATGTACGCATGCACTTTTGCGCGCATGCAAAGATGTACGCATGTAAAGATGAACGCATGCAAAGGTGCGCATGGGCGCGTTCCAACGGGGTCCGCTCCGGGGGGCGTCGGGGTTTGCGGGCGGCCGTGCGGCGGTTTTGGGAAAATTCGGTTGCATTTTCCGCCGCGCCGTGCTATAATATGCAAAGAACAGAATCTTATGCCGCGCGTGTTTGAGATCCCGCGGATCGCGGTATATAAATCAACGGAACACGCGCATATGGAGGAAACGATCATGGCGGAAAAGAAAAGCAAGAGCAAACAGTTGCAGGAAAAGCTCACCTACAAGAAGCAGAACTATTTCGAGACGGCGGACGCGGCGGAGAAACAGGCGATCTTCGATTACGCGAAGGGCTACATGGAATTTCTCGACGCCGCAAAGACCGAGCGCGAGGCGTGCGACTTTGCCGTCGCTGCGGCGCGGGCGAAGGGCTTCACCGAATACAACTTCGGCGATCCTTTGCAGGCGGGCGATAAGAAGTATTTCGTCAACCGCGGCAAGTCCGTCGTCGTGTTCCGCGTGGGCGAAAAGGATCTCGAGGAGGACGGCATCCGCATCATCGCCTCCCATATCGACGCGCCCCGCATCGACATCAAGCAGAATCCGCTCTACGAGGACAGCGGCATGGCGTTCCTCAAGACCCACTACTACGGCGGCATCAAGAAATATCAGTGGACGGCGATCCCGCTCGCGCTGCACGGCGTCGTCGTGCTGAAGAGCGGCGAGAAGATCGAGGTGCGCGTGGGCGAGGATCCCGCGGATCCCGTGTTCTACATCAACGACCTTCTGCCCCATCTCGGCGCCGACCAGATGGCGGGCAAGGCGGGGAAGCTCATCGAGGGCGAGCAGTTGAACGTGCTCGTCGGCGGGCTGCCCTATGCGGACGACGAGGTCTCCGAGAAGATCAAGCTCTCCGTGCTTGCGGCGCTGAACGAGCGCTACGGCGTCACGGAGGAGGATTTCCTCTCGGCGGAGCTCTCCGCCGTCCCCGCGTTCGGCGCGCGCGACGTCGGCTTCGACCGTGCGCTCATCGGCGCCTACGGGCACGACGACAGGGTCTGCGCCTATCCCGCGCTCACGGCGGTTCTGGAAAACGAGACGCCGCACACCGTGCTCGCCATGCTCGTCGATAAGGAGGAGATCGGCAGCGAGGGTACCACGGGCATCCAATGCAAGGTCTACGAGGACCTCATGGAGGAGATCTCCCTCGCGCTCGGCGCCAACTTCCGCAAGGTGCGCGCGCATTCCATGTGCCTCTCCTCGGATGTGACGGCGGCATACGACCCCAACTTTGCGGGCGTCTACGAAAAGCAGAACTCGGCGATCCTCTCCTGCGGCACCGCGATGTGCAAGTTCACGGGGGCGCGCGGGAAGAGCGGCTCCAACGACGCGAACGCCGAATTCGTCGGGCTCGTCCGCAAGATGTTCGCGGAGAACGGCGTCGTCTGGCAGACGGCGGAGCTCGGCAAGGTGGACATCGGCGGCGGCGGGACCGTCGCGAAGTTCGTCGCCCAGCTCAACATCGATACGGTGGATCTCGGGGTGCCCGTCATCTCCATGCACGCGCCGTGGGAAGTCGTCTCCAAGGCCGATCTTTACAGCAATTACAGGGCATTCCTCGCCTTCATGAAGTGAGGAAAACCGAAATAAACGACCACAGTCCCTCCCCTTTTTCGCGGGGAGGGAATTTTTTCCGCGTTTTTCGGCAAACTTATGGTATCCTTGCGCGGAGGGGGAAAGATGCGGAGCAACAAAATGACGCCCAAGGCGTTCCTGTTCAACATGGCGGAGGCGGCGACCGAAGCCGCTGCGGCGCGGAAGGACCCCGAGAAGCGGCGGCGATACCGACGTTCGGGGTACTACGCGATCGTTTATTCGGTTCTGGCGGCCCTCTGCGCGCCCGCGCTGCTGCTCGTGTTTGTGCTCAATGACGTGGGGGCGTGGGTGATTTTACTCGCGCTCTTCGTCTTTCCGTTTGCGCTCGGGTTCGGCGCATTCGGGACGCTCCTCATGCTCCTGAACGCCGCCGTCAACGCGGTCGTGCAGCTCACGGTCAACCGCTCGGCGCTCTCGTGGATCGCGCTCGCCGTGTTCCTTGCGGCGGTCGCGGGGATCGCGGTGTTTCTCGCCTTCTTTTTGCAACGGTTGCCGCTCTGAAAAAGCGCCGCCGCGGAGAGCCGCGGCGGCGCGATTTGTGCGAAAAAAACTGTGAGGGCTTTTTTTGTTACGGCATACCGGAGCGGAAACGAAACAGGTACCTCCCACAAAGCTTCCTCATGGCACACGCACGACACCTCTTAGTGCTGCTGTATCCCTACCCTGACACGGTTCGCGGGCATACGTTGCATGAGACCTTATGATCGACAGCCCTTATCTCGCGCAGCCTCCCATAGGTCGCACCGAGAAAAGCGTTCGGCTCTGCTATAGCGGATTGCAGATACAGGGCACCGCTAACTCCCCGCCTATCACAGCAATCATAGTATACCCGATTTTTTCGGTTTTTGCAAGCGTTTTTCGGGGAAAGCGCTCTTTTCTTCACACAAAAATAAATTCAACGGGGAACGGCGGAAATGTTTGTGCTTTGCGGAAAAACGTGTTACAATATGTCCGTAATTCCGAAGCGCCATGCATACCTTTCTTTTCGGGCTGAAATATTGGAAGAAATACCTCCCGCTCTCGCTGCTCGCGAAGCTGTTCAGCCTCATCGCGATCCTCTGCGATCTCTTCATCCCGCTCATCGACGCCGCATTTCTCGACTACGTGCTCGCCTACGATCCCTCCGCGCCCCACGAGGGGCTGTTTGCGTTGCTCACGGAAGGGCTCGGCGCGCCGGGGAGCGTCGCGCTCTTTGCGCACCTCGCGATCTTGTTCGCGGCGGTGTTTTTGTTGCGCGTCATCGTGCTGTACTGCAAGAACGTCACCTTCCAGTGGTGCGGGCTGCGGATGGAGTGCACCCTGCGCGAGCAGACCTACGCGAAGCTCCTCGATCTCGACGGCGAGACGATCTCCCGCTACAACATGGGGGAACTCCTCACGACGATGAACCGCGATACCATCATCTTCAAGGAGATGTATTCGCGCATCTTCATGAACCTCTTCGATTCGGTGATCGTGATCGGGATCTCCTGCGCGCTGCTCGCGGCGATGGATGTGCATCTGCTCATCATCCCGCTCTGCATTGCGCCCTTCTTCGTCGTCGCGCTCTGCTTTTATCTCTCCCGCTCGCGCAAGCTGTTCCGCGCCATCCGCGAGGGATACTCCGCCATCAATCTCGACGTGCAGGAGAATATCGACGCCGTGCGCATCGTCCGCTCCTTCGCCGCCGAGGAGCGGGAGATCCAAAAGTTCGACCGCTGCAACGGGGAAGTCTACGATCTCTCGGTCAAGCAGGTGCGGCTCACCGCGAAGTATAACTCCATCTTCATGGGGTTCCAGCAGATCGGCTATGTGGGGACGGTCATCGTCGCCGTGCTCCTCGTGCTCTCGGGGAACATCCTCATCGGCAGCCTCACCGCGGCGACGACCTACGTCACGCGCATCATCTCGCACATCACGCAGATCTCCCGCAGCTGCTTCATGATGCAGAACCAGCTCGTCTCGGGCGGGCGGCTCAAAAAATTCCTCACCGAGGAGAGCGCCGTCCCCGATTGTCCCTCCGCGCTCGTCGCGAGCACGGCGCCGCACATCCGTTTGGAGCACGTGAGCCTCACGCTCGGCGAGAAGCAGGTGTTGCGGGGGATCGACCTCGATCTGCCCTACGGCAAGAAGGTGGGCGTGATGGGGGGAACGGGCAGCGGGAAATCGGCGCTGCTCAAATCGCTCTCGCGCATCTTCGATGTGACGGGCGGCAGCATCACAATCGACGGGCACGATTTGCGCGAATACCCTTTGGAGGCGGTGCGCGCCGAATACGGCTATGTCTTTCAGGACGTCTTTCTCTTCTCCAACACGGTGGACGCCAACATCGCCTTCGCCCGCCCCGAGACGTGCTCCGAAGCGGAAGTGTATGCCGCCGCGGAGACCGCGCAGGCGGCGCGCTTCATCGAGAAGCTCGAATCGGGGTATGCGACGATCGTCGGCGAGCGGGGGATCGGGCTCTCGGGCGGGCAGAAACAGCGCGTCTCCATCGCCCGCGCGCTCGTGAAGGGGGCGCCTGTGCTCATTCTCGACGACGCCTCCTCCGCGCTCGACATGGCGACGGAGAAGCGGGTGCTCGCGGCGTTGAAGCGGGAATGCCCCGAAAAGACGCTGCTCATTGCGGCGCACCGCGTCTCTTCGGTCATGGATTGCGACGAGATCGTCTTTCTGCGCGACGGCGAGATCGTCGAACGGGGCACGGCGGAGGAGCTCATCCGCTTGAACGGCGCGTTCGCCGCGATCTGGCGGTTGCAGACGAGCGACGGACAGCTCGACGATTCCTCATACGGAAAGGGGGAGCTGTGATGAAGCGCAACACCTATTTCATGGACGAAGAGGTCAAGACCGACCGCGTCGATATCAAGTACCTCAAACGCATCCTCTCGCGCATCCTGCCCCATAAGAAGCTGTTCCTGCTCGCGCTCATCCTGCTCGCGGCTTCCTCGGTCGTCGCGCTGATCCCGCCCATCGTCATCCGCACGATCGTCAACGACGTCGTGCCCGCGGGGGACGGGGGCGGAAAACTCACGGGGCTGCTCCTCGCGCTCGGCGTCATGGGGGCGCTGACGGCGCTTTTGCCCTACTTCCACAGGCTCATCATGGGGACGCTCGGGCACGGCATCATCCGCGACGTGCGGCGGGAGATCTTCGTGCATTTGCAGGAGCTGCCCTTCGAATATTACGATACCCGTCCCGCGGGGAAGATCTCCATCCGCGTCACCGAATACATCAACGAGCTCGCCGATTTCTTCACGGATTACCTGCTGAATTTCATCGTGGACATGTTGAAGCTCGTCGTCGCGACGGTATTCATGCTCGCGTTGAGCCCCCTGCTCACGGCGATCGTGTATGCGGCGATCGTGCCCATGGTGCTCTGCGTGTTCCTCATCAAGCGGGCGGTGCGGGCGCTCTTCCGCAAGCACCGCGCCAAAAATTCCAACCGCAACGCCTTCATCGTCGAATCCATCATGGGCGAGAAGGTCATCAAGAACTACAACCGTTCGGCCTACAACCGTGCCGTCTACCGCGACCTGCAGGAGGACAGCGCGCGCACGTGGATGCGCATCGTCCGCCGCAACGAGCTCAATGCGCCCGTCTCGGAATTCTTCTGGAACGCGGGCATCCTCGCGATGTATGCCGTCGCGCTCGTCCTGTCGCTGCGCGGCGATACGACGATCGTCGGGACGGTCATCGCCTTTCTGCTCTTCGCCAACCTGTGCGCCGAACCGCTCCTGCAACTCGCCGCCGTCATGCAGCAGCTCTCGCAGGTCTCCGCCAACCTCGAGCGGGTCTACGAGACCATCGACGCGCCCGTCACGATCTCGGATAAGACGGGGGCCGTAGTGCTGAAAAACGTGCGCGGCGAAGTCTGCTACGAGGATGTCACGTTCGGCTACGAGGAGGGCGTCAACGTCCTCGAACATTTCAGTTTGCGCGTGGCGCCGGGCGAGAAGATCGCGCTCGTCGGCCCCACGGGCGCGGGCAAGACGACCGTCATCAATCTCCTCACCCGCTTCTACGATGTGAACGCGGGGCGGGTCACGGTGGACGGCGTGGACGTGCGCGACGCCACCTTGCGCTCCCTGCGCCGCGAGATCGGCGTGCTGATGCAGGAGCCCTTCATCTTCCGCGGGAGCATCCTCGAGAACATCCGCTACGGCAACGAGGGGGCGACGGACGAGGCGTGCATCGCGGCGGCGGAGGCGATCTACTGCGACCGCGTCGCGCGGAGGTTCCCCGAGGGGTATCGCGCCGTGCTCGGCGAGCGGGGCGAGGGGCTCTCGGCGGGCGAAAAACAGCTCATCTCCTTTGCGCGGATCGTCCTCAAAGACCCGCGGATCGTCATCTTGGACGAGGCGACGAGCTCCATCGACTCGGAGACCGAGCTGCTCATCCAGCAGGCGCTCGATAAGCTGCTCGCGGGCAAGACGGCGTTCATCGTCGCCCACCGCCTCTCGACCATCCGCAAGGCCGACCGCATTCTCTACATCGCGGAGAAGGGCATCGCCGAGCAGGGATCCCACGAAGAACTTATGCGCCTCAAGGGGAGATATTTCGCCCTGAACGCGCGCAAATAAGAACCGAAAAACCGGCAAAGGAGATAGTATGGCAGACTGCACTCACGATTGTTCCACCTGCGCGAGCAACTGCGGCACGCGCAACAAAAAATCCTTCATCAAGCCGCCGCATAAGTCGGCGAAGATCCGCCGCGTCGTCGCCGTCGCGAGCGGGAAGGGGGGCGTGGGGAAGTCTCTCGTCACCGCCCTGCTCGCCGTCCGCGCACGGGCGATGGGGCTCAAAGTCGGCATTCTCGACGCCGACGTCACGGGCCCTTCCATCCCCAAGGCGTTCGGCGTGCACGACCGCGCGACGGGCACCGACGGCAACATCCTGCCCGTGGAGACGAAGGGGGGCATCAAGCTCATTTCGATGAACTCCCTGCTCGACCACGAGGACGATCCCGTCGTCTGGCGGGGCTCGCTCATCGCGGGCGCGGCGCTGCAATTCTGGACGGACGTCGCGTGGGGAGACCTCGATCTTCTCTTCCTCGATATGCCGCCCGGCACGGGGGATGTGCCGCTCACCGTCTTTCAGAGCATCCCGCTCTCGGGGACGGTCATCGTCACGACGCCGCAGGACCTCGTCGAGATGATCGTCGGCAAGGCGGTGCACATGGCGGGCATGCTCGGGATCCCCATCCTCGGGCTCGCCGAGAATATGAGCTACTACGTCTGCCCCGATTGCGGCAAGGCGCACGAGATCTTCGGCGCGAGCAGGGCGGAGGCGTTTGCCGCCCGCTACGCCATCCCCGCGACGGCGCGCATCCCCATCGATCCCGCGCTCGCCCGCCTCTTCGATGAAGGCAGGGCGGAGGAGGCGGATACCGATCCCGTCGCCGCGATCTTTGCGGAGATCTTGCGGTCGCGGGAGATCCGTTTCTGACCGCACCGCAAGGGCATTTGCGGGGGGACGTAGATCGAAAAACGCGAAAATTGCACAAAAAAACGGACGGCAGCGCCGCCCGTTTTTTTGTCGGAACGAAACCCGCGCGATCGCCGCGCGGTGCGAGAGAGGCCTTGCCGAGGAACAGAAAAAGATAAGTAGAACAATGAAAGGGGGAACATCCCTTATAATCCTACCCCCATGGGGGGGGAACAGCAAACTGTCATTTCGAGCGGAGCGAAGCGAAGTCGAGAAATCTAATGGGGGGAAGCCCCAACCGAGGCTTCTATTGTTATATTAAAGTTGGCACGAGCCGCAGGCGAAGAAGCCGCGCGCGGGGCGACTACGCTACTTTGCACGCTACCTGTAACGATTCTGGCTATGCCCAAAATGAAATATCCCCGCGTTTTACGCGGGGATATTGATCCACTGCAAATTATTCCTCGAAGTTTTTGACTTCGATCACAGAGGTCTGCGCCCAGCGCTTGATGGAATCGCGCGTGCTCTCCGCCTGCGTACGCGAGGGATAGGTGGAGCTCGTCGCGAGCAACCGCTTGCTGCCGTTGAGCACCTGCACCTGGAAATCGCCGTTCTTGTGCTCGGTGATCTCGAGGCGGTCGGCCGCGATGTTGTTCTGGTAGGTGGCGATGCCGTCCTTTGCGTTCTGCAAAGAGACGTAAGGGGTCGGGCTTTCGAGCATGATCTGCCCGTTGGAGGCGATGAGGGAGAACCAGAATTTGCCGTTCTTATCCTCTTCGATGACCCACTTGCCGCCCGCGCCAGAGACCTTCGGATCTTCCTTCTTGGGCTCTTCCTTCGGGGGCTCGGCCTTGACGACGACCGGGGCTTTCTTGGGTTCGGGCTTCTTTGCGGGAGCGTTCGCCTTCTTTTTCATTTCATCATCCTCCTGTTCCGCCGTCGGATCGTTCTCATCCGCCGTTTCTGCCGCGCCTGATTCGGCCGCGTTCTCTTCCGCTTCGCCGGTTTCCTCTTCGTCCTCCGCGGGTGCTTCGGGTGCGGATTGGGGCTGCATTTCCGCCAGCAGCGCCGCTTCTTTTGCCAATTTTTCCTCTGCAACTTGCTTTTTATCCTTGATATGGAGCACGACCATGACGATCGCAAGCGCGAGGATGAGCATGAGGATCACCGCAAGAATGATGACGAGCGGCTTGTTCTCATTCATGAAATCCGAAAAACCGGTGAGCAAATTGAAAACTGCCATAATTTTTTCTCCTTTTCCCCATTATAACACAAGAAATTTGTTCTGTCAATCCATTGACAAATTTTTTTTCAGCAGTTATGATAAGTTTATGAGAAAAATCGCAGTCATCGGCGGGGGCGCGGCGGGCATGGCGTGTGCCGTCCTGCTGGCAAGGGCAAACAACGAGGTCGTTCTGCTCGAGCGGGGGGACCACCTCGGGCGCAAACTCTCCGCGACGGGCAACGGGCAGGGCAACGTCACCAATCTCGATATGGGCGCCGCGCACTACTTTTCGCACGATCCCGCGCGGGTCGGCGCCGTGCTCGCGCGCTTTTCGGCGGAGGACGCGATCGCCTTCCTCTCCTCGATGGGGGGCGTCTTTTTGCCCGACGCCCGCGGCAGGGTGTACCCCGCGGGGCGGCAAGCCTCGGCCGTCACCGACCTCTTCCGCCACGAACTTTCCCGCCTCGGCGTGGAGGTGATCTTGGGGGCGCGCGTCGAAAAGATCGATGACAGGGGTGGCTTTTTCGTGCATTGGAACGGAAATTCGCTTGCGGCGGACGCCGTCGTTCTCGCCGCGGGCGGCAGGGCGACGGAGAGCTTCGGTACCGACGGCACGGCATATGCGCTCGCCGAGGCCTTCGGGCACAGCGTGACCCCGCTCTCGCCCGTTCTCGTGCAGCTCAAGTGCGATCCCGCGCTCGTCCGCGGGCTCAAGGGCATCCGCGTCGACTGCGCGCTCCGCGTCCTCCGCGGAAGCAAAGAGCGCTTTGCGGGGCGGGGGGACGTGCTCTTTACCGAGGGCGGCGTCTCGGGGGACCTCGTGTTCCGCGCCTCGTCGTATGCCGAGACGGGGGACGTGCTCATGATCGACCTGTTGCCCGATGTGCAAAGTTCCGCGCTCATGCGGCTGTTTGCGCGGGGGCGCGGGGAGGAAGATCTGCTCTGCGTCGTGCCCAATGGGCTGGCGCGGGTAGTCTGGCGCAGAACGGGGGGCGACGCGGCAAAGCTCGCGGCGCTCTTGAAGGGCTTCCCTCTCCCCGTGACGGGGACCTACGGCTTTGCGCGGGCGCAGGCGACCCGCGGCGGCATCCCCCTCTCCGAGACGGGGGAGGGGCTGGAGAGCAAATTCCGCCGCGGGCTCTACTTTGCGGGGGAGATCCTCGACGTCGACGGCGAATGCGGGGGATACAACCTACATTGGGCGTTTGCCTCGGCGCACGCCGTGGCGGAGGCGCTCGCATGATCGTGCAGACGACCCTCCGTCCCGGGGAGGACGAGCGCAAACTCCATGCGTTCTGCGCGGGCAGGCTCGGCGGCCCCGTCCGCCACTTCCGCATCCTCAAAAAGTCGCTGGACGCCCGAGATAAACGGGATATCCGCTGGGTATACAGCATCGAATGCGATACCGCCGTCCGCCGCGAGATCCCGCCCGTTTTTCCGCAGGTTAAGGGCAAGCCGCGCGTGCTCATCGTGGGCGCGGGCCCCGCGGGGCTCTTCTGCGCGCTTCGGCTCATCGACCACGGCGTCTCTCCCGTGCTCGTCGAGCGGGGCAAGGCGGTGGAGGCGCGCGCCGCGGATATCCTCGAATTTCAACATACGGGGGTACTCGATCCCGCCTCCAACGTGCAGTTCGGCGCGGGCGGCGCGGGGGCGTTTTCCGATGGAAAACTCACAACGCAGACCAATTCGCCCTTCCACCGCGAGGTGCTCGAGCGCTTCGTCCGCTTCGGGGCGCCCGCGGAGATCCTCTACCTGAACAAGCCGCACATCGGCAGCGATAAACTACTACAGGTCGTCGCGAATCTCACGAAATTCATCGCCGAGCGCGGCGAACTGCGCTTCGGGACGGCGCTCTCCGATCTCTTCTTCGAAAACGGCAAGCCCGTCGCGGAGATCGGCGGGCGGGAGAAGTTCGACGCCGTGGTCCTTGCGATCGGGCACAGCGCGCGGGACACCTTCGGGATGCTGCTCTCCCGCGGCTTCGCCATGGAACAGAAGGAGTTCGCGGCGGGGGTGCGGATCGAGCACTTGCAGGAGGACATCGGGCGCGCGCAGTACGGCGACGCCTACCGCCTGTTGCCGCCCGCCGACTACAAGCTCGTCTCCCATGCCTCGGAGCGCGGCGTATTCACCTTCTGCATGTGCCCGGGCGGGGTCGTCATCCCCGCGGCGTCCGAAGAGGGGGGCGTCGTCACCAACGGCATGAGCGACTACGCCCGCGCGGGAAGGAACGCCAATGCCGCCGTCGTCGTGCAAGTGAAGCGGGAGGACTTTGCGAGCGACCATCCGCTCGCGGGAGTCGCCTTCCAGCGGAACCTCGAGCGGGCGGCCTATCTTGCGGGCGGCGGGGGATACCGTGCGCCCGTGCAGCGCGTGGGGGACTTCCTCGCGGGGCGGGAAACAGACCGCTTCGGCGCCGTCCTCCCGACCTATGCCCGCGGCACGGCGTTCGCGCCCGTCTCCGCCTATCTTCCGCCCGTGATGACGGAGTGCCTCGCCCGCGGGATCCGCGATATGGGGCGGCGGCTCAAGGGCTTCGATCATCCCGACGCTCTGCTCACGGGGGTCGAGAGCCGCACGAGCTCGCCCGTCCGCGTCTTGCGCGGGGAGACCTTTGAGGCGGCGGGGCACGAGGGCGTCTACCCCTGCGGCGAGGGATGCGGCTATGCGGGAGGGATCATGTCGGCGGCGGCGGACGGGATCCGCGTCGCTTCTGCGATCGCCGCGCGCTGCGGATTTTGAAAATAATTTTTTCTTTCAGATACTTTTAATCGCAAATACACAAAAATTTCACGTTGCTACGTTAAGATATAGGCAGAAAACAAACTTCTGCTTATTCTCTGATTTTTTCATATTCTCTCAGCAAAGTCCTCTTCGGTGACGGAGAGGGCTTTGCTATATGCTTGCATTCTGTTTGCAAATTGCTTACGATATGCTTGCGGCAAGAAAGTTTTTTGCAGAAAATACAGGGAATGGGTTGCAATGTTCTCCGCGATATGATAAAATAATGGAAAAGTTTTGGGGGTGGAAACATGATAAAAGGAACGCAAAAGCTGTTGGCGCTCGCGCTCGGCTCCGTCCTTACGGTCTCCTCGCTGGCGATCTTCGCGGGTTGCGGCGGCGATGGCGGCAGTGCGACAAAGGCGGAAGGCGCGCGCATCGCCTTCGATAACTTGCCCGACGACGGCGTGGAACTTCCCGCTTCGACGACGAGTTACACTTTGAAAGGCGCGGTCTCCCGCAAGGAGTACGACGCCACGGGCGCAGAGGTCGCCGAGGGTACCGTCGTGGACTACGCGGGGGGCGTCGTCAGCGCCAAGAACACGGCGGGCTCCGCCGTCTTTACGATGAAGGACGGGACGGGGTTCCGCGTCGAGGTCGTGCCCGCGTACGTCACAAATCCGCACAACCAATATGATCTCTCGAGCAAGAACGATTATTCGACGGGCGGGAGCAAACTGCTCGGCTGGACGCACGATCCCTCTCTCATCGAGGTAGAGGAGAACGGCAAGCCCGCCTACTATATCTTCTCCACGGGATGGTCGTCGGGCAACGAGATCCGGAAGTCCTACGACCTCATCACGTGGAATTATCTCGGCAAGGCGACTTCGCCGAGCACGCAGATGCCCCTCATCGACGCGTGGGAAGAGGAGAAGAACAGCACGAGCGGCGGCATCCAGTGGTGGGCGCCCGACATCGTGAAAGCGCCCGACGGCGGCTATTGGCTCTACACCTGCTGCGTTTCCAACGGCACGCCCAATCACGACGGCGTGGAGTATTCCAAGGCGTGCATCGTGCTCTTCCATTCGTATTCGCTGCAGCCCGAGACCTTCCAATACGTGGGCGTTTTGATGCAGTCGGCGATCCCGCAGAATACCCAGGAATCGAGCATGGACGTCAACTCCATCGACCCGCAGATCATCTACTCGCCCGACGGCAAGATGTATATGGCATACGGCTCCTTCGGCACGGGCAACTGGATGCTCGAGCTCGATCCCGCGACGGGGCTCCGCAAGGATAACTTCTATCAGGACGGGACCTTCCTCGATATCCCCGCCGTGCGCGCTTACCGCGACGAAGCGGTCGCGATGCACATGGATTTCGCGCAGGGCAAGACGGTCGAATCCGAGTTCTACGGCAGGCTCATCTCCCTCTCCGCCATGGAGGCGCCCGTCATCGCCCGCCACGACAACGTGACCATAATGGACGAGAACGAGAAGGTGCTTTCCAAGGGAAAGACCTATTACTACTCCATGCACTCCTATAACGGGCTCGACGTCGGCTACCAGATGTGGGGCGGAAGAAGCGAAAGCCCGTGGGGCGTATATGAATCTACGAACGGCGGGATCGTCCGCAACATCGGGCCCGCCAACGCGCAGAATTCGGGCAATAAGTATACGGGCACGTTCAAATGGCAAGGCGCGTGGGAGAACGCGATCGACATCAAGCTGCCCGGGCACAACGACCTCTTCACGACGAAATCGGGCGTCAACGTCGCGGCGTACATCACCCGCACGGACAGCTGGATGCAAAAGGGACAGGCCGACGGCACCGTGTTCGTCTCGCAGGTCCACCAATACTACCTCAACTCGATGGGCGATATCGTCATCAACCCCAACCGCTACGGCGGCGAGAGCCAGCGTCCCGTCTCCGAGGAGGAGCTCTTCAAATATACGCAGGATCGGAAGTTCAAGATGGTCGTGCTCAAAAACGACAACGATCTCACGCTCACCTCGACGGACGTCACCCTGCGCGAGGATGGCACGATCTGGGACACGATGGAGATCGGCACGTGGAGGATCTATGGGGACGGGTATATTTATTTCGAGTTCAACGACGCGGCGACCGTTCCCGCGGGACACAAGAAATACTACGGCGTCGTCCGCACGGCTTGGCTCGACGACCAGAACAAATCCGGCTTCACGATCACCTGCATGAGCCACTCCGAGGGCGAATCCACGCAAGGGTTCGGGCTGTTCTTCAACAACTATTCGTCCATCACGGGCACCGATCTCGTCGGCTGATCCCGGGAAGGATTCCAACGGCAAAAAAAAGGACCCCCGAGGCAACTTCGGGGGCCCTTTTTTGTGGCTTGCGGACGCGGTTCAGACGAACACCGTCTCGAAATCGCCGCTGTGAACGCCCGTCAGCGCGCCATAGAGCTCGTTTGCGCGCACGTCGAGGGAAAAGCAGGAGAGGGCGTCCTTTTTGAGCAGCGCCCCGTCGCTCTTGCGGGCGAGGATGGGGAAGCCGCCCGAGAGCGCCGAAAGCAGTTCCTCCGCGCGGCGCTTCTTCACGGCGAGCGTGCGCAGATAGAGGGGGGCGTCGAGGTAATTTCTGACGTTTTTCAGGCGGATCCCGAGGAAATTCTGGAGCAAAATGCGCTTGATGCGCGCGCGGGTATACCGCTTGGAGACGACCTTGCCGAGCAGGGCTTCGTAGTCGAGATTGGAGCGCGAGAGCGCTTTGAGGCGGTTCTCGAGCCCTTCCGAGCAATCGGGCGTGAGCGCGAGATCGGCTTCGTCCGCCGCAACGAGGGCGCAGAGCGCGGCGGTGGGATACGCCGTCGGCTTGTAGTCGGCGAGGGAGGCGCAGACGTCCGCGGGCAGGTTGCGCCGCTTTGCGAATGCCGCGCGGAGGGAGCGCTCGCCGAGCACGCTGCGCAGCGCCGCCGCGGAGGAGAAGTCCCGATGAAGCGCGCTGTCCGCATGCCCGCCCCCGACGCGGCGGATGGGCAGAGGGGCGATGTTTGCGCCCGAAGCGAGGATCGCGCGGCAGTATTCGGTGCCGAGCATGTTGTTGGGCGCGGTGAGGAGGGCTTCGTCGATGTCCGAATTGAGCGCGAGGATCACCTGCGTGCGCGCTTTCACATAGGAGGTGCCGTCTTTCATCGCCTCTTTGAGGGCGGCGCGGAAACGCCTGTCCTCGCCGAGCGTCGCACGGGCGGCGCGCAGGAAGTCCTCCTTCGTCCCGCTCTCGCAGCCGAAGGCGAGCGTCGTCACGGCGCCGATGCTTGCGAGGATGTGGACGGCACCCTGCGCGAAGATCTCCGCGGGGGCGACGGCAAACGCCGCGGGCAGTTCGAGGACGATATCCGCCCCGTTTTCGACCGCATGGCGGGCGCGCGCGTACTTCCCGAGGACGGCGGGTTCGCCGCGCTGGGTGAAATTCCCGCTCATGAGGCAGAGAACGGCGTCGCATCCGCTCTGCCGCTTGATCTCGGCGAGCTGGTAGGCGTGCCCGTTGTGGAAGGGGTTGTATTCGCAGATGACAGCACAAAATTTCATGATTTTTCCGCCTGTAGCTTTACAATTCTCCGAAAAGGGTGTATAATGACATACGATCATTTCTTCCGCGAACATTATACACGAAACGCGGAGAAAAATAAAGGGTTTTTTGGAGATTTTCAAATGGGCATCATGAAAGCATTCAAGGACCTCGGCAGAAAGATCGCCGAGAGCGGAACGATCATTGAAGAGATCAAGAAAAAGGCGGCGGCGAAGCAAAAGACGATCGTCCTCTGCGAGGGCGAGGATGCGCGCGTCGTCGAGGCGGCGGCGGATTGCGTCGACCAGGGCGTCGCGAAGATCGTCCTGCTCGGCAATGCGGAGGAGATCCGCGCAAAGAATCCCGAGATCAACCTTGCGGGCGTGCAGATCGTCGAGCCCGCGACGTCGCCCAAGCTCGGCGAATACGCCAAGCTCCTCTATGAGCTCCGCAAGGCAAAGGGCATGACGGAGGAACAGGCGCTCGAACAGGCGAAGGACGCGACCTTCTTCGGCGCGCTCATGCTGAAATCGGGCGATGTGGACGGGCTCGTCTCGGGCGCATGCCATTCGACGGCCAACACGCTCCGCCCCGGGCTCCAGATCATCAAGACGGCGCCGGGCGTCTCCGCCGTCTCGAGTTTCAACCTCATGGTCGCGCCCTCGGGCGGCAATAAATACTGCGAGGACGGCATGCTGATCTTTGCGGACTGCGGGCTCAACCCCACCTACACGGCGGAAGGGCTCGCCGACTGCGCCATCGCCACGGCGAAGAGCGCGATGGAGATCGCAGGCCTTTCGCCCCGCGTCGCCATGCTCTCCTTCTCGACGATGGGCAGCGCCAAGCACGACCTCGTGACCAACGTGCAGGAGGCGGTGAAGATCGCCAAAGCGAAGGCGCCCGAGCTCATGATCGACGGCGAATTGCAGTTCGACGCGGCGATGGTCCCCGAAGTCGCGGCGCTCAAAGCGCCCGCGTCCAAGGTGGCGGGGCATGCAAACGTGCTCATCTTCCCCGATCTGCAATCGGGCAACATCGGCTACAAGATCGCGGAGCGCCTCGGCGGGTTCCAGGCGATCGGCCCCATCTGCCAGGGCTTTGCGAAGCCCCTCAACGATCTCTCCCGCGGCTGCAAGAAGGACGATATCGTCTGCGCGGTCGCCATCACGGCGCTGCAAGCGGAGTGAGAATTTCGAAAATTTCTATCCATTAGAAATCCCCTGCGGGTGCAAAATAAGGGCATAGAAATTTTCGAGGGGTAAACTTTTACATCTCACAGCCCCGTCGGCCGCAACCTTGTCTGTTCTCAAGACAACAAGCCGAAAGGGTTCGGCAAATTGTGTCGCGCACGGCGGAAGTGAATTCCGCCTAACGCAAAGAGAGTTTGGAAGTTCACGAATTTTTCCTTGGCGAAAAAATTCCGTGAGGGGTTAAATTACTACATCCCCCGACTTTTTTGGCCGCCAACCGCTTTGTCCTCAAAGACAAGAAGCGCATGAATGCGCAAATTGGGGTGAAAAACCCAAAAGTGTGATTTTGGGTTTTTCAGAGATTTGGAATGCGGGTTCCGTGTCATCCTGAGCGCAGCGCCCCGCGCGCAGCTTCTATTTGTACACAAAGCGCGGCACGAGCACGAAGTGCGAAGTAAGGATCCCGAGGTACGAAGTCCGTTTTCCAACATCGACCAAGGGGATTCTTCGGGGGCTGCGCCCCCTCTGAATGACAAGTAAAACAGGGCTCCCTCTGAATGACACGGAGGGCGGGGTCGGGTTGCGCATTAGATGTCTCGACTCTGCTACTTCGTACGCCGCTGCGCGTCGGGCGACATGACAAATTAGAAAGGTCTACTTCATGCGGCGGCTCATCCGCAGTTCGCCTATACGAAGTTCAAAAAAGCATAAAGAGGTATTTTATGAAAATTCTTGTGATCAACGCGGGGAGCTCCTCCCTCAAGTATCAGCTCATCCACATGGAGACCGAGGAGGTCATCGCCAAGGGCGGCTGCGAGCGCATCGGCATTGCGGGCGGCAAGCTCACCCACAAGGCGCACGGCGAGACGTATGTCGTCGAGCAGGAAATGCCCACCCATACCGACGCGATCTCCCTCGTCCTCAAAATGCTCGTCGATCCCAAGGCGGGCTGCATCGCCTCGATGGACGAGATCGACGCCGTGGGGCACCGCGTGGTCGCTTCGGGCGAGGCGTTCAAAAAGACGACGCTCGTCGACGACAAAGTGATGGAGACGATGGAGGAGATCGCCGAGCTTGCGCCCCTCCACAACCCTGCGGCGATCCTCGGCGTGAATGCCTGCCGCGCCGTGATGCCCGGCAAGAAGATGGCGCTCGTGTTTGACACCTCCTTCCACGCCACGATGCCCGATTACGCATATATGTATGCCGTCGATTACGACGACTACAAGCAATATAAGGTCCGCCGCTACGGCGCGCACGGCACTTCGCACAAGTATGTCTCGGGCGAGGCGGCGAAGTACCTGAAAAAGGACGTTAAGGACCTCAAGATCATCACCTGCCACCTCGGCAACGGATCCTCCATTTCCGCGGTCAAGGGGGGGACGTGTATCGATACTTCGATGGGATTCACCCCGCTCGCGGGCGTTCCCATGGGCACGCGCAGCGGCGATATCGACTATGCGGCGGCGGAGTTCATCTTCCGCAAGAAGGGCATGAACCTCTCCGAAGGGCTCACCTACCTCAATAAGAAGTGCGGCGTTCTGGGCATTTCGGGCGTCTCTTCGGACTTCCGCGACCTCGCCGCGGCGAAGGACGCGGGCAACGACCGCGCCCGCCTGGCGCTCGATATGTTCGCCTATTCTTGCAAGAAGTACATCGGCGCCTACATGGCCGCGCTCGGCGGGCTGGACGTCATCGTGTTCACCGCGGGCATCGGCGAGAACACGCCCGATGTGCGGAAAGACGTCGTTTCGGGGCTCGAGGCGTTCGGCGTCGAACTCGACGAAGCCAAGAACGATTTCAAGAACGACGGCGCGATCCACGAGATCCAGAAGGCGACCTCGCGCGTGAAGATCCTCGTCATTCCCACGAACGAGGAGCTCGTCATTGCGCGCGAAACGGCAGCGCTTCTCTGATTTTTCGCAAAAACTGCGAAATATACGCGAAAAAAGATTGACAAACCCGCAGAAATATCCTATACTTTTTAAGTCCATGATTCCTGATATCGATGTACGCGGCAACGTGGCGAGAGGGAAATACGAGGGCACGCTCGAGATCTTCGGGGAGGCGGACGCCGATCTGTTGGAGATCCCGTATGTCAGCTTCTCGGGGCCCGTCGTCTATTCGCTCAAGTACGAAATTTTCGAGGATGATACGGTCGAGGTGCGGGGAAGCGTTTCCTTCACCCTCGAGGGGGCATGTTCGCGGTGCCTTGCGGCTGCGCGGCAGACTTTCTCGGAGGAGGTCTACGGCTTTTTCGAACCCGGCGAGGGGGACGGCGAGACCTACGGCTACCAAAACGGCGTCGTAAAGCTCGGCGAGTTCCTGCGCGACGCGATCATGTTCGCGCTGCCGCCCCGTCTCCTCTGCGGGAACTGCGGCGGCCCCGACGGGGAAACAGAATAATTACGGAGAAGAGGTGGTAATATGGCAGTCCCTAAGAGCAAACAATCGAAGAGCAGAACCAACAAGCGCTTTGCGAACTACAAGGCGAAGGCGCCGACGCTCGTCATGTGCCCTCATTGCCATGTACTGACGCCCGCCCACAGAGTCTGCAAGAATTGCGGCTACTACGACGGCACGGAAGTCATCAAGCAGGAAGAGGAAAAGAAATAAGACAAAGGCGGACGAAAGAAAGGTCCGCCTTTTTCGTCCGTACATATCGAACAAGGAGATACCATGGATCCTACGGCACTCTTTCGCCTTTCCTACGGCGTGTATATCGTCACGAGCTGGCACGAGGGCACGCCCGCGGGCTGCGTCGCCAATTCCGCGATGCAGATCACCTCGTCGCCTGCGACGATCGCAGTGAGCGTGAACAAGCAGAACTTCACCCATGCGGCGATCGAAGATTGCGGCTACTTTGCGCTCTCGGCGCTCTCGGAGAAGTCCGATCCCAAGCTCATCGGCAAGTTCGGCTTCACCTCCTCGCGCGATACCGATAAGTTCGCGGGGACGCCCTATGCGGTCAAGGGCAAGCTGCCCGTCATTCTCGATAGCGTCGCCTATTTCTGCTGCAAGGTCGTCGCCAAGTGGGATACCCCGACGCACACCGTCTTTTTGGGCGAAGTGTACGACGCGGAGAACGTGCAGCGCGCAAAGCCCATGACGTACGCTTACTACCACGAGGTATTGAAGGGCAAGACGAGCGCGCTCGCGCCTACCTATGTGGAGACGCCCGCCGCCGAGGAGAAGGAGGCGTGGGTGTGCACCGTGTGCGGGTATGTGTACGACGGCGAGGTGCCCTTCGAGGAACTCCCCGAGGATTGGGTGTGTCCGCTCTGCGGCATGGGCAAGGACGCCTTCGAGAAGCGCACGCCTGCGCCCGCGAAAAAGAAGCGGGAAGTTTGGGTGTGCACCGTGTGCGGATATGAGTACGACGGCGAGGTGCCCTTCGAGGAACTCCCCGAGGATTGGGTGTGCCCGCTCTGCGGCATGGGCAAGGAATTCTTCAAAAAGAAAGAAATTTGAGTGTTTTTGCCATATGATCCCCCCGAATGCGGGGGATTTTTTATATTTCGACAATTTTCGAAATACCGAAGCGGCGCGCCCGCGGGAAAATTTCCCTGCGGGATCAGAAAGAAATTTCGCAAAACGCTTGACAAAATACCCCGCCGCGGTATATACTGATAATACCTACATGGGGTATTGTGCCCCGAGAGGAGGAAACGATGGAAACTTGCTGTGCAACCAAGACGAAGGTCCGCTCCGAAGAGGAGAAGAAAAAGATCGTCGCGCGGATCAACCGCATCGCGGGGCAGATCGGCGGCGTGAAGCGCATGGTCGAGGAGGACCGCTACTGCGACGACGTGCTCATCCAGCTCGCCGCCGTGGATAAGGCGGTCAAGAGCCTCGCGGGCGTCATTTTGGAGAGCCACATGCACTCCTGCCTGATCGAGAACATCGAGGCGGGCAACTATGCCGTGGTCGATGAGGTCGTGGACCTCTTCAAGAGGTTCCAATAAGCCATGAAACAGCGATTCAGCGTCACGGGCATGACCTGTGCGGCGTGCGCGGCGGGCATCGAGCGCACGGTGAAAAAACTCAAAGGCGTGCAGAGCTGCGCCGTCTCCCTCATGGGGGAGAGCATGGAGGTGGAATACGATCCCGCCCTGCTCGACGCGGCGAAGATCCGCTCCGCCGTGTTCTCGCTCGGCTACGGCGCATACGACGAGGGCAAGGCGCCCGAGAAGCGGCGGGGGATCCCCCTGATCGTCCGCTTCTTCGTCTCGCTCGCCCTGCTCCTGCCGCTCATGTATCTCTCGATGGGCGGGATGCTCTCCCTGCCCGTCCCCGCGGGGTGGTGGAACTACGGCTTCCAGATCGGGCTCACGACGGCGATCCTCGGTGTGAACTACGCCTTCTTCACGAGCGGCGTGCGCGCGGCGTGCAAACGCGTGCCCAACATGGATACGCTCGTCACGCTCGGCGCCGCGGCGTCCTATTTTTACAGCCTCGCCGCGCTCATCGTCATGCAGACGGGCGGGGAGATGATGCACCTCTTCTTCGAATCGGCGGCGATGATCGTCACCCTCGTCACCCTCGGGAAATTCCTCGAGGAGAAGAGCAAGAAGCGCACGGGCAAGGAGCTCGAAAAGCTCCGCGCGCTCGCCCCCCAAACGGTCACCGTCGAGCGGGAGGGCAAGGAGTGTCGTGTTCCGCTCTCCGAAGTGGAAGAGGGGGATACGGTCGTCGTCAAGCAGGGAGAGAGCGTCGCGGCGGACGGCGTCGTCCTCGAGGGGCATGCCTTCGTCGACGCCTCGGCGGTGACGGGCGAGAGTCTGCCCGTCGAAGTGGGCGCGGGGGACCGCGTGACGAGCGCCTCCCTGCTCGCGGGCGGATATTTGAAGCTCCGCGCCGAGAAGGTGGGGGAAGATACCATGCTCGCGGGGATCATCCGCATGGTGCGCGAGGCGGGGGCGAGCAAGGCGCCCATCCAAAAGCTCGCCGACCGCGTTTCGGCGATTTTCGTGCCCGCCGTCGTCTGCATCGCGCTCGTCACCTTTCTCGTCTGGATCCTGATCGCGCGCGACTTCGCGCAGGCGATCAACTATGCGGTCAGCGTGCTCGTCATCTCCTGCCCGTGCGCCTTGGGGCTCGCGACGCCCGTGGCGATCATGGCGGCGACGGGCCGCGGCGCCTCGCTCGGCGTCCTCTATAAGAACGCCGAGGCCCTGCAGAAGATGGCGACGGTGTGTGATGTCTTTCTCGATAAGACGGCGACGATCACCGAGGGCAAGCCCCGCGTCGTGCACTTCGAAGGGGACGAGGAGGCGAAAAAGGTCGCATACGGTATCGAAAAAAAGCTCAATCACCCCCTCGCGCAGTGCATCGTGGAGTTCTGCGGGGAGGGGTATGAAGCGGAGGACGTCGCCTACATCCCGCGGCAGGGCGCCGTGGGCAAGGTGGGCGGAAAGACCTATTTCCTCGGCAACGAGACGCTCATGCAGATGAAGGGCGTGAAGTTCATCGAATGGTTCGGAGCCTTCGAGCAGCGCACTTCGGAGGGCAAGACGGTGCTCTTCCTCGCCGATGAAACGCATGTCCTCGCGATGTTCGCCCTCGCCGACACCTTGAAGGCGGGCAGCCGCGCGGCGGTGCAGGAGCTTTCCGCCCTCGGGTGCGTCCCCATCATGCTCACGGGGGACAACGCCGCCGTGGGGCAGTTTATCGCGCGCGAGGCGGGCTTCCCCCATTGGGACTGCTGCGTGTGCGCCGAGCTTCTGCCCGAGGAAAAGCTCGAGTATGTGCGCCGTGCGCGCGAACAAAGCGAACGGGCGAAGCGGGAACTCCGCACCGCCAAGCGGGCAAATCCCTACGTTGCCATGGTTGGGGACGGCATCAACGACGCCCCCGCCTTAAAGGAGGCGGACGTCGGAATCGCGATTGGGAACGGGACGGACGTCGCCATCGAGAGTGCGGACGCCGTGCTCGTGAGCGGGGATATTTCCGCGCTCCCCCGCGCGATCGCACTCTCCAGGCGCACGATGCGCATCATCAAACAGAACCTCTTCTGGGCGTTCTTCTACAACTGTATCGGGATCCCGCTCGCGGCGGGGGCATTTTCCGCCCTCGGCGTCGTGCTGAATCCCATGATCGGCGCGGCGGCGATGAGCCTCTCTTCGCTGTTCGTGGTGACGAACGCCCTGCGGCTCACGATCGGGCAGCCGGACAGGGGGGCAAAAAAATCCAAAAAAGGAGGAAAAGCCATGCAGCGTGTGTTGAAAATCGAGGGCATGATGTGCGAGCACTGCGCCAAGCGTGTCACCGAAGCGCTCCAGTCGGTTGCGGGCGTCGAGAAGGTCGAAGTCAAGCTCAAGAAGAAAGCGGCCTATGTGACGGGCGACGTGCAAACGGAAGCGCTCGAAGCGGCGGTCAAGGCGGCGGGGTACGAAGTCGTCGGCGTCGAATAAAGCGGTTTCGCGGAAAAATTTGCGGCTTCGACAAAGAATGCGAATATGCGCCGCCGTACATATGCGATACTTTCATAAAAAAGGTAGGTAGCGTATATGCAAACTTTGCTGTTAGACCGCCGCACGCAGGGGCTCATCGAGGGGTACGTCCCCGAGGGCGAACTGCTCTTCTCGCTCGTGCGCTTCTTCTCGATCTTTTCGGATCCGACGCGCCTGCGCATCTTGTCTGCGCTCGCGATCTCGGAGATGTGCGTCACGGATATCTCCCGCGTGCTCGGCATCAACCAGACGACCGTCTCCCACCAGCTCCGCTTCTTGAAGGATGCGGGCATCGTTTGCACCGAGCGGCACGGAAAGATCATCTTTTATTCGCTCTACAATGAGATCGTCAACGACGTGTTATTGAAGGGCGTGGAGTTCCTCGGCGACTGAAAAAACCGCACCACGGTGCGGTTTTTTTCATGCGCTTTGCGAGAATCGGAGCGCAAAAGTTATACCAAACTTGTCTTGCTTAAAATCAAATTCGAGGCCGCTCCAAGTCCCGCGGCGAAGAGGGGCCCGCCGAGGACGCACAGCGCGACGTTGAACGCGCCCGAATTGAGCGGCGTCATCATGGGGATCATTGTAAAGAGCAACATTCCCGCCGCAAGAGAGCCGAGGATGGAGAGCCAAAGCCGCTGTTTTCCGACCGCCGAGAGCGTGAGGGCGATCGACACAAAGACGAGTGAAAAGAAGATTTTCGATACCATACAGGCGGCAATTCCGCCCGCGGATGCGCCGACCGAAGCAAAGTCGAAGGAAAGCCCCGCGATCCCGCCGCCAATCATCGCGCCGATAAAGTAGAGGACAAACATCCCCGTCGCCGCTACAAACAGCACAATGGTTTTGGAGAGGACGTAATCGAGCTTTTTCGAGCGCACCGTGAACAGGTTCTTGACGTATCCGCTTCGGAAGTCCTCGCTCACGAACAGGCAGACGAAAATCGCCACAAGGAAGTACAGGAGATTGATATTGCACATGCTCGTGAGGTCCATATTCATGGCGTTTCCGCCCGCAGAGCCGATCGCCTGCCAGACGTTCGTAAACGTTTCGACCGCTTCTCCCGTTTCGGGGTTTGTTCCGCCCATGAAAGAGGTCATCACCAAAATCAAAATGGGGAGCGCGAGGCTGACGCCGAGCATGATATAGAGGGCGGGCGTCAAAAATATTCTGCGCGCGTCCACTTTGAGCATGGTTTTGAGGCGGTTTCCGAAGTCATTGATTTTCATATTCGCGTTCATTTTCCCTCCTGCATGAGCCCCGTGTAGTATGCTTCGAGATCGATCTTTTTCGTTTGCAGTTCGGTGACGGGAATGCCGAAAGATCGATATAGGTACCCCGCGATTTGCTCCGCCGCAGCCCTCTGATAGACGCGGATCTCGCCCGACGCCTCATCGAATTCCGTCCGTCCGAACGCCCGCTGCAAGGCCTCCCGCGCCGTTTCCATGTCGTCCGCTTTGAGGGCGACATAGGTCGGGCAGTCGGCGTTGAGCTGTTCTGCCGTCATTTCACGAAGCATCTTGCCGCCGCGGAGAATGCCGTAGTGCGTGGCGATTTTTTCAAGCTCGCCCAAGATGTGCGAGGAAATGAGAACGGTCGTGCCGCGTTTGGAAAGGTCGGTCAGAATTTCCCGCATGATGCGCATACCGTCGGCGTCGAGGCCGTTGATCGGCTCGTCAAGTACGAGAAGTTTGGGGTTTCCGAGGAGCGCGAAGGCGATGCCGATGCGCTGTTTCATGCCGAGCGAGCAGTTCTTGAACTTGTTCGAAGCCGCACCGTCCATGCGGACGAGGTGCAGAACGCGCCGTATTTCCTCGTCCTCGTTTTTCAGCCCCAAGTTGGCAGCTTGCAGCTTCATATTGTTCCAGACGGTGTAATTGGGAAAGCACCCGGGGGATTCGATGAGAACGCCGATCTGCGCGCGGACATTTTGGTCTTTATGGTCTTTTCCCCAAAGTTTGATTTCGCCGCCGCTCGGCTGAATGAGCCCGCAAATGAGCTTTTCGGTCGTCGATTTGCCGCTTCCGTTCTCCCCGATGAAGCCGTAGATCGCGCCCTCGGGCACCGTCATATTGAGGCCGTCCACCGCGCGTTTTTCCCCGAACGTTTTCGTCAAATTTCTGATTTCGATTGCGTTCATGACAGTACCCCCTTCAGTAAACGTCCCTGCGGTACAAAATGACCGCGCCGAGAACGTTATAGATGACCGCCCAAATACAAGAGCAGGCAAGGCACACGAGGACGGACAAGAAGTTGGAGGAGAGGCACGCCTGCACCGACGAACCGTAGAGGAAGATATTGAGAGCCGCCGTGTTGCCGAGAAGTGCCGCCGCACCGATGACGGGAATACCCGTCCCTAACACAAAGCACAGGGCAATGGAAATGCCGAATTTCCTGCGGAAGATGATGTTAATAAAGGTGTACAGGCTCGCCCAGCCGAGGCTCATGATCATTTTACCGAGGATTGCGCAAACAAGAGAGCCTGCGTTGATTGTAAACGGAAGCCCAGTTGTAGCCCCCGAAATCGTCCCGCCGATAAAATATGTTCCGCACATACACACCATTGAAAACGCGGAAACGAGGGTTTTACTGATCATATAGTCCTCTTTCTTGGCGTGAGTGGTAAAGAGTTGCTTAACGTATCCGCTTCGATAGTCGTGTCCGATAAAGATAGACACCATAATGCCGCCGAAGATAAAGACCATGTTCATGTTGGCGTATTCGCCCATATCGTGAACGATATACAGCGGGCTGTCTGCGGCAATGATCTGCCAAGCGTTTGTAAACATGTTTGCCGCCTCGCCCTCCGTGGTGGCGCCCATCGAGACGAGCGCGGGAATGATGGCAGCGATCGCGAGAAAGATATAGAAGAGCGGGGTGTGGAAGAGGCGGTAGAGGTCCACGCCGAGCATCCCTTTGAGCCGTGCAAAAAAGCTCGGCTTTTCGAATTGCAACGTTTTCGTGTTTTCCATATTACACCGCCTTTTCGCTCATCAAAGAAACATAGTATTCCTCGAGCCCGATCTTGTGCTTTTTGACCTCGAAGATCTTCTGTCCGTTTTGCAGAAGCAGGGCGACCAGCTTGCCCGTCTCCTCGACGTCGTAGACTTTGATCAAGTCCTCCGCGACTTCCGCGCGGTATCCGAAACGCCGTAAAACGACATATGCCCCCCGCGTTTCTTGCGTTTTCAGGGAAACATAGACCTGCGCGCGGCTGTCCATTTCCGAGGCGGCGATCTCCTTGATCATCTTGCCCTGGCGGAGAATGCCGTAGTGCGTGGCGATCTTTTCAAGTTCGCCGAGAATATGCGAGGAGATGAGGACGGTACAGCCGTAGTTCTTCGTGATGTCCACGAGAATTTCCCGCATGAGCCGCATGCCGTCGGTATCGAGTCCGTTGATCGGCTCATCGAGAATGAGAAGCGCGGGATCGCCCAAAAGCGCCATGGCAATGCCGATGCGCTGCTTCATGCCGAGCGAACACTTCTTGAATGTGAGTTTCGCGTTGTCCTCCATGCGGACGATTTTAAGTACCCGTGCGATTTCGCCGCTTCTGTTTTTCAGCCCCAAGTTGATTGCCTGCATCATGAGGTTGGAATAAACGCTCGACGAGGGAAAACACCCCGCGTTTTCAATGAGCGCACCCACTTTGGCGCGGACGCCCGCATCGGTATAAGGCCTGCCGAAGAGCCGTATGCTGCCCTTATCGGGAACGAGATGCCCGCAGATGCACTTTTCGGTCGTGGATTTTCCGCTGCCGTTTTCGCCGATGAAGCCGTAGATCGCGCCCTGCGGCACGGTCATATTCAAGCCGTCGAGCGCATACATTCCGCGGAAACTCTTGGTAAGATCATGAATTTCGATGGCGTTCATAGCCGCCTCCTTGCTTTACACCTCTATTGTAGAACGTTTGGCAGGCAAACGCCACAACAGAAATCCCGAAATGTGTCGGTTTCTGAAAAATATTTATGCGTGAAACGGACAAAAATCGTTTTGAACCGTATTTTAACGCAACAAAAAAGCCGAGAGCGTTCTCTCGGCTTTTGCCTGCCATGACCTTTATTCGACTTCCAAATCTTCCGAGGTAAACACCGGGTCGTCCAGAAATTCCAAGAGCGTCATGTTGAATCCGCGGGCGATCATAATGACCGTACTAAGCGTTACCGTCTTATTCCGACCGTTCATAATACACTGCATGCTCCCGTGTTGGATGCCCGAATTTTGTTCCAACCGATACTGCGTCATCCCCTTCTCGATGAGCAATCTGTTGATTCGTTTTGCAACGGCTTCGCTTACTGTCAAAATGGCTCTCCTTATGTAGTTCTGCCTACATAATATTTTAAGCCATCGCCCTTGACAAAATACGAAGGTGTGCCTACATAGCGTTTGCTTATTTTCGCCGTTTGGTCTATAATAATAGGTAGGCATACCTACATATTGGAGAACCGAGATGAAAACGGCATTTATTGGACACAGACAGATATTCGCCAAAACCCTACCGCGGAGGTTGATCGACGCAATCAAAGCCGAAATCAAAAACGGCTGTTTTTCGTTTACGATGGGAACGCACGGCGAGTTTGATAGGCTCGCCCTGCAATCCTGCCGTAAACTGCGGAAAGAATATCCCGGATTGCAAATCGAAGTTGTCCTCACCGGCCTGCATACCATTCAAAAAAGCGACGAATGGGATAGCACGCCATATTCCGACGTAAGCACCGTTTTCTATGACATCGAGGAAGCGCACTTTAAGCAGCGCATCACTTTGAGCAACAGGAAGATGATCGACGCCTGCGACGCGCTGATTTGCTATGTGGATGAAACGATTTCCCGCAGCGGGGCGAAAACCGCGCTGCGCTACGCCAAGCGCAAGGGCCTTCGGATCGTCAACCTATACGATGAATAGGCTGACCGTTCTCCAAGGATTTTTGTAAAATCCAGAAAAGTGTCGGGTTCTGAAAAATATTTGTGCGTGAAACGGACAAAAATCGTTTTGAGCCTTGCGCACCGCACCGATCTGTGGTAGAATGGGGCAAAGGAGGCGCACATGAACAAATCCGAAGCCAAATTCCACAACACCGCCGTCAAGATGGACGACGCGCTCGTCCTGCTCCTCGAACATAAAGAGTTCAAGGATATTTCCATCATGGATGTATGCGAAAAGGCGGGCGTCAACCGCTCCACCTTCTACGCGCACTATGAAAATCTATACGACCTCTTGAAGGAGACGCAGGAGCGCGCCGTCTCGGAGTTTATTGTGTCCTTCGGCGCCTCCTTACATGCGGCGGATCTTTCAAAAATGACGGCGGATGAGCTCGTCTTTATCTCCCCGCAGTACCTCGTACCCTACCTCACGTTCATCAAGAAGAACAGGCGGCTCTATGAGGTCTACAACAATTCGGGCGCCTTCCCGATCGGCGATATGGATAAGCAGCTCATCGAGAACGTGTTTGTGCCGATCTACGCGAAGAACGGCGTGACGGACCGGCGGATCGTCGAATACATGTCGCGCTACTTCATCAGCGGCGTCACCGCGATTACAATGGAATGGGTGAAGCGGGGCTGCGAGGACGATATCCTCTTCATCTGCGAAGTCATCTCCATCTGCGTGCGTCCCACGATGAAGGCGAAGGGGCTCTGAACGCCGCAAAGAGGGCGAGAAAAACCGCATCTATGAAGGCGCGCCGCGGGCGAAATTTTTCGCCCGCGGCGCGCCATGTTATTTCCTCCGAAACCGCATTCGGGGGGACCTGTGGTCGATCATTCCGCATTTTGCGCGGGATCAGTGCGCCTTTTTCCACGCCTTGATCTCGGCGAGGCGGGCCTTATATTTGCTCTCCACGCCCTCCTCGGTGGGAAGATAGTATTCCCGCCCGACGAGCAGATCGGGCAGACACTGCATGTTCGTGAGTTTTTCCTCGGTATCGTGCGCGTATTGGTAGCCCTTGCCGTAGTCGAGTTCCTTCATGAGCTTGGTGGGGGCGTTGCGGATGACGAGGGGCACGGGCTCCGCGAGCATGGTGAGGGCGTCCTTTTTCGCCCGCTCATAGGCGAGGTAGAGGGCGTTGGACTTGGGCGCCATCGCCATGTAGACGACGGCCTCGGTGAGGTGCACCGAGCATTCGGGCATGCCGATGAAGTGGCAGGCGTGGTACGCCGCGACGGCGATCTCGAGGGCGCGGGGATCGGCGAGCCCCACGTCCTCGCTCGCAAAGCGGGTCACCCGCCGCGCGATGTAGATGGGATCCTCGCCCGCCTCGAGCATGCGGGCAAGCCAATAGACGGCGGCGTCGGGATCGGAGTTGCGCATGGATTTATGCAGGGCGGAGATGAGGTTATAGTGCTCCTCGCCGCCCTTGTCGTAGAGCAGCGATTTCTTGGAGATGCACTGGGCGACGGTCTCTCGGGTGACGACCGTCCCCTGCTCCGTCTGTTCGCCGTTGAGGATCGCCATCTCGAGGGTGGTGAGGGCGCTGCGGGCGTCGCCGCCCGCGAAGTTCGCGATCGCGGTGAGCAGGTCCTCGGAGATCTCGACGCGTTGCAGCCCGAAGCCGCGTTCGTCTTGCACGGCGCGGCGGAGCAGGGCGGTGAGCTCCTCCGTCTTGAGCGCCTGCAACACGAACACTTTGCAGCGGGAGAGGAGCGCCCCGTTGATCTCGAAGGAGGGGTTCTCGGTCGTCGCGCCGATGAGGATGATGCTGCCCTTTTCGACGAAGGGCAGGAAGGCGTCCTGCTGCGCCTTGTTGAAGCGGTGGATCTCGTCGACGAAGAGGATGGTCTTTTCGCCGAAGCGGCGGTTCTTCTCCGCCTGCTCCATCACCTGCTTGATCTCCTTGATGCCGCTCGTGACGGCCGAGAAATCGATGAAGCTCGCCTTCGTGCGGCGGGCGATGATGCGGGCGAGCGTCGTCTTGCCGACGCCCGGGGGGCCCCAGAAGATCATCGAGCTGATCTTGTCGCTCTCGATGAGCCGCCGCAAGATCTTTCCCTCCCCCAAAAGATGGGTCTGGCCGCAGAATTCGTCGAGGGTCTGCGGGCGCAGCCGCTCTGCGAGGGGCTGCATTTCGGGATTTTCAAAGAGCGTACTTTGTTCAAACATATCTTTCTCCGTTTGCGCGGGAGCCGTGCGCCCCCATTTTAGCACATCGCGGCGGAAAACGCAAGGCGCGGGAGGGAAATGCAAAAATTCGCCCCGCTTTTTGCGCGGGACGGGAGAATTTGCCGCATTTTTCTTGAAATTCCGCCGCAAGTCGTGTATAATGGGAGTATGGGTGAAAGCGTTCTGCGCGAGAAGCTCAAACTTCTGCCCGATTCCCCTGGGGTCTATCTCATGTACGACGCCGCGGGGACGGTCATCTACGTGGGCAAGGCGCGCGTGCTCAAAAATCGGGTGCGGCAATATTTTCATGCCTCGGAGAAGCCTCCGAAGGTGCAAGCGATGGTCGACGCGATCGCCGATTTCGCCTATGTCGTCACCCCGTCCGAGGTCGACGCCCTCGCCCTCGAAAACACCTACATCAAGAAGTACAAGCCCAAATACAACATCCTCTTAAAGGACGATAAGACCTACCCGTATATCAAATTACACACGGGGGAGCGCTTCCCGCACATCTCGATCACCCGCCGCGTGAAGAAGGACGGCAAGTATTTCGGTCCCTTCATGGGCGGCGTGAGCTGCAAGGAGATCGTCGACGTCTGCGCCAAGGTCTATAAGATCCGCACCTGCACGCAGGCGATCGGGGACAAGGCGAAGAAGCCCTGCCTCGACCACGACCTCGGGCGCTGTCCCGCGCCCTGCGCCGGGCGGATCGGCGAGGAGGAGTATGCCGCGCTCGTCGAGAAGGCCGCGGGGTTTCTCTCGGGCAACTACGAGGAAGCGGCCGCCCTGCTCGAAGAAAAGATGCTGGAATTCGCCGCGGCGGAGGAGTTCGAGCTCGCCCTCGACTACCGCAACAAGATCGCGATGCTCAAAAAGCTCGGGCAGCGGCGGATCACCTCTATGCCGCGGGATGTCGGCGCGGATATCTGGGCGATGAATTCCAACGGGCTCTACACGGCGATCTCCCTGCTCGTGACGCGGGGGGGCATCATGCAGGGAAGCGCGAATTTCGCCTTCGAAGCGGGCGCCGCGGAGGGGGGCGAAGCGCTTTTCAGCTTCATGACGCAATACTACGAGGGCAAGGAGATCCCGCACGAGGTCATCCTCGGCGAACAGTTCGACGACGGCCTCTTTGCGGGGTTCGTCCGCGCGCGGGCGGGCAGGGGGATCGAGATCACTCGCCCCAAGCTCGGCGTCAAGCGGGAGCTCCTCGCGATGGCGGAGCGCAACGCCAAAGAATACCTCGAAAAGTCGGTCTCCGCGATCGAACACAAGAGCGATATGACGGTTCGCGCCTGCGCGCGTCTGCAAGATCTCCTGCATCTCAAAAACTACCCCAAGCGCATGGAGTGCTACGACATCTCGGACATCTCCGGCGTGGATAAGGTGGGGAGCATGGTGGTTTTTTCGGACGGCGAAGCCGAAAAATATTCCTACCGCCGCTTCCGCATCAAGACGGTGGAGGGCGCCAACGATTTCGCCTCGCTGCAGGAAGTTCTCGCGCGCAGGCTCGCCAAGCTCGGCACCGACGAAGAGGAGAAATTCCCCCGCCCCCAGCTCGTCGTCATCGACGGCGGCAAGGGGCAACTCACGGCCGTCGCGGCGATCTTCGCGGAATACGGCGTGGAGGATATCGACCTCATTGCCCTCGCGAAGCAGGAAGAGGAGGTCTACACCCTCGCCTCGGACGAGCCCGTCCGCCTCGACCGCAGGGACTACGCGCTGCGCACCTTGCAGCGCATCCGCGACGAAGCCCACAGGTTCGCGATCACCTATTTCCGCAACCTGCACTCGAAGCGCAATCTCTCCTCCGTGCTCGAAGAGATCGGGGGCATCGGGGAAAAAAAGCGGCTGGCCCTCATCGAAAAATTCGGCACGATCGACCGCATCATGCGGGCGGAGGAGCGGGAGCTCGCCGCGGTGGACGGCATCGGCAAAGAGCTCGCCGCCCGCATCCGCACCTACTTTGAAACGCTATGAACTATCCGCTCTTTGTCTCGGATTTCGACGGCACGCTCTTGCGCCCCGACGGCACGGTCTCCCGGGAGACCGTGCGCGCGATCGCGGATTACCGCCGCGCGGGGGGCATTTTCGCCGTCTGCACGGGGCGCATGCTGACTTCCATCCTGCCGCGGCTGCCCGCATTGGGGCTCACCGAGGGCGTCGTCGCCGCATACCAGGGGGCGACGGTCGCCGAGATCGGCACGGGCAGGCTGCTCCGCGACGAAGCATTTTCCCGCGAAGCGGCGGTCTCCCTCGTCGCCCGCCTCGAAGAAATGGGGGTACATATCCACATTTACACGGTCGGCGCCCTCTTTTGCAACCGTCGGGACGCCCTGCTCGCGCAGTACGAAGCGGTGTGCGGCGTGAAGGGCACCGTGCCCGACGTCCCGCTCTCCGTCCTTTGCCGCACCGAGCGGATCGTGAAGGTGCTCATCATGTGCGAGGCGCGGGAGCAGGAGCGGCTGTTCGGCCTGTGCACGGAGAAATTTTCCCGCGAATTTTTCGTGACCCGCTCGGCGCCCACGCTCATCGAATTCATGCCCGAGGGGCAGACGAAGGCGGCGGCGATCGGATTTCTCGGGCAGTACTACGGCGTCCCGCGGGAGAAGATCGCGGCGATCGGCGATGAGAAGAACGATCTGCCCATGCTCGGGGCGGCGGGGGGAAGGTTTGCCGTCGCAAACGCCGCGCAAGAACTCAAAAAGATCGCGACCGTCGTGCCCTCCTGCACGGAGGACGGCGTCGCTTATGCACTGCAACACTATGCAATGGGGGAGGACTTATGAACGAGATCAATCTGCCGCACGAGACCGTCATGCTCGATAAGTTTGCATCCGATCTGAACCTCGAGATGCTCTATGCGGGGCGTGGCATCATCACGCTGACGAGCATCAGCGTCGACCGCCCCGGGCTTCGGCTCACGGGATTTTTCAGCTTTTTCGAATCCCAGCGCATCATGCTCGTCGGGCTCACCGAGCACGAGTACATGCGCTCCTTTTCCTCCGAAGCGCGGCAGGAGATGATCTCCAAGCTGTTCTCCTGCGGGGAGATCCCCTGCGTCATCTTCGCGCGGGACCTGCCCGTTTTGCCCGAGTTCATGGATTGCGCCCGCGCCACGGGCACGCCCATCTTCCGCACGGGCAAGATGACGACCAACATCATGGCCGATCTCTGCCTCTATTTGAGCCGCCTTCTGGCGCCCATGACGACCGTCCACGGCGTCCTCATGGATGTGTTCGGCGCGGGCATCCTGCTCACGGGGCAATCGGGCGTCGGCAAGAGCGAGACGGCAATGGAGCTCATCAAGCGGGGGCACCGCCTCGTCGCGGATGACTCCGTGCTCATCAAGAAGATCGAGAGCGAGCTCGTGGGCACGGCGCCCGAGCGCATCCGCTACTTCATGGAGCTACGGGGCATCGGCATCATCAACGTGAAGAACATGTACGGCTCGGGCTCGGTGCTCGGCGAGAAGGAAGTCGAGCTCGTGATGGAGCTCGAGCACTGGAAACAGGGCAAGGAATACGACCGCATCGGCGGCGAGGGGGGCGTTGAGGAGATCCTCGGCGTCCGCGTCCCCAAGCTCACCGTCCCCGTGAGCCCGGGCAGAAATCTCGCCATCCTCATCGAGGTCGCGGCGCGCAACCACCGCCTCAAGAGCATGGGCTACGACGCGGCGCAGGAGCTCATCCAGCGCACGATAGGGAGATAGCCTTGAAGATCGAATTGTTGGCGCCCGCAGGGGGCGAATCGGCGGCGTACGTCGCGCTCGACGCGGGTGCGGACGCCGTCTATCTCGGGATGAAACAGTTCTCCGCGCGCAGCAGTGCGGAGAATTTCGACGTCTCGGCGCTTTCCCGCGTGACGGAATATGCCCATCTGCTCGGCGCGAAGGTCTACGTCGCCCTCAACACGCTCATAAAGGACGGCGAGCTCGGCGGCTTCTTCGGGGCGGCGGAGGCGGCATGGAACGCGGGCGCCGACGCCCTCCTTTTGCAGGATCTCTTCCTCGGGCGGGAGCTCAAGCGCCGCTGCCCCGCGCTCACGCTGCACCTCTCCACGCAGGCGGGGTGCTGCAACGTCTATGGCGCGGAGGTTGCAAAGGACTACGGCTTTTCGCGGGCCGTCCTCGCGCGCGAGACGCCGATCTCCGAAATCGAAAAGATCTCCCGCGTCATCGAGACGGAGGTCTTTGTGCAGGGGGCGCTGTGCACGGCGTTCTCGGGGCAGTGCTTCTTTTCCTCTTTCGCGGGCGGGAACAGCGGCAACCGCGGCAAATGCAAGCAGCCCTGCCGCAAAAAATATTCCATCGACCGCCGCGGCTTCGGGGAATGCGCATATGCGCTCTCGACCTCCGATCTCTGCCTCGGCGGAAGGCTCGAAGAACTTCGGGCGGCGGGCGTCGTCTCCCTCAAGATCGAGGGCAGGATGCGGCGGGAAGAATACGTCGCGGCGGCGGTCGCCTACTACCGCGCCCGTCTCGCGGGGGAGGAGGGGAGCGCCGAATTCCAAGCGCTCGCCCGCGCCTACAACCGCGGGGACTACACCGAGGGGCTCATGTTCGGGCAAAAGGCGGACTTCCTCTCGCGGGACGTGCAGGGGCACATCGGCGAGCGCGTGGGCTATGTAAAGATCGATCGAGGCACCCCCGTTTGTCGCACTTCCTTCGCCGCGGAGAGGGGGGACCGCTTCAAGATCCTCCGCGGGGGCAAGGAGGTGTGCGGCGCCTGTTTTTCGCATGCGCAGGCGGGGGGCTTCGTGCTCCGCGCCGAAAAGCCGCTTTGCGCGGGCGACGAGGTCCGTCTCACGACCCGCGCGCAGCCGCCCGTGGCGAAGCGGTTGCGGCCCGTCGCGGTGCGCGTCGTGATGAACGCGGGGGCGCCCGCACAGGCGTATGCGGGCGAATTTTGCTATACGGGGGTGCCCCTTTCCGCCGCACGGAACGCGCCGCTCTCCGAAGAGGATCTCCGCGCCGCCTTTCTGCGGGTGGACGGGCTCCCCTTGGCGCCCGAGGTCACGGTGGAGACGGACGGCGTCTTTCTCGCGCGGTCCGAGCTCAACGCCTTCCGCCGCGGCTTCTACGCCGCCCTGCGCGATCATCTCGACCCGAAACGCGCGGTCACGATCGAAAAAACGCTACCGTCCCCGCCCGTTTCCGAAAAGAGCGCGCTTTCCGCCCGCATCACGGACGGGCAAACGGGCCCCGCGGGGGAGAATGAGATCGTCATCATAAAGCCGAAGAACGGCGCGATCCCGCGGGGGGCGTACCTCTATCTTCCGCCCTTTTTGACGTCGGAGGAGATCGAGGCGCTCGCGCCGCAGAGAGAGGGTATCGCGGGCGTCTTCGGCGAGGGCTATTATGCGATCGCGCTCGCAAAGAAATGGGGCGTCCCCCTGTTTGCGGGCACGGGCTTCCATATCGCCAACCGCATCGGCGTCGCCGCGGTGCGGGAAGTCGCGCGGTATTTCACCCTCTCCAAGGAGATCTCCCGCGCCGAACAGGACTTCCTCGCGGCGGAGGGGGCGTTCGCGCTCACCGCGGGGGACATCAAACTCATGGACCTCATCTATTGCCCCTTCGGGCGGACCTGCGCTTCGTGCGACCGCCGCGAATTCTACCGCCTGACCGACGAGGCGGGGCGGGGCTTCCCCCTGCGGCGGTACCTTTCCCCGAGCGGGGCGTGCAGGTTCGAGGTCTACAACTGTGCCGCGCTTCTCACGGAAGCGGGGAACGCAGGGCGGCTCTGCGACGACACCGCCCGTTCGGTACGGCCGCAAGCGACGACCAAAGGCCATGCGGCAAGGAGTGTGCAATGAAGCGCTCGGAAACGCTCTTGGAGCTCGATAAAATACTACAGTCCGCGGCTTCTTTTGCCGTGCTCGACGCGGCGAAGGAAGCGGTGCTCGCGCTTCGGCCCGTGTATGCGCTCGACGACGCGCGGCGCGCGCTCGACGAAACGGAGGAGGCGAGCCTTCTCCTCTTCACGCTGGGCGCGGGCAGGATCGAATACTTCCCGCCCCTCGGCGACGCATTGGAGCGCGCGGAGAAGGGGGCGACGCTCTCCTGCGCCGAACTTCTCGCCGCGGCAAGGGCGCTGCGCTCCCTGCGGCTGTTTGCGGAGTCCGTCGAGATTTCCGATGGACGTACCCCCATGTTTTCCGAACTTGCGGCGCAAGTGTACTTCGACCGCGCCCTCGAGCGGGAGATCGGGGAGAAGATCCTCTCGGAGGATACCGTCGCCGATACGGCGAGCGAAGCGCTCTATGCCATCCGCAGCGAGATGCGCGCCCTCGGCGAGCGGATCCGTGCCCGCCTGGCGCAGTATCTCACGGGCGACGAGAAGAAATACCTGCAAGACGGCGTGGTGACCGTCCGCGGCGACCGCTATGTCATTCCCGTCAAGGCGGAGTACAAGCGGAGCGTCCGCGGCTTTGTCCACGACCGTTCCCAGAGCGGGGCGACGGTGTTCATCGAGCCCGAAGAGGTGCTCGAGATGAACAACGAACTGCGCGACCTCGCCATCGACGAACAGGAGGAGGTCGAGCGCATCCTGAAGGACCTCTCGCGGCGGCTCGGCCTGCAACGCGAACGGCTGACAGGTTCGGTCGCGCGGGTCGTCGAAGCGGATACCTACTATGCCCGCGCGGAGTACTGCTACAAACTGCGCTGCGTGAAGCCCGTGCTCGACGGGAAGGGCGTCGTCGCGATCTTCAAGGGGCGGCACCCCCTGCTCGATCCCAAGAAGGCGGTGCCCGTTTCGGTGGGATTCGGGGAGGACTGCGGCTTTCTGCTCCTCTCGGGCGCCAACACGGGCGGCAAGACGGTCACCCTCAAGATGTGCGGGCTCTTCTGCCTCATGGCGACGTGCGGCTTCTTCGTGCCCGCCGCCGAGGGGACCCGCCTCTCCGTGCACGAGGTCTGGTGCGACGTGGGCGACAGCCAATCCATCGAGGAAAACCTCTCGACGTTCTCCTCCCACATCCTGCACCTCAAAGAGATCCTCGAGGGGGCGGGGGCGGGCGACGTCGTCCTCATCGACGAACCGGGCGGGGGCACCGATCCCGAAGAGGGGCAGGCGATCGCCCGCGCGGTGCTGCTCACGCTGCTCGAAAAGGGCTGCCGCGGCATCGTGACGACCCACTATTCCGCCCTCAAAGAGTTTGCCTACGAGCACGACGGGCTCATGAACGGCTGCATGGAGTTCGACGCGGAGGATCACCGCCCGCTCTACCGCTTCCGCAAGGGGGCGCCGGGCTCTTCCAACGCCCTCGCCATCTGCACTCGCCTCGGGCTGGGAGAGGAGGTCGTCGGCCTTGCGCGGAGCTTCCTCTCGGAGGGGGCGCGCGCCTTCGAAAAGACGTTGCGGGCGGCGGAGGAGAGCCGCGTCCGCGCCGAAGAGACGGCACGGGAGGCCGCCCGTCTCAAAGAGGCGTGGGAGACGCGGACGGCGCAGCTCGAAAAAGACGAGGAAAAACTGCGCAAGGAGCGGGAGAAATTCCTCACGTCCTCGCGGGCGGAGGCCCGCCGCATCGTCGCCGAACGGACGGCGCGGGCGGAGGAACTGCTCTCGGAGATCGAGGAGATCTTCCAAAAGGAGACGCTCGAAGAACACGATCTCATCCGCGCCCGCACCCTCAAGAACAAAATGGGGGAGGAGGAGCGGGAAGAGGTTCCCGTCCGCGCGGATCCCGTCGATCCCAAAACGTTGCGGGCGGGGGACTTTGTTCGCATCGGGAGCATGGGAACGCAGGGGACTGTGGTCGCTTTTCAGCCCGCGAAGGGCACGGCGGAGGTGCAGGCGGGCGCCCTCAAAGTCCGCGTCAAGCTCTCCGATCTCTTCCCCGCGACACGCACGGAGGAGAAGCCGAAGATCCGCGTCACGCGGGACGTCACCGCCCCCGCGGATACCAAAAACGAGATCAACCTCATCGGCATGACGACTTCCGAGATGGAGCCCGAGCTTGAGAAATTCCTCGACCGCGCCGTGCTCGCGAATCTTCCCGAGGTGCGCGTCGTCCACGGCATGGGCACGGGAAAGTTGCGCGCCGCCGTGCATGCGCTCTTAAAAAAACACCACAGGGTGGCCTCTTTCCGCCTCGGGAAGTACGGCGAGGGGGAGAGCGGGGTGACGATCGTCACGCTGAAATGAAGAATATTCGGCGTCCTCCGACATACAATGGTGATAAATCCCGTGTGTTTGAGGAAAACTGATGAAAGGACGCCCTGTCACCGCGCTCACCAACGCCGCGCTTGCGGTCATTCTGATCGTTTTATCCGTCGTGTGCTTCTTCCCCGCCGCGGGGCCCGCCTCGGGCGTCGAAGCGCGGGTCTTTCGCAGCGGAAGTTCGCAAAACGGCGTCTCGCTCATGGTCAACGTCTATGAGGGGACGGAGGAAGTCTACGAGATGCTCGATTGTTTCGGGCGGTACGGCGCGCGCGTCACCTTCTTTCTCGGGGGATGCTGGGCAGACGACAACGTGGAGTGCGTCCGCGCGATCGCGGCGGCGGGGCACGAGATCGGCTCGCACGGCTACTTTCATCTGGACCACGCGAGCCTCGGCTACGAGGACAACGTGCGGGAGATCGCAACGAGCGTAGAGTTCCTGTCCCTCGTTTTGGGGAGTCCCGTCACGCTGTTCGCGCCGCCCTCGGGCGCCTATTCGGACGAGACCGTCCTCGCCGCCGAACGCATGGGGCTCAAGACCATTTTATGGAGCAAGGATACCATCGACTGGCGGGACGCGGACAGCGCGCTCGTCCTGCGCCGCGCACAGGAAGCGGAGGGGGGCGATTTCGTCCTCATGCACCCGAAAAAACACACCGTGGCGGCACTTCCGCGCATTTTGGAGGGGTACCGCGCGCGGGGGCTCTCCGTCATTCCCGTCGGAGAAAATCTGCAAGCATCGGAAAATCCGTAAAAGAAAAGAGAGGAAAAACATGATCGAGACAAGACAGCTTTCAAACGGCGTGCGCGTCATCGTCAAGCGCATGGAGGGGCTCTATTCCGTCGCGATGGGGGTGCTCGTCGGCACGGGCGCGGCCTTCGAGACGGACGAGGAGGACGGCATCTCCCACTTCATCGAACACATGCAGTTCAAGGGCACGCCCACCCGCACGGCATTCGAGATCTCGGACGCCTTCGACGCGCTCGGAGCGCAGGTCAACGCCTTCACGGGCAAAGATCTGACGTGCTACTACGCCAAGGCGACCAGCGACCACGCCGCCGAATCCTTCGCGCTGCTCGCGGATCTCTTTTTGAACGCCAACTTTCCCGAGGAGGAGATGGCGCGCGAAAAGGGGGTCATCCTCGAGGAGATCGGCATGAACGAGGATTCGCCCGAAGATCTCTGCCTCGACCTCTTGGCGCGGGCGGCCTTCGGAAAGCACAACTACGGCAGAAATATTCTGGGGCCCGCCTCCAACGTGAAGAAGTTCACGCGGGAACAGGCGTTCCGCTATAAAAAAGAGCGCTACGTCCCGCGCAACATCGTCGTCTCTTTTGCGGGGAATATCGATCACGGGGAGGCGTTCCGTCTCGCGGAGGAGGCGTTCGGGGGATTGGAGGATACCCCGCTCGTGCGGCGCGCGAAACGGGTGCAGTTCCGTGCGGGAAACGTGATCAAGCGCAAGAAATACGAACAGGTGCACTTCGCGATCGGCTTTCCGAGCATTCCGCGGGAGGACGACGGCTACTACGCGGTGCAGGTGATGAACGCGGCGCTCGGCGGCGGGCTCTCTTCCCGCCTCTTCAAGCGGGTGCGTGAGGAGCTCGGGCTCGCCTATTCCGTCTATTCCTACACCTCGCACTACGCCGAGACAGGGCTTCTCACCGTGTACGCGGGCGTCAACCCCGAGAAGGCGGAAAGCGCCAAGCAGGCGATCGTCGGGGTCATCGAGGAGTTTCGCCGCGGCGGCATCACCGAGGAGGAATTCTTGCGCGGGCGGGAACAGCTCAAAGCGGGCAGCGTGTTCTCGCAGGAGAGCACCAACGCACAGATGCTCCTCTACGGGCGGAATCTTCTCTACACGGGGGAGGTCTACGATTTGGAAAAGCGCATGGAGGAGCTCTCGCAGCTCACCCTCGGCGACGTGACGGAGGCCATCCGGGCGCACTTCGATCCCGAAAAGGCTGCGCTCGCCGCCGTCGGCAACCTCGGGGACAAGTTCTCGCTATGATGCGGACGAAGGGCTTTGCGCCCGAATTCGACGAAGGGAGCCGCGTGCTCATCCTCGGGAGCTTTCCGAGCGTGAAGAGCCGCGCGGAGGGGTTCTACTACGGCAACCCGCAAAACCGCTTCTGGCGCATGCTTTCCGCCTTTTTCGGCGTCGGGCTTCCCCGCACCGTCGCGGAAAAGCGCGCCCTTTTGCATACATACGGGGTCGCGCTGTGGGATATGGTCGCCTCGTGCGAGATCGAGGGCTCGGCAGACGCCGCCATCCGCGCGGAGGAGACGGCGGATATCTCCCGTCTCGCCGCCCGCATCCCGCAGGCCGCGATCCTCTGCAACGGGGCGAAGGCCTATGCGCTTCTTATTCTCGCAGCGCCCGAACTTGCGCCCCGCGCAAAGCGGCTTCCCTCGACGTCTCCCGCCAATCCGCGTTACAGCGAGGCGGCATGGCACGCGGCGCTCCGCGAAGCGTTCCAAAGGCAATAAGCGGGGGAACGCTATCGTTTATTCGCAAAAATGCGGCAAAGCTCCGCTCTGCCGCGCGCCCTTTTTTACGGGCGAATAGGGGGGCGGATCCGGGAAATGCCGAAAAAGTATTGACATCCGCGTGAAAAAGCGTTACAATAGAATAAATCATGAAACGCTTCGCACATCGAGGCAGGAGGAAAAATATGTTCGAAAAAGTTTGCGCAATGCTCGCAGAGCAGCTCGGGATCCCCGCGGATTCCATCAAACCCGAGTCCGATGTGATCAAGGACCTGCATGCCGATTCCCTCGATGTCGTCGAACTCATGATGACGCTCGAGAACACCTACGGCATCACCCTTCCCGACGGCGACGTCGAAAACATCAAGACGGTGCAGGATATCGTCGACATGATGAACAAGATCGTCAAGTGAACCGCACGGCGCCCTATAAGGGGCGCCGCGGTCGTTCTCGCGGAAAAAATTTCCGCAAAAAACATTTCCGCATAGCGTTGCTTTTTTCGCGCGGGGATGCTATAATAATATCGACACCTGCGGTGTACGGGGTTCGGGAATAAGCGGGATCCACAAAGTTTTTCAGGGAGCGCAAGTCGGTTCGGATAGGCGAGGTCTGTACGAGAATACGGAAAGTCCGATGCCGTGCCGCTGCGCACCCGCCTGCATGAGATGCGGGTTCACCCATTTTCGGATCGCGGCACAGGCGGATGTCTTTTTTCTTAAAAAATTTTTCCCTTTGGAAAAATTTTGCGTTTTGCGGGCAAAAATCGGTTGCAAGAACGCGCGGATTATGGTATAATCAACAAGCGATCGGGAAGTGCGGCGCGGCTCCTGCGTTTGCGGCGCGGTGCCCGAAAGCGAAAACGAAATACGGCCTTGTGGTCAAGCGGTTAAGACGGCGCCCTCTCACGGCGCAATCCCGGGTTCGATTCCCGGCAAGGTCACCATAGTCAGTCTAATCCGAATATTTCACAATGTTCGGTTTGGACTGATTTTTTGTACTCTGAAATACTTCGTTTATGCCCGCTGAAATGCCCTCTGCGGGGTTTTGGGCGTGTCCTCGGTTTCCTCTCCGTATCGCTCCAAACGGCGGTTTATGCCGCAAAAGCCGCTTGACATGAGAATGGCGTGCGGTAGGCTATTTGCCAAAGGCAAGAAAAAAGCCCCGCAGGGGCGGGATACTTGGCGCATTGCCATAAATACCGCACGCCCGCGAGGCTCGTGTCAAGCGGAATGTGGAATAAATAGCCGTTTGGGTGTCAAATGAGGAAACTCATCAAAATCATTTTTCTGTTCAGTCGGATATTTCGCATATAAAAATAAAAGCCCCGCTCGCCGTCGGGACTTGTGTTGATAGGGCTATTGAAGATGATTTCTATTCTGTCCTCGTAAACGATG
>CANQKF010000003.1 GCA_947624445.1 uncultured Clostridia bacterium | reverse complement strand
GCAGAAGACGGCATACGAGATCGAGCGCAATCTCGCCGAATTCGTGCAGTACATCAAATACGCCCTCTCCTGCGGCAAGATCGTCGCGGTGGGGGACGTCGCCGCCTGCAACGGGAGCGACGGGGAGCTTCTGCGCATCCTGCGCGACGAAGGGCTCCTCTTGCGGCTCCATGCCTATGCGGGCTGGAACACTTCTTCGAATACGCTCGGCACCTGCGTCTGCCAGGCGGTGCTCTGGCTGCTCGGCAAAGACGAGGGGGGGCGTATCTCGTTTTTATTGCACCGTTACTACGAGGACATGGGCTACATGGGCTTCGTGAAGGGGGATGTCACCGAACATTTCCTGCCTCCGCTCGGGCTCGATTATTTCCATGCGGACGGAAAATGCGGCAAAGTCGCCGCCCGCGTCCGCGAGGAGCTGATTGCCTATATGGAGAAGGAATTCCCCGAGCTCGCCGCGCTGGTCGAGGACGTCCGTATCGAGATGCCGTGGCGGAGAATGTTTGAAACAGACGTAAAGCTATCCTTAAAAAAACGATAACAGGGTGGGACTTCTATGAAAAAAATCGGGATAGATCTCGGCGGGACGACCATTAAAAGCGGTCTCTTCGACGAGGACGGCACGCTCCTTGCCCGCAACGTCCAGCGGACCCCTGCCCGCGAGGGACGGTATGCGCTCTTCGGCGCGCTCTACGCCGCGATCGATACCTTCGGCACCGACGGCGTGGATCTCATCGGCATTTCGGCGGCGGGGGACATCGACCCCAATGAAGGGAAGGTCGTCTACGCGACGAACAACCTCATCGGGTGGTCGGGCGCGGACATCTTCGGCGCGCTGCAAAAGCGGTACCCGGGGATCCCGCTCATGGCGGATAACGACGCTGTATGCGCCCTCAAAGCGGAGCTGCGCTTCCATCCGGAGTGCAGGAACGTGACCATGCTCACCTTCGGGACGGGCGTGGGCGGCGCGAGCCTCGTCGAGGGCGCCATCGTGCGGGGCGCGAAGTTCGACGCGGCGCGCTGGGGGCACGTCATCCTCGTGCCCGGCGGCACCAAGTGCACCTGCGGGCGGCGGGGCTGCGCGGAGGCGTATCTTTCGGCGACGGCGCTGCTCAAATACGGGCGGCGGCGCATCTATCCGCTCGGCGACTGCAAGGAGATCTTCACGCGCTACGAGGCGGGCGATCCCGACGCGGATGACGTGCTTTCCCGCTTCGGCACCTATCTCAACATCCTGCTCATGAATATCCGCACGGCGCTCGCGCCCGAGTGCATCATCCTCGGCGGCGGGCTCATGCAGTCGGAGACGACCGTCCGCAAATTGCTCGACGACGACCACGATATCGCATTTGCCCGTCTCGGCGGGTTCGCAGGCGTCTATGGCGCCATTACGGAGGTATCATGAATTATTCGATCCTGACCCCCGCGTTTTGCGCGGCGGCCGAAGAGCTTTCGGGGAAGTTCGGCTTCACCGTGAGCGCGGCGGGTCTTCCCACCGAGATCGTTCTCGGGGCGAAGAACCGCATCTGTTACGACGGCAAGACCCTCCGCATCGAGGCGCAAAAGCGGGTGCTTGCCTTTGCGATGCTTAAGCGCTTCTCCGACCGCGCCCCCGCGGCGCCCTATGAAGAGGAGATCGCGGAGCATTTTACCGACCTCACCTACATGCTCGATTGCTCGCGCAACGCCGTCGCGAAGCCCGAGACGGTCGAGGAGCTCGTCCGTCATCTCGCCGTGCTCGGCTACGACACCTTGGGCCTCTACATGGAGGATACCTTTCTCGTGCCCGAGTACCCCTACTTCGGGTATCTCCGCAACGGGTACTCCCCCGAGGACATCGCGCGGATCCAGGCGGCGTGCGACCGCTTCGGCGTCGCCCTCGTGCCCTACATCCAGACGCTCGCGCACTTCGGGACCCTCCTGCGCCACTACGCGATGGGGCATCTCTTCGATACGGGGGACATCCTCATGGTCGGCGAGGAGGAGACGTACCGCTTTCTCGAGGCGCTGATCTCGACGTGCGCGCGGCTTTTCCGCTCGCGGGAAATCAACATCGGCATGGACGAAGCGTATATGCTTGGGCGGGGGGCGTATATGGATAAAAACGGCGCGCGCTCCCGTTTCGACATCATGGAGGAGCACTTGAAGCGGGTGCTTGCGATCTGCAAGAAATACGGCTACATGCACCCCATGATGTGGTCGGATATGTTCTTCTCCCTCACGATGAACGCGCAGTACGACGCGGGGCTGCCCGAAGAGCTTGTCGCGCGCGTGCCCGCGGAAGTCGAGCTCATCTATTGGGACTACTGCTCCACGAGCGAGGCGCACTACACGGAGATGATTCGCAAGCACAAGCGCTTCCAAAACCGTATCGGCTTCGCGGGCGCGGCATGGAAGTGGCTGGGCTACACGCCCGATAACCGCTATGCATTCGCCTGCAACGCAGCGGCCGCGCGCGCCTGCATCAAGGAGGGCGTGCAGCGGTTTATCGTCACGGGATGGGGGGATAACGGCGCCGATTGCGCGCAGTTTGCGGTCCTTCCCGCCCTGCTCGCCTGCGGGCGCATGAACTTCGGAGAATTCGGGCAGGACGCCGACTTCGAACGGGCGTTCTTCACCCTGACGGGGATGACGCTCGGCGACTTCATGACGATCGACCTCTGCAACCGCGTCACGCGGCACGACGACGTGGAGGAAAAGAACAGCGCGAACAAATATCTCTTGTTCAACGACATCCTGCTCGGCACCCTCGATACGACGATCGACGACGGGCTGGGCGCGCTCTATGCGGAGCACGCCGAAAAACTCGCCGCAGCGGAAAAACGTGGGGGGACGTGGGCATATCTTTTCAAAACGCAGCGCACGCTCGCCGAGCTTCTTTCGGTCAAATCGGAGATCGGCGTCACCCTGCGCCGCGCCTATGCCTCGGGCGACAGAGCGGCGCTCGAGGGCGAACTCGCGCGCCTCGAACAGCTGCCCGCGCTGATTGAAGCGTTCTACGAGGCGTTCCGCGCGCAGTGGGAGCGGGAGAACCGCCCCAACGGGTTCGACGTGCAGGATCTGCGCATCGGCGCCCTCAAACAGCGGGTGCAGACCGCGATCCGCAAGGTCCGCGCCTACCTCGGCGGCACGGCGCCCTCCGTCCCCGAGCTCGAGGAGAAACTCCTCGATTTCATGGGGCACAACGAGGACTTCGAGAAGGACTACGACCAGTGCGAATGGCGCTGGCGCCGCATGACGTCGGTCAACGTCAACGAATAAAATACCATGCAAGGAGCTATACCTATGATCAAGAAGTACACCTACGGCGTTCCTGTCAAGACGGACGCGACGGTGCGGGAGGTCCCCCGCGAGGCGGGCGAGATCGCCCCGTTCACCCTCACGGAAGAGGAGGGGAAATTCATCTTTTCGTATCCGCTCGGCGCGGAGGATTGCGTCTACGGGCTGGGCGAACAGGTCCGCGGCATCAACAAGCGCGGCTGGATCTATAAGAGCTGGAACTACGACGACCCCATCATCCACGAGGGCAGGAAGTCGCTATACGGTGCACATAATTTCATCGTCGTGTTCGGGGAAAAGACCTTCGGCGCCTTCTTCGATTGCGCGGGCGAGGTCGTGTTCGACATCGGGTATTCCGACCGCGACATGCTCACCGTGACGAGCGAGGACGCCGACGTCTACATCCTCGAGGGGGAGAGCGTCGTCGCGATCGTCGAGGAATTCCGCGCGCTCATCGGCCCGAGCTACATCCCGCCCAAGTGGGCGTTCGGCTTCGCGCAGTCCAAGTGGGGCTACAAGTGCGAGGCGGATATCCGCGCCGTCTACGACGGCTACCGCAAGGCCGAGCTTCCCCTCGACATGATCTACATGGACATCGACTACATGAAGGACTACAAGGATTTCACGGTCGATCCCGAGCGCTATCCCGATCTTCCCAAGCTCGCCAAGAGCATGAAGCGCGGCGGGGTGCACCTCGTGCCCATCATCGACGCGGCGGTCAAGGTCGAGGAGGGCTATCCGGTCTACGATGAGGGCGTCGAGAAGGGGTACTTCTGCACGGACGCGGAGGGGAAGCCCTTCGTCGTCGGCGTCTGGCCGGGCGACAGCGTGCTGCCCGACGTCCTGAATCCCGAGGCGCGCCGTTGGTTCGGTTCACAGTATAAGGCGTTGCTCGACCAGGGCATCGAGGGCTTCTGGAACGATATGAACGAGCCGGGCATCTTTTACAGCAAGGGGCGGCTCTCGGAGGCGATCTCCTACGTCGCCGCGGCGCAGGGCAAGAATCTCGATCTCGACGCGTTCTACGACGTCACGGGCAAATTCCACGAGCTCGCGAACAATCCCGACGACTACGCTTCCTTCTACCACAACGCCCCCGACGGGCGGCACGTCCACAAGAAGGCGCACAACCTCTACGGCTACAACATGACGCGCGGCGCGGCGGAGTATTTCGAGGAATACGCGCCCGACCGCAGATTCCTGCTCTTCTCGCGTTCCTCCTACATCGGGCACCACCGCTACGGCGGCATCTGGACGGGGGACAACTGCTCGTGGTGGTCGCACTTGAAACTCAACCTCACGATGATGCCCGGGCTCGACATGTGCGGCTTCCTCTATGCGGGCGCCGACCTCGGCGGGCACGGCCACGATACGACGGAGGAGCTCATGCTCCGCTGGCTCGCTTTCGGCATCTTCACGCCACTCATGCGCAACCATGCCTCGCTCGGCACGCGGGACCAGGAGTGCTACGTCTTTAAGGACAGGATGGCCTTCCACAACATCCTCGGCATGCGCTACGCCCTGATGCCCTACCTCTACAGCGAGTTCGTCAAGTGCGCCCTCCGCGGGAAGATGCTCTCCCGCCCGCTGGCGTTCGACTACCCCGAAGATAAACGCGCGCGCGAGGTCGAGGATCAGCTCTTCATCGGCGAGAGCATCATGATCGCGCCCGTCGTCGAGCAAAACGCGAGGGGACGCTATGTTTATTTCCCCGCCCGCATGAAGCTCATCCGCATGAAAGAGGGGGTCTACGTCGAGGAAGGCGTCTACGAAAAGGGGGATTACTACATCAACGTCCCGCTCGACGAAGTTGTGTTCTTCCTCCGCGAAGGGAAGGTCGTCCCGCTCGCCAAGCCCGCCATGAACGTGGCATCGATCGACGAACAGCACCTCTACTTCCTGCGCTTCATCGACCGCCCCACCGAATACGAAGTCGCCCGCGACGACGGCGAAACGAAGTCCTCGCTCGGCACCTTCGAGACGGTCATCGTGGCGCCCTGACATGGACAAAAATCTCCTGGTCTCCCGTATCGGCATGCCCGCGGAAATGGTGAATAAACTACCACAGGTCGCGGGTTTTTCGCGGGAGATCGCCCTTTTGACCGAGCGGGAACACTACGCCGCCGCGGCAAACGCCCTCCATGCGGGGCTCGCGCCCGATCCCGACGGCGCGAAGATCCTCTCCGCCATGCTCGACGCCGCCGTGCTCGCCCATGCGGAGTATGCGCGCCGCGGCATTCCCGAGGCCGTTTATTTCGATACCATGGGCGCCTTTTCCCGCTTCGTCGAGGAATATTTTCTCGCGCACGGGGAATACGGCTTCGAGACGTGGGGCTGGGCGGGGCGGCAGACGTCGCTCTCCCTCTTCCGCATCGGCGCCCTCGAGTATGAGATGTGCGTCGAGGAGACGGGGCGGGAGCTCTCGGTGCACATCCCACTGCGGGCCGATCTCTCCGCACCCTCGGTGGACGCCTCCATGGCGGCGGCGCGGGCGTTCTTCGCGGCGTTCTATCCCGCGTATGCAGACGCGCCCATGACCTGCACTTCGTGGATGCTCGAACCCACGCTCAAAGACCTGCTCCCCGCGGATTCGCGCATCCTCGCCTTTGCCGCGCGCTTCCGCCTGCTCGCCCGTTACGAAACCGCCGACGGGTTGGCATTTATTTTCAGAAAGAAGCAAAACACCGAAGATCTGCCCGAGGATACGTCGCTCCAACGCGCGCTGAAAGCGCACCTCTTGCGGGGCGGGAAGTTCGGGACGGCCCGCGGAATGTTGATTGGAAACGATTTTCAATAAATAATTGAAATATTTCGTAAAATCAAGTAAAAAAATGTAAAAAAGTTCACATGTGAAAACTTTTTTCAGCTTATCGCGGAAAATTATTGACACCGTTTCCTATTTAAGATAGAATAAAGGCATATACGCTGCGCAAAATGGGGAAAGCGCCCGTTCTGTGCAGTTCTCTCCCGCACCGCGGGAGATGCTACGGATAAATGGGAAAAGGGGACGATCAATTATGCCGAGCATGATCCGCAACAAGATCGCACAGCTCCGTGAGGGAAAGCTCACGAAGAGCCAGAAGAAACTTGTGGACTATTTCGATAACGTCGATCTGCGCCGCGTCATCTACATGTCTATCACCGACCTCGCCGCCGCGACGGACGTCGCCGAAGCCACCGTGCTCCGCTTTTGCCGTTCGCTCGGATACAACGGGTACCAGGAATTCCGCCTGAACCTCGCGCAGGGCTCGGTCGTCGCGGAGGAAGAACCCGACGACGGCCGCGGCACGGGCTATATCGCGGAGATCGCGGATAACTACCGCATTGCCATGGATAATTGCAGGCGCGGGCTCACCGAGGAGCAGCTGCGCGCGGCGTTCGATCTCGTCCTCTCGGCGAATACGATCTGCTGCTTCGGCGTGGGGCACTCCTATCTCGCGGCGCTCGAGCTGCACAACCGCTTCATGATGATGGGCATGGTGACCTTCTGCGAGCGCGATACCCACCTCCAGAACGTCCTGCTCTCCTCGCGCGGGGAGGACGACCTCATGATCATCTTCTCGGTCTCGGGCTCCTCGAAAGATACGGTGGAGGCGGCGGAGATCGCGCGCTCGCGCGGCATGAAGGTGCTCGTCATCACCTGCTACGAAAAATCCCCGCTCTCGAAGTATGCCGACCTCGTGCTCTCGGCGGCGCCCATGGATTCGCCCATGCAGCCCGGCGCCATGACGGGCAAGGTCATGCAGCTCTTTATGGTGGACGCGCTCTGCACGGGGCTCCACCGCGTGGACCAGACGCGCTTCGATTCCTACTACGCCAAGAGCAGCCGCGCCACCGTCGGAAAACTGATTTAAGCGAGAAACCGCTTTTCCAACCACCCTTCGGGGTGGTTTTTTTGTCTACAAAAAACCACGCGATCGCCGCGCGGCGGTGGTGGGGGGCGGGGACGGCAGAAACCGCAGAGAGCACACACATCATTCAGAGGGGCCCTGTTTCCTTGTCATTCAGAGGGGGCATAGCCCCCGAAGAATCCCGATGGTCGATGTTGGAAATCGGACTCCATACTTCGGGATCCTTACTTCGCACTTCGTGCTCGTGCCGCGCCTGGTGTACAAATAGAAGCCGCGCGCGGGGCGACTACGCTATTATGTGCGCCGTTGCGCGGCGGGCGACATGACAATATCGGGGGGAGCGTTTCACGCGGGCGGCAACTGCTTCACTTTTGGATAAAGGATAAAATTTTTTTCAAATGATGAAAAAGCGCAGCAATTAAAAAGTAGGAAAAGGAAAATTTTTTGTGAAAAATAAAAATTTTTTTCAAAATCTATTGACAAAGCGGGGGAGAAGGAGTACAATGGCACTACAAAAAGTATTCTCTGTCGATTGAATAGGGGATTCCAGGAGGAAAATTATGAAAAAGCTGGTAGCGCTATTACTCGGTTCCGCCATGATGGCGACGTCGATCGCGGGGCTCGTGGCATGCGGGCCCGGTAGCGGCGGTGGCGGCGGCGGAGGCGGCGGAGGCGGCGGCGGTAGCAAAGCCACGCTCCGCGAAGATCCGCGGGCGGCGGACGCTTATGAGGCGTACGACTACGAAGGAAATCAAGTCGGCTCCTATAAGACGATTGCAGACGCCATCAACGCCACGGTCGAAGCCGATCTCGACTTCACGGAGGACGAAGCCACCGAAGCGGGCGCCGTAGGCGGCTACGTGAAAAAGAAGGGCGGCACGCGGAAGCTCTTCGAGAACCGCAAGGGGTTCGGCACGGGCAACTCCGACTGCTTCTGGTACTATGAAAACGGCACCGAACTCACGGCGTTCAACTGCTGGGACGCCACCGAAGGCATCAAGATCCTTCAGAACCAGAAGGTCATCGCGCACCAGACGGGCTCGATGGGCACCGTCTCCATGCAGACATGGAACGGCTACGGGCTCCTCGATATCTACGGGCAAGAGATCCCCGCTTCCAAAACGCTTCCGCCTTCGTGGGAATTCTCCAAGCCCATGGACGCGGGCATAATCGCGTTCCCGAAGCGGAAAGCGGGCGTCAACGGCCTCAACTACACGATGGACTTCTCGAACGTCAAGATCACCCCGCCCTATAAGGGTCTGTACGACGGCAAGTACACGATCGGCGAGGACGAAGAGGTCGACGAGGGCGTCTATGCCTACTTCGGCGTCTACGCATGGCAGGATTACTACGTCGTGGCGACGGGTCTTGCCTGCGACACGCGGACGGGCGATTGGTACACCTTCCGCGGCACCTCGCGCGACGACTCCTTCTCGGATATCGTCTATCATGTCGATCGCCAGGAGAAGCCTGTGATCACCTCGACGTGGCACAAGGAGAACGACGGCGGCTACTTCACTCCCGACGTCAAGACGGTGGAGATGGTCGCGCGGACCGTCCGCTGCTACGACGAGCTGAACGACGAGGAATATTGGGAGGACCACATCGATTTCACCTTCGATGGCAAACCCGAAAAGACCCATCAGATCGTCATCAACGACGAAACGGTCGAGAGCCTGTTCCCCGGTTACCAAGTGAAAGCCGAGAACGCGATCATCTTCATCGCGGGTCTCGATATCAAGAATGAGGTCGTGAGCAAACCCGCGGTCTCCAACGTCGACTTCTTCAACGGCGCCAAGTTCGAGGGCTTCACGATCACCGACGCCTCGGTGTATGTTCCCACCGAAGAGGAGTGCAGCGACCTCGACTACGCGATCGCGGACATCGAGCCCGAGTATCGCGGCCAGCAGCACGACGCGCTCATGGCGAACGACGTCGCGACCGTCGACGACGACGGCGACAGCGCCTTGTTCGACTACACCTACCTCATGAACTATGTGTGCACGTCGTACGAAGCGAAGGACGGCACCGACGTCTATAACTTCTGCTTCGACGGCAGCCCCGTCTCCGAGAACGAGATCGGCGGCCAGCTCAAGACCTATCAGGATAAGATCGACAGCCTCAAAGATATGACGGTCGATAACGTCTCCCAATATCAGGCGGTATTCGACGAAGTCGCGGCCTGGTACGGCAAGGACGAGGAGCACACGGGCAGCACGGGCATCCTGCAACAGTATCGCCTTCTCCTCGACTGGACGAATTATCTCGCGGCGAAGAAGGTCTACGAGAGCTCTATCGAACTGACCGATGCGGGCTTGGCCGTGCTCGAAAAGCTCGAGAAGTTCTCCCTCTTCGAGAATTACGACTATAAGGGCTGGACGGTCCCCGCAGGCACCACCGATCCGATGGGCTACCTCTGGAGCGAAGCGCAGGAGTTCGGCAAGGTGCTCGCGGAGTACAACGCGCTCACCAATCCCGTCGATAAGGCCAACATCCTCCGCCGCTGGAACGGCGGGCAGACGGAGTTCGACCGCTGGTCGAAGGCCTACAACGGCATCAAGGCGTATCTCGATAATTCGGCATACACCACAAAGACTTACACTATCGGCAACATCGCGATGAGCGGCACGGTGACCTACAGCGGCACCGACGCGCTCGTGAAGCTCTTCGAGCTCGCGAACAAGATCCACACGACGACGTATACCGGTGTTCCCACAAATGAGAAGGGCACCCTCGACTCGGATGATACGGCGTGCTATCAGGATAGCTTCCACCTTCTCTTCCTCATGGCGAAGATGAAGGAAGAAAAGGTCGAGATCCCCGAGATCTTCACCGACGTGTTCTTCGCTGCGATCACTTCGACCGAACGCTCCAAGAACTTTGTTTTGGACTTCGACGAATACATCTATCCCGTGATGACGCAGGTCGCGAGGATCTACAATTTGCAACAGCAAGGTGAACTCGTTTGGCTCGACGAAGAGCTTGCAAACGTCATCAACACCAACATGCAGAACTTCACGTTCCGTGAAGGCGGCTTCAACTGGAACTCCAAGCGGTCGCCGTATGACCTTCGTGACGGCAACACCTACTACGAGATCTACTTCGGTCTCCCGGACGCCGCGAACCTCAAGGCGAACCTGGCATACATCACAGATATCGTGGCGATGTATGCGCCCGACGCGGAGCTCAATGAACTCGGCTACGGCTACACCTCGCAGGTCAAGGCGGCAGCCGACCCGAGAGAGAGCGCTTCCGACGAAGCCAAGGCCGTCATGAACGCCTTCAAGCCCTTCTCGGTCATGCCCAAGTATGAGTTCAAGGGCTGGATCGCGAAAGACAGCGCGGACGTCAAGGGATACCTCTATTCCGAACTTCAGAAGTTTAAGAGCGACGTCAAGGCGAAGTACGACGTGCTCGACGAAACCAAGCAGGCGGAAGTTTTGCGCATCGTGAACAAGACCTCCTTCGAGGCTTGGATGGCGCTCGCCGCAGAGACCGACATCTCCGAAAGCTATGCGGCGCTCAACGGCGTTTCCGTTGAACTTTATGCGAACCCGAAGGATATGGAAACGAAAGAAACCTACAACGGCGAGGCACTTTTCGAGCACTTCCTCTACTGGGCATACAAGATCCAAATGGGCGGCAGCTTCGGCGAATACAACGATCCCACCCGTACCGGTACGGGGATCGCAGACTTCAGCGGTGCGATGTTCCCGTCTCCTTACCTCTGCTTGCTCTACGATGCTCTCATGGAAAATGCGGATGGCTTCGTGCTTCCCGGGTTTGTAAAGACCTTGCTTGAGAACATCAAGTTCCAGAGCTTCTACGATGACGCATGGCTTCCCATCGTCGGCACCGTGAAGGTTGCGATGCACATCCACAACGGCGGATACACCAAGATCTCCGAGCTCTCCGAGGACGATCTCAAGTTCCTCAACAAGTATTGGGTCAACAGCTATACCTCCTCGTTCCTCGATGCACAGTGGAACGGCAACGGCAATAAGTTCGAGGCGTGGATCGGCGAAGTCGCCGCTACGATGACGGCTTATGCGGGCGGCACGATCATGACCGAGGGCGAAACGCCCGAACCTTATAAGGCATATCAGTACTTCGAGATCGTCGCCGAGTTCCTCAAGGGCAGCGGCTACACGGTCAATGCAAACGGTTGGGGCGTCACCGACGCCACGATCGAGGCTCCCGTCGTGGAAGATCCCATCGAGACCGCAGAGGACGTCAACACGCAGTTTGTCCGTCTCTCGGACATCACCAACAACATGGCGCAGTACACCTACAAGGGTTGGACGACGCTCGGTGCGGATAAGAAGGGCTACCTCTTCAGCGAAATCACGCTCTTTAAGACGATCTTCGAGGCCTACAACAAGCTCGACGCAGGCGAGCAGGCGAAAGCGACTGTAGCCAGCAGCGCGAATTGGACGGCTTGGAAGACGTTCACGGAGGAGTTTGACGCGATTGGCGATAAGCTCGAACTTACCGTCAAGGCCACCGACAGGACAGAGGCGACCGCTCAAACCTACACCGTAGGCGAAGTGCTCGGCGAGCTCATTGTCGTTGCAAACACGGTGAAAGCAGCAGGGTTTATCTTTGATTTCGATAACGGCATTGCGGCTCATACGTCCTTCCGTGCATACTACTTCCTCTATCAGCTTGAAATGATGGGCGTCACCGTTCCCACCGCTATCTCCGCGAAGCTCGCAGAGCTGAACGACGATACGATCAAGGAAGATGTGCGCTACATCGTAACCATCATGACGGTCGCAAAGGCGCTCGCAGCCGATCCCAACCATGTTCTGACCGCTGAAGAAGTGAAGATGGTCAACAGCAATCTTGTCGGGAAGAACGTATTCAAGAACGGCGGATTTGCGTGGGCGTATACCAACGATGGTGCCTTTATTAACGACGTCACTGCATGGCACGGAAAGGGCTATCAGGTATACTTCGGCATTTCTGGCAAATTCGTAGATTTCCAGAAGCAGGTCATCACCTATCTCGTTGAGAAATATGGCGCAACGAACCTGAAATATAATTCGGATGCCGCGCCCGAGGACAACATGATGGGCATTGAGGCAGCGATCTCCGAACCCGTGAAATAAGCGATTCCGATCCATTCCCTTCCCGCGGTCTGCGGGAAGGGAAACCCCGTAAAGGGGAACCAAGCCTTTGTCCTTCCCCCCAAAAAGGGAAGGTTCCATTCCTCCATACCTTTACCCTACCCTCACCCCGCGCGGGGGAGGGTACGGGGAGGGGAGGCCGCCCCGCACGCGGCACGTCCGCGCAAAACAGCGAGGCGCACGCCAAGATCCAACGCCCTTCCGCGGCGCATTGCGGCGCAGGAGGGAGGCGAGCATACCGAAGAAGCACCAAAGAAAATACCGATACCCTGCCGTGTATCCCCCCCACATGGCAGGAGCAGATCCTCTTTCTCCCCTTCTCGCGAAGGGGAGTCAGGGGAAGAACGGGGGGAAACTATTTTACAGGGAGGAAATATGACCATGAAAAAGTTCGTATCCGTTGCAGTCGCAAGCATGATGCTGCTTTCGGGTATGGCGGCGTTTGCTGGCTGCGGCAAGCTATATGAGGGCGATATCGATTGGAACGTCGATCTCTCGAAACCGATCAAGCTCAAGGGGCTCTACCCCGAGACGGGCATCGGCGAATTCGGCACGGACGATACCGCAAAGATCATTAAAAAAACCACAGGGTACGACATCGAATATAAAGAGCTCGGTTCGAATGCGGATTCGGACGTCACGAACTATCTGAATACGCACGCGGAATTTCACTTCATGAAGCTCACCGAGGCCGAATATCACGCGCATCTCGAAAAGGCGGAGCTCTGCGATCTCACGGAGCTCTTGCACACGACGACGGCGGGCAGGATCCTCTATCAGCTCATCGACCTCATGAATTACGGCTGGGACGCCGTCACTTATGTGGACGACGCGGGCAAAGAACACATCTACGGGGTCCCCGATTTCGGCTACGTCTCCATGACGGATTCGGCGATGATCTGGAACACGCAACACCTCGAGATCATCGGGTTTGCAAAGCAGTTCCCCGAGAATGTGAGCGGGCTCCCCGAGACGGTCACCGAGGTCACGTGGGCGCTCGAAGAATGCCAGAAGTATTTCGGCGAAACAACGGGCTATCACGCGTTCGGGCTCCCGGGCAGCAACTCCGTCGAGGTCACCCAGCTCAAGGGCGCCTTCGAAGTCCCGTTCGCCTTCTATGTCGATGACAACGGCGACATCATGCAGTACGTCTACAGCGACAATACGACGGACTACGCGATGTATATGAACATGCTCCGCAAGGAAAATGTCCTTTCGAAGGATTGGCAGAGCGAGAGCGCCTCGGGCATCAACGAGAAGTTCGCAGCCGAGCTGTATTCGTGCGTGTTCCTGCCCTATTGGAACATCGAGGGCCTGCTCCAGACCATCGTCTCGCAACAGACGATCATCAAGCACCTCGGCGCGAGCGTCGATGCCATCGGAACAACCGACGCCGAGAAGTATGAATGGGTCAAGGCGAATGCGATCGGCTGGCAGCTCCGCGTCCGCGGCGACGGCTACACCTTCCTCGGCGACGACGGCGAGCAGCACTCCTGCAGAACGCAGACAAAGGCGCGCATCGAGGGCGGCGAAGCGGGCGTCTCGTATTATACCTGTATCCCCGCCTACATGCAGGATCAGGCGCTGTACGTCATCGATTTCCTCGCCAAGAAGATGGAATACTTCGGCGATTTCTACGGCGGCAACGGCTACTCCAAGGAGCAGATCGAACAGGACTACGGCGGCGATCCCAAAAACCTCCCGGAGGACACCCATTGGTACGAGATCGACGCCCCCGAGGGCGCGCCGACCAAGGACGACTATGCGACGTACGTCGAAGAATACAAGGCGGCGGGCTACACGGATGAGCGCATGATCGGCGAACTCATCGAGAGCGAAGTCTACAACCAATACGAGGATCTCGGCGCGAAGAAGATCTTCCTCCGCCCCTACTCCTTCTCCTATATCAAGTATACTAACAAAGATCCTTCCCAAGGGAATATCCTCCACATCGATCACGTCTGCAAGTGCGGATACGTCTACGATGAAAAAGCGGGCGCTCCCGCGACCGAAACGCAGGAAAAGATCCCGGCGGGGACCAGATGGGGGCAACTTCCCGAGACCTTCGTCTGCCCGCAGTGCGGCGCCGCCAAGAGCACCTTCACCGAGGACGAATCGCAGCTCGACCAGGAACTTGTCACCTATTCCAAGCCGGGCATGTGGGTCCAGCTCACCAAGAGATATCAGGACGTCCTCGCCGATAACTCGCAGTACTGCAACGGCACGAACGCGATTTCGGCGCGCATCCTCTTCCACCTCCGCGAGACGGGCTTCAACGCATGGCGCGTCGTCACCCCCACCGACGATACGCTCATTCTGAACCCGATGGCGATGTCGCCCCCTTTGAAGCTCTGGGCGAAGCACTCCATCGACTGCCGCACGCTGCTCAAAAACGGCATTTGCTCGGCGATCGACGCCGCGGAAGGCAGATGCCTGAAAGCGCTCACGACCGTCCGCGAAGGCGCGATCCAGAAGAAGTATTGGAACGACGCCATCAAGCAAGAGCTCACCGATTGGTATAAAGAGGTCAAGCTGGGTCGGGAGAACTGAATCCCACAGATCCGAAAGAAAGGACACGAACCCCAAGAGATCGCTATCGGTCCAAGTCCCCGCGGGGACAATCGAGGTGCAAAATGAAGAATTTGCAGAACATGAGCGACCCTGCCGAAACCTCGGCAGGGGAGCTCGCTCCCTCCCGTCAGGCGGCGGCCGAAGCCGCAGAGACAGGGCAGAAGCAGAAACACAACGGATTTTGGGCAGACCAGTGGAAGCGCGTCAAGAAGTACCGTTACGTTTTATGGTTTATCCTTCCTGCGGCTTTGTTCTCACTGGTTTTTTCGTATGTGCCCATGCTCGGCGTGCTGTTCGCCTTCAAAGAAAACTATACGTCCCTGGGTGATCCGATCTGGAACCTGTTCCACCAGCCCTGGACGATCATGAAGTTTGCCGAGATCTTCCGCAATGCGGAGATCGGGCGCGCCGTCGTGAATACGCTGATCATCAACGTCATCCGCCTCGGGCTCTGCTTCCCGCTCTCGATCATCATCGCGGTGATGCTCTCCGAGCTCAAATCGCAGACGTTTGCGAAAGTGATCCTCATCATCATCACGATCCCGAACTTCCTCTCGTGGGCGATCGTCATCGGCATTTGGTCGGGCATGTTCGCCACGGACTTCGGGCTCATCGGCAGGTTCACGGGCAACCTCATGCGGGAATCCTCGTGGTTCAAGACGCTCGTCATCTTCCTCTCCGCATGGAAGGGCGCGGGATGGGGGTGCATCCTCTACTATTCCGCGATCGCGTCGATCGATAAGACGTACTACGAATCGGCGACGCTCGAGGGCGCCAACCGCTTGCAGAAGATGTGGTACCTCACCATTCCTTCGATCATCCCGACGATCGCGCTCACGCTCGTACTCAACATTTCGGGCATGATGTCGGTCGGCTTCGAGCAGGTCTGGACGATGATGAAGGCGAGCACCGATCTCATCGATTCGCAGATCACGCTCGATACCTACATCTACAACATTTCCATCGGGCACGGCGCGGACGACATCCCGTTCGCGACGGCGGTCGGCGTCGTCAACGGCGCGATCGCGCTCGCCCTGATGCTCATCGGCAACAAGATCACCACCAAAACGCTCAAGCGCGGGCTTTGGTAAGGAGGGCACGGAAATGACGAAAAAGTATGAAAGAAATACTACACTCCCCGTCCTTTTGCTCCTGTTCCGCATCCTGATCCCGCTGCTCGCGGCGTTGCTCGTCGCCGTCGCGATCTCGATCTTCGTGCTGTTCGGCAAGATCTGGTGGATGGGCGTGTTGCTCCTCGGCGGGGCGGCGCTCGTGCTTTGGCTGTATTTCCCCATCCGCAATTCCATTTGGGTACGGATGGACGCCGAGACGGAGGATCCCCCCAAGCGCAAGGGGCTCTTCCTGCGCGATCCCAACCACATCCGCGAGAGCGTGCTCGATACTTCGCTCTCCGTGCTCAACATCGTGCTCCTGCTCGCGGGCGTCGTCATCATCGTGCTTCCGCTTCTGCAATATTTCTCGCTCGCCTTCAACAACGGCGCATTCAATCTCGACATCGTGCTGGTCCCCAAAGTGTTCTCGCTCAAATCGTTCGAGTATGTGCTGTTCGGCAAGGGAGCGGCGGACTTTTGGCGCGCCTTCGGCAACTCCGTGCTCATCACGCTCATCATCACGATCGGCTCCAACCTCGTCGAAGCGATGGCGGCATACCCGCTCTCCAAGTCCGATTGCCCCTTCCGCAGCGGCATCATGATGTACTTCATCATCACGATGCTCTTCTCGGCGGGCATCATGCCGATCTACCTGCTCATGAACACCTTCCACCTCATCGACAGCCTGTGGTCGGTCGTTCTCATCTCGATCAGCAACGTCACCCACCTGCTCTATTTCAAGACGTTTTTCGAGGGCATCCCCGCGGATATCGAGGAGGCGGCGCGGCTCGACGGCGCCAGCGAATGGCAGCTCTTCTTCCGCATCATCATTCCCATGTCGCTGCCCATCATCGGGAGCTGCTGCTTCTTTACGATCGTCGGCACGTGGAACGGCTACGGCTCGGCGCTGCTCTTCATCCACGATTCGCCCTCGAGCGTCTCGCAGATGCCTCTCGCCTACTACATCTACTACTTCATGAACAGAAGCCTCGCCGAATTCAAGAACGATGGCTGGATGCAGCAGAACTTCGAGAACGTGCGCGCCGCGATGATGATCCTCAGCATCATTCCCATCCTCTGCATGTATCCCTATGTCGTGCGGTACATCAAGGGCGGGCTGCAGATCGGCTCCGTGAAAGGTTGATATGAAAAAGATCCTCATGATCCCGCTCGACGAGCGCCCGTGCAACTATCGCTTCCCCGCGATCATGCCGCGCGCGGACTTCGAGCTCACAATGGCGCCGTATGCGTACATGGGGCGCAAAAAACGCCCTGCGGACGTCGGAAAACTCGCCGCATGGCTCGAGGAAAACGCGGGGGAGGCGGATATCCTCATCCTCGCAATGGATACGCTCGTCTACGGCGGGCTTATTCCCTCCCGCCTCCACTGCGAGACGGAGCAGACGCTGTGCGCGCGGGTGGACCTTCTGCGCAAACTCCGCGCGGCGCATCCCGCGCTCAAGATCTACGCGTTCCAGACCGTGATGCGCTGCCCCCGCTTCACCAATGCCGACGAAGAGCCCGATTACTACGGCGTGTGCGGCGCGGAGATCCACCGCTACGGGCGGTATCTCCACAAGGAGCGGCTGGGCATCCTCACCGAGGAGGAGCGGGCGGACTACGAGGCCGTGCAAAACATCATCCCGCCCGAGGCGCTCCTTGACTACACGGCGCGGCGGGAGACCAACCTGCAAGTGCTCTTCCACACGCTCGGGCTCGTCGGAGAGGGGATCGTGGACGGGTTCATCGTCCCGCAGGACGACAGCGCCCCCTACGGCTTCACCTCGCTCGACCGCCAGCGCGTCATCCGCTATTTGAAGGAGCACGGTTTGCAGCTCACCGTTCCCGTGTATCCCGCGGCGGACGATACGGGCATGACCATGCTCGCCCGCGCCGTGAACGAGATGCGCGGGGAGACCCCCAAAGTTTACGTCTACTATGCCTCGGCGCAGGGGCAGTTCGTCACCCCGTCGTTTGAGGACCGCTCCATCGACGCGACCGTCAAATGCCAGATCCGCGCGGCGGGTTGCAGAAGGGTATACAGCCTCCCCGAGGCCGATATCCTGCTCGCCGTGAATATCGGCTCCGAGATGTTCTACGAGGGCACCTTCGAGCAGCTGACGGCCGCCTACGATGTCGAGCGCAGCCTTGCCGAATACATTGAGGAGATCGAGTATGCGCTCTCCCTCGGCAAAGTGGTGGCGGTGGCGGACGTCGCCTATCCCACCCACAACGATCTCGAGCTCTGCGAACTGCTCCGCGACCGCGGATTGCTGCTCAAGATCCACGCCTATGCGGGTTGGAACACTTCCTCCAACACGCTCGGGACGGTCATCTGCGAATCCTGCCTGTATCTGGCGGGGCACGACGACGCGGGCAACCGCTATTTCCTCTTGCACCGCTACTACGACGACGTCGGCTATTGCTCGCACGCGCGGACGTGGACGGATATCCACGCCGTGCCCGCGAACGGATGCACGGTGTTCGTGCTCGACGGCCCGCGCGGCAAATGCGTGCAGGCGGCGAAAGAGGAACTCATGCGCTACATGGGGGAGAAGTATCCCTCGCTGGCGGCGCTCGTCGCGGACGTCGACGTCTCGAGCCCGTGGAACAGGACCTTCGAGATCGATCTCGTCCTCCAGCTCAAACGGTGAAATTTATGAAGAAAATCAACGCGAAACACATCAAACGCACACAGGACGGCGGGTTTACGCTCACGCTGTCCCGCGAATACCGCGCGGTGTTCGGCTTCGGCGAGAAGTTCGATACCGTCAACCAGAAGGGGAATTTCGTTCGCGCGTGCGTGCGGGAGAAATGTTTCCGCCAAGGGGAATTTACATACTACTCTGTCCCGTTTTTCCTCACGCCCGACGGGTTCGGCATCTATGTGGATACTTACGTCGAAGTGGACTTCGACTTCCGTACCCGCGGCGAGCTGACCATCTCTTTCCCCGCGGGCAGCCGCGGCGAACAGGCGGACGTGTGGTATTTCGAGGGGACCCCCAAGGAGATCCTCGGCGAATTCCGTAAGCTCGCAGGCAGGCCCCGCATTTTCCCCAAGTGGGCGCTCGGCGCCTGGATGAGCGGCAACCGCTGGCATACGCAAGCGGAGGTCGAGGAGCAGCGCCTCCTCACCAAGAAGCACAACTTCCCGCACAGCGTGCTCGTCATCGAGCCGTGGAGCGACCTCACGACGCACTACCTCTTCCACAGCTGTTCGGTGCCCGAGAAGGAGGACTTCGCGGTGCCCTACTACGAGATGAACTTCGCGGCGCCGTGGAGCGATCCCAAGCAGCTCGTCTCCGATCTCCATGCCGACGGCATCAAGGTGCTCCTCTGGGTCGTTCCCATCTACGCGCAGAAGGAAGATCTCCAAACGAAGTGCAACGCCGAGCTCTGCCTCAAAGAGGATGAATACGTCAAGCAAAAGGGCTACTGCGTGATGAACGCGGACGGCACGCCCTACGAGATCCCGCACACATGGTGCATCGGCAGCATGGTGCCCGATTTCACGGGCGAGGAGGCGACGAAGTTCTGGTTCGGGCGCTTCGAATATCTCAAGGAAGTCGGCATCGACGGCTTCAAGACCGACGGCGGCGAGTTCATCCACGATCCCACCGTGAAGTTTGCGGACGGCACGACGGGGCTCGAGGGGCAGAACCGCTATCCCGATCTCTACGCCAAGGCGTTTGCCGACTTCGTGGGGGAGAAGGGCGTCGTGTTCTCCCGCGCGGGTGGCCCGCTGCTCCCGACCTGCTCGGTCCTCTGGGCGGGCGATCAGGAGTCCACGTGGGCGGAGTTCGCGGCGGTGCTCAAAGCGGGGCTCTCCGCGGGCATCTGCGGCGTCAACTGCTGGGGCTTCGATATTTCGGGCTTCTCGGGATATCTCCCCACGGAGGAGCTGTATCTCCGCGCCGTGCAGGCGGCGGCGTTCGTCCCCGTGATGCAGTGGCACAGCGATCCCGTCTCCAACGGCAGGTGCGATTTTACGGGCGCATGGCAGATCAACGACCGCAGCCCGTGGAATATCGCCGCCTTCCACAAGAATGAGAGCCTGCTCGGTCTTCTGCGCCTGCAATTCTTCCTGCACTACAACCTCAACCCCTATTTTTACAGCCTGATGCGGGATTCCGCCAAGACGGGCGTGCCCATGATGCGGCACCTCGTGCTCGAATTCCCCGAGGACGAAGCGGTCTACGGCGTCGAGGACGAATTCATGCTCGGGCCGTCGCTCCTCGTCGCCCCCGTCCTCAAAGACTTCACGGCGACCCGCAAGGTCTATCTCCCGCGGGGGCGGTGGTACGATCTCTACACGGGCAACGTGTTCGGCGGCGGCTGGCACGAGATCCCCTTAAAACACGACCATATCCCCGTGTTCATGCGCGACAACACCTGCGTGGCGCTCAACCTCAAGGGCGGGCGGCTGTGCACGGACGTCGGCAACGACCTCACGAAATACGAGGAACTCACCTTCCTCGTCGCGGGGGAGGGCAGCTGGGATTTCACCGACGACTTCGGCAATTCCATCGCGCTCGGCTGGAACCACAGGGATTGCTTCACCCGCAAAAACAAGCTGAATACCTCGTTCCGCGTGCTGCGCATCGAACAGGATAAGATCTATGTCATCCCCAAAGAGGCATAAACAACAAGACATAAGGAGGAAACCATGAAGAAGCGGTTTACATTTCTGCTGACGGCAATCGTCTGCATGGTCTGCCTGATCGCGGCGGCGTGCGTGTCTACGGGTCCCTCGGCGCCTCCGCTCGAGGAGACCGAGCTCAAGCTCACCGTGGGCCAGCAATACACCCTCAACGCGAACGTCACGGGCGACGACGTCGACTGGGAGGTCTCGGAGAAATCCGTCCTCACGCTCGAAACGGACGGCGCGACGGCCGTTGTCACGGCGAAGAGCGTCGGCACGGCGACGGTCACCCTCTACAAGGGCGACGAGGCGATCGCGGAGTGCGTCGTCACGGTGGAGGCTTCCCCGCTCGAGATCAATCTGCCCCTCGGCAAGCTCGTGTTGAAGAAGGGCGTCACCGCCTCGGTCCGCGCCTATTTCGACGGGACCGCGCAGGGCGAACCCGTGTGGTCCTCTTCGGATGAGACGATCGGCACCGTCGAAGCGCAGGGGCTCCTCGTCCGCGTGAAGGCGGAGAACAGAGGGGAGTGCACGATCTCCGTCGAGTTCGGCGGATACAGGGCGAGCTTCAAGCTCATCGTCGGCAAGTAAACAAGGAGGGAAGAAGATGAAGAAACTATTCTGCATCGCAAGTGCGGCGGTCCTGCTCGCCGCGGCGGTCGCCATGACCGCGCTCCCGCCCGAGACGGCGGTGGCGGCGGGACAGAGCAACACGGCATATTTTAACGTCGTCTCCCCGGGCAGCAAGCTCAAGATCGAGCCCACGCTCGTCGTCGAGCCGCAGGATACGGCCGATTTAGAGGCGAAAGATCCCCGCCCCGCTTCGGCGATCCTCACGCCCGACAGCAAGATGAACGTGACGGTCGGGGGCAAGACCTCCACGCTCGCCTCGTTTTACGATACCTATCTCAAAAACAGATTCATCCCCATCGTCCGCCTCGACGGGACGACGGTAGAGCCCTTCCTCGGCTGGCTCAAAACGACCTACGCCATCTCGGATATGATGGCGGTCTCCGACGACATCTCGGTCATCGAGAAGATCTACGCCGACGAAGCGGGCTACCTCGTGAACACCGTCTACGACCTCACGGCGACCAAGCTCTCCGCGGACCGCTACGCCGAATGGGACCACGTGGGCGCGGCGAACAAGGCGGGCTGCAACATCCTCATGTACGACGGATCGGATGAAAATCTTCCCGTCGCGGCGGAATACGTCGAGGCGCTCACCAAGGTCTGCTGGGCGTACGTCGAGAACGCGGAAGAGGGGGTCGCGGCGATCGCGGCGGGGTGCTACGGCGTCGTCGCCAAGGACCGCACGACGCTCCTCGACGCCGTGAAGCCCTTCCAAAAGGACGGCTTCGCGCGGGCGCAGTTCATCGCGGCGCACCGCGGCATCACGAGCTACGCCAACGAGCAATCCCTCACGGGCATCATGGCGTCCGCCAACGAGGGCGCGACGCACGCCGAGATCGATATCCAGATCACGGCCGATCAGCGCATCGTCAGCGGGCACGATTCGGACGTCCACCGCGTCACGGGCTCGGCGGGGCAGTTCATCAACGCCACCTACGCGCAGTTGCAGAAGATGCAGCTCAACAACTACTCGCAGAAGTACGGCGACAGCTTCGCCTCGCTCGACGAGATCGTCACGACGATGGCGCGCACGGGGGTCATCCTCATCGTCGAGCTCAAGCTCGACGCCGGCTCGGCAAAGGCCGTCGACGAGCTCAAAGCCATCGAAGTGTTGAAGGAGACCATGGAGAAATATCCCGAGATCAAGGGGCATTGGTTCACGATCACCTTCTACGGTCCCTTCGCCGAGGAGATGCGCCGCGTGCTGCCCGAGATCCCCTGCGCCACCCTCGGCGCCGCGACTTCGGGCAAGGAGAGCGCGCTCAACCAAAAGGGCTGGCACGGGACGGACGTAGCCATGACGAACATCGGCGGAAAGATCAAGCACATCCGCAGCTTCAACGTCGGGCTGGATGAGATGATGGGCACCTCCACCAACACGACGGCGCAGAACTTCCTCGCCCGCGGCTACACGCAGAACACGTGGACGTTCGAGGATACCTCGCACTTCACCTACAAGGCGAACATCGCGACGACCAACGCCGCCGAGCAATGCGCGATGCTCGTAAAGACCATCGAGGGCAAGACGCAGCTCACCGAGGCCGAGCTCGAAGCGGGCAAGGTCATGGCGCCCTGCACGACGTACAACGGCTGGAAACTCGAACAGGAGTGCGAGATCATCGTCGTCTCCGAGGGCGAGGGCACCGCGAAAGTGCTGTATTACCTCAAACAAAAGGCGCAGGACGGCACGGTTTTCGGGCTTTACAGCGAGCTTATCGACGTCACCGTCGCATAAACCACGGAAATTTGCCGCAAGGCAAGCGATAAAAAATCAAGGAGTAAAAACATGAAGAAATTTCTTGCAGCGCTTCTCGGCATCTGCATGCTCGGTGCGACCTGCCTCGTCGGATGCACGGATCCCAATACGCCCGGTCCCGGCCCCGACCCCGACCCCGACCCCGGTCCCACGCCCGGCGACGCCACGCTCGAGGTCGCGGGGGATGAGATCCAGACCGATAACGCCACCTTCGAATATGTGTTCAACGACCTCTACAACAAGAACGCGCTCGTCGATAAGGAGAACGGTTTCGAAACGGCTGCGGATATCACGGGCGGGAGATTTTTCGTCAACGGCAACTATGTGAAGTCGTTCACCAAGATCGGTTCGCGGCAGGATATCCGCTTCGAGCTCTACAACGAGCAAGCGGCGCGCATCGTCAACGTCTCGGCGGGCATGGAGTTCACCATCCCCACGAGCGAGCCCCTCAACGTGGACTACACCATCGCCGATTACCGCGTGCAGTATGAATTCGGCGACTGCATCCTCACCGCTTCGGCGGAGTCCAAAAACCCCTACACGAACATGTCCGACGGCTGGTATGTCTATGTCAACGAGTGGGCGATCCGCCACCTCGTCAACATGAAATACTACGACAACCAGAATCTCACCCTCCTCAACGAGGACGACCTCGGCTTCGAGATCACGCCCGTCGATCCCGTCACCAAAACTTCGGACGGCACCCGCGCCTATCCCACCGTGAAGGAAGGCAACACGAAGATGCGCCCCGGCTACGAGATCTACCGCTTCGATATCCAGATCAACGACCCGGGCGACATCACCCGCCCCTTCTATCACATCGGGCTCATCCACCAGAAGGACGACGCGAAGTTCTTCAGCCTCTTCGTGCTGAAATCCGCGACCGACCGGTCCGAGATGATGGATAAGATCATGATGAGCTGGAAGCCCATCTCCTCGAAGGGTTTGCAGCGCAACTACTTCAAACCGGGCGCCGCGAAGGAGGACCCGCACTGGAACGAAGAGACCCTGAACTTCTTCCGTAAGTTCACCACGCAGTCCAAGAAGAGCTGGGGCGTGTTCAGTTATTCGATGCCCGGCGAAGCCTCCAAACTGCATCCCGGGCAGGAAGATTACGACAGATATCTGAACAGCAGCCGTATGATCCAGCAGTATATCGAAGATGAAGTCTGGGGCGGCAAGAAGTACGATATTTACATGACGTATACCCACCTCGGCTGGGGCTCCAACTACGCGGCCGTCTCGGGCAATCACCACTACTACCCCGTGGATATGAGCATCGCGCTCGCCCACGGCAACGGATTCGACGGGAATCCCGTGCTCGAATTCACCTACCAATTCACCTCCAACAACAACCTCGTCGACGAGGAGATCACGCCGCTCTTCGATATCATGCGCGGCAAATACGATGAATATTTCAGGCGCCTCGGCGACGATATCAAGGCCTACGCAAAGCCCGTGATGTTCCGTCTCAACAACGAGATGAACACCGACTGGACGAGTTACTCGGGCATGATGAACCTGCTCGATCCCGATATCTTTACCGCAACGTGGATCCGCCTCTACAACATCTTCATCGAACAGGGCTGCGACAACGTGATCTGGGTGTGGAACCCCATCGCGGACTCGGCGCCGTATTCGGGCTGGGGCGAGGACCTCGCCTACTTCCCGGGCGTGGACTATGTGCAGCTGCTCGGCGGAACGTGCTATGAGTTCAACAACTACAACGGCGACGTCGCTTCGCAGATCAAGTCCTTCAAGACGTATTACAGCAACCTCTACGCCAAGAACAAGCCGTTCTTCTCCGAATGGAGCATGATCATCGGCGAATTCGCGTGCGGCTCGGGCGGCGACGCCACGGGCGAACTCGGCAGGAACCGTGCCGAACAGGCTGCATGGGTGAAGGGCATGTTCGATGAGCTCAACGCCGAGAACCCCGCCGATTACGTCAAGCAGATCAAGGGCCTCATCTGGTTCAACTGCAACGACTACGGCGGCACGGGCAAATTCGGCATCACCAACCGCCTGAAATTCGCCAACGCGCCCAATGATCCGCTCGTCCGTCCGGGCGAGGATTACAGCGACCTCGCAGCGACGTGGCAGGCCTTCCGCGACGGCTTCGCCGCCGAAGCGGCGCGCGCCTGACGGGATGCCGGGAGGGGCGAAGATGAAACAGTACGACCGTATCACCGATCCCGCCGTCCTCGGGCGCCTGTGGGCGTGCGCGGGCGGCGCGGCGGCAGACCCCGCAAACGGCTTCTCGGGCGTTCCCGCGGCCGCAAGGTGCTTCTCCGACGGCGCCTATGCCGCGCAGACGGGCAAGGATACCAAGCTCGAATTCTACGCGGGCGGCGCGGCGCGGTTCATCGACCTTGCCGCGGGCATGGCGTTCACGGTCCCCGCCGAAGAGGTCGCCGTCGACTACACGCTCGCCGCCTACCGCACGCAGTACCGCTTCGGCGACAGCGTCCTCACGGCCTCGGCGGAGACCAAGAATCCCTACACCGACCTCGAGAACGGGTGGTTCATCCACATCAACGAATGGACGATCCGCCACCTCGTGAATCCCGCGTACTACAAAAACCAGGGGCTGACCCTTCTGAACGCCGACCGTCTCGGCTTCGGGATCACCCCCGTGGGCGCGGACGGCACGTCCGACGGCACCCGCCCGTACCCCACCGTGAAGGAGGGAAACACGGCGATGCGGAAGGGCTACGAGATCTTCCGCTTCGATATCCGCATCGACGACGCGGAGGGCATCGAGCGCCCTTACTACAACATCGGGATCATCCGCAAGCAGGGCGAGCTCGCCTTCTTCGGGCTGTTCGTGATGAAGTCCAAAGAGGACCGCGCCGCCGTGATGGACGGGATCGTGATGAGCTACACGCAGTTCGCGGGCACGGGCACGGCAAAGAATTACTTCGCCCCGGGCGCCGCGAAGGAGGACCCGCATTGGAGCGAAGAGACGCGGGATTTCTTCCGCAAGTTCACGACGCAGACCCAAAAGAGCTGGGGCGTGTTCAGTTATTCGATGCCGGGCGAGGAAGAGAGCCTGCACGCGGGCGGCGGGAATTACGATAAATTCTACCGCAACAGCGTCGCGATGCAGAAGTTCATCGAAGAGAAGGTCTGGGGCGGAAAAAAGTACGATGTCTACATGACGTACACCCACCTTGGCAGGGGGGCGTGGGGCGATAAAACGCGCGTCCCGCACTATTATCCCGTGGATATGAGCATCGCGCTCGCCCATGGGAGCGGCTTCGATGAGAGGCCCACCCTCGAGTTCACCTTCCAATACACGACGAACAACAACCTCGTCGACGAAGAACTCACGCCCATGTTCGATATCATGCGCGGCAGGTACGACGACTACTTCACCCGCCTCGCCCGCGACATCAAGGCCTACGCAAAGCCCGTGATGTTCCGCCTCAACAACGAGATGAATTCGGACTGGACGAGTTACTCGGGCATCATGACTTTGCTCGACCCCGACATCTTCACGATGACTTGGCGGCGGCTCTACGAGATCTTTTTGAAAAACGGCGTCGACAACGTGATCTGGGTCTGGAATCCCATCGCGCGGTCCTGCCCGTTCTCGGGCTGGGGGGAGGACCTCTGTTACTTCCCCGGCACCGACTGCGTGCAACTGCTCGGGGGCACGAGCTACGAGGCCAACAACTACACGGGCGACGCGATGCGCCAGCTCGTCACATTCCGGCAGCATTACGCCACCCTGTATGAGAAAAACCGCCCCTATTTCGGCGAATGGAGCATGATCGTCGGCGAATTCGCATGCGGCTCGGGCGGGGCGGCTTCGGGCAAGATCGGCAGGAACGCCGCCGCGCAGGCGGAGTGGGTGAAGGGGATGTTCGAGGAGCTCAACGCCGAGGATCCCGCACCCTACGTCAAGCAGATCAAGGGGCTCATCTGGTTCAACTGCAACGACTACGCGGGCGAGCTCGTCTCCAACCGTTTCCGCTTCACCGATGCGGGCACGGGCGATAAGGGCGAGGATTATTCCGACCTCGGGCAGACGTGGGAGGCGTTCCGCGAAGGGTTCAGCAATGCAAAACGCGGATAAGACCGCGCTCCACCAATGAAAAAATGTCCGCGCTCCCGCACAGAGCGCGCGCAAATGCTCACGCGAAAAAGACAAGGAAGGTTTGGTCTATATGAAGAAAGTTTTACCGAGAGGCTTGGTCGTTTCTTGCCAGGCATTGAAGGATGAACCGCTCTACGGCGGCGACACCATCCCGAAAATGGCAGTCGCGGCAAAACTCGGCGGCGCCGTCGGCATCCGCGCGAACACCGTACGCGACATCAACGGGATCTACCGTCATCTCGACGGCACCCTTCCCATCATCGGACTCATCAAGCGCGACTATGCGGATTCCCCCGTCTATATCACGCCCACGCTCAAGGAGATCAAGGCGCTCATCGAATCCAAGTGCGACGTCATCGCGATGGACGCGACGCTGCGGAAGCGCCCCGCGGGGGCTTCGCTTGAGACGCTCGTGAAGTATGTGCGCGACCACTGCGACAAGGAGATCATGGCGGACATTGCCACCTTCGAGGAGGCGAAAAACGCCGAAGCGCTCGGCTTCGACTACATCTCGACGACGCTACGCAGCTACACCGAAGAGACCAAGGACATTCAGATCCCCGACGCGGCATTTTGCCGTCTGCTCATGGAGAACATCAAAGATTCCGTGGTCGTCGCCGAGGGCGGCATCACGAGCTTTGCGGCGCTCCGCGATGTGCTCGACGCGGGCGCGCGGCATGTCATCATCGGCGGCGCGATCACCCGCCCGCAGAACATCACGCGGATGTTCGTCGGCGTCGTGGAGAGCCATGAAGGCTTCGCCGCGGAAAAAGAGGCGGCAGAATGAAAAAGTTTACGGTGGCGATCCTCGGCTGCGGCAACCGCGGCGGGGAGACCTATGGAAATCTTCTCACCGAGAGCGGGAAGTTCACGGTCGCGGCGCTCTGCGACCGCGATCCCGATCGCCTCGCCTACTACGGCGCCCGCTTCGGCGGAGAGACGTTCTCCGATGAGGAGGAATTCTTCGCAAAGAGGCGCGCGGACGTGCTCGTCGTCGCGACGATGGACCGCGACCATGTGCGGCAGGGCATCCGCGGGCTGGAACTCGGCTACGACCTGCTCCTTGAAAAGCCCATCTCCGATTCCCGCGAGGAGTGCGAGGCGCTCCTTGCGGCACAGAAGCGCAGCGGCGGCAAGGTGCTCGTCTGCCACGTCCTGCGCTATGCGCCCGCCTTCGTGTGTGTGGATGAACTCCTCCGCGCGGGGAAGATCGGGCAGCTCATCGAGATCCAGGCGCTCGAGCAGGTCGCCTATTGGCACGTTGCGCACAGCTATGTCCGCGGGAATTGGCGCCGCCGCGAAGAGACCGCGCCCATGATCCTCGCGAAGTGCTGCCACGACCTCGATCTCTTGCAGTACTATGCGGGGTCCCGCGCAAAGAGCGTCGCCTCCGTCGGCGATCTCGCCTACTTCAAGTGCGGGAACGCCCCCGCGCATGCGGCAAAGCGCTGCCTGTGCTGCCCGCTCATCGAGACCTGCCCTTACAGCGCGAAGCGCATCTACATCGACACATGGAAAGAGGGCGGCTGTCTGCCCTCGGTCTGGCCCCACATCCAGATCACGTCCGCCTATCCGCTCACCGAACAGGCGCTCTACGAGGCGCTCGAAGCGGGGCCTTACGGGCGGTGCGTCTTTGCCTGCGATAACGACGTCGTGGACCACCAGATCGTCGAGATCGCCTTCGAGAACGGCGTGAAGGCGTCGCTCACGATGATGGGCTTCACCGCGGGCTGCGGCAGGATCATGCGCTTCCACGGCACGCTCGGGGAGATCGTCCTCGATGAGCTCGCCGATACCGTGCGCTTCTGCCCCTTCGGCGGCAAGGAGGAGACGTTCCGCATCTCCGACCTCGGCGCGGTGGCGAGCGGGCACGGCGGCGGCGACGCGGGGCTGTGCAAGATGCTCTACGAAGTGCTTTCGGGCAATGAGACGGAGGCGACTTCCCTCGCGGCGTCCATCGAGAGCCATCTTATGGCGTTTGCGGCGGAGGAATCCCGCCTGAGCGGCGGGGAGCGCGTTCTCGTCCACGAAAACTGAACGGGGGACTTTCCGACCATATTTTTGCACCCGAGCGCCCCTCGGGTGCGTTTTTTCGGGGGACTATGCGATACACGATCAAAAACGACGACTTGAAGGTGGAAGCCGATACGTTGGGCGCCGAGCTCGTCAGCGTGAAGCTCTCGGGCAGGGAGCAGCTCTGGCAGAACGAAAACGGCGCCTGGGCGGGGCATGCCCCCGTGCTTTTCCCCGTCTGCGGCAACTGCGGCATGCGGCTCGGCGGCGCCGACTACGCCATGCCCCGCCACGGGTTTGCGCGGCGGATGCAGTTCGCGCTCGACGGGCAGGGCGAGAACTTTCTGCGCTTCTTTTTGCGGGAAAGCGGGGAGACGCTGCAGATCTTTCCCTTTCCGTTCGCCCTCTATGTCACCTATACCATAGCGGGCAGCGCGCTCACGACGCGCTATGAGGTCGTCTGCCGCGGCGCAGAGCTGCCCTTCTCGTGCGGCATGCACACATCCTACCGCCTCTTCGGGAACGTGTTCGACCACATGCTCGTCTTTCCGCAGGCAGAAGAGTTCTCCGCGCTCGTGCACGACGGGGCGGGGCGGCTTACGGGCGAGCGCGTAAACTACGGCGGCGGGAAGGTCTTTCCGCTCCCCGAACAGGGTCTTGCGGAGGGGCGTACCGTCATTTTCGGGGATCTGCGCTCGCGGAGCGTCACGCTGTGTTCGGCAAAGCGGGGCGTGCGCGCCGAGATCGGGTTTGCGGGCTTTCCGCACCTCCTTCTGTGGCGCCCGGAGGGCGCGAACATGATCTGCATCGAGCCGTGGCTGACCCTGCCCGACCGTGCGGGAGAGCATGCGGAATTCCGCGAAAAGGCGGGCGTGGTCTGCCTGAAACGGGGAGAGCGCGCGAGCTTCGAGCAAAAAATCATCTATCAAAGCGGGGACGCAGAATGATCCTACACAAAAACAATACCTTTTATTTGCAGGGAAAAACGTATAGCTACGTCATGCGGGTGAACGAATGGGGCTACCTCGAGCACCTGCACTTCGGCGCGCCCGTCGGGGAGGACGACCTCGGCTATCTCGCCGCGGCGCGGGAGCTCAGCTTTGCGCCCGTTCCGCCCGACGCGAAGATTTTCTCTCTCGATACGTCGCCGCAGGAGTATGCGGGCTACGGGCAGGGCGATTTTCGCACCCCGTCGGCGATGTATACCCGTTCCGACGGCGGGATCGCGAGCCGGTTCCGCTATGCGGGCTATGCGCTCGGCGGCGAACTGCCGCAGGGGCTCCCCGCGGCGCGGGGCGGCGAACTGCTCACAATCTATTTGGAGGACGCCTGCGCGAAGGTCCGCATTGCGCTATTCTACGCCGTCTTTGATGCGGTGCTCGTGCGCTGGGCGAAGATCGAAGCGGGGGAGCGTATATCGATAAAACGGGCTTATTCCTTCTCGGTCGATCTTCCCGCGGGTGACTACGGGACGCTCGTTCTACACGGGCGGCACGCCGCGGAGCGCACGCCCGAGAAGCGGCCGCTCGGCCACGGGGCGCTCTCCGTCGGCTCCCGCAGGGGCGCCTCTTCCCACCAGATGAATCCCTTCCTCGCGCTCTATGCGCAGGGCGCGGGTGAGGAGACGGGGGAGGTCTACGGCTTCGAGCTGCTTTACAGCGGCTCCTTCACGCTCGTCGCGGAGCGGTCGCAGACGGAGACCGTCCGCATCGCAGGGGGCGTCGACGACACCAACTTTTCTTGGCAGCTCGGGGTGGGCGAAGCGTTTTATACACCACAGGTCGCCCTTTGTTACACAAATTCGGGCTTCGGCGGCATGTCCCGCGCCCTCGCGGACTTCCTGCGTTCGAGCGTCATCGCGGAGAAATATCTGCATATGCCCCGCCCCATCGTCGCCAATAATTGGGAGGCGACCTACTTCGATTTCGACCGCGGGAAGCTCCTTGCCCTCATCGACGCGGCCGCCCCGCTCGGCGTCGACACCTTCGTGCTCGACGACGGTTGGTTCGGCAAGCGGGACAGCGATACGACAGGGCTGGGCGATTGGTACGTCAACCTCAAAAAGCTCGAGGGCGGGCTCGCGCCCCTCGTCGCGCGGTGCAAGGCGCACGGCATGCGCTTCGGGATTTGGTTCGAGCCCGAGATGGTCTCCGAGGATTCCGATCTCTACCGCGCCCACCCCGATTACGCGATCGGCAGGGCGCCGCGCTGCACGGGGCGCAACCAATACATTCTCGATTTCTCCCGTCCCGAAGTCGTGGAATGCGTCTATGCGCAGGTCGCGGCGATCCTCCGCGCCCACGAGATCTCCTATGTGAAGTGGGATATGAACCGCCACATGACGGAGTTCTTCTCGGAGGGACTTCCCGCCGCGCGGCAGGGGGAACTGCAACACCGCTACATGCTCGGCGTCTACGCCCTCGCGCGGCGCCTCACGGAGGACTTCCCCGAAGTCTTTTTCGAGGGCTGTTCGGGGGGCGGCGGCAGGTTCGACGCGGGCATGCTCGCCTATTTCCCGCAGATCTGGACGAGCGACAACACCGACAGCCTCTCCCGCGCGGGCATTCAATGGGGGACGTCCTATGCCTATCCCGTCTCGGCGATGAGCTGCCACGTCTCCGCCTGTCCCAACCACCAGACGGGCCGCGTGACGCCTTTTTCCTCCCGCGGGCACATTGCCTCGCTCGGCGCGACGGGCTACGAGCTCGACCTCGGCAAACTCACCGAAAAGGAGCGCGAGGCCGTCAGGGCGCAGATCGCGGCCTATCGGCGCGTCGCGGCGCTCGTGCAGACGGGGGACCTCTACCGCCTGCTCGATCCCTTCACGGGCAACTATTTTGCGGAGATGCTCGTCGCGAAGGACAAAAAAACGGCGTACGTCGTCGGGATGACGGTGCATGCCGTCCCCGCGGATTTCCCCCGCAGGATCCGCCTCGCGGGGCTGGACGGGGCGAAGAAGTACCGCGTGGAGGAGCTCGGGCTCACCTGCGGCGGCGGGACGCTCATGCACGCGGGGCTCCCGCTTCCCTCCCTCGGCGACTGCGCCACATGGGCGTGGCATCTTGTCGCCGAAGCGTGACCGCGCCGCAATTTTCCACAAAAAAAGTGCCACATGGTGGCACTTTTTTGGTTTTCGGAGGCTAATCGCTCGTGCGGTTCAGAAGGTCGCACCCCCGCACCAGCGCCCCCGAGACGGGGAACGCAGCGAGCAGCACGCATGCGATGTAGAGGAGCTGCGGGAAGGTAAACGTGATGTCCCCCCAGCCCGTATACACGAGGTTGCCGAGCACGGGGAAGGAGAGCACGATGATGCAGATCCCCACCGAGACCGCGTAGACCGCAAAGCGGAGCAGGTTGAAGGGTTGCAGGATGCGGAACAGCATCACGAGCCCGCCGAACGTCAGCGCCAGAAGATACATCGCGCCGAGCGTATCGCCCGAGAAGCCGTAGACCTCGGGCAGGTTCAGCGAGGCGATGTAGACCGCCATGATGCACAGGATGAGCGTGAAGGCGCCCGGGAAACTTCGCGAGAGGACGTAGGGGATAAATCGCCCTTTGACGCGCGCCGTGTTGGGCTGGAAAATCGTGACGACCGCGGAGGGGAGCGCCGCGACGAACATCTCGAAGAGCAGCATGTTGTTCGTCTTGAAGAAGTACGTCTGCCCGATGAAGATGCAGATGCACGCGAGGATCGTGATGAACAGCGTTTTCATGATGTAGAGGGAGGCGGAGGATTTGATGTTGTTGATGACCCGCCGCCCCTCATAGACGACGCTCGGGAGGTTCAAAAAGTTGTTGTCCATGAGGACGAGATGGCTCACGTTGCGCGCCGCCTCGGCGCCCGAGGCGACCGAGATCGCACAGTCCGCCTCCTTCAAGGCGAGGATATCGTTGACGCCGTCCCCCGTCATTGCGACGGTACTGCCCTGTTTTTTGAGGGCCTTCACGAGGGTTGCCTTCTGCTCGGGCGTCACGCGGCCGAACACGGTGTACTGCGAGGCGACGTTCTCGACTTCGAGATCGGTGAGCCCGTCGAGCGAGATATATTTGCCCGCGTCCTTCACGCCCACCCGCCGCGCGACTTCGGAGACGGTCACGGGGTTGTCGCCCGAGATGATGCGGATATCCACATCGTTCTCGCGGAACCACTTGATGGTCTCGACGGCGTCCGCGCGGATGTTGTCGGCCAGGGTGATGATGGCGGCGGGGCGCAGGATCGCGGGGATGCGTTCCCCGTTGATGGCGTTGGGCGAATAGGCGACGACGAGCACGCGGAGCCCCGCCTGCGCATACTGCTTCACGATCTTCTCGATCTTGGGCGACATGGGGCGGAGGACGAATTCGGGCGCGCCCATCACGAAGGTCCCGACGTCCTCGAAGGTCACGGCGGAGAGCTTGCGCTTGGAGGAGAAGGGGACGGTCGCCGTCGGCGAGAGCGTGTTTCTGTGCCCGAAGCGGTTGTAGAGGGCGATGGACGTTTGGTTGTTGTCGTCGAGGGCGGAGAGCATGCTCCCCATGATCTCGTCGAGCGAATAGTCGACGTAGTTGTTGAGGATCATGCAGTCGTTCACGGTCATGCGCCCGTCGGTGATCGTGCCCGTCTTATCGAGGCAGAGCACGTTGACGCGCGCGAGCATTTCGAGGGAGTTCATGTCCTGCACGAGGGTGCGCTTTTTGGCGAGCCGCCATGCGCCCATCGCCATCGCGAAGGAGGTGAGGAGCAGCAGCCCCGAGGGGATCATGCCGATGATGACGGCGCCCGTCGCCTGGATGGTGCGGGAGATGCGCTCCCACGCGTCGACGGTGCCCGTCGCCGCAATCATCTCGTCTTTGATCGTCTCCCAATTCCGCCAGAACATGAGCACGGCGACGATGATGATGAGCACGCCGATCACGCGGATGAAGAGGCGGATGGAGTTCATGATCTCCGATTTCGGCTTCTTATATTTTTTGGCCTTGGAGGTGAGGGAGTTGAGATAGGTCGCGCTGCCCACTTTGTCCGCGCGGACGCGGCAGGAGCCGCTCGAGACGTAGGAGCCCGCATAGAGGGTCTCCCCGACCTGTTTTTTGACGGGGACCGATTCGCCCGTGAGCAGGGACTCGTTGACTTCGGCGTTGCCGTCGGCGAGAATGCAGTCGGCGGGGATCTGCTGCCCCGCTTCAAGGATGAGCACGTCGTCGAGCACGATCTCCTTCACGGGGATCTCCGTTTTGACGCCGCCCCGTATGACTTTGGCGGTCGAGGAGATGAGCAAGGAGAGTTTATCGATCTGCCGCTTGGCGAGCAGCTCCTGCAAGATGCCGATGAAGAGGTTGGCGGCGAAGATCGCCACGAAGAGGAACTGCGAGACCTCCGCGCCCGCATAGGCGAGGGCGACGGCGACGAGCACGCAGAGCAGGTTGAAGAAGGTGCAGATGTTGCCGAAGAAGATGCTCGCGTAGGACTTCGTATATTTGCGGTTGACGTCGTTGAAGAGGAATTGGGAGAAGCGGGTCTCCACCTGTTTTTCGCTGAGCCCTTCGTCGAGGGGCGGACGGAAGCGCTCCACGTCGCTCGCGTCGGGGATGTTCTTTGCGCGTTTGAAGCGATTCATGAGCCGCTTGCGGGGGCGCGTTTTCTTGTTCGGCATGATGCTTCCGAGCACGCGGGAGGAGAAACGCTGCTTGGGCTGCGGTTCCTGCGTCTCTTCGGGCGTCGGTTGGGATTGCTGGTTCAAGATGTCTCCTCCTTTTCCCTTATTATATCACGGATGCGCGGAGAAGTCAAAAAAACGGGGGCAAGTTTGCGATTTTTTTGCCGGATGCCGCGATTGGGGGGCGTTGCGGCTTGCCTTTTGCGCAAAAATGCGCTATAATGAGGAAAACAACGACCCGAGGTGCAAGATGATCGATATCGCACTGCTGCGCGCCGAACCCGAGCGCGTGCGCGAAAACATCCGCAAAAAGTTCCAGGAGCACAAACTTCCGCTCGTCGACGAGGCGCTCGCCCTCGACGAAAAGCGCCGCGCGCTCCAGACGGAGGGAGACGCCCTCCGCGCTTCCCGCAACGCCCTCTCCAAGCAGATCGGGAGCCTCATGCGCGAAAAGAAGTCCGCCGAGGCGGAGGAAGTGAAAAAGCAAGTGGCGCAAAACGCCGCCCGCCTTGCCGAGATCGAGGCGGAGACGCCCGAAGTCGAGGCGAAGCTCAAGGCGGTCATGATGCGCATCCCCAACCTGATCTCTCCCGATACGCCCATCGGAAAGGACGACGGGGAGAACGTCGAGCGGGAGCGCTTTTTGGAGCCCAAGGTGCCCGATTTCGAGGTGCCCTATCATCTCGATATCCTGCAAAAGCTCGCGGGCATCGATATCGACAGCGCCCGCCGCACGAGCGGGCAGGGCTTCTACTACCTCACGGGGGATATCGCCCGCCTGCATTCCGCCGTGCTCGCCTATGCGCGGGATTTCATGATCGGAAAGGGTTTTATCTACTGCATCCCCCCGTTTATGATCCGTTCGGACGTCGTCTCGGGCGTCATGTCCTTCGAGGAAATGGACGGCATGATGTATAAGATCGAGGGGGAGGATCTCTACCTCATCGGCACGAGCGAACACTCCATGATCGGCAGATTCATGAATACCACCCTCGAGGAGAAGGAGCTGCCTTTAACGCTCACGAGCTATTCGCCCTGCTTCCGCAAGGAGAAGGGCGCGCACGGCATCGAGGAGCGGGGCATCTACCGCATCCATCAGTTCGAGAAGCAGGAGATGATCGTCATCTGCAAGCCCGAGGAGAGCGAAGCGTGGTACGAGAAGATGTGGAAGTACACCGTCGAGCTCTTCGTCTCGATGGGCATTCCCTGCCGCACCCTTGAGTGCTGCTCGGGAGACCTTGCCGACCTCAAATACCGCAGCGTGGACGTGGAGGCATGGTCGCCCCGCCAGAAGAAATACTTCGAGGTGGGTTCGTGTTCCAACCTCACCGACGCGCAGGCGAGAAGGCTGGGCATCCGCTACAAGAGCGAGGGCGGCAACAAGTTCGCCCACACCCTCAACAACACGGTGGTCGCACCGCCCCGCATGCTCATCGCATTCGTCGAAAACCACCTGCACGCCGACGGGAGCGTGGATATTCCCGAAGTCTTACGCCCCTACATGGGGGGCTGCAAGGAGATCGTGCCCAAGCAGTGAAGTACGTCTTTTTTGACATCGAGTGCGCCTGCGTATACAGGAACGTGGCGAAGATGTGCGCATTCGGATATGTCGTCACCGATGAAAAGTTCAATGTCCTCGCCCGCGAGGATATCCTGCTCAACCCCAAGGGGAAGTTCCACCTCACCGGGCGCAAGGGCGGCGAGGGGCTCGTGCTCCCCTATGAATACGAGGACTTCAAGAAGTACCCCGTCTTTCCCGCCGAATATAAGCGCATCAAAGCCCTGCTCGAGGACGCGGACGCCATCGTGCTCGGGCATGCGACGATGAACGACGTCAACTATCTGAACCTCGAGACAAAGCGCTACAAGCTCCCTTCCTTCCGCTTCGAATTCCACGATACGCAGTTCTTCTGGATGAACACGGAGCACGATTTCTCGCGGCAGGTGGGGCTGGGCGTGATGGCGGAGGCGCTCGCCGTCGACTTCACCCCGCACAGGGCGGTGGACGACGCCTATGCCACCATGCGCGTGTGCGAGGCGCTCTGCAAGCGGGAGGGCGTGGACGTCAAGGGGCTCATCGCGCGCTACCGCATCCGCGGCGGGAAGATCGCCGATTACAGGATCCTCAAGGAGAACTCGGCGGGGCTCAAGCAGTACCTTGCCGACCGCGCGCGCGAGCGGGAGGAGTATCACCGCGCCCACGAGGAATTCTACCGCTACGTCAATAAATACATGCACAGGCGCAAGAAGGGCGGCGCCCTCGAAGGCAAGGTGTTCTGCTTCGCCAAGGACGTCGAGACCGATGTGCCCATGTCGGTCAAGCTGGTGGCCTCGATCTTCAATTCGGGAGGGAAATACACCTCCCATCCCGCCGATTGCAACGTGTATATCGCGCGGAGCGAGGGGGGAATGCGCTACGAGAGTGCCATGCAACAGGGCGCGGCGTTCATTCCGCTCGATACGCTGCGGGAGGAACTGACGTGAATTTGCCGCAAAAATTCATAGACCGCATGCAAAAAAGGCTGGGGACGGACTTCCCCGCCTTTTTGGCGTCTTACGGGAAACCGCCCGAGAAGGGGCTGCGCGTCAACACGCTGAAGCTCTCCGCGGAGGAATTCGCGGCGCGCGCGTCTTTCCCGCTCGGGGAGAGCGTCCCCTGGGAGAAGAACGCCTTCTACATCCGCGAAGAGAAGCCGGGGGCGGACGTCGATCATTTCGCGGGGCTCTACTACTTGCAGGAGCCCTCGGCGATGGCGGTGGGCGAACTTGCCGCGGGCTGTGCAAAAGCGCGGGTGCTCGATCTCTGCGCCGCGCCCGGCGGGAAAACGACCCAGCTCGCCGCGCAGATGTCGGGGGACGGTGTACTTCTTTCGAATGAGATCAACTACGCGCGGGCGAAAGTTTTGGCGCAGAACGTCGAGCGCATGGGCATTCCCAACTGCGCCGTGATGAGCGCCCGGCCCGAGAGCCTCGCCGCAAGATTCCCCGCCTATTTCGACTTGATTTTGGTCGACGCGCCCTGCTCGGGGGAGGGGATGTTCAAAAAGGAGGAGAACGCCATTCCCGAATGGAGCGAGGAGAACGTCGCCCGCTGCGCCGCGCGGCAGAGGGAGATCTTGGAGCACGCCGCCGCGATGCTCGCCTGCGGCGGACGGCTGATCTATTCCACCTGCACCTTTGCCGAGGAGGAGGACGAGTGGCAGATCGCGGGATTTTTGGCGTGGCACCCCGAATTTTCCCTCCTCGAAGAAAAGAAGCTCTATCCGCACCTTGTCCGCGGCGAGGGGCACTACTGCGCCCTGCTCGAACGAAAAAGCGGGGGGACGTTATCGAAAAAACCATTTTCCGCCATCCGCAACGCGCGGGCGGAGCACGCTTTTTCGGCATTTTGGGCGGAGTGCTTCGGGGCGCCCTTCGCGGGGACGCTGCACACCCTCGGAGACGGCCGCATGTTCCTCGTGCCCGCGGGCATGCCCGAGTTGGAGGGCGTAAGTCTTTTGCGCCTCGGCGTGGAGCTCGGGGAATGGGACGGCAAGTTCTTTAAGCCCGCCCACGCCCTCGCCATGGCATACGGGAAGGGGGCGAAGCGGAAAGTTTCGTTCTCCCGCGCGGCGGCGGAGAAGTACCTCCGCGGCGAGACGATCGAAGCCGTGCTCCCCGAGGGTTGGTGCGTCGTCTGCGCCGAAGGATTCCCGCTCGGCTGGGGCAAATGCGTCCGCGGCGTCATAAAAAATCATCTCCCGAAGGGACTTCGGAAGATCAATTAGCAGCACCACGCTGTTGTTTTTTGGGGTACGGTCGGCGTCCGAAGCGGGGACGCCATCATTTTTTGCGGAAAAAGAGGACGAGGCAGACCGCGCCGCAGACGGCCGCCACCGCCGCGAGCGCACTCCACAGAAACGCGGGGGTGAGGATGACGGTGGAGGTCATTTCTCCGCCGCCCGAGAACACGGCGAGAAGGACGGCAGCCACCGCCGCAAGCAGGAGCGCCGCCGCTGCCGCAATGAGCCACTTCCGTTTGGGTGCAGAGGGCCGCGCGGGCAGGCCGAGCAGTTCGTCCGCCCCCACGCCGAGCACTTCGCAGAGCTTCGCGAGCTTGTGCGCGTCGGGCGTCGCGCGCCCGTTTTCCCAATTCGAGACGGTCTGCCTCGTCACGCCGAGCTTCTCGGCAAGCGCCTCCTGTGAGAGCCCCGCCCGTTCGCGGAGCCGCCAAAGCGTTTCTCCCAAGTCATTCATGGTCTGATGATCGCATATTTCTCTTGTTTTTGCAACGGCGCCGCAAAAAAACGGCGAGCCACACGGCGCCGACGGCCAGCGCGGCGGCGAGATAGGGGATCCCGACAAGAAGCCCCACCCATGCGGGCGCGCTCGACATGCTGCGGAGGATCGAACGGCAGGCGACCGCCATGTGGATCCCCGCGGCGAGCGCAAGGAGCGCGAGGAGCACGGAAAAGAACACGGAGATGCGTTTCATGCCGCCATGGTAGCAAAAAAACGGGGAAATGTCAAGAAAAGAAGTTTGTCAATGCGGCAAACTTCTTTTGCAATTCACGGTTTTTCCTGCGATTTCTGGCGTCTGCCGCGCAGGATCCACGAGATGAACCCGTAGACGTCCTCGATGAGAAACACCGAGAAGCAGACGACGAGGGCGATATATTCGGTGCTGCGGGCGGCGGCCATCCCCCAGAGAAGGATGAGCACGATGTCGTTGCAGGCGTAGGCGACGGCGTAATACGGGCTGCGGCGGAGGGTGAGCATGGCGGCGGTGAAGCTCGTCGCGACCGAAAAGGTGCCGACGAGCAGGTTCGCCGTGTCCAGGGCGCGCAGGATGAAGTAGAAGGCGAGGCTCACGCCCCCCGCGAGCAGGAGGATCGCGCCGTATTCCCACAGTTTGGGCGAAGATACGGCGACTTCCCGCCTGTCGCCTTCGAAGGGGTGCCGCAGCCAGCCGATGACGGCGGCGATCGCCATGGGCGCCGACATGCAGAGGTAGGTGATCATCTCCCCGTAGTAGCGGATGCCGAAGGAGACAAAGCCGTAGTACGCCGCAAACAGCACGGAGAGGACCTGTCCCGCGATGTGCCCCTTGGCGACGAAGATGAGCGCCGTCGCGCCGAGGATAGAACCGAACAGGTTGTAATAGGCGGTGTTGCCGCAGGCGAAGAAGGAGATGACGATCGCCGCGACCGCGCCGCCCCAGAGGGCATATTCAAATGGGGTGACAGAGCGGAAGAAGGCTTTCATGGCAAAAAGATCGGCGGGGGGACCCCGCCGATTCGCTGTTATTCGTTGTAAGGATCGTTGTCGTCCTTGGGAGCGGGCGCCTTCTCGGCGGGCGCTTCGCCCGAAGGTTTCGCCTGCATCTGCGGCCGCGCCTTCGCCTTCTTGGCGGGCTTGGAAGAACGCTTCTTAACGCGCTTCATGAACCTGCGCACCAAGAGCGCGATGATCACGAAGAACAATGCGATGACGAGCGCGCCCGAGGAGAGCGCAAGCCAGATGTTCATGCCGCCGTTCGTGCCGCCGCTGTTCGTATCGTCGTCGGAGGTATCCGTATCGGGCGTGTCGGTCTCGGCTCTTTCCACGGTGACTTCGCTGGAAGCGTAGCTCATGAACATGGAGACGGTCGGAGCGCCGTTCAGGATGTCGCCCTTCATGTCGTCGCAGAAGAGGTAGACGGTGCTCTCCTCATAGGAGGATTGCACGTAGTCCCGCCAAGGATCGCCCGCGTTTTCCGTATCCTTCGTCCCGTCGTAGCGGAGATATTCGGAGGAATCGAAGAAGGTGAACGTGTAGTAGAGGGCGTATTCTTCCTTGAGCTTCTTTGCGTCGGCGCGGTAGGGATAGGCGCCCGAAGCGTCCTTATAGCCGAGCATGGCGTCCTCGGTTTCCCCGAGGAGCTCGCCGTAGTTGGAGAGGGTCGTGGTCGTGCAGCGGTCGAAGAACACATAGCTGTTGCCGGGGATGAGCGCTTCGTCCGCGGAGGTCGCCGCGTCGTCCTCGCGCGCGCCCGCCCACATTTCAAGACGGTACGTCTTTGCCTCGTTGCCTGTCTGCACATAGAAGTTGACGGTCACCCAGCGGTCCGCGTTCTCTGCGGTGCCTTCGACCTTGATCACTGCATCGTAGTTCCCCGCGGGTGCGGTGTAGCGCACGCCCTCGTTCGCGGGCAGCGCCTTCACGGGCAGCGAGTAGGTCTCCTTCTCCTCGTCGTAATCGGCGTAGGCGGTATCGGGGTCGCTGTCCTTGGGGTTGTGGTAGAAGGCGATCGTGCCGCTCTTGGTCACATAGTTGCCTTCGTCGTCGCGCTCATACGCCGCGAGGTTGGCGAAATAATCCTCGCCCGCGTCGCCCGCCTTCTTATAGAGCCCGTTCTCCTCGCGCGTGTAGAGGAGATCCTTGTCCTCGTCGAAGTCCTTATCTGCGGGGTCCTTCGCGACGATGTTCCCGTCGTCATCGTACCAATAGGTGACCTTGGGAAGGTTGGGGGAGAGGCGGTCGTTGTAGCCCTTTTCCACGTCGGAGACGTCGGTGAGATAGAAGTAGGCGGTCGCGCCCGCGGAGAGCTTGACGCGCAGCGAGACGAGGTTCGCGCTGTTCGCCGAGAAGGTCGCCGTGTTCTTTGCGAAGAAGCCGTAGGACTTCACGGGCGAAGCCTTCGTGTTGAGGATGACGAGCGGCTGATAGGCAGCGTCTGCGCCCGTCCTGTTGTTGCCGAAGAGATACCGCCACCAGAGCGTGGGATCGGTCGTGCCCGCCTGACCGTTCAGGAAGGTCTGCCAGGGCGCAAGCGTGCCCGAAGCGCCGACATAGTTCGAAGCGTATTCGTTGGAGAGGAGGCCCGCATAGATGCCGTATTCTTCCTCGAGCTGTTCCCGCCCGGGATTGGCGTTCAGGATGTTGCCGTCCGCGTCCTTCTCGGTCTCCACGAGCACGTTGCTGTCCGCGAGCACGCCCGTATAGTTTACGGGAAGCGCGAGCCCTTCCTCGAGACGGGGGCCGTTGGCGGAGGCGCTGTCGAACTTGGAGGTATCTTTCACCGTCTCGGTGAGCGACGCCTTGGCGGTGTAGGTACCCGTCGTGCCGTAGCTGTACTGCGTCTGGGTGAGCTCGGTCGTGCGGAAGTTCGCGAAGGCGGCATAACCGTCGCAGTAGTCGTTCTTATCCGTGCCCGAAATGGCGGTGGGGCCGTAGGTGAGCTGCAAGCGGAAGGACTTGGGCGAATCCGTCGTGTTCTCGACGAACAGGAAGCACTGCACCCAACCTTTATAGATATCCGTGAGCTGTTCGTCGCCCGCGTCGATATCCACCGTCGCGGCCTTGGTCGAATCGAAGGAGGCGATCGCGGTCTTGTTCTCGCCGTCGATGAGGGTGGCGCCCGCACCCGTCTTGCCCGTGCGGATCTCGCTCGTCTTTACGAAGAAGGAGATGAGCATGCGCGACTTGGGCGCGATCTCGCGGAACTCCTGAAGATCGAGCGTTGCGGTGTACGCCGCGCCGTTCGAGGAGAGGAGCATTACAATTTCCTCTTTATTTTCGAAGGGGAACTTATCCTTGAAGTCGTTCTCGTAGACGGTCTTGAGGTAGCCGTTCGAAGTCGCGGCGATCTCGTCGAGCGACATGATCTGCGTGATGCTCGCCTTGGTCCGGTCGGCGGCGTTGGTGAGGTCGCCGAGCGAAGGGTCGATCTTCTCGGAGGTGTACGTCTTGCTACCCGAGACCTCCTGCGTGAGGGCGACGGAGTAGTCGGAGCCGATCGTGAGCGTTTTCAGATCTGCGGAGAGATTGACGGCGTAGGTGTCGCCGGGGACGATCTCGCCCGTCGCGGGATCGACGGCCTCGAACTGCTTCTCATCCTTCTTGCTGTCGAGCCCGCAGGAATGGGAGGCGCCGAGTCCCTCGGTCGCTTTCAGGTAGGCTTCGTCGGAGATCAGATCGCAGGTCACGTCGTCGAAGAAGGCATAGCCGTCGACGGCATAATAGCGGTTGTCCGAGGTGCCCTGCCCGAGCCCGAGCAGAAGGCGGAAGGTCGTCGTCGCGTAGGTGTTCGCGCGGACATACACGGTATACTGTTTCCAGCCGCCGTTTTCGGTCACGCCGTCGGTGTTGATGTTCTTGATCTGCACGTCGTCGGTGAGGGTCGTCCCGCCGACGGTGGTGCGCACGCCGATATAGGCGCCCGCCCTGCGCGTGACTTTGGCGTCCTCGCCGCCGTCGCCGCCCGCCGCATAGTGGTAGAGGTTTGCGGTGCGGACCCAAACAGAGACCGCCGCCGCGGTGCCGGGGGAGAGGGTGATCGTCGTCGAAGAGGTGTAGTACTGCGCCGTGCCGCGCACGCCGTCCGAAGTGCGGCGGTTGTGGATCATGAGCACGCTCGTATCGCCGTTTTCGACCTGCTTGTCGTTGTCGTGCAGTTTGAGCCCGCCCACTTCCTCATCGAGATAGCGGACGTCCTCATAGTCGACGGTGTAGCGATAGTCGCCATAGAGGGAGAACTCTGTGGAGGAATCGATATCGTTGTCGTCGTAGAATTTGAGACGGTCGTACGCCGTCACGTTGTCGTCCGTCCAGTGGGCGAGCGCGTCGTCGGCATCGGCCAGCGCCCTTCCGGACTTTGCGTAGTAGTCCCAAAGGGAGAGATCGATGATGCCCGAGGTCGTATCCGAAGAGGGAGATCCCGAGGAGAACGACCAGTTGGTCGGCGAGTTGATGAGGTTGCGGAGGGCGTCCTTGTCCTCCTCCTCGCTCTCGCTGTAGAACTCGAAGTTGCCGTTCTTGAGCAGTTGGGTATCGGTCGCGGAGGTCGTGGTCTCCTCGTCCTCTTTCGTGGTGTCGGTGGGACCGCATGCCGCGATGACCCCGAGGGAGAGGCTGAAGGAGAGCATTGCGCCGAGCGCGATCGCCACGGTCTTTTTCCGCTTGCCCGATTTGAAGAATTTCGCCATATTTCACACCTTTGCCGATCGCGGAAAACAGAGCAGTTTGTCCGCGGTCAAAAATTTGTCGTTGGAAATCCCCTCTATTTTAATATAAAACGCCGTTCCTTGCAAGCAATTTCGCGGGAAGTAGACAAATTTTTTTCGTCTGACACATACTTTTCGTGAAGATCGCGCACAAAAATGCGGTGCGCGCGCAAAAGGAGGGAGAAAAAATGCGTCGGAATGCGGCCCGTCTTTTGGGCGGCGCGCTCATCGGGGCGGCAAACGGATTGTTCGGGGGCGGGGGCGGGATGATCGCCGTGCCCGTCCTGCGCGGCGCGGGAAAGGGCGCCCGCGCCGCGCATGCGACCGCGATCGCCGTCATCCTGCCCGCCTGCGCGGTGAGCGGGGCGGTCTACCTTCTGCGCGGGCTGGTGCCCCTTTCCATGCTCCTGCCCGTCGCCCTCGGCGTCACGCTCGGCGGCGTGCTCGGGGCGCGGCTGCTCGCGAAGCTCCCCGTGCGGACGATCTCGCTGCTCTTCGCGCTGCTCATGCTCGCCGCGGGCGCGAGGATGCTCTTCTGATGTCCTTCCTCGTCTGTTTTCTCTGCGGCGTGCTCGGGGGGATCCTCGGCGGGATGGGCATGGGCGGGGGGAGCGCGCTCATCCCGCTGCTCACGCTGGGGCTGGGCGTGGAACAGGCGGCGGCGCAGGGGATCAACCTTCTCGCTTTTCTGCCGATGTCGCTCTTCGCGCTCTCGGTGCACGCGCGGCAGGGATTGCTCGAACGCGGGGGACTGGTGCAGATCATTTTGCCCGCGCTGCTCTTTTCCGCGCTCTTTTCGCTGCTCGCTTCCCTGCTCCCCGCGCGGGCGCTCAAGACGGGTTTCGGCGTGTTTCTCATTTTCCTCTCCCTCGTTTCCTTCCGCGGGGCGGCGGCAGATCCGCGCGGCGGAAAAAGTTAGAAAAAAAGCAAAATATTTTTCAAAAGGGTATGGACAAACCCTCCGCGCTGTGGTAAAATGCTGATAACGTAAAATAGGGTAAGTGTTCGATTTCTCCCGCGCAGATGAAAATTCTGCAATTTTGAGAAAGGACGGGACATTCAAAAACATGGAAAAAATCGGCATCATCGACCTCGGGTCGAACTCCGCGAGGCTTGTGATCGTGCGGATGCTCGGAGACGGGCACTTCATGGTGGAGGACGAGCTCAAGGAGAGCGTCCGCCTCGGTCAGGACATGGACAGGGACGGCTTTTTGAAGCCGCAGCGCGTCGCCGAAACCATCAAGACACTCAAAATGTTCAAACGCCTGTGCGACGCCACGGGCGTCGAGCGCCTCATCGCCGTTGCGACGGCGGCGGTCCGCCGCGCCAAAAACCAACGCTCCTTCCTCGACGAGATCCAGGCGACCTGCGGGATCCGCGTCGACGTGCTCTCCGAAGAGGAGGAGGCGACGCTTGTCTACCGCGGCGTCATCAACTCGATGGATATCCCCAAGGGGATCATCCTCGAGATCGGCGGCGGCAGCACCAAGATCATCTACTACAACCGCAGGAGCATCCTGCATTTCGAGACGCTCGCCTTCGGCGCCGTCACGCTCACCGACCTCTTCGCCGACGACGGCACCCCCGAGGAGCAGACGGCGAAGATCGAGGAGTTCTTCACCGAGCAGTTCAAGAAGATCGAATGGCTCTCGGAGGTCGAACCCGATACGCAGATGATCGGCGTGGGCGGGTCTTTCCGCAATCTCTACAAGATCAACCGCATCATCCGCAAATATCCGCTCAACATCGTGCACAATTACCAATTTGCGGTGGATGATTTCCGCTCGGTCTACGGCATGGTGCGGGTGCTCGACGTCGAGAAGCGCAAGCGCATCCGCGGGCTCTCGCCCGCCCGCGCGGACATCATGCCCGCCGCGCTCGCCATCATCAAGGCGTTTACCGACTATCTGCACATCGAGAGCTTCACGATCGGGGGCTGCGGGCTGCGCGAGGGGATCATGTTCAACTACGCCATCCCGCTCACCGTCGAGCGCCCCATCTCGGACGTGCTCTCCTATTCGCTGGCGACCCTCGTCAAATACTACGGCTGCAACGAGGCGCACGTCGAGCATGTCGTGCATCTCTCCATCCAGCTCTTCAAACAGCTGCGCGTGCTGCACAAATTCCCGCGCATCTACCTCAAAGTGTTCAAGATCGCGGCGAGCCTGCACGACTGCGGGCTGCGCGTCCGCTACTACAACAACCAGAAGCACAGCCGCTATATGATCCTGAATTCGGGCATCTACGGCGCGACGCACAGGGAGATCGTCCTCGCCGCGTTCGTGGCGGGATGCCACCGGAAAGAGGACCTCGCGCCCGCCGATTGGAACCGCTATAAGGACATCATAACCGAGGAAGATCTCGATATCGTCCGCAAGCTCGGCGTGCTCCTCCGCATCGCGGAGAGCTTCGACCGCAGCGGCCTCGGCATGGTCAAGGGCATCAACTGCGACGTTCTGGGGGATTCCGTCATCATGAAGACCGAACTCGCGGGGGACGCCTCCCTCGAGATCCGCCAGGCGATGAACGCGGGCGGGGAGTTCAAGCGCGCCTTCAAGAAGAACCTCGAGATCCTTTGAGGCGATGCTCATTCTTGCCAGCAATTCGCCGCGGCGGCGGGAGATCCTTTCCGCGTTGCGCCTCACATTTGCGGTCGAGCCCTCCCTGTTCGAGGAACGGGCGGCGGGGCGTTCGGCGCGCGAGACCGTCCTCGCCTTTGCCCGCGGGAAAGCCGAGGACGTATTTTCGCGCCATCGGGAAGATATCGTGCTCGGCGCGGATACCGTCGTCTCGCTTGACGGCGAGATCCTCGGAAAGCCCAAGGACGGCGCGGACGCGGCGCGCATGCTCCGCCGTTTGAGCGGGAGGATGCACGAGGTATTCACGGGGGTATGTGTGCTTTCTTCGGGGGGCTGCGGCGAGGAAGTCGTCTCGACCAAAGTCTTTTTCAACCCCCTCGGGGAGGACCTCATCGAGGCGTATGTGAAAAGCGGGCTCCCCCTCGACAAGGCGGGCGCCTACGGGATCCAGGACGGGTTTCCGCTCGTCGGGCACATCGAAGGAAGCTATACGAACGTGGTGGGGCTGCCCGAAGAGACGGTGCGCGCCCTGCTTTCAAGGATCGGAGGATACAAATGGTAAAGCTTGCAATCGAAATGGGGACGTCGCTCACCAAGATCTACCGCGTTGGGGAGGGCGCCGTCCTCTCCGAAGCGACGGCGCTCAGCATTTCCAAGGAGACGAGGGAGATCCGCGCCTACGGCAGCGAAGCGAAGCGCCTGCTCGGCAAGACGGCGGAGCTCACCGACGTCGTGTTCCCCGTTTGGGAGGGGGAGATCCGCAACGAACGCTATGCGGGCATCCTGCTCGAATATTTCATCTCGAAAGTCGTGCCGCGCCGCCCCGTCACGGGCATCGAGGCGCTCTTCTGCGTCCCCTGCGCCTGCACGCTCGAGGAGCGCAGGAGGTACTACCGCGTCGCGAAGGCGGCGGGCATCTCGCGGGTCTATTTCGCGGAGACGCCCTATCTCGCCGCGATCGGGCAGGATTTCCCGCTCTCGGAGACGAATCCCGTCTTTTCGCTGGATATCGGCGCAGGCAAGACGTCGCTCGCCGTGCTCTCTCTCGACGGCATCATCGCGGGCCTCACGATGTGCGTGGGCGGCAACAACATGGACAGCCGCATCATCGACCAGATCGTCGACGTATTCAACCTCAAGATCGGGCTTCTGACCGCCGAAAAGCTCAAGAATACGGTGGGCAGCCTCTACCGCGACGACAACCAGACGGTGCCCGTCAACGGGCAGGACAACAGTTCGGGGCGCCCGCGCACCGTCACGATCTCCTCGCAGGAGATCCTCTATCCCATCCGCTTCTTTGCGGATAAGATCCTCGAATACGCCGATCTGCTCCTGCGCAAACTGCCCGCCGAAGTCTCGGCGACGATGAGCCGCAACGGCATCTATCTCGGCGGGGGCGTGAGCGCGCTCTCGGGGTTCGCCGATTACATCTCCGATAGCCTGCACATGGAAGTGCATTGCCGCAGCGACGTGGAGACGGCGGTCATCCTCGGCGGCGGCAGGGTCGTCGCAAGTCCCGCGCTCATGCGGAAGATCTGCATGCCCTCATAAACTTTTCCGCAAAAGCCTCACCCGTGAAGGTGGGGCTTTTTTGATTGACCTGCGGCGCGGTTTCCGCTATAATAGAACGGAAACATAAGGGGCGGATATGGAAAAACTACGCATCGAACATCAAACGTTTTCCGCGGAGCGCGCGCTCTATCACACGGTGGACGCCGTGATCGAGGATTGCCGCGTCGCGGGGGAGGAGGACGGCGAATCCTTCCTCAAAGAAAGCAGAAATATCGAGGTACGCAGGTGTTTTATGGACCTACGCTACCCCCTTTGGCACGTGGAGGGGCTCTATCTCGGCGAGAGCGAAATGACGCCGAATTGCCGCGCCGCGCTGTGGTACGATAGCGGCGTCACGATCGAACGCTGCAAGATGGACGGCATCAAGGCGCTCCGCGAATGCCGCGGCGTGAAGCTCGCGGATACCGAAGCGCATTCCCCCGAATTCGGCTGGCGCTGCCGCGATCTCACCGCAAAGAATTGCACCGTGGTCTCGGATTATGCCTTTTTGGGGAGCGAGCGGCTCCGCTTTTCCGATCTCGATTTCACGGGAAAATACGCCTTCCAATACTGCCGCGACCTCGTCATCCGCGGCTCTGTGCTCAAAACGAAGGACGCCTTCTGGCATGCGGAGAACGTGCGCGTGGAGGATTCGGTGATCGACGGGGAGTACCTCGGCTGGTATTCTCGGGGGCTCACCCTCGTCCGCTGCAAGATCCGCGGCACCCAGCCGCTCTGCTATTGCGAGGGGCTGCGCCTCGTGGATTGCACGATGGAGGCGTGCGACCTCGCCTTCGAATACAGCGACGTCGAGGCGGAGATCCGCGGCACGGTCGCCTCCGTCAAGAACCCGCGGCGGGGGAAGATCGTCGCCGACGGCTACGGCGAGATCGTAAAAAACGATAGCGTCTACCCGCTTTTTGCCGAGATCCTCGTGCGCAAGCCGCAAAATTGAAGGCGGCGGCGGGGCATCGGCCCCTTGAAAAAAGTTCGCGGGGAACATTTTCCGTAAGTTATTGACAAACAGTTTGGTTTCGTATATAATAGTGACGGAATCTATATCCACTCTGCTCGACCAATATCAAAAATGGAGTTACCTATGGACATCAAAGAAATCGTAAAGCGTTGCGACCACACACAGCTCTCCGTTACGGCGACGTGGGAGGACATCCGCGCCCTCATCGACGACGGCATCCGCTACGGCACCGCCTCGGTCTGCATCCCGCCCTGCTATGTGGCGGAGGCGAAGCGCTATGCGGGCGGCAGGTTGCCCATCTGCACCGTCATCGGCTTCCCGAACGGCTACAACACGGAGGCGGTGAAGGTGTTCGAGACCGCGGAGGCGGTGGCAAACGGCGCCGACGAGATCGATATGGTCATCAACATCGGCGACCTCAAGGCGAAGCGCTATGAGAAGCTGCAAGCCGAGATCGAGGCCGTGAAGGCGGCGTGCGGCGGGAAGATCCTCAAAGTCATCATCGAGACCTGCCTGCTCACCGAGGAGGAGAAGATCAAGATGTGCGAGATCGTGACGGCGGCGAAAGCGGACTTCATCAAGACGTCGACGGGCTTCTCCAAGGCGGGCGCGACCCGCGAGGACGTCGCCCTGTTCAAGGCGCACGTCGGGAAGGACGTGAAGATCAAGGCGGCGGGGGGCATTTCCTCCGTGCAGGACGCGGAGAAGTTCGTCGCGCTCGGCGCGGACCGCTTGGGGACTTCCCGCATCGTGAAGATCGTAAAGGAGGAGCACCTGCTATGAGTGAAAAGAAAAACATACCGACCCCCCACATTTCCGCAAAATACGGCGATTTTGCCCCGACCGTGCTCATGCCGGGCGACCCGCTGCGCTCCAAGTTCATCGCCGAACATTTCCTCGAAGATCCCGTGCTCGTCAACAACGTGCGCGGCGTCAACGGCTATACGGGGACCTATCGCGGCAAGCGCGTCTCGGTGATGGCTTCGGGCATGGGGCAGCCCGCGATCGGCATCTATTCCTATGAGCTCTTCAACTTCTACGGCGTGGAAAACATCATCCGCGTGGGCTCCTGCGGCAGCTTTGCGGAGGACCTGCATGTGCGGGACATCATCCTCGCGCAGGGCGCTTGCACCAACGGCAACTACGCCATGCAATACAACTTGCCCGGGACGTTCTGCCCCATCGCGGACTTCGGGCTCTTGAAGCGCGCCGCCGAGCTCTGCGAGAAGGCGGGCGTGCACTACAAAGTGGGCAACATCTTTTCCTCGGATATGTTCTACGACGACGCGGCAAGCGGCATGACGTGGGCGAAAATGGGGGTCCTCGGCGTGGAAATGGAGAGCGCGGCGCTCTACTGCAACGCCGCCCGCGCGGGCAAAAAGGCGCTGTGCATCTGCACCGTGAGCGATAGCTTCCTCCATCCCGAAGAGAACACGACCGCCGAGGAGCGGGAGACGAGCTTCACCGCGATGATGAAGATCGCGCTCGAACTCGCCTGAATCGACGCGGGGCCGCCCGCAGACGGAGAAACCATGGCAAAAAGATTCTTTTTGATCGTACTCGACAGCTTCGGCGTGGGGGAACTTCCCGACGCTTACAAGTGGCACGACGAAGGCAGCAACACCCTCGGCGCCATCCGCAATCACCCCAATTTCCGTTGCCCCAATCTCGAACGGCTCGGGCTCTTTAACATCGCGGGCGTGGGCGGCGGAACGAAGGACCCTGTGGCAAGTTATTCGCGCATGGCAGAGAAGTCCATGGGCAAGGATACGACGATCGGGCACTGGGAGATCGCGGGCATCGTCTCGCCCGATCCCCTGCCCACCTATCCCGATGGCTTCCCCGAAGAGCTCATCGCGGAATTCGAGAAGCGCACGGGGCGCAAGGTCATCTGCAACAAGCCCTATTCGGGCACAGAGGTCATCAAGGACTACGGAAGGGAGCACGTCGAGACGGGCGCGCTCATCGTCTACACCTCGGCGGACAGCGTCTTTCAGATCGCGGCGCATGAGGACGTCGTTCCCGTGCCCGAGCTCTACCGCTACTGCGAGATCGCGCGCGAAATGCTCAAACCGCCGCACAACGTGGGCAGGGTGATCGCCCGTCCCTTCACGGGGGAATATCCCTTCACGCGCACGGCGAACAGGCACGATTATTCCCTCACGCCCCCCGCCGAAACCATGCTCGACCTCCTCCGACAGGCCGGCTATGCGACGGTCTCGGTCGGCAAGATCTTCGATATCTTCGCGGGGCAGGGCATCTCCGAGAGCCACAGGACGACCTCCAACGCCCACGGCATGCAGGTCACGAAATCGCTGCAGGGGCAGGACTTCTCGGGGCTGTGCTTCGTCAACCTCGTCGACTTCGACATGAAATACGGGCACCGCAACGACGTTGCGGGCTACGCCGCCGCCGCGACCGAGTTCGACGGCTTCCTCACCTCGTTCCTTGCGGACATGCGGGAGGAGGACGTGCTGCTCATCACCGCCGACCACGGCTGCGACCCCGCGACGCCTTCGACGGACCACTCCCGCGAATACACGCCCATGCTGATCTGCGGAAAGGGCGTGAAGCGGGGCGTGGATCTCGGGACGCGCGCGAGCTTTGCGGACATCTCGGCGACCGTGCTCGACTTCTTCGGCGTGCCGCAGGCGTCGACGGCGGGAACGAGCTTCTGGCGGGAGGTGAAGGCATGACGGACCGCGAACTCATGGTGCTCGCGGAGCAGGCGCGGGAGCGCTCCTATTCTCCCTATTCGCACTTCTGCGTGGGCGCGGCGCTTCTGACCAAGGACGGCAACGTCTACACGGGCTGCAACATCGAGAACGCCGCCTACACGCCCACGAACTGTGCCGAGCGCACGGCGTTCTTCAAGGCCGTGAGCGAGGGCGAGCGGGACTTCGAAGCCATCGCCATCGTCGGCGGAAAGCGGGGGACGGTCGCGCCCTTCTGCGCCCCATGCGGCGTTTGCAGGCAGGTGATGGCCGAATTCTGCAAGGAGGACTTCAAAGTGATCCTCGGAAATTCCGCGCGCCTTTCCGTCCATTCCCTCGGCGAACTCTTGCCCTATTCTTTCACGGAGAGCGATCTCTTTTGATCGGCATATCCGCACCCACGTATGAAAAAATTCGCATATAGAGCTTCCATTTTCCTTTTGGCGGCGACCCTCGGTCTCGCCTCTCTCTGCGGCTGCGGCGGCGGGGAGACGAACTATGGCGAGAACGTCGTTCAGCTCGCCTTCTACGCCGTCAACGACCTGCACGGCAAATTCATGGACACGGAGGAGCAGCCCGGCGTCGACGAATTCACGACGTATATGAAGCTCCTCTACGACGAGAGCGCCCATGAAGAGATCCTGCTCTCCTCGGGCGACATGTGGCAAGGGACGGTGGAATCCTCCACGACCCGCGGCGCGCTCATGACGAAGTGGATGAACGACGTCGGCTTCTGCGCCATGACCCTCGGCAACCACGAATACGATTGGGGGGCGGCGGTGCTCGGGCCCAACAGCGCGCTCGCCGAATTCCCCTTCCTCGCGATCAACGTGACCGACGGCGGCGTGACGCCCGCCTACTGCAAGCCCTCGACCGTCGTGGAGCGGAAGGGGGTGAAGGTGGGGATCATCGGCGCGATCGGGGATTGCCTCGGCTCCATCTCGGGCGAGTTCCAGACGGGGCTGTATTTTGCGTCGGGCAGCGAACTCACCGCGCTCGTCAAGGCGGAGGCGACCCGCCTGCGGCAGGAGGAGGGGTGCGATCTCATCGTCTACTCCATCCACGAGGGCGGCTCGGGCTTTTCTTCTTCCAAGGTGACGCAGGTCACCGATCGGGACCTCACGTATTACGATACGTCGCTCTCCGACGGCTACGTTGACCTCGTGTTCGAGGCGCACACCCACCAGAGCTACATCTTGCAGGATGAATACGGCGTCTACCATCTGCAGGGCGGCGGCGAGAACCGCGGCGTGAGCTATGCGGACGTCGTTTTCCACACGGATACGAAGAAATTCGAGGTCGCGCCCAAGCTGCTCGCCCCCGCGGAATACGCGCGCGCGAGCCTGAGGGACGATCCCGTCGTGGCGCAGCTCTATGCGGAGTACTTTGCGGACGCGGATCCCTATGAGACGGTGCTCGGCGTCAATTCCGCGACGTGGGACGACAACGCGCTCGAAGAGAAACTCGCCGAACTCTACTACCGCAAGGGCGTGGAAGCGTGGGGCGGGGAATATGAGATCGTGCTCGGCGGCGGCTATCTCAAGACGCGCAGCCCCTACGATCTCGCGAAAGGAAAGGTGACGTATGCCGATGTTTTCTCCCTGCTCCCCTTCGACAACGCCATTGTGCTCGGCAAGATCAAGGGCAGCAGTCTCAAACAGAATTTCCTCGCCAACAAGAGCAATTACCACGTCTTTTCCACGATCGGCGCCGCCGAGGTCGAAAGCGACAAGGATTATTATATCATCGTCGACAGCTACACGTCCACATATCGTTGGAACAACATCACGGAAGTCGCCCGTTTGAGCGGCTCCGTCTATGCGCGGGATCTCCTTGCGGACTTCATCCGCGGCGGCGGAAGAGCCGTTTGATCGACCACAGGTCCCCGCGTTTTATAATTTTTCCAAGGAGGAGCGCACGATGCGCATGTACGACATCATCAAGAAAAAACGGGACGGCGGCGAGCTCACCACGGAGGAGATCGGCTTCTTCATCCGCGGCGTCACCGACGGCAGCATTCCCGATTACCAGATCTCCGCGCTCTGCATGGCGATCTGGTTCCGCGGCATGACCGTGCGCGAGACGTGCGATCTCACCTTTGCCGTGCGCGATTCGGGCGAACGGGTGGATTTTTCCTCCATCCGCGGCGTCCGTGTCGACAAGCATTCGACGGGGGGTGTGGGCGATAAAACCAGCCTCGTCGTCGCGCCGATCGTCGCTTCCTTCGGGGTGAAGGTCGCCAAGATGAGCGGCAGGGGGCTCGGGCATACGGGCGGGACCGTCGATAAGCTCGAGGCCATCGCGGGCTTCCGCACGACGCTCTCCGACGAAGAATTTATCCGTCAGGTCAACGAGATCGGGCTGACGATCGTGGGGCAGAGCAAGCAGTTCGCCCCCGCCGATAAGAAGCTCTACGCGCTGCGCGACGTCACGGCGACCGTCGACAGCATGCCCCTCATCGCCTCGAGCATCATGGGCAAGAAGCTCGCCGCCGACGACGACTGCATCGTGCTCGACGTCAAGACGGGCAGCGGTTCCTTCATGAAAACGGTGGAGGATAGCCGCGCCCTCGCCCGCCTCATGGTGGACATCGGCAAAAACGCGGGCAAAAAGATGGTCGCCCTCATCACAAACATGGATATGCCCCTCGGCAATGCCATCGGCAATGCGCTCGAAGTCATCGAAGCGGTCGAGACGCTCAAGGGCCGCGGTCCCGCCGATCTCACCGCGGTGTGCCTGACGCTTGCGGGGCGCATGCTCTCGCTCGCGGGCATGGGGGCGCCCGAGGTGTGCGAAGAGCGCGCAAAGCGGGCAATCGAGGACGGCAGCGCCCTCAAAAAGCTCATGGAGACGGTCGCGGCGCAGGGCGGCGACGCGGAGTGCATCGCGGATCCCGCGCGCTTCCCGCGGGCAAAGTACACCCGCGACGTCTTGAGTCCGCACACGGGCTACATTGCGCACGTGGATACCGAGGCATACGGGCTCGCGAGCCTCGCCCTCGGCGCGGGACGCAATACGGCGGAGGACGCGATCGATTATTCCGCGGGCATCATGCTCGGGAAAAAGACGGGCGACTTCGTGCAACAGGGGGAAAAGATCGCCACCATGTATGCGGATTCCCCCGATCTCTTCGCCGCGGCAGAGGCGCGCTTCCTCGGCGCGACGCAGTTCTCCGAAGAGAAACCCGAGGCGGAACCGCTCGTATACGATATCATCGAATGACCGCAAAAGAGGGAGCCATATGGCAAAATTATACTTCAAATTCGGCGCGATGGGCTGTTCCAAGACGGCGCAGGCGCTCATCACGAAATTCAACTATGAAGAGCGCAACATGAAGGTGCTCCTGCTCAAACCCGCGGTCGATACGCGCGACGGCGCGACCGTCGTGAAGTCGCGGATCGGGCTCATGCAGGACGCCATCGCCGTCTCCGCGGAGGAGGATCTGCGGGCGCTGTACCTCGAAAAGTACGCCGATTGCGACGTCATCATCGTCGACGAATGCCAATTTCTCACGCCCGAGCAGGTGGATGAGCTCGCCGCGATCGTCATCGAGCGGAACATCCCCGTGCTGTGCTTCGGGCTCTCGACCGACTTCACGACCCACCTCTTCCCGGGGAGCAAGCGGCTCTTCGAGATCGCCGAATCCATCGGCGAGATCAAGTCGGTGTGCACGTGCGGCGCCAAAGCGACGGTCAACGCGCGGCTCGACGACAACGGCAGGATCGTGACGGAGGGCTCGCAGGTGCTCCTCGGCGGGAACGACAGGTACGTCGCCATGTGCCGCAAATGCTGGCTGAAAATGCGCGCCGAACAGGAACAACGGCCCAAGAATACACAGGAAAAACAGGGGGACGTATATGTATAAAATCCGAAAAACACTGATCTCGATCGCGATCTCGGCGCTGCTTTTCGTTTCGGGCGCGGGCGTTTCGGCGTACGGCACAGCGGCACGTGCGGCGGAGGATTACTATGCGCCGATCACGGTGGAGGGCGGCGACGAACTGCTCGGCCAGCTCCACGACCTCATCACCACCACGCACACCTATTATAGTACCTATGCGGATTGCAGGGATTACGGTCATATCACCGATTATGCGGAGGGGGGCGAGAAGAGCATCATCGAATTTTACACGCACGAGACGATCATCGAATACACAAAGACGGGTAGCGACGCGGGCAGATGGAACCGCGAGCATGTTTGGCCCAAGGCTTGTTCCAACAATCTTTGGAAGGGGAGCAATACGGTCGGCGGCGGAGCAGATCTTCACCATATCCGCCCTACGGAAGTAAAGATGAACAGCGCACGCGAGAACGATAAATACGGCGAAGTCACAAACGGTAGCGCAGTCTATTCCAAGACGACGAGCGGCACAGATTCGCAGCTCGGCGGATATCGGGCGGGCGGCGTGTTTGAACCCCTCGACAACGTGAAGGGGGACGTCGCGCGCATTCTTTTCTACGTGTACACCCATTATAATACCTATTCCAACGTGCACGGCACGACGAACGGCAACACCGACGGTCAGAAGGCGAACTATTTCGGCACGCTGCACTTTACCAATGTTGTTTCGGCTTCCTCGGAGGCGGCGGCGATCCAACTCCTGGTCGAATGGAACGAGCTCGACCCCGTGGATACGATCGAGACGACGCGCAACGAGGAAGTGTTCAAGATCCAGCACAACCGCAACCCCTTCATCGATCATCCCGAATATGTGGATCTGATCTGGGCGTCCGAACCCGAGCCCGAACCCGAGCCCGAACCCGAGCCCGAGCCCGAGCCCGAGCCCGAACCCGAGCCCGAACCCGAACCCGAGCCCGATCCCGAGCCTGAACCCGAACCCGATCCCGAGCCCGAACCCGGGGAGGGGGAGCCCTCCGAGGGGCTCACGCCCGCCGATTGGCGCGGCATTGTGATCGGTTGCGTCGTCGGCGGCGCATGCCTCGTGCTCTGCATCACGGTGGCGGCGGTGGCGCTCTTCCGCAAAAAGCGTTGAAGTTCGCGCAACAAATCGAAAAAATCCGATGCGTGCGGCGCTTCCCGGAAAATCGGCGTCCGCCGTGTCATAATTTGTAGAAAAATCTTCGGCGATAAGATTGACACTTTCCCGCAGATATGTTATAATCTTCGCAGAAGAAGTCCTTTGCGGGGAAAGGAATGCGCGTTTCTCGCGAAAAACGTTCCGCTTGGTCGCGAATGCGGAGGAAGAGAGGAAGCTATGCTTGATTTCTTGGCACTCAATCCACTCAGTTCAACGGACATTATCTTTTTCATCGTTCTCGGAGTACTCGCCGTGCTCTGCGTCGGCGTTTATTTTTTGATCCCCGTCCTGAATAAAAAACAATACCGCGAACAGCGCGAAAACCTCAAAAAGAGGGAAGCGGCGTTCCAATCCAATATACGGCGGACCGACGGGTCCACCGCGACGGCGCAGGCCGCCGCGACGCCCGAGGCGCCCGCCGAAGAGACCGCATTGCCCGAAGCGGACAAGCCCTCCGGGCGCGGTGAAGAATGAAGAAGAGCAGGATCTTTGCCGCTGTCGTCTATTTTATCTTCACGTTCGGCATCGGCGTCGTGTTCGCGATGACCCTTCCGGGGTATTTCGCGGCGTTTACCGTCTCGGGCGAAGTCGTCGCAAGTTCCCTCGAAAAGGGCGAACTTCTGAAGGCGCTCACGCTCGCCGAGCCCATCGGATTTTTGCGGGAGCCCGTGCTCGCGCAGACCTTCGAAACGGGCGGGGGCGTGGTGCTTTATGAGACGGTGACGGAGGTCTACGACCGCAGCGATGCGGAGGACGGCGAAACGTCGGGGCTCACCCACGGCATGCTCTATAAATGCTATACGGGGTACCTCTACGGCGTCGGAGACCGCTACGACGTGTTCTCGAAAGAGAGCAATGCGGCGGCGCTGTATGTCACGACGGAACAGGGCGAAGAAGTGCGGCTGCCTCTCCTCGATTACGACGCGGACGGGGACGGCAGGAAGGACGGGATCTCCACCTTCACCGAGAACGGATTCGTCCTCTTGGAGATCCGCGCGGGCGACGTCTCCGCCTTCACAAAACTCTCCTTTGCCGACCGCACGGGGGCGCGCGTCTTTTCCGCGGAAGCCGCGGCGGCATTAAACTTCGAAAGCGCGTTCTTCGATTGCTTCGGCGATATCGAGGGCTACAACGAGCTGGTCGCGCAGTGCGCCGCGGAGGGCGTCACCCAAGAGGAGCTCGCGGATCTCAACGGGCAACGCAACGATTACATCGCCTCCGTGAAGGAAGCGCTCGGACAGCGCAAGGATTGTTCTCTCACGGCGGAGGCGGAGGAATACAGGGAGGCGTCCCGCGAGGTGAGCCGCCGCGCGAACAACAAGGCGATCCCCTTCGTCCTCCTCTACTTTGTTGCGATCTATATCATCGCCGACTTCCTCCTGGGCACGCACTACATCATCCGCTTCTTCAAGTGGTTCCTCTTCAAGGTGTGCAGGATCCCGCACAAAGAGAAGAAGGGGCCCCCCAAAGACGAAGTGTTCGGGCACGATTATTACAGCATGGTCACGCTTAGGCTCGACCTCGGGGAGGTCCCCGAATTCGGCGGAAGCGTGGAGATCAAGTATACGAACGGGGGCGAGGAATTCGCATTCGTCCTCCTGAAAGAAGAGAACTACACCGCGACGCTGCGCATGAAGGCAGGCACCTACGTCAATCCTTTCATCGATATCGATCGGGCATATGCGCCCGTCGATCTGCCCGAGAACCTGGTCGTCGAAGGGTATCGGATGGAAACGATCATAAAAATTGTAAAGCGCGAGGGCGAACGCTTATGAAAATATCCATTCAGCACTTAACCAAGATCTTCCCGAGCCGCAACAAGGGCGAACAAGCGGTGCACGCCGTGGAGGACATGAACATCGAGATCCCCTCGGGGAAGCTCGTCGGTCTTTTGGGGCCGAGCGGCTGCGGGAAATCGACCACGCTCTTCATGTTGAGCGGGCTCGAGAGCCCGTCCTCGGGAAAGATCCTCTTCGACGAGCAGGACGTGACGACGCTCGCCGCAGAGAAGCGCGGCGTCGGGCTCGTCTTTCAGAACTATGCGCTGTATCCGCACATGACGGTGGAGCAGAACATCCGTTTCCCGCTCGACAACATGCGCATCAAGAGGGAAGAGGGCAACGCCCGCGCGCTCGACGCGGCGCGGCTCGTGCAGATCGAAGATCTCATGTCGCGCAAGCCCAACGAGCTCTCGGGCGGCCAACAGCAGCGCGTCGCCATTGCCCGCGCGCTCGTGAAGATGCCCAACGTCTTGCTTCTCGATGAGCCGCTCTCCAACCTCGACGCCCGTTTGCGCCTGCAGACGCGCGAGGAGATCAAGCGCATCCAGCGCACGACGGGCATCACCACGGTGTTCGTTACCCACGACCAGGAAGAGGCGATGAGCATTTGCGACATCATGGTCGTCATGAAGCTGGGCATCGTGCAGCAGATCGGCGCCCCGCAGGAGATCTACGACGACCCGAGCAACCTCTTCGTCGCCAATTTCCTCGGTACGCCCCCCATCAATATCTTCAAAGGGAAGATCTCGGGCGGCAAAGTGTATATCGGCGGGGAGGCCATCGCGGAGACCCCGCTCGAGGACAGAGCGATCTTCGTCGGCATCCGTCCCGAGGGCTTCATCTACGATCCCGAGGGCGTCCTCACCCTCAAGGTGGACCACATCGAGGTCATGGGCAGGGATAAATCCGTCGTCTCCGTGCACGAGAGCTCCACAAAGCCGACGGTGCGGTGCATTATCGACAGTGACGTCATCCTTCCTCCCGACGCTGCCGAGCTGAAGTTCAAGATCAAACCTTACAAACTGTTCCTGTTTGACGCCGAGACGGAAGAGAGGTTGAGATGATGGAAGAGAAGGACAACGTTTCTACGCCCGCACAGCCGCCGAAGAAGCACAATAAATTTGTGCAGTATTTTATCGACCTCGGCGCCCGCATCAAAGGCTGGTTTGCCGGCAAATTCAATGCGGTCAAGGAATTCTTCCACGGGTTCAGCAAAGAAGCGCGTGCGGAGAAGAAGGCGCTTGCGGCGGAAGGGCCGCAACTTTCCCGCGGGGAGAAGTTCCGCCGCGGTTTCAGGGCGCAGAGCGGCTGGCTGTTCGTCGCTCCCGCGCTCATCCTCATGGCAGTCTTTACGTTCTACCCCATCATTGCGGCGTTCATCGGCTCCTTCAAGCAGGAGTATTTGGGAATGACGGGCAAATTCAAGGGATGGGGATTCGAAAATTTCATTCGTGTGCTGAAGGGCGACACGGGAACGGGCGGAGCCAACTTTGTTCAATGTTTAGTGAACACGTTGCTTCTGACTTTTGTTTCCGTGCCCCTTTCTACTTTATTGGCGCTTCTCATCAGCGTGGCGCTCAATTCGATCAAGCGGGTGCAGAAGGCGTATCAGACGATCTTCTTCCTGCCCTATCTCACCAACGCGCTCGCCATGGGCGCCGTGTTCGCGACCTTCTTCAAGATCATCGGCACGGTGAACAACACGGAGACGGTGGGCATCGTCAATATCGTGCTCGGCTGGTTCGGCATGAAACCCGTCGATTGGGTGGGGATCAACTCGCCCGTATGGTATCTCGGGGACTTACGCATCCCGTGGGCGAAATACATCGTCGCGATCATCTATGAGATCTGGTCGGGGCTGCCCTTCAAGATCCTCATCCTGTTCAGCGCGATGCAGTCCATCAACAAGCAGTACTACGACGCCGCCAAGGTCGACGGCGCGAGCCGCTGGACCATCCTCTGGCACATCACGGCGCCGATGATCATGCCCCAGATCAGTTACCTGCTCGTCACGGGCATCATGGGGGGCATGAAGCAATATTCGGCGATCGTAGGCCTCTTCGGCGAGACGATGGGCATGAACTACGATATGGGCACGATGGTGGGGTACCTATATAATTATATCGGGCTCGGACAGACGGGGTATGCCTATGCGGGATCGCTGATCCTCTTCGTGATCATCATGGTCATCACGTTCTTCAACAACAAACTCACGAAGAAGCGCACGACGTATTGAGGAAGGAGGGAAGAAGATGTTCGGTTTATTATTGATCACTTCCACGGGCGTCGGCTGGCTGACCGCGCTCTGCGTGCTCCTGATCATCGCCGAGATCGGCGGGATCGCCTTTTTGGGCTACAAGATCGCGCACTTCGGCAAGGAAGTCTCCGCGGCGGTGATCGGGAAGTGGGATCTCTCCGCGGGCGACGAAGGGTTCGACGCCGAGAAGGCGAAGAAGATCGAAAGGACGAAGCGCATCGTCAAGGATGTGTTCGTCTATCTGTTCCTCACGGTCTGCGCGGTGCTCGCGTTTCTGCCCTTCTATTGGATGCTCATGTCCTCCGTCAAGACGGAGATGGAATTCCGTGAATCGGTGCCCACGTTCTTCCCGCACACCTTCCAATGGAAGAACTATTGGATGATCTTCCATCAGGTGACGGGCACGCGCGGCGGCGCCTCCTTCGGGCAGATCCTTATCAACACGCTCGTCGTAGGATTTTTGTCGACGTTTTTGGGGCTCGTCGTCATCGTCGTCACGGCCTACGCCCTCGCGCGCATGGACTTCAAGGGAAAGAATCTCCTCTTCGCCGTCATGCTCGCGACGATGATGATCCCCGGCGAACTCTTCACCGTCACCAACTACATCACGGTCGCGAAGGCGGGCATGACGAACTCCTATGCGGTGCTCATTTTGCCCTTTCTCGTGAGCGTCTACTACATCTATTTGCTGCGCAACAACTTCATGCAGATCCCCAATTCGCTCTACCAGGCGGCCAAGGTCGACGGGCTCAGCGATATGGGGTACCTGATCAAAGTCATGATCCCGCTCACGGCGCCCACGCTCATCTCGATCACGCTGCTCAAATTCATCGGCACGTGGAACAGCTACATCTGGCCCCGTCTCGTCAACGCGCAGTCGTGGCAGCTCATCACCAACTGGGTCACGGGCGGCTTTGTCGACCGCCTCCAGCCGACGAGCCCGTGGGGCGAGAACTGGACGATCTACGGCGGCAACTACGGCAATTCCGAGACCCTCGATACCCTCAAGATGGCGGCGGTCTGCATGGTCAGCCTGCCCCTCCTTATCCTGTTCATCTTCTGCCGCAAGTACATCATGCGCGGCGTCTCCAAGAGCGGCACGAAGGGTTGATATCGGTTTTCCCCGCACAGACGTGCGGTTGAGATAAATAAAAAAAAGGAGAAAAACATGAAGAAGCTTATCACAATTGCGCTGGCGAGCTGCTTTGCGCTCTCGGGTTGCTTTGCGCTTGCGGCGTGCGGCGGCGGAACGGATTACGACCACACCATCGTGTTCTATTCTTCGCAGGGCGACGCGCTCGCGACCGTGACGGAAAAGGCGATCGAAGCGTTTGAGGCGAAGTACCCCGGCTGGAAGGTGGAGCATTCCCAACCCGGCGGCTACGACGAGGTCCTCGATAAGGTCCGCAAGGATCTTACCGGAAATCTCCAGCCCGATCTTGCCTACTGCTATGCCGACCACGTCGCACAGTACATCGAGAGCGGCAAAGTAGTGGACATGAGCAAGTACCTCACGAACGCCGAGAGCTACTCCCCGAGCGGCACGGACAAAACGGTCGGTCGCATCGGCTTCACCGAAGAGGAAGTAGAAAACTTCGTCCCCGGCTACCTTGCGGAGGGCTATGCGGAGAACTTCACGGGCTACGCCGAAGCGGGTCTCACCAAGGACGCGCTCATCACGCTTCCCTTCGTCAAGTCCACCGAGCTTCTCTATTATAATCCCACGGCGCTCAAAGCGCTCGGCTACGACAATCCCCCTGAAACATGGGACGAGCTCTGGAAGATGTGCGAGGAAGCGCGGCAGCACAAAGGATGGGAGACCTGCACGCCGCTCGGCTACGACAGCGAGGCGAACTGGTTCATCACCATGGCGGCGCAGCGCGGCTTCGAGTATACGAGCGCCGATCCCGCAAATCACTACCTCTTCAACAACGATGGTGCCGCAGCGTGGCTCGCCGAGATCGCGGAATATCACGAGAAAGGCTACTTCACCACGCAGCAGGAATACAACAGCTACACGAGCGGCCTCTTCATCAAAGGGCCCGAGAACGGCGGCCTCATCTTCTGCATCGGTTCCTCGGGCGGCGCGAGCAACCAGGCGGGCACGGGCTTCACGACGGAAGTCGCGCCCATCCCCGGTTCCTACCGCGGGGACGATAAAGAGACGGTCTATGCAAACTGCATCAGCCAGGGTCCTTCCCTCGTGATGCTCTCGGGCGGAAACAGCGTGGCGGATCCCACCGAAAAAGAGATCATGACCTTCCAGTTCGTGAAAGAACTCCTCGACATCAAGTTCCAGGCGAAATTCGCGAAAGAGAGCGGCTACAACCCGATGCGCACCGAAGTCTACGACGACGAGGACTATGCGATCTTCCTCGAAGGCAAGGATCCCGAAACGGGCGATAAACTCCCCGCCAAGTCGCTTGTCGTCTCCAAGGCGGCCAAGGCAGCGACGCAGCTCACCAATCGCTTCTTCACCTCTCCCGCGTTCGTCGGTTCCTCCACGGCGCGTGCGCAGATGACGAGCGTCGTCCAATACGCGATGCTCGGCACGAAACCGCCCGAAAAGGCGCTGAAAGACGCCTACTTGGCCTGCGGCGGTAAGTAATGAAGAACACCATGAGAGCAAAGAAATTATTTTTGGTTTTTGCGACGGTTGCCGCACTTGCCGCGGGGTGCTTCCTCGGGGCGTGCGGCGCCAAGATCGCCGATAACACCGAGCACTACGATAAGATCACCAAGACGCTCAAGCTCTCCAAGAGCTACGAGGGCAAGAAGCTGATGACGGCGGGCGGCGGCGGGATCGGCAAGGCGACCCTTGTCGGCGACACGACCGACGGCGATACCACCAACTTCAAGCTCGAGGAAGGCGGCACCATCGCCGTGCGCTATGAGGGCGTCGATACCCCCGAGAGCACCGCGGGCTGGGAAAAGTGGGGCAAGGCGGCGAGCAATTTCACCAACGAGCGCCTGCACGAAGCGACGGAGATCGTCCTCGAATCTTCGACGGGCGACGTCCCCGATCGGGATACCTCGGGCAACCGCCCCATGTGCTACGTCTGGTATAAAACGGCGAAGGACGACTTCAAACTGCTCAACCTCGAGCTCGTCGAGAACGGCTTCTCCTTCAACAAGGAGAGCGCCACGAGCGGCTACTACGGCTACTTCCAGAAGGCGGAGAAGTTCGCCCGCAGCATCGAGCTCCGCCTGTTCTCCAAGCTCGACGACCCGCTCTTCAACACGGCGGCGATCGATCTCTCCCTGAAGGAGATCAACGAGAACCCCGCGAACTTCCGCGAAAATGCCAAAGTGCGGCTCTATGCCTACGTTTCGGATATGTACACCGCAAGCAATGGGGCGATCACGTTCACGATCGCGCAGTACGACGAAACGAACAAGCGGCCGTATTCCCTCACGCTCTATGCGGGGCACGTCGCCTCCACGGCGAACATGCGGGTCGGCGATCTGTATCACATCGTCGGCACCCTGCAAAAGCACGACGGGAATTGGCAGATCACGGGCGTTACGCTCAGCGACTCCGATTCCAAGGGCGACGAGGAAAAGACGTGGAGATCGCAGGTCTCCTACTATCTCTACTTCGATTCTTCGAACAGCCTCTATGCGCAGGAACTCACCTCCAACTTCCACGGCGACGTCACGGTGACTTCCGCGACGCTCGAAGGCACGAAACTCACGTTCATCGGGACGGCCCCGAAGATCGACGGGGAGACGCCTTCCTACACCTTCACGGTCGAGGTGCCCGCGGACTACGCCGAGGGGACCATCCAAGAGGGGACGACGCTCTCCGTTTCGGGCTGCTACCAGTTCGAAGCGAGATCCAATCAGCTCACGATCCCGAGCTATTCCAACATCAAGATCAAATAAAAAAAGGAGATAAGGTATGAGAAGCAAAAACAGATTGGCGCTCTTGCTGTCGACGATCCTGTGCGCGGTCCTGCTCGTGTTCGGCATGGCGGCGTGCGGCGGCGAAGGCGGCGGCACGGGAGCAAAAGAAGCGATCGACATGTACATTTTCTCGCAAACGCTTGTCGACGCAGACTTTACGTTGCCCAAGCGGATCGGCAAGAACGATTCCGTGGCCGTCCAATGGAAGTCGAGCAATACCGACGCCATTGCGATCGAGGACAACGGCGAGAACTACAAGGCAATCGTTACCCTTCAAGACGAAGTGACAGAAGTCACGCTCACGATCTCTTCGGGCGAGTACTTCAAAGATTTCAAAGTCAACGTCAATAAGCTCGACGTCTACACCTTCATGGCGAAGTATACGTTCGCGCAGAGGAATACGGCGGTGACGGCGAACTTCGATCTCGATACCGAGACGACCTTCCAGGGCAAGAAAGCGACGATCGCGTGGAGCATCGACGAAGAGTATGCCGAATACATCAAGATCGAAGGCAACAAAGTCATCGTCACGCCCGCCGAGGATCTCGTGGCCGTCAAGATCAAGGCGACCTTCACCTACAATGGCGAGAACGCTACGCAGAGCTATTCCTTCAACGTCGCGCCCGCACTCGAGCACAGGCAGACCATCAACCGCTACTATTCGGTCGAGAGCTACCCGCTCACCTTCAGCGGCTACATCACCCACCTTGTCGAGGCTTCCGAAAGCTACGGCAACGCGACCTTCTACATGATCGACGACGACTTCTGCAGCGGCTACTACGCTTACCGCGTCAAGATCAATACGGAGGACATCGCGAAGTACGTCGACGGTGCGCACGTCACCGTCACGGGCGATACCACCAAGAATTATAACGGTCTTTGGGAGAACAACGGCGGCGGCACGGCCACCGTGGACGACACGGCTCCCATCAACCCGAGAGAAAAGGTCTATGCGCTCGATACCGATCTCCTCTCCGGCGTTCCTTCCATGATCTGGCACGAATCCACCTTCGTCAGCCTCTCCGGTTGGAAAGTGCTCCACAAGGGCAACTACAACAGCGACTCCAAGACATACGAAAAGACCACCGGCGCCGATCAGAACCTCTTCACGCTCGAAAAGAACGGCACCGAGATCGTGGTCCGCATCACCAAGTATGCGCAGAGAACGGACGAAGAGCTTGCCGCTCTGGTTGCCTGGTATGATTCCGTGAACGAGGGCGAATACATCAACGTCGTCGGTCTCCTCGGCAACTACAACGCCTTCCAGATCCAGCCCATCCTCGCGAGCGACATCACCAAGGCGACCGCAGAGAGCACCAATACCGACGGCGCAGCCGTCAAGGCGGCCGTCGCAAAGGTCAAGACCGAATCCGATAAGAACTTCGGCGCGCTCCTCACGACGAAGGGAGAGTTCACGATGCCCACTTCCGAGCAGGGCGTCACGATCTCCTACCGCGTTGCGGGCGCCGACGCCGCGCCCACCGTCACCATCGACGGCGGCAAGATCACCGTCGATCCCGTTGCGACCGAAAAGAATTACGACATCGAAGTCACCTACAAGATCGGCGACTACGAGGCCTACAGCTTCTTCAAGATCCGCAACTTCAAGGCAAGCGCAACCGATCTCCTCGCGCTCGCAAAGGAGAACGTCGAAGCGATCACGCTCTCCGAAGTCAAGAACGCTTCCTCCGTCACGATCCCCACAGTCGATCTCTATGAAGCGCAGATCTCCTGGGCGATCGAGAATGCACCCACGTGGGCGTCCGTTGCGGGCAACGTCGTCACGATCAGCGAACTTCCCACCGAGGCGACCACGCTCACCCTCAAGGCGACCCTCACCCTCGACGGCGAGACGACGACCGCCACGATCACCCTTGCAGTCGCGGCGAGACCTGCCGTTGTATTCAATGCGATCGAGGCCCCCGCAGCCGGCGACTACATCTTCGCGCTCTATCAGGGCAAACTTGAAAAGTGGCTGTATTCGACGGGGATCGTCAACTCGAACAACTTCGGTGAGACAACCGAGAACTATGCAGAAGCAGCTTTGTTCACCCTCGCCGCTTCGGGCGACGGCTGGACCATCCAGCTCAAGAGCGACGGCAAGTACCTCGAACTCAACAGCAATCACCGTATGCAGTTCGTCGACGCTTCCACGCAGGCTTGGAAGTGGGATGCAACATACAAAGTATTCACCTTCACGGTGGGTTCGGATACCTACTATCTCGGCACCTATAACGACTTCAACACCATCTCCGCGAGCACGGTAAGCTATTTGTCCAGCTCCACTAACTTTGTCGGCCACTTCGGCAACATGGGCAGCGGCAGCACAACGCCGAGCGGCGATAAGGGCACCGAGAACAATCCTTACACCGTCGCCGAGATCCTCGACCTTGCAAAGGACCTTGCGGACGGTAGCTATCTTCAGGCAGACGGCAAAGATGCCTATGTCTATATCAAAGGCTACGTTACCGATGTCGGTAAGATCTACGAGACCTACGGCCTCAGCACCGTCATGATCGCGGATGAAAAGGGCGGAACGCCGGCATTCAAACTCTGCACGATCAACTGGGGCGACGCTATGCCGAAGCCCGAGACCATCCCCGAGAATAGCCCGCTTACGGTCGGCGACTTTGTTGTCTGCCACGGCTTTGTGAAGAATTACAAAGGCGAGATCGAAGTCGATAAGGATTCCGCCAAGTCGACCTATCCCACCTTCACGAAGTGGACGCACGAGACGAGCACCGAACCCGGCGGCGGTGGCGACGTGACCGATCCCGATCCTCAACCTGGACTTACGCTCGACCACGCGGGTACGGCCGAAGATCCCTACAGCGTGAAGGATGCGCTTGCTGCCACGAATGCGCTTGCAAGCGGTGCTTACAGCGAGGATGTTGTCTATGTGACCGGTTATGTCGCTTCCATCAAGAACAAACCGAGCACCCAATATCCCAACTGGAATTCGGTCGTTATCGTCGATGAGAAGGGTGGCGATGCTGCAAACGGCTTCACCATCTACAAGATCTATCCCAATGCAGATACAGCACTCAAACTTTGGGAAGACCTCTCCGTTGGCTCTAAAATCACCGTGAAGGGCTATCTCCAAAATTATAAAGGGACAACGCCCGAGATGAGCGACAATGGCGACACGAAAATCGAGACCGTCTCCTATGCAGACGCAAGAACGGCTGTTGAGAAGGCCAACGACGCGATTGCTGCAGCAAAGCAGAGCCTTGAAAGCACATATAAGGATGGCGTTGGGGCGACCGTGTCTGAAATCACGCTTCCCGCTTCTGCTGTCACAGGCGTAACGCTCAAATATACGGCAAGCGCCGGGACCATCGCGGATGGCAAACTTCCCGTCACGCACGGCGCAGAGGAGACCACGATCACCATTGATATCGAAGCAGAAAGTGGGACCAAAGTGACCGTGAGCCTTAATATCGCCGCAGGCGTTGTGATCAATGATGGCGACTACGCATATGATTTCACGGGCATTGGGAATAGCACTTCAGCACTTTCGACTGCGGATTTGCTTTCCCTTCTCAATGGCTTGACTGATGTCGATATCATTGTCTCGGTCGATAAAGCTGACCCGGTCTATAAGGGTCAAGGATCGGGCGGCGCGCATGAAAATAGTCCCGACATGCTCAAAGTCGGTAAAGCAAGCGCCGGAGCAGAGATCCAGCTGACGTTTGCGAAGGCCGTCACGAAGATCGTGATCGACTGCGAGAGCTGGAAGGGTAAGACGTCGAAAGTCTCTGTGAATGGCGGTACGGTTCAAACGACCACGAAAGACACAAGAGCCACCCTTACATTTGAATTCGAAGCTACGACGTCGGTGACGATCAAAGTGGAAACGAGCGCGATCCTCATCTATAAGCTCACTGTCACCGTTGGCAGCGCTTCCGCGACGGAAGGGACGAGCGAGATCGAGAACAACTGGAAGAAGCAGTTTTCCTCCGATAGTTTCACGATGCAGATTACCCCGAGCAGCGGCCCGGTCGAGCAGGGCACCGTCCGCGTGGATGGCGATAACTACGAAATCGATCAGAAGGGCGCAGCGGACTACACCGGGCACTTGATCTTTATGAAGGAAAACGGCGTCTATCAGCAGTACTTCTACATGGCTGCTTCCCCTATGGGAGGAGAGACGTGGCTGAAAATGCCTGCCGATGTCGGGCAGGCCGGCGACACGGGCGCAGCGGATACCGTTGCGGCATTGCAGTCGTATAAGGCGATCTTCTCTGCGTTTGTCAATGACTTCGCGAGCTTCACGCTCCAGGATGGGAAGTACACCTGCGCCAAGCTCCAAAAGACGCTCCCCGGCGAGAATGGCGAGATGCAATCGGTCGTTTACAGCAACATCGAGGTCGTATTCGGCGACAGCGGCGAACTTGTTTCGTGCAAATTCACCATAACGTCGACCGTCGATGGGGCAGAAGAGTCGGTGGCCTATGAGGTTTCGAACGTCGGAACGACGGCCGTAAAGGCTCCCGAGAAATACAACGAGTACCACGATTTTTAAGATCGGCCGAGAAACAAAGGGGTCCCTGCTTTTGCAGGAGCCCACAGGAAATCGAAAAAAATGAGCGGTTTGGCGGTTCGTCGAACCGCTTATTTTATGGAAAAGAAAAACCACGCGATGGTCGCGTGGTGCAAGATGTCGGGGGACGTCAGCCGATTTTTCGCCCGAGAACGGTGAAGGCGGTTGCGTCGGTGAGGTCGTAGCGGAGGGGGGTCACCGAGATATGCCCCGTCATCACGGCGTCGGTATCGAGCGAGAGGTCGCGCGTGCCCTTGTAGAGGCAGACGAGGCGGGGCGTCACCATGCCGTCCGCGAGGTCGAAATCATCGCTGTAAATGGCGGGGCCCATCCTTGTCGTGAGGATCTCCTCGCCCGCTTCGGGGAAGTTGACGTTGAGGATGTCGGCGAAATCGAACATCCGCCGCGCGCGAATCTCTTCGTAGACCCGCCCGATGTTCTTCACGGCGTTGCCGAAGGAATGGAACGCCGCCGAGACGGCGAGCCCCTTCACGCCGCAGATCGCCGCCTCGTAGCACGCCGCGACGGTCCCCGAATAGTGGATGTCCCCCCCGAGATTGGGGCCGTTGTTGATGCCCGAGATCACGAGATCGAACTGCCTTTTCATGCCGAGGATGGCGACGCGCACGCAATCGGCGGGGGTGGAATCCACGCTGTACGCCTCGATCCCGCCGAAGCGGTCCGAGCGCTCGATCGCATAGGGGCTGTGGATCTGGATGGCGTGGCTCGTGGCGCTCTGCTGGACTTTGGGCGCGAACACGGTGACCTCGCCGATCGTCTTTGCGAAGTCCACGAGATGGGCGAGCCCCTCGGCTTCGATGCCGTCGTCGTTCGTCAGTAAGATCTTCATAACCAACCCCCGTGTGTGGATTTATAGGCGCCGAGGAGACGGTCGGCGTCCTCGATGAGGGCGTACATCTCCTCTTCGGAATAGACGGTCGCGCCCGCCGCCATCTCGTGCCCGCCGCCGTGATATTGCTTGGCGAGGTCGTTGATGCCGAGGAACCGAGAGCGCAGCCGCACGCGGATGTTTTGCTCGGCGACGTTCTCGATGAAGGCGACCCAGATGAGGCTGCCGCGGATATCCGAGAGCTCGCCGACGACGGCAGACGCCGCCTCGAGCGTGAGCCCGAGTTTTTCCTGCGCGGCGCGGTCCATATAGACATACGCCACCCCGTTTTCCGTGATGCGGAGGTGTTCGTAGACGTGCACTTTGAGGGCGAACGCAGAGGGCTCCTCGGTGTAGAGGTTGGCGAAGAGGGTCTCGGTATCGGGACGGAAATCGAGCATCGCGCCCGCGAGCCGCATCGTCTCGCCCGTGACGCCCTCGAAGCGGAACCTGCCGCTGTCCGTCACCATGCCCATGTAGACGTATTGCGCGGCCTCGGCGGAGATCTTGAGGCGGTCGCGGAAGGTCATGAAGAAGTCGGCGATCATCTCGCACGCGGAGGAGCGGAAGTCCTCCACCCAGTTGATATCGCCGTAGGGGTCGGCCTCGATGTGATGGTCGATCTTGACGATCTTCTCGGCCTTCGCGTAGTTGCGGTTGGAGATGCGCTTGCGCGTGCCCGTGTCGATGACGATGAGCAGCGCCCCGCGGTAGTCCTCCTCCGCCGCCCAGTCCTCGCCGCCGCAGAAGGCGAGGTAGTCCGAAAAGTCGTCGTCGACGAGCAGCACCCGCTTTTCGGGATAGGTATCGCGCAGCACCCGCACGAACCCCTTGGTGGAGCCCACGGCGTCGCCGTCGGGGCGGATGTGGCGGGAGACGATGATCGTCGGATAGCGCTCGATGGTCTCGAGGATCTCCTGTTTTACGGCTTCGTTCATACTTCCTCCGTCGCGGCGAGCGCGTCGAGATCGTCTAAAAGGCGCATCGCGGTCTCGCGGTCGGGCACGACGCACCCGCTCGCCTTCTTGTGCCCGCCGCCGCCGTATTTCACGGCAACGGGATTGATGTTGTAGCGGTTGGAGCGCAGTTCGACGTGCACGCCGTCATCGCCCTCGGTGAAGTTGACCCACACGAACACGCCGCGGATGTCCTTCATGAGGCTCACGAGCCCCGAAGAGGTGGGCGCAGCTTCGGCCCCCGCGGGAAGTTCCTCCCGCGTCGTATAGATATAGGCGGCGCCGTGGGGCGTGAACTTGATCTTGTGCATGTTGTCCGCCCGCTCGAGGATCTTCTCGAAGGGCTCGGCATAGAGATCGTAGTAGAGCTTGTTGAGGTCGACGGGCTGGGAGAGCAGGAAGGCCGCGAGCTCGAAGGTCCGCGCGGTCGTCGAATCAAAGACGAACCTGCCGCTGTCCGTCACCATGCCCATGTAGAGGGCGGTCGCGGAGGCGGGGGAGAGTTTGAGGCCCGTCTCCTTTGCGAACATCGTCACGAGCCCGCACGCGCTCTCGAAGCTGCTATCCACGACGTCGAGATCGCAGATCTTCTCGCAGTAGATGTGGTGGTCGAAGCGGAGCGTCTTTGCGGCGAGCTTGTAGCGGTCGTCGCAGATGAGGTGGGAGGAGCCGCAGTCGAGGACGACCGCCAAAGCGCCCGCATAGGCTTCGTCGGCGGGCGTATCGAAGGTCACATCGAGGAAGGGCAGGCGGGTCGCTTCGTCGCCCACCATGAGCACCTCCTTTTCGGGGTAGTTGTCGCGGATGAGCTGCGCCAGCCCCATCTGGCTGCCGATGGCGTCGCCGTCGGGATGGGAATGGCGGTGGATGATGATGCGGTCGTGCGCCTCGATGAGCGCAAGAGCTTCCCTGAACATGAAAATTTTCTCCCTATCGCAGAATTCCCTGCCATTGTATCACATGCGGCGCGATTTGTCAACCCGTTCCCGCTTGACAACCCGCGCCGCTTCAAGTATAATACAGTCAGAATTTTCTCCCGCAAGAGGTCAACCATGAGAAAATACAGGCTCCGCGTGGGGCTCGATGTCGACGATACCCTCTACGAATGCAATTCCTATGCCGTTTCGATCATCAACGCCCGCCATCCCGAAGAAGAACCCATGAAGATTGAGGAGATCAACAGCTGGGGCGGGAGCGGCCGACACGCCGATGAACGCATCGCGCTCTATTCCGATCCCGAGTTCGTCCGCACCCAGCCCATCACCAAGGGCGCGCAGGAGTTCGTGAAGAAACTCTCCGAGATCGCCGACGTATTCTTCGTCACCGCCGTGCCCGCTGCCTGCATGAGCGCGCGGGCAGAGCGCCTCGTCGCCGATTTCCCCGAGGTCCCCGCCCGCAACATCATCATGGGCACGCGGAAGGACATGCTCTCCCTCGACATCATGCTCGACGACGGCGCCCACAACATCTCGAGTTCCCGCGCCGCCTATCCCGTGCTCTTCCGCAAGCCTTGGAACACCGATCTCTCGGGCCTGCTCTCCGTGAACAGTTACGACGACTTCCTCCACTTCTGCGAGATGGTTTTGAGCTCCTTTTCCGAGCGCTTCCCGCAGCTCTCGGAGGGCGGCGTGCTGTGCCTCGTCGGCCCTTCGGGCTCCTCCAAGACCGAGATCGCGAGCGGGCTCACCGCCCTCGAAGGCTTCGAAAAACCCCTCACGTCCACGACCCGCCCCCGCCGCAACGGCGAAGGGGAGGGCTCCTACCGCTTCATCGGCGAGGCGCAGTTCCTCCGCGAGATGAAGGCGGGCAGCTATATCGAGACGACCGTCTACAGCGGCTACCACTTCGGCACCTCCGAGAAGGACATCGCGCCCATCGTCGCGCGGGGGCACGTCGCCGTCATCCCCATCGACATCTGCGGCGCGATCACCCTCAAAAATCTCTACCGCCGCCGCGCGATGCTCGTCTTTACCCGCCGCGACCGCGCCGAGGCGATCAAGAGCATCATCAGCCGCGGGATCGACCTCGAGGACAAGACGCGGCGCATCATGTCGCTGGATTTCGAATACCGCAACAGCGAGGTGTGCGATGCGGAAGTAAGCGTCGACGACGGCGTCCCCGCGGCGATCGAAGCGATCGTCTCTCTCGTCCGCCGCAACGCATAGCCCACGCCCGCGGCGGAACAAACCCGCAACGCATAGCCCACGCCCGCGGCAGAACAAACCCGCAACGCCTAGCCCCGCCCCATGCATATCGCGCGCATAGAATACTATAATGTACGGGCGCGCGCGAAAGCCCCGCTTTCGCGCGCGCCCTCCGAGCTCTCTCCGAGCTCTTCCCAAGCGCTGAAGGGCTCCCCTGCGCAGGATGCTCCCGCGCCGCCCGCGCCGCCTGCGCCCCTCCGTCGCCGCCGCCGCGCGCCTTCCTCCGCGCATGGAGAAAATTTCCAACAAAAAGATGACTTTTTATGAAAAAATCTCTTGACAGCCCCTTGCGGCTGTGGTATACTTAAAAGCGCATTGGGAATAGTCTATAGTTTGCTCTCTCAAAAAGGTATGCCCTTTTGAGAGACTATCGTTGTAGAAACAGAGGCAATTCCCCCTGCAAAAGTTCGGAAATCTTTATGAAGGAGATAGAAGTATGAGAACCACTAAGGCAAGAACCAAAAAGTTCAGCTTGCTTATCGCGCTGCTTTTAGCTTTTGTCGCAATGCTCGGTATCGGATTCATCGCCATGCCGAAAACTGCTCATGCCGCGGATGAATCTGCCAGCGTGACGCAGTTTAAGGCCTACATGGCGCCGTATGCCGCGTTGGATGAGATCAAGCCGTTGGAAAAGAAGGAGAATCCCGAATACATCGATCAGTTGTATAAGGATTATGAGGATCCCCAAGAAAAACTTTCCTATAAGAAAGAGGATCTTTGGAGAGCCTACAGAGACGCGAAAACGATGTATCTTTCGGTTTTCAGCTCCGACGAGCAGAAGGCTGTAGCGGATACCGTGGAATACGAGAGATTTACGAGAATGGATGTCGAGTTCAATTCTGAATACGACATGTATATCGAGTACACGCGATTCTATGCTATCGCTTATCCCACCACGGCGGCGGGCCAAAACACCAACGATTATACGAATAAGGCTGTTTTGGATGCGTACATGAAGAGACTCGATGACTTGGAGGATACTACCAAAGAGCCGATGCTCGTAACGATTACGAACAACTATCCGCTTGTCACGCGTGGCTATGAGCAGTTGGAGAACTATAGAGCTCATGTTCTTAACTCTGAAGGCAAGGACGACAATGGTCTTGACAAGAAGATCACTTCCTTGATTGAGTATGAAGTGACTGAGGGCGGCAAAGAGGTCATGAAGTCCGGCGAAGCGGGTAAAGGCGGCAAGGTCGTGCTCGGTTCCGAAGCGAGCCTTGAAAAGATCCGTGAGGAGTTTGCCAAGGTCAAGCCTTGGGGCGATTTTAGCGAGGCCGATAAGAAAGCGATTTCGACTTGGTCTACATACGAATCGGCGGAGACGACAATCGAGGCCTATAAGAAGGAGGCGGCGGATGTGCGTGATTTGATCGACGAGGCTTGCAAGGATGCTTCGGCGGATAAGCATTACACCTTGAAGAGTCTTGCCGAAGCGGCAGCCACAGCCTATGCTACGCTTGCCGAAAAGCAGAGCACGAACAACGACGTGAAGGGCTTGGTGACAAATTATAAGAACCTCACCGACTTGCAGGCTGCGATCAAAGTTCAAAAGGACGCACTTATCGCACTCAATGCGGCAATCGAGAACTTCCTTAAAGTGTACCCGGACACGCAGGATCGGAAATATGATTTCGGCACAGAGAATGGCTATGTCGATTATTTCCTTCAGGCCAGGGAACAGTATAAGAAGCTCGAGAAAGATGTCATCGACCACGAAGAGCAAGTCAAGGCCGGGACGCTTAAGGAGGATCCTTATATCAAGGACTATGCCAAGTATTTGGAAGCTGCCGAGTGGTACGACGGAAAGTACGAGGCAGTCAAGGCTCTCGAAAACAAGATCGATGGCCTTATCACCGACATGGGCAATCCCAATGATAAGCCCCGTGCCGAAGTGCAGTCGAATGCAATTAAATACAGCGCCGAGCTCGCCGCTTTGGAAGAGGGGCAGCAGAAGCAGTTGGATACCAAGACGACCACCTATAACAACAACACGGTCACCTATGCACAGGTGCTCGCCCAGATCCTCAATGAAATTAACGAGAATTACAGTTTGGTCAATGTGCTCAACAACGCGATCCTTGAGTTCTACAATGGTAAGGAAGGCAAAGGGTTCAGCGCATATGCAAACCGCGCTGAATTCCAGAAATGGAAGGATCAGTACGATGGGCTTGAGAAGATCAAGGTAGGGTTGCAGGCTTATGTCTCCAATTCCGATAAACTCATGGAAATGGAGAAGGCGTACAAGGCGGCCGATGACGCGGTAGCGGCTTGGAAGAGTGCCGTCTCTGCTTTCCCGAGCAACAAAGAGGCAACGGCTGGTTATTCTGTCAACCTCGAAAACTGGAATTTGGCAAAGGCTGTCGCTGATGCTTGGACCTATCTCACCCCGTACGAGAAGGATACGAACGAAGGCGGCAACAAGAACTTTGCGTTTACAGACGTCCAAAACGTTGTGACCGGCAAGACGGCTGTGAAGCTCGAAGAGACGGATCAGAAGATTGCGGAAGCTTCCGAAACGATTCGGAATCAGTATGATGCGCTCGTTAAAGCGGTCGAGGTCCTTAAGACTGCGATCAAGAGTGTCGAGACCGACGAGACAAAGCTTGTGGATGTCGTCGGTACAGCGGTAAAGGATTGGAATGACGCTTACGGAAAGATCGCTACAGCGAAAGATGCCCTCAATAAAGTCAATCAGGATGGCATCAAAGCCCCTTACGATAACTTTACGAAGTTCTTCGAGCTGAAGTTCGACGAAGTTCCTGCTTACGACTACAGTGTACAATACGAGAAAGCGGTTGCGCTGAGCTATCGTTACATAGTCGAGGGTAAGATCTACAGCCTCTACTCCACTGGCAACTATGACTATGCGAAGGGTGATCACGAGAAGCAGACGTTCACGGCTGAGCAATACGACGCTGTCATGGGCTTCAATGCAAATAAACCCTATGCAGGCGAGACGAATACGGAGGGCTTCTCTGCCCGCGAAGTGTATAACTACTACGTGGTCGAGAAGGGGCTCATCAAAGATGCAGCGAGCGTCAGAAACTATGTGATGCTCACCTACGCCGAGGAATCCGTGGTCGTTGCCAGGATCAACGATATCTACACTCAAGGCAAAACCCAGGATGCGACAAAGCTCACCCTCGCACAGAGCAAAGCCGTCGAAGATGCGCGCACGGCATACAATGCACTTCAAGATGCTTCGAGAGAAGCGGACGCCGTGAAGGCAGTTCTTAAGAAGCTCACCGATGCCGAAGATCAGATGAACAAGATCGCCCAGGAGCTCTACGCTTGGGTGGTGAGCGTGATTCAGGCTATCGACAGCAAGTATCAAGCACCGAAGACGGAAGACCTCCTCAACGGTACGCAGATCAAGGCGGATGTGGGAGCTCTCACCAAGACGTTGCAGGATGCTTTGACGGCGATCAAGGCCGCCAAGGGCAATGCTGCGGTTGCCACAGAGCTTGCGACAGTTGCGCAATACATCTACGGGCTCAACCTCGATGCATTCGGTTATGGCGAGCAGGCGCAGTACACGCCGGAAGGCAGCCAAGCAAAGAATACGCTCTATGGCGATTATGATGCGCTTACCAACGGTAAGTCTGACGAAGCCACCTTCATCCAGTTTGGTAAAGACCTGTATGATCGGATTGGGCAGCTCAATGGCGAGTTGATCAAGAACCTAAATGCGAGAGCCAAGGCGATCACGGAAAAGGGGATCAATGAACTCGAGGCCAAAGATCTTACCGAGATCGAGAATATCAAGGCGGTCTATGGTCAGTTGAGCGACAGCCAGAAGAAACTTGTCACGAACTATAACGATGACTTCACGGGTGCAACGGATATGCTTGCTGCTTCCGAAGCATTCAAGGCAATGGTCGAGGAACTCAAGAATCAAGTGAAGGAAGGATTCTCGCCGTTCACGCCTTACTTCGTGGATGTTGCCAAAGCGCTCTATGCTTCGCTCGACGCAACGCATCGGAACCTCTACAAAGCTTCCTATGATGAGCTTGCCCAGATCGAAAAGGATTACGCTGCGGCTGTTGAGGCCGAGAGTGTCCTTTCGCTCAAGGGCGTGAAGGCCGAGCTTGAAGAACAGCTCAAGAAGCTTGAAAAACAGCTCAAGAACGTGAACGATGCGCTCGATCTTGACAACACGAATGGCACGCTTGCGAAGCTCAAGAAAGAACTTGAAGGCGAGATCGGTAAATTGGATGCTCGGATCAAGGATCTTGAGGATTGGAAGAAGACGACTGCTGATGCTTTGACGGCTGCGCAGAAGGATATCACCGAACTTCAGACAGCGCTCTTCAATTTCCGTGGCGAATACGATAAGATGAAGGCAGATGTCGGTACGCAGCTCGATAACATCAAGGATAGCATTGCCGATCTTGAGGAGAAGATCACCGATGCCTATCAGGATGCGATTAAGCAGGCAGTTGCGGATCTGAAGGGCGGCTACGAAGGCACGTTGAAGAGCCTCAACGATGCGCTCGCTGCAGCGTATGCGGCAGGCGACACGGCTCTCCAGGCTACGCTCACCAAGGCGCTCGAAGATGCGAAGACGGAGCTCGAGGGCAAGATCAATACGCTTACGGAGGGTCTTGACACCGCGAATGGTGAAATCGATCAGCTCCAGAGCGATCTCGAAGCGCTCCAAGGCACCGTTGCCGCGAACAAGACGGACCTCCAGAAGGAGATCCAGACCAAGATCGACGAAGCGCTCAAGGCCTTGAAGGGTACATACACGAAGTCGCTCTCCGATCTTGAGTCCGAGTACAAGGCTGCGATCGAATCCGCAAAGACGGAACTCACGAATGCGCTCACCGAGAAGTACAACGAGCTCAACGGCGTGATCTTCGGCTTGCAGGGCACCGTCACAACGAACAAGACGGATATCGAGAACAAGCTCAAGGCTGCGCAGGAAGCGATCCAGGATCAGATCGAAGCGCTCGAGACGAGCACGTCGACGAACCTCACCAACGAGATCAAGAAGGTCACCGATTCGCTCAACAGCGCGAACACGACGATCACCGAAGTGAAGGCCGAAATCGATCAGCTCCGCAAGGATATGCAGGAGAAGGATAACGACCTTCAGGGCCAGATCGACGAGCTCAAGGGCGACGTCAAGACGCTCAAGGGCAACGTGGTTGCGCTTACGACGGTTCTGATCATCGTGGCGGTCATCACGGTTGGCTTGGCGGCATGCGTGGTGGTGCTCTTCATCAAGCGTAAGTCCTAATGGACCCACGGCGGAACCTGAAAACAGGCGCTCCGCAAACCCAAAAATCAAGGGACCCCGTTCGGGGTCCCTTATTTTATCGGAACGAAACAACGCAATCGCCGCGCGGTGGCTGAATGAACGAAAGAATGCTTTCGCGGCAGCCCTGCTTGGCTGTACAAAAAAAGCACCTCCGTGTTAAACCGAAAGTGGGTCTATAACCGCAAATGAAGTAAAGTACAGTGGGTGGTATTATGAAAGAAAATTTACCGAAGAATAAGAAAATAAAATTTTTTCGAAAATCTTATGGATGTCTTGACGAAAAAGCGCGAAAAGAGTATAATAAATTAGGCCTTTTGTTTAAGTTTGGTTTTTAAGAATCGAGATGCCAGAATGTAGTTTATTGGGGTGTGTTATCATGGCGTCAAGATGGATCACGAATTTATTGCTCAAAAAAAGAGTCTTCATGATCGCATTCAAGCAAAGATCATAGAGTTCCGCAAGCGTTTTGACGACCTGTGGGAAGAGCAAGATCCAACTGTGGTGAAACAGCGTACAAAAGTCCTGGAGACTTTATGCATTTGGTACCATATGGACAATGCGTTAAAATTCAATTGGGGAGTTCAAGATATAGGGAAGCTTCCGTCAAGTGATAGAGATTTGGCTTATGCTGTTCGGGAATTTATTTCAAATTACCGTGAATGGCGGTTGTATATGAATTCGCGGCAGGCTACAATAGCTTCTGACAGGAGGGCTTATGAGAAGCAATGGGATCGAATACTTAGACGTCTTCGTTACAGTGAGCGAATGACGACTATGATATTGAGTCCGCAAGCACTTCAAAGATTTGGATTTAACGAATTGGACGATGTTTCCGCCATGTCAGTCAGCAAAGATAATAGAGAAAGCTTGCTGCAAGAGCTCAAAAGTAGAAAGACCGTTATTGTTTCTAGTATTGTGAAAGCCCTGGCAATCGGGTGCAATAAAACCTCTATTATTGACGCTCAATATAACACAACCAAGTTAAATCTGTTCAGAACTTATTATAAATTACAAAGCGATTCCAATAACGGAGTAAAAGCGCTAGAGAAGGAACTACTTGCACTCGAAGCCCAGTATACGAGCTTGGTGGATCATGCAAAGTTATAAGTTTACATATTCTTTTTATCACGATGGCGTTAACAAGGGTGAGCAATGAATGCTCACCCTTTACGGCGTTGTTGGTGATAGTGTAATCAGCTTGACAAAGGGCAGATTGCCCTACTTGAAATGAGGGGTACCCGATCTTTTTATGCGCAATATAAAAAAGAAAAATTGTTATGTGACATTGATAATGCCGTCTCAAAGAATGACCTTGGGGCAATAGCTCAAAAATATTATCTTTGTGAAGTCTGTGAGTTTGGCGATATAAATTTATATGGGGGGATACTTGAAGGGGAAGAACACCGTTGCAATCAAAGAGTATATTGCTCACCAACTCAAACAGGACAAAGAAGCAGACCAAATAAGCATCTTTGACCTGAGGGACCCATTCACGGGTGGCAAGTAATAGTCGCGTGATGCCAGGTCAATACCATGCACACCTGTGTGCCGCCTGTAACGATTCGGGCTATGCCCGAAATGAAATACCCCGCGTTTTATGCGGGGATAATTATTTACTACTTCTGTGTGGCTTTGTCGGCCGCCTCGGCGGCTGTTTTATTTCGCGCGAAAAATAAAAAGGACAGAGAGGGAAGCTGAGGCCGGGATGAGGGAAATAGTTGCAAGCATAACGCGGAAAAAAATAGGGGATTTGACAGAAAAAAGGTGGTAAGGGTGACGGCGGTGGAATTGATTACAAGGGTAGCAGAACGGCGGTAAAGGCGTTAGCTGTGGGATTGATTATAGGCAGTAAAAGGCGGAAAAGGTGACGGCGGTGGGATAGATTGTAAGGTAGCAAAAAGCCGCCAAGGAGGTTAGCGGAGGGATTGGTTGTAAGGGTAGAAAAAGTTGGCTAAGTATTAGTAGCGTGATAGATTACGAGGGAAGCAAAAAGGCGGAAAAGGTGACGGCGGTGGGATAGATTGTAAGGGCAGTAAAAGGCGAGGGAAGCGTCAATGAGTGCGGGATTGGAGATAGACCATGAGGACGGCGATGTCGGCGGGGGAGACGCCCGAAATGCGCCCAGCCTGCCCGAGGTCGAGCGGACGGACGCGCGCGAGCTTTTCCCGCGCTTCGAGCCGCAACCCCGAGATCGCGGCGTAGTCGAGGTCGGCGGGCAGGGGACAGGCCTCCATGCGCTTTGCGTGCTCCGCCTCCACCCGCCCGCGCTTCAGATAGCCCTCGTAGCGGATCTCGGTCTCGCAGCGCAGGAGGATATCCTCGGGAAGGTCCGCAAGGATCCCGTAAGCCGCGCACAGCTCGTGGATCCCGATGCCCCGCCGCAGGAGATCGGCGTAGGTGAGCCCTGCCGCGGGCGTCGCCTCGCCGCGTTTTTCGATGAGCGCGCACGCCGTTTTCTGTTCTGCGCGCCCCGCAAGAATGGCAAGCGCCGTCTGTTTTTGCTCCATGCGCCGCAAGAAGCGCGCATGCCGCGCCTCGCTCACGAGCCCCGCCGCATAGCCCTTTTCGGTGAGGCGTTCATCGGCGTTGTCCTGCCGCAGCATGAGGCGGAATTCCGCGCGGGACGTCATCATGCGGTAGGGTTCATCGGTGCCCTTGGTGACGAGGTCGTCGATGAGGACGCCGATATACGCTTCGTCCCGCCGCAGGATGAGCGGAGGAAGCCCGCGGAGGGCGAGGGAGGCGTTGAGCCCCGCCATGAGCCCCTGTGCCGCGGCCTCTTCGTAGCCGCTCGTGCCGTTGATCTGACCCGCGAAATAAAGACCACGTACCCCCTTGTATTCGAGCGTGGGGAGCAGATCGAGGCTGTCGATGCAGTCGTATTCGATGGCATAGGCATAGCGCACGATCTCGCACTGCTCGAGCCCCTCGACGGTGCGGTACACCGCCTTTTGCAGGTCGTGGGGGAGCGAAGTGGAGAGCCCCTGCACGTAGATCTCCGTCGTATCCGCGCCCTCGGGCTCCAGAAAGAGCTGATGGCGGGACTTATCGGCGAAGCGGACGACTTTGGTCTCGATCGAGGGGCAGTAGCGGGGGCCGACCGAAGAGATCGCGCCGTTGAAGAGGGGGGCCCTTGCGAGATTTTCGCGGATGAGCGCGTGCGTCGCCTCGTTGGTGTAGGCGAGGTAGCAGGGCGTCTGCGCGGCGGGAACGTCGTCGTCCATGAAGGAGAAGGGGAACACATGCTCCCCCGCTTGCGGGGTGAGGCGGGAGAAATCCACCGTTCTGCCGTCGAGACGGGCGGGGGTGCCCGTCTTGAAGCGGCGGATCCCGAGCCCGAGCGCGAGAAGGTTCTGGGTGAGCAGCGTCGCCCGCTCGAAACCGTTGGGCCCCGCCTGTTTGACGTATTCGCCCGTGATCGTCTGCGCGCCGAGGTAGACGCCCGTGGCGACGACGACCGCGCGGCAGCGGAGGATCCCGCCGTACGCCGTGACGACGCCCGCGATCCGCCCGTTTTCCACGAGCAGCTCCGCCGCCTCCCCTTGCAGGATGCGGAGGTGTTCGGTGTGCTCGAAGGTGCGCTTCATCTCGGTGTGATACTTGTTCTTATCGACCTGCGCGCGCAGGGACTGCACCGCCGCGCCCTTGCCCTCGTTGAGCATGCGGAATTGCAGGGCGCACCGATCGGCGCAGACGCCCATCTCTCCGCCGAGGGCGTCGATCTCGCGTACCAAATGCCCCTTCGCGGTGCCGCCGACGGAGGGGTTGCAGGGCATGAAGCCGATGCTGTCGAGATTGAGCGTGAGCACGACGGTGGAGAGCCCCGTGCGGGCGAGCGCAAGGGCGGCCTCCGCGCCCGCGTGTCCCGCGCCGATGACGACGGCATCGCAGGTTGTTTCGTAGAAAGTTTGCATAGGCTTCGGAAAAGCCCCCTTCCGCGGAACGGGAGGGGGCGCGGTTTACTGTTTCAACACGACGCTCTTGATGTCGTTGACTTCCTTTGCGATGGAATCGTTGACCTGCATGAGCTCGGCGACCTTGTTGCGGGAGTAGATGATCGTCGCATGGTCTCTTCCGCCCATCTCCTGCCCGATGTTCACGAGGGGCAAGGCGAGCATGTCGCACATGAGGTAGGCGCAGATCTGCCGCGCCCGCACGAGCTCCGCCCGCTTATTCTTGCCGATGAGCGCCTCCTTCGTGACCGAGAAGTATGCGCACGTCGCGCGGATGATCGCCTCGGGCGTGACCTCCTCTTGCTCGTCGGTATTGATGGATTCTTGCAGCGCCGTCGCGGCGAGTTGCAGGCTGATGGGCTCCTCGTGCAGCTTGCTCGCGAAGATCACGGTGTTGAGCCGCCCCTCGAGGGTGCGCACGTTGCTGTCGGTATTCTTCACGAGGAAGGATACGACGTCGTCGGGCAGCACGAACTTCTTTTCGAGCGCCTTGCGCTTTAAGATCGCGACTTTCGTCTCGAGATCGGGGGGTTGGATATCGGCGATGAGGCCGCCCTCGAAGCGGGTGCGGAGGCGCTCCTCGAGGGTCGTGAGGTCCTTTGCGGGGCAATCGGACGTGATGACGATCTGCTTGTTCTGCGCATAGAGCTCGTTGAACGTGTGGAAGAACGCCTCCTGCACGCCGCGCTTGTTCGCCCAGAATTGGATATCGTCGATGAGGAGCACGTCGACGTTGCGGTATCGGTTGCGGAAGCGCGCCTCGTTGCCCTCGCCCTTCTTGTTGGAATAGAGGCTATCGACATATTCGTTGAGGAACTTCTCGCTCGTCGTGTAGCGGACCTTGAGGGAGGGCTTTTTGACGGCGAGCTCGTTGGCGATCGCCTGCATGAGGTGGGTCTTGCCCAGCCCCGTCCCGCCGTAGATATAGAGGGGATTGAAGTTCTCGCCGGGCGCCATGGCGACCGACTTCGCCGCGGCATAGACAAATTTATTCGAGGTGCCGACGACAAAGGAATCGAAGGTGAAGCGCTTATCCGTCTGCACCTCGCCGTCGTCCTCCTCGGCGACCTCTTCCTCATCGAGGGGGTAGGTATCGCTGCCCTCGACGAACACGACGAAATCGTTGAGCCCCATATCGGCGGTGAGGATCGCCTCGCGGAGCTTATCGGCGTTCCGCATGACGACGCCCGCCGCAGTCTCCCCCGGGGCGCGGAGAACGATCTTCTTGTTGATGACATCTACGGGGACGAGCGGCTCGAAATAGGTCGTGAAGGTGATCGCCGTGAGGAGCTTTTCGGCGCGCGCCTTGATTTTCTCCCATAATACTTCAAATTGCGGTTTTTCAGCCATTTTTTCCTCTTTTCGTGCGCAAACGCTTTCTCTTTTTGTGGGGATTTGGTATAATGTTGGTGTTGAGCGGACCCCGTTTTGCTCATTCATTGTACCACAAATCCCGCGGAAAAGAAAGTGATTTCGTAGTATGCGCGTAAAAAAATTGGAGCTGGAAAATTTCAGGAACTATGAGCGGGAGACCTTCTCTTTTACCGAAGGGCTCAATGTGCTCACGGGCAAAAACGCGCAGGGCAAGACGAATTGCGCCGAAGCGGTGTTTTATCTGTGCACGGGGGCGTCCCTCCGCATCCGCCACGACCGCCAGCTCATCCGCACGGGGGCGGAGTTTGCCCGCGTCCGCGCCGAGACCGAGACCCGCTACGGGAACGTCTCCCTCGAAGCGCGCGTCTTTGAGACCCGCCGCGAGCTCTATCTCAACGGCAACCGCGTTGCGCGTGCGGTAGATTTCCTCGGCAACATGCGGAGCGTCTTTTTCTCGCCCGGGGAGCTGCGGCTCATCCAGGACGGCCCCGATGAGCGCAGGCGCTTCTTGAATCTCTCGATCTCGCAGACTTCCCGCGAGTACTGCACGGCGCTTCTGCGCTATTCGCGCATCCTCGAGCAGCGCAACCGCCTCCTGAAGGAGCGGGACGCTTCGCTCATTTTGGAGACCCTTCCCGTGTGGGACGACCAGCTCGCCGCCTATGCCGCCCGCATCGTGGCAAAGCGGCGGGAATACCTCGCCGAGCTCTCCCCGCGCGCCGCCGAAGCGCATGCCTTCCTCACCGACGGCGCCGAGACGCTCTCGCTTGCGCCCGACCGCACCTTTCACGGCGGCGAGGAGGAGATCGCAAGCCGCCTCAAACGGGAGTTCGAGGAGAGCCGCGAGCGGGACCTGCGGCTCGGATTTACGACGGTAGGCCCCCACAGGGACGACATCCGCATCCTTTTGGACGGCGCCGACGCCCGCGGGTTCAGTTCGCAGGGGCAGGCGCGCACCGCCGCGCTCTCGATGAAGCTCGCCGAGGTGGAGATCTTCAAGCTGCTCTCGGGGGAAGCGCCCGTGCTCATCCTCGACGACGTGATGAGCGAGCTCGATCTCTCCCGCCGCAAGAAGCTGCTCTCCCGTATCGCGGGAGTGCAGTGCATTCTTACCTGCACGCACGCCGAGCGGGTGCTGTACGGCGCGGAGTGCAACAAGATCAGGATCCGCGCGGGGAAGATCGTCGGCGCCGAGCGCCCGTGAGGACTTTTTGAGGAAACAGAGATGAGAGCCGATCTTCACATGCATTCCGTCTGTTCGGACGGCAAACTGACGCCCGCGGAGCTCGCGGAGCGGATCAAAGCGGGGGGCGTATGTCTTTTTTCGCTCACCGATCACGACAACATGGCAGGAGCCGCCGAGGCGGGCGAGGCTGCAAAGCGGCTCGGGTTGCACTTCGTGCGGGGGATCGAGGTCTCCTCCTATCTCGGCAGCGCCAAGGTGCATATGCTCGGCTACGGCTGCAAAGAGGGGGAGGCGTATGTTGATTTTTTGCGTACGCGCGTCGCGGGCGCGCGGTTGCGCGCGGAGGATAGCATCCGCAAGGCGAACGCCTGTTTCTCGCTCGATGTGACGCTCGCCGAAGTCGAGGCGCAGAGGGCCCGTGCGGACGCCCCGTTGCACACCATGCACGTCGTGCGGACCTTCGCCGCGCGGTGCAACATGGACGCGGGGGAGCTCTACCGCGCCTATTTTGCCCCCGCAAGGCCCGCGTTTTCCGATCTCTGCCGTCCTTCGCCCACCGACGCGGTGCGTCTCATCCACGCCATGGGAGGGCTCGCCGTGCTCGCGCATCCCGCCCAGATCCTGCTTTTGCCCGAAGAAGTCGCGGCACGCTATGCTTCTTTCGGGGAAGCCGAGCGGCAAGCCGCAAAGAAACGCTACGCCGGGGCGCGGAACGCGCTCATGGAGAAGCTCGTCGTGGAGGGCGTCGACGGCATAGAATGCTTTCATCCGACGCATACTTCAGAAGAGACGGAGGAGTTTCGCGCCTTCGCCGCGGCGCACGGGCTGTTCGTGACGGGCGGCTCGGATTTCCATGCGGACGGCACCGCGCGCAGGATCGGCGAACCCGCGTTCGACGCAAAAGAGATCGCGGAGCGGCTCCTCTCGCTCGACGGGAGCATATGAAATCAAAATGGATCTGTTTGCTCCTCCTTGCGGGGAGCTTTTTTTTGGGCGGCTTCGGGGGACGCGTCCCCGCGGGCGTGACGGTGAACGGCGTCGCGGTGGGCGGGCTTCCCCGTGCGGAGGCGGTGCGCGCCGTCCGCAGCCACATCGCAGACGGGTGCGCGCTCACGGTGCATACGCCTGCGGGCGAGGTGCGCGTCGCGCTCGATTTTATCGATGACGTCCCCGCACTTTTGTGCCGTGCCAAGCGGGGCGGGAGCTACCGTGCCGCGGTGCGGGCGCAGTGGGCGGAGATGGAGGAGGGGCTGCTTCGGCTCTGCGAAGAGAACGCGCGGGCGGCGGAGGACGCCGCGCTCACCTTCTCGCGCGAGGGGTTTTCGTATACGGAGGGGCGGTGGGGCGTCGCCTGCGACTACGCCGAGGCGGTGCGCCGTGCGGCGGCGGCGGTGAAGGCGGGCGGCGGGGAGATCGAGCTCCCCTGCAGGCCGTATGCGCCCGCGGTCACAGAGCAGGTCCTGCGGGCAAGAACGCAGCTGCTCGCCTCCTTTTCGACGCGTTACAGTACCAAAAACCTGCCGCGCAGCCACAACATCGCCCTCGCGGCGGAGCGGATCTCGGGGACGGTCGTCGGCGCGGGCGAGGAGTTCTCCTTCAACGAGGTCGTGGGCAAGCGCACCGTGGAGAACGGCTTTTCGGTCGCCGCGGTCATCTCGGACGGCGCCTATGTGCAGGGCGTGGGCGGGGGCGTGTGCCAGGCGAGTTCCACGCTCTTCGGCGCGGCGCTCCGCGCGGGCATGGCGATCACCGAGAGCCGCCCGCATTCGCTTTCGGTGGGGTACGTCGCCCCCTCGCAAGACGCGATGGTCTCCGAATATAGCGATCTGAAGTTCAAAAATCCACATACGTACCCCGTCTATTTGCTTGCGGAAGCACAGAACGGGCGGGTGACCTTCGAAATTTACGGGCTTCCCGACGGCAGGCGCTACGAGGTCGTCTCCAAGGTGCTCTTCACCCTCGATCCTCCCCCCAAGAAGATCGTGGAGGGCAGCGAGAACCGCACGGTGCGGCAGGAGCAGAGCGGGCTTGCGAGCGAGAGCTATCTCGTCGTCTACGAGGGGGAGCGGGAGTGCGCGCGCACGCTCATAAGAAGAGATACCTATGCGTGCGTGCAGGGGATCGAGGAGCGCGCGGCGGCCGAAGTCCCCGAAGAAGCCCCCGAACCGCCCGAAGAGGCGCCGCAGGAAGAAACTCCCGAAGAGGCGCCCGCGGAGGTACCGAGCGCGCAGAATGTGAACTTTTTTGCGGGAAATTCGCAAAACCCCTGCAAAAGCGCTTGCTTTTTTGCGGGAATTCGGATATAATCGTGAATTGACTTCGGGCGGTCCTCTGCCGAATGAGCACGAACGCCGCGTAAATATGGAGGTAAAAAGTCATGGGACTCATCGAAGCGATCGAAGCCGAAGGGATGCTCGAAAATCCCCCCAAGTTCAACGTCGGCGACACCGTGCGCGTGGGCTACCGCATCATTGAAGGCGGCAAAGAGCGCGTGCAGAACTTCGAAGGCGTGGTTCTTGCCAAGAAGAACGGCGGCATCCGCGAGACGTTCACCGTCCGCCGCCTCTCGTTCGGCGTCGGCGTAGAACGTTGCTTCCCCCTGCATTCCCCGAGGATCAAATATGTGACGGTCGTGAAGGAAGGCAAGGTGCGCCGCGCGAAGCTCTACTATCTTCGCGGGCTCACGGGGAAAGCCGCCAAGATCAAGGAAAAGAAGTGAGAAAAAAGGCAGTCCGCCAAAGGTCATGGCGGGCTGTTTTTTTATCCTTTGCGGGCGCTTTTTTTGCATAATTTTCCCGCGCATGAAATTTTTTTCTGAAATTGCCGAAAAATCAATTTACAATTCTCGCCCAATCGGTTAGAATAGAAATCACTAATATAATAAGGAAAGGATACCCATGAAAAATTTCCTTGCAAACCAAGCGGGAGGAAAGAAGGCGAAGGGCTACTTCATCGCGTTCCTCGTCTTTCTTCTCTGCTTCCTTGCCGTCGGGCTCGCGACGCTCGGTTCGACGCAGAGCGTCGGCAATGCCTACGAACTCCGTCACAAGCAGACGGGCGACCAGCTCTCGCCCTCCGTCACCTTCGAGCTCAAGAATCCCTCGCGCAAAAAGGACGGGGACTTCGAGACCGTGGATCTGCGCCTTGTCGCCGTCTATGTGGACATCGCCGTGATCTACGGCGAGCAGGGCACCCCTGCGGAGTTGCTCCTCGAGCGCAGCACGAGCAACACGTCGTATTCGACGAGCTTCGACGCGGTCTACGAGAACTTCTACACCGCGAGCGAAGATGAGAAGGACGCGCCCGACGCGAAGGATGTGTTCTTCCGCTACGTCTCCTGTTTCGATCTCTCCGAGGCGGGATACGCCGTCTCCCTCTATCGCTATTACCGCCTCTCGGTGCAGGCGAACAGCCCCAACGTGCTGCTCAACGAAGTCGTGTTCGTGGGCATCGACGACGCCGCGGAGGATGAGGCGTATTACATCGTGCCCGCACGGGTCGCCGAGGTGACGCTCGGTCCCGTAGGCGGCGCGGAAGAGGCGCGGCAGCGCGCGTGCGCCCTGCTCGACGGCTCCCTCAACTATCCCGACGGCGAAGTGAATTCCTCCTCGCGCAATCTCGCCCGCAAAGTGTCGGCTTCGGCGTTCGGCGGGCAGTCCTCCTTCATGCGCTTTACGCAGGAGGAGACGGCGACGCTCATGACGATCGCCGAGATGCGCCGCGGGAACGAATACACGGGGGACGCCGCGGGGAATGCCGTCGGCACCTATTATGCGGACCGCATCTACGGGGCGTTCGGCACGGACATCCTCGCGCTCGGCACGCTGATGTTCGGCATGAGCCCCTTCGGGCTGCGCTTCTTCCCCATGCTCGCCGCGTTCGGCGCGCTCGTCGTGCTCTCCCGTCTCGCCGCCCGCCTCATGAAGAGCGAGCGCGCGGGCTTCCTCTTTGCGCTCACCTTCGGGCTCTCGGGGCTCGCGTTGAGTTACGGCCACCTCGGCACGCCCCTCATGCTCGGGATCTTCTTCTTTGCCTGCGCCCTCGATCTCGTGCACCGCTTCTATGCGAACGGCATCAAGAAAGCCGATCTTGCGCACGTGCTTCCGCTGCTTGCGGCGGGGCTGTTCGGCGCGGCGGCGATGTGCGTGAACGGCGCCTTTGCGGTCCCGCTCGCAGGGGTCGTGGCGCTCTTTATCTGCGGCATGGTGCGCCAACAGAAGGCGAAGGCGTATGCCCTCGGCAAGGCGCTCGAGGAACCTGCCGAACCCGCCGCGGAGGCCGCGGAGCCTACGGACGGGGAACCTTCCGCGCCCGAGACGCCCGAACAGCGTGCGCGCGGCGTGATCGCGGGATACCGCTTCCGCAACAGCGCGGCGCCCGTGCTCTTCTTCATGGGGCTGATCTTCGGGACCTTCCTGTTCGCCCTGCTCGGCATGTTGCCCGCATACTTCGTCTATCTGAAAGTGTTCGATGATCCCTCCGCGCCGCAAGGCAATGCGTTCCTGTTCGCATGGCGGCTGTTTGCGGGCGGATTCACGGGCACGGATCCCTATATGGGCGCGAACGCGTGGAACGTGTTCCGCATCCTGTTCCGCGGGGAGGGCGCCATGTACGCCGTCACCGCCGCCGTCGTCAATCCCGCGGCGCTGCTCGTCGGTGCGATCGGCGTTTGCTTTGCGATCTACCGTCTCATCGCGCTCGCCGTCTCCAAGACGCACGATAAACCGTGGCGCGTCGGGATCCGCAAGTATGCGATCCTGCTCGGCGGGCTCCTTCTTTCGCTCATCGCCGCGCTCGCCGTGAAGGCGGCGGCCCCGTTCGTCGTGCTCTTCTACCTCTTCTGCTTCCTGTGCGGCACGGCGGCATTCGGGGAGACCTCCGAGCACGCAGCCAAGGCATGCAAGGCCGCAGAGATCGTCTACATCGTGCTGCTTTCGGTCTGCTTTGCGCTTACAGCGGTCTTTGCTTTCTCGATCCCGCTGCCCGGCACGTTTTTGACGTCGCTCATCGGATAATCGCGGAAGAATTTCTACGAGGAGGAAGAATATGATCGCCAAGATCGTATGCTATGCACTGAACGGGCTCGAAGGCGTGCCCGTTGAGGTGGAGACGGACGTCAACAAGGGCGTCCCCTCCTACGATATGGTCGGACTTCCCGACGCCGCCGTCAAAGAGAGCAAAGAGCGCGTGCGCTCGGCGCTCAAGAACAGCGGGATGCTCTTCCCGATGAACCGCATCACGATCAATTTCGCGCCTGCGGACATCCGCAAAGAGGGCGCCGCGTTCGACCTTGCGGTCGCGATCAGCCTCCTGAAGGCGAGCGAACAGCTCGTCGGCGCAGACGTCAAGGATACCGTATTTTTGGGAGAACTCTCCTTAAACGGCGACGTCCGCCCCGTGGCGGGGCTTCTGCCCATCCTCATTTCCGCCAAGGGTCACGGGTTCACCCGCTTCATCATTCCCGCGGGCAATGCGCGCGAGGCGCGTTTTTTGGGCGGCGCGGAGATCTTCCCCGCGGCAACGCTCAACGAAGTCGTCGGGCACATTCTGGGCACCGCGCCCATCGCGCCCCTCGAGACGGCGCAGTTCGTTCCCCGTGCGGGGAGCAGGGCGGCGACCGATCTCGCCTATGTGAAGGGTCAGCCCATGGCGCGGCGGGCCGTCGAGATCGCCGTCGCGGGCGGGCACAACCTCCTCATGGTGGGGCCTCCCGGCACGGGCAAGACGATGCTCGCCCGCTGTCTGCCCACGATCATGTCCGATCTCACCTTCGAGGAAGCCCTCGAGATCACCGAGATCCACTCCGTCGCGGGCGTTTTGGGGGAGGAGGGGATCGTCACCGAGCGCCCCTTCCGCACTCCGCACCACACGGCGACGACCGTCTCCATGTGCGGCGGCGGCAACAAGATCATCCACCCGGGGGAAATTTCCCTCGCACACGGGGGCGTCCTCTTTTTGGATGAGCTCCCCGAATACAAGCGCTCCACGCTCGAAGCGCTCCGCCAGCCCCTCGAGGACGGCAAGATCACCGTCTCCCGCGCGGGCGGCACGATCTCTTTCCCCGCCCGCTTCATGCTCTGCGCGAGCATGAACCCCTGCCCCTGCGGCAACTACGGCTCCTCCGAGCGGACCTGCACATGCACGCCCGCCGAGATCCGCAGGTACCGCAAGAAGATCTCTGGCCCCCTGCTCGACAGGATCGACCTGCAAGTCGAGGTCGACGATATCGGCTACGACGATCTGACTTCGGGGGAGGCGCGGGAGAACTCGGAGACCGTGAAGGCGCGCGTCGAAGAAGCGCGGCGCATCCAGGCGTGCCGCTTCGAGGAGGCGGGCATCCGCACCAACGCCGAAATGGGGGAGCGGGAGCTCGCGGAGTACTGCGCGCTCGACCGCGAGGGCGACGAGATCCTTCGCGCCTCCTTCGAACGGATGCACCTCTCGGCGCGGGCGCGTTCCCGCATCATCAAGGTCGCACGGACCATCGCCGACCTCGACCATTCCGAGGCGATCTGCCCCAAGCATGTCTTTGAGGCGGTCTCCTACAGGACCTACGATTCGATCGGGTGAGCGCCATGCGGATCACGGAAGAGGAACGCGGATATCTCTGGCTCATCGGATGCACGCACACCGATTACCGTGCGCGCGTCGCGCTGCTGCGCGCCGCGCCGCCCGCCGAACTCATCGCCCGCGCGGAGGAGATCTTTCCGCCCGCCGTCGCCCTTCCGCCCCGCAGCGTGCGCGAACGGGAGGCCGACGCCTTCCTCGCTTCCCTCGAAAAGAAGGGATATTTTGCGGTCACGCTGCTCTCGGAGGACTATCCCGAGGCGCTCAAACAGATCTCCACGCCGCCCCTTGCGCTGTTCGGCGCGGGGCGCAGGGAACTTCTGCGGGCGCGCAAGTTCTGCATCGTCGGCTCCCGCATCACGCCGCCGTGGGCGGAGAAGCTCGCCGCCAAGGTGAGCGGGGAGATCTCGGCGCGGTTTGCCGTCGTCACGGGGCTCGCGGAGGGCGGCGATCTCGCCGCGATCGAGGGCGCCCTGCCCGGGAAGAACCTCATCAGCGTGCTCCCGTGCGGGCTGGATTCCTGCTATCCCGCCGCGCACGCTTCCCTCAAAGAAAAGATCCGCGGGGCGGGGCTTCTGCTCTCCGAACTGCTCCCCGGGGAGGAGGCGAAGAAGTACTCCTTCCATGCGCGCAACCGCCTTCTGGCGGGGCTTGCGGAGGGCGTACTCGTCGTCTCCGCGGCACGGCGCAGCGGGGCGCTCATCACCGCGAATTGCGCCCTCGATTTCGGGCGGGACGTCTTTGCGTTCCCCCACAACGTCGGCTCTGTGCACGGCGAGGGGTGCAACGATCTCATCAAGAAGGGGGCGTACCTCGCCACCGAGGCGGAGGACATCCTCTCCTATTACGGCTTCGAAGCCCAAAAAGAAACACATATGCCCCTGCTCTCTGCGGGGGAAGAGAAGCTCCTCGCGCTGCTCCGCGCGACGGGGGAAGCCCATCTCGCCGCCCTTGCGGAACAGGCGGGAATGCAGGTATTCGAGGCGAGCGCGCTGCTTTCGGCGCTCGAACTCAAGGGGCTCGCCGTGAAGGCGGGCGGAAACCGCTACGCAGCGGTCTGAATCGACGAAAACAAGAGGTTTGAATATGGATCTGATCATTGTGGAATCCCCTTCCAAGGCAAAGACCATCGCGCGGTACCTGAACGGAAGCTACCGCGTAGACGCTTCGGGCGGACACATCCGCGATCTGCCGCCCAAGAAGCTCGGCGTCTCCGTGGAGCACAATTATGAACCGCGTTATGTCACTTCTCCCGGGAAAGAGGAGGTCATCCGCCGCCTGACGGAGGAGGCCTCCCGCGCGGGGCGCGTCTATCTCGCGACCGACCCCGACCGCGAGGGCGAAGCGATCTCGTGGCACCTTCAAACGGTTTTGGGGCTGCCCGAGGACGGAGAGAACCGCATCGAGTTCAACGAGATCTCCCCGCGGGCGGTGAAATATGCGTTGCAGCACCCGCGCAGGATCGACTACAATCTCGTCGACGCCCAGCAGGCGCGGCGGGTCCTCGACCGTCTCGTCGGCTATAAGCTCTCCCCGCTCCTCAACAACAAGATCCAGAACGGGCTCTCTGCGGGCAGAGTGCAGTCGGTGGCGCTGCGGCTCGTCGTCGAGCGCGAGCGGGAGATCCTCGCCTTCGTGCCCGAAGAATATTGGACGATCGCCGCGCGGCTCCGCGATCGCGACGAGGACTTCCCCGCCTTCCGCGCCGTGCTCGAGAAGAAGGACGGCAAGAAGTGCAAGGTGGGCTCGAAAGAGGAGGCCGACGCGATCCTCGCCGCCCTCGCCGCAGGGAATTATAAGGTTTTGAGCGTGAAGAAAACGGTCGCGAAATCGCATGCGCCCGCCCCGTTCACGACGTCTACCCTCCAGCAGGACGCCTCCAATAAGCTCGGCATGACGGCGCCCGAGACCATGCTCATGGCGCAGCACCTCTACGAGGGCATGGACCTCGATAAGGAGGGGCATGTAGCGTTTGTTACGTATATCCGTACCGATTCGACGCGCGTCTCCACCGAGGCGCAGGCGGCGGCGCGGGCATACATCGCAGAGAAATACGGGCAGGAATATCTTCCCGAGAAGCCCAACTTCTACGCCTCCAAGAAGGGCGCGCAGGACGCCCACGAGGCCATCCGTCCCATCGACCTTTCCCGCACGCCCGAGTCCGTCAAGAAGCTCCTCGATAAGAAGCACTACAACGTTTATAAGCTCATCTACGACCGCTTTGTCGCCTCGCAGATGTCCGAGGCGCAGTACGACGTGATGCAGATCGAGATCGAGAACGGCGCCTACGGTTTCCGCGCGAGCGGCAGGGCCCTCAAATTCGCGGGGTTCACCGCCGTCTATGCCGACTTCCGCAATCCCGACGAGGACGAAGCGAAGGAGCTCTTGCCCGCGCTCGACGAGGGCGCCGCGCTCAACGCGCTCGGCGTCGACGCCGAACAGAAATTCACCAAGCCGCCCGTCCGCTACACGGACGCCTCCCTTGTCAAGGCGATGGAGGATAAGGGCATCGGCCGCCCTTCGACGTACGCCTCCATCATCTCGGTGCTAACCAAGCGCAAGTATGTCGAAAAGGACGGCAAATATATGAAGCCGACCGAGATCGCCTACCGCATCACCGATATGCTCGTGCAGTACTTCACGGACGTCATGGACGTCGGCTTTACCGCCGATATGGAGGAGAAGCTCGACGAGATCGAGGAAGGCGGAAAGGATTGGCGGAGCATCATCGCCGCCTTCTATCCGCCCTTCGAGGCGCAGCTGCGCGCGGCTTCGACCGACGGCGACGAGCTCACCGAGATCCGCTGCGCGAAGTGCGGCTCGCCCATGGTCCGCAAGACGGGCAAATACGGCAAGTATCTCGCCTGCTCCAACTATCCCGCCTGCTCCAACATCGTGAGCGAGGGCGAGGCGGAGCTCTCGGATACCGCCTGCCCCAAGTGCGGCGCGCGCATGGTCATCAAGAGCGGCAGATACGGCAAGTTCCTCGCCTGCCCCAACTATCCCGAATGCAAGTCCACTTTGCCCTACGGCGATCCGCCCGCCGACGAAGTGCTCGAGGGCGTCTGCCCCGAATGCGGCAAGCCCACCAAGCGGCTCAAGACCCGCACGGGCAAGACGTATTACGGTTGCAGCGGGTACCCCGTATGTAAATTTATGAGCTGGGATGTGCCCACGGGCGAGAAGTGCCCGACCTGCGGCGGGGCGCTCGTCAAGACGGCGCGCGGCAACATCCGCTGCGCCAACCGCGAATGCTCCTACAAGGTGCCCTCCGAAAAGAAGCCGCGGGGGAAGAAGGCGTGAAGATCGTCGGCGCGGGGCTCGCGGGCAGCGAGGCGGCGTACTTCCTCGCCGAGCATGGGGTGAAGGTCGAGCTCGTCGATATGAAGCCCAAGTGCACGCCCGCCCATGCGAGCGCGGACCTGTGCGAGCTGGTCTGCTCCAATTCCCTCAAGAGCGACGATGTTTACGGCAACGCCTGCGGGCTTCTCAAGGAGGAGATGCGCCGTTTGGGGTCGCTCACGATGCGGGCGGCGGAGGCTTCCCGCGTGCCCGCGGGCGGCGCGCTCGCCGTCGACCGGGCAAAATTTTCGGGGTACGTCACCCGCGTTTTGCGCAACCATCCGAATATTACGGTCTTAAGCCGCGAGGAGGAGATCCTTCCCGCGGCGGGGATCGTTGCCACGGGTCCGCTCACTTCGGGCGGGCTCTTTGCTGCGATCGGGGCGCGGTACGGCGCCCTGCACTTCTTCGACGCCTCTGCCCCCATCGTCGCGGCGGAGAGCATCGACCGCGCCCATGCCTTCACGCAGGACCGCTACGGAAATGGCACGGGGGACTACCTCAACTGCCCCATGACGCGGGAGGAATACACGGCGTTCGTCCGCGCGCTCGTCACGGCGGAGCGGGCGGAGCTGCACGAATTCGAGCGCGGCGAGATCTTCGAGGGGTGCATGCCCATCGAAGTCATGGCGGCGCGGGGGGAAGATACCCTCCGCTTCGGCCCCTTCAAACCCGTGGGGCTCTCGTGGGAAGGGGGGAGGCCCTATGCGGTTTTACAGCTCCGCAAGGAGAATGCGGCGGGCTCGAGCTACAACCTCGTCGGCTGCCAGACCAACCTCAAATTCGGCGAACAGAAGCGGGTGTTCTCGATGATCCCCGCTCTCCATGCGGCCGAGTTCGAGCGCTACGGCGTCATGCACCGCAATACCTATCTCGAATCGCCCAAGTGCCTGCATGCCGACTTCTCCTCGCGCGACTGCTCCGATCTCTTCTTCGCGGGGCAGATGACGGGCGTCGAGGGCTATGTCGAGAGCGCGGCCTCGGGGCTTCTCGCGGGCGTCCACGCATGGCGGCGGTTGCGGGGGGAGGAGACCGTCGTCCCGCCCGCAACGACGGTGTGCGGCGCGCTCTCCCGCTACATCGCCGCGCCCAACCCCGATTTCCAGCCCATGAACGCCAACTACGGCGTGCTCGAAGGCGGATTCGAGGGGGTACGTGATAAAAAACTACGCAAAAAACTCTTGGCGGAGCGCGCCCTTGAAGCGATCGGGGCATACAAAACTTCGCTCGGGATCTGAACCCGCAAAAACGCCGCGGAACGTGCGTTTCAAAGCGGGAATTTTTGGGTAAATAATAGTAGACGTACGGCAATTTTTCAGGAGGAACATATGGAATTCAGAGGTACGACGATCTGCGCCGTCAAGAAGGGCGGCGTCACGGCGATCGCGGGGGACGGGCAGGTCACCATGGGCGAGTCCGTCGTCTTTAAGAACACGGCGATCAAGGTGCGCAGGATCTACGGCGGCAAAGTCATTTTAGGCTTTGCGGGCTCGGTCACCGACGCGTTTTCGCTCTCGGAGCGCTTCGAGGGCATGCTCAATAAGTTCGCGGGCAACCTCATGCGCTCGGCGGTGGAGCTCGCCGACCTTTGGCGGTCGGATAAGATCGGCCGCAAGCTCGATGCGATGATGATCACGGCGGACAAGGATACCCTACTCATCCTCTCGGGGACGGGGGAGGTCATCGAGCCCGACGAGGGCATCTGTGCGATCGGAAGCGGGGGGAACTACGCCCTCGCCGCGGCCCGCGCGCTCGCGCAGAACACCGATTTTTCGGCGGAGGAGATCGCGAGGAAGTCCCTCAGGATCGCCTCGGAGATCTGCGTGTATACCAACGACCACATCATCTGCGAAACGGTGTAAGCCCTACCCCCATCGGGGGGAGGGTGGCACGGCATAGCCGTGACGGATGGGGGGTAAGATATGGAACGGGAAAGACAATTTCACAACTCCGATCTTACCGATCGCGCCAAAGCTTTGCGCAATAACCCCATGAAAGAAGAAAAGAAGCTATGGTATGATTTTTTACGGACGTTGCCCGTGTATTTTTGCAGGCAAAAAGTCATCGGAACATATATCGTAGATTTTTACTGTGCAGAACGTGCGCTCATCATCGAATTAGACGGATCGCAGCATTATGAAGAAGCTGCCGAGGCATATGATCGGCGGCGCGATGCCTATCTCGCCTCGCTCGGGTTCACCGTCTTGCGCTATTCCAATCTTGATTTCAACCGTCAATATAAAAATATCTGTGCCGATATTTTGAAACATTTGGGATTGGAGTAGCCCCCCACCACCGCCTACGGCGGAGCCTCCCCCCAATTCACCCCACAAAAATCCTCACGGCTTTTTGCGGGGGCCCGAGGGGGTAGGCCTTAGAATCGTATCGTATATCATGAGGAGGTAATTATGAATCTTTCCCCGAAACAAATCGTAAACGAACTGAATAAACACATCGTCGGGCAGGACGAGGCGAAAAAGGCCGTCGCCATTGCCCTCCGCAACCGCTACCGCCGCGCCCAGCTCTCCGCCGAGGTCCGCGAGGAGATCACCCCCAAGAACATCATCATGAAGGGTCCCACGGGCGTCGGCAAGACGGAGATCGCAAGGCGGCTCGCCAAGCTCGTCAAGGCGCCCTTCATCAAGGTCGAGGCGACGAAGTATACCGAGGTCGGCTACGTCGGCAAAGACGTCGAAGGCATGGTCCGCGATCTCGTCGAGTGCGCCATCCGTCTCGTCAAGGACGAAAAGACGGCGGAAGTCTCGGTGAAGGCGACCGAAGCCGCCGAGCAGCGCATGCTCAAGATCCTCGTCGAGCTCAAAAAGAACGACCGCGGCGAGCTTGACCGCAAGATCTTCGAGGACAACCTCCTCGCCTCCCTCCGCAAGGGGACCTTCGACCAGACCGTCATCGAAGCCGAAGTGCGGGATGAGCCCAAGAACATGGAGCTCGTGCCCGGGGGCGCCGCGATCAACCTCGGTTCGATCTTCGGCGATATGCTCCCGCCCAAGCGCAAGAAGCGCAAGCTGACCGTGAAGGAGGCGATGAAGCTCTTTATCGCCGAGGAAGCCGAGAAGCTCATCGACGACGACGCCGTGACCGACGAGGCCCTCCGCCGCGCCGAGAACGACGGCATCATCTTCATCGACGAGATCGATAAGATCGCGGGCAAGGGCAACACTTCGGGGGCGGACGTCTCCCGCGAGGGCGTCCAGCGCGACATCCTGCCCATCGTCGAGGGCAGCACGGTGATGACGAAGTACGGCCCCGTCAAGACGGACTACATGCTCTTCATCGCGGCGGGCGCCTTCCACGTCTCCCGCGTCGAGGACCTCATTCCCGAACTTCAGGGGCGGTTCCCCGTCTCCGTCGAGCTGCATTCGCTCACGAAGGAGGATTTCGTCCGCATCCTCACGAGCACCGAGCATTCGCTCACCCAGCAATACGCGCTGCTGCTCGGGGTGGACAACATCGACCTCAAATTTACGCCCGACGCCATCGAAGCCATCGCGGAGATCTCGGAGGATATCAACCTCACGAGCGAGGATATCGGCGCGCGGCGCCTGCACACCGTGATGGAGCACCTTCTGGAAGATATTTCCTACGAGGCGGGCGGCGATTATCCGCTCGTGCCCGTGGAGATCAATCGGGCGTACGTCGAGGAGCACCTCAAGGATATCACCCGCGACCGCGATCTGAAGAAATACGTGCTGTGAGCTCTCGGGCGATGTTGCATTCAGCCGTTTGAGGGTTTTATCTACTACATCCCCCGACTTTTTCGCAAGTTCCACGGAGGTATGCCATGATCCCTATCACGATCTCTACGGAGACCTTTGCGCTCACGCCGCCCCATGAAGAGGTGCGGCTTCCCGAAACGAAGGCCGAATTCCGGGCGGTCCTCCAACGCGCCGAAGCGGGGGACGCGGCCGCACAATACCTTGTAGCGTGCACCTATCGCGCGCAGGGCGAGGAGCTCATGGAGGAGTTGCGTGCGCTCCCCTCGGGCAGCCCGAGGATGCGTGCGCCCTACAACATCGGCGAACGCGATCCGCTCTCGGACGGGGCGCAGGAATACTACCATATGGCGTTTTCGTGGTTCGAAAGAGCCGCGGATCGGGGCGATCCCGAGGCGCTCTACGCCTTAAGCCGTTGCTATCTCTTGGGCGAAGGGACGGCGGCGCACCTCGGAAAGGGGCGTCAGCTTCTCAAAGAAGCGGCCGAAAAGGGCGCTTTTGCCGCGCAATACGACCTCGCCATGCTCTACTACCACGGATACGGCGAGAAGGCCGCCTCCTATGTTACGCCGGGCTACGTGGCGCAGGACTTTGATCAGGCAGTCTTTTGGCTGCAAAAGGCCGCTGCACAGGGCGACGCCATGGCGCTCTATTTCCTCGGGAAATGCTGCGAAGAGGGGACGGGCACGGAGCAAAACAAGGCGTTCGCCTTTGCCTTTTATCGGCGGTCTGCCGAATTGGAGAACCCCTGGGCGCAGTGTGCGCTCGGCAGATGTTATGAATACGGCGTCGGGACAGACCCCGATCCCGACCGTGCGGTTTCATATTACCGCAAGGCGGCGGACGGCGGCGACGCCGAGGCGTGGGACGCCTTGGAGCGGCTGGGGAAGTAGCATTTTCCGAAAGAAGTCGGGGTATGTGGCCGATAAAATCAAGAAATGCACTCACCTAATCCCTCACGGAAATTTCTCGGCACGAGAAATTTCGTGAACCCTTCCCAATTTCTTGCGCGAGCAAAACCACGTTTTTGCGCTGCGCGCCCCAATTTGCGCATTCATGCGCTTCTTGTCTTTGAGAACGTCGGGGGATGTGGGCGATAAAATTGAGAAATGCACCCACTTCACCCCTCACGGAAATTCTTTGCCCGCAATATGCTCCCCGCAGGGGGCTTCAATAGGAAAGAATTTTGTGAATATACTCTTTTGCGTTAGGCGGAATTCACTTCCGCCGTGCGCGCCCCAATTTGCGCATTCATGCGCTTCTTGTCTTTGAGAACGTCGGGGTATGTGGCCGATAAAATCAAGAAATGCACTCACCTAATCCCTCACGGAAATTTCTCGGCACGAGAAATTTCGTGAATTCAAAAAAAGGAGTAGTTATGATCCAGATTCCCAAGGGATGCAAAGATGTTTTGCCCGAGGACGCCGGCAGATGGCAGGACGTCGAGCAAGTGGCGCGCAACGTCGCCAAGCGTTACGGATTTAAGGAGATACGTACTCCCACGTTTGAGCACACCGAGCTCTTCGCGCGGGGGGTGGGCGATACCTCGGATATCGTCACCAAGGAGATGTATACCTTCCTCGATAAGGGGGGGAGATCGGTGACGCTCCGTCCCGAGGGGACGGCAGGGGTTGCGCGCGCCTTTCTCGAACACGGGCTGGCGGGGGGCACGATGCCCTTCAAGGCCTACTACCTCATCTCCGCCTTCCGCTACGAGCGCCCGCAGGCGGGCAGACTGCGCGAGTTCCACCAATTCGGCGCCGAACTCTACGGCTCCTCCGCGCCCGAAGCGGACGCCGAGGTCATCGCGCTCGCCGCACGCTTTCTGCAGTCCCTCCAGATCAGCGACGTCACGCTCGAGCTCAATTCCATCGGCTGTCCCGAATGCCGCAAGGAGTATTCGGCGGCGCTCAAGGCGTACTTCGCGCCCCATCTCGAGCGCATGTGCCCCGATTGCCGCGTCCGCTTCGAAAAGAATCCCCTCCGCATGCTCGATTGCAAGGTGCCCGAGTGCAGGGAGATCTCCAAGGGCGCGCCCCGCGTGCTCGATCATCTCTGCCCCGATTGCAGGGCGCACTTCGCCGAAGTGCAGCGCCTGCTCGACGCCGCCTGCATCGATTACGTCGTCAACCCCTACATCGTGCGCGGGCTCGACTATTACAGCCGCACGGTGTTTGAATTCACCTCGGGCGCGCTCGGGGCGCAGAACACGGTGCTCGCGGGCGGGCGGTATGATACCCTCCTCGGGCAGCTCGGCGGAAAGCCCGTGCCCGCGGTCGGCTTCGCGGCGGGGCTGGAGCGGCTCATCCTCATCATGGACGCGCTCGGCGTGCCCACGGCCGAGCGTTGCCCCGATTGCATCGTGATGGGGCTCGACGCGACCTCCCGCATGGAGGCGTTCCGCATCGCCGAAAAGCTCCGCGGGGAGGGGTTCATCGCGGAATGCGATCTCTTGGGGCGCTCGTTGAAGGCGCAGATGAAGTACGCGGATAAGCGCATGGCGCATTATGCCGTCATCCTCGGCGAAGAGGAGCGCGCGCGCGGCGTGGCGCAGGTGAAGGACCTCAAGCGTTCGACGTCCGTCGAGGTCGCCCTCGGGGATCTTCTCGACTACATAGAAACGGGCAAGCTGCCCAAAAAGGAGTGAGATATGGTTACCGAAATGGAAGGACATGCGCTCGACGCGCTCGTGGAGGCGGGGGAGACCGTCGTGTGCGATTTCTGGGCGCCGTGGTGTGGGCCCTGCAGAATGTTGGGACCTGTGATGGAAAAACTTTCCGCGGAGTTCCCCGAAGCGAAGTTTGTGAAGGTCAACGTCGATGAAAACGGCGACCTCGCGGCGTCGCTCGGGATCTTCTCCATTCCCGACGTCTACATCTTTGCAGACGGCAAGGTGAAGGCGCACAACCTGGGTTTTGTGCCCGAAGAGGGGATGCGGCTGTTCCTGAAAACCAACCTGCAATGAAAAGAAGTGCCACATGGTGGCACTTTTTCGATTTTTCTGGTTTTTCCCGAAGAAAAGGACGCACGACATCGATATAGAAATTGTGTCGTAAAAAAATTTCCGATTTGCTTGATTTTTCCGTTCCCCATTTATAATATGGGCAAAAATGGTAGAAAATAGGGCCTTACCGTGGCGGTAGGGTCCTTTTTGCGGAATGAAATGTTTCAGAAAGAGGCGTTCAATGTTTTTTCAAGCGGTGGGTTTGCCAAATGAGGCGGATAAGGATGATAATGCCGTCCACGAGGAAGAGGATGGGGAAGAGCAAGAGATAGCACAGCGTGAATTTTCCGAGAGAATTCTGCGTATCCTGCACCCAACGGCCGCTTTCCTGTTCGGTGATCACGAGGTCGCCGTCCAAATTGAAATAGGCGTCGCTTTTTGTTTGCGTTTCATACCGCATATGTCCCTCGCTGTTGTATTTTTCGTCGGACTCGTTGAGCCCGACGACAAATTCGGCATGAAAGACGCTTGCGACCAAAAATCCGTCGGGGATCGCCCATGCGAGATAGACGAGGAGCAATTTCCAGAACAAGCCGCTTGCGCCGCTTGCCATCAGCAGAAAAAATCCCGTCGCAAAACCGATCTCCCACACCCATGCGACTGCGAACAGGATCCACTTCACGCGCATCCATTTTTCTCTCGACATGACCCGATGACCTTTCATTTCCTGCCCTTGTTATAGAAAATTCTATAACAAGGATAGCAGATTCCGCCATAGATGTCAACCGAAATGCAGATATTTTCCATAGAAAATTCTATTTGTCTGCACATCTTATAGAAAATTCTATAAGAATAATAGGACAAGGAGGATCTCTATGAAACGGAATTTTTCGGAAGTCTTGAAGGAATATCTGATGGAGAACAATATGACGCAGGAAGCATTCGCCGCGCTGGTAGGGGTGAAACAGTCGCAAGTGAGCGAATGGCTCAAAGGGAAGGCAAAGCCCGGCTACGACAATTTGAGACAGATGACGCTCGCCCTCGAAATTTCTCCCGAATATCTGCTCGGACTTCGCGAGGATTACTGACGCGTGCCATGCGTTGATTTTTCCCGCAAACGATATAGAAATTTCTATAAATTTTCTTGACAACAGCGCGCAAGAATGATATAATATAGAAAATTCTATAATCCCGTGCGGGAAAAGGAGATAACATGGCACAAAAGAGCATTGCAGATTTCGGCATCAAGCAATATGCTACGAAATCGGGTGCAGTCAGGGGCATTGTCTTTTATTCGGTCTGGTGCGTGATCGCGATCGTATGCTTTGTGGTCGGGCTCGTGCTGTTCCTCGGCTATGAGGGGATGGACAGGATCGTCGGCTGGTTGGTTTGGGGTGCGATCTGCGCGATCCCCATTCTCGGCACAGTGCTGCGGATGGCGAAAAAAGAGGGCGGACGGGGGGCGCGGGACGGTGCGAATACTTACACCGTGGAGTCGGATCCCTACGGGAATGTCACCGTCAGCAATCATCCCGTCCGCGAGATGGTGATCGGATTTTTCGCGGGTGCGCTGGCGGGAGTTGTGGTGGGGCCGATCGTACTTCCCATCTTTCTGATCCTCAACGTCGCGCGGATCGGTTCCGCGATCAAGCAGGTCGTTCGGTTCGGAAAAAACGAAAAGAGCGCGGAGTAATGTATTTTTAGGACGATGCGCGCACCCGCCCCGCGAGGAGAGGCATTGCCGAGAAGAGGGGAGAAGTCGGGTAAAAAAGGTAGAAAAAAGGTAGAAAAAAGGGCCTTACCGTGGCGGTAGGGCCCTTTTTGCGGTTGGATGGAGTTTGTAAAGATCATATCCCCGAGGCAGGAAAGGTTTTGTATCTTTCCTATAAATTGGGGTTGTATCTTTACAACAAGTTCCGATTACTCTGCGCGGAAGGGCAAAAGCGCGGCGATGCGGGCGCGCTTGATGGCGATCGCAAGTTCGCGCTGGTGCTTTGCGCAGGTGCCCGTCATGCGGCGGGGCAGGATCTTTCCGCCCTCGGCGATGTACTTGCGGAGCTTTGCGGCCTCCTTGTAGTCGATCGCAGACTTATCCTGGCAGAAAGCGCAGACTTTTTTGAAGTTCTGCTTTTTGAAATTCTTCTTTGCGGGGCGGTCGCCTCTTTCCGGGCGGTCCCCCTTTTCCCCTTTTTCGCGGGGGGCGGCCGTCTCTGCGGGCGCCTCCGTCTCGGGGACTTTCACTTCGTTCTCATCCATGGCGATGTCTCCTTAATTTTTCAGATTTGCGCCTTAAAACGGGATATCGCCGTCGTCGTCGAAGGTCTCGAGGGCGGGCTTCCGCTTTGCGGGCGCATTGTTGCTTCTCTGTTCGGAAGCATTATTGGCGGGGGCGTCGTAGAAATCTTCGTTCCCGCCCGTTCTGGTGGTCAGAAATTCCACATCCTGCGCGATCACATCGACCGCCGTTCTGCGGTTCCCCTGGTTATCCTCATAATTGCGGATCTGGATGCTGCCGGAAACGGCGACTTTGCTGCCCTTCTTCACATATTTCGCGACGGTATCCGCGAGCCCCCGCCAAGCGGTGACGTTGAAGAAATCGGTCTGGCGCTCGCCGTCTTGCGCGGTATACGAGCGGTTGACCGCGATCGCAAAGTGGCACACGCTCACGCCGCCCGCCGTTTCGGTGAGCTCGGGATCGCGGGTGAGGTTTCCGATCAAAAATACCTTATTCATGGCTTACTCCTCAACTTTTGTGATGACGCGGCGCAAGATGTTGCTCGAGATCCCCGCAACGCGGTCGAGCTCGGCAACGACTGCCCCGGGTGCACGGAACGTGAGAAGAACGTAATAGGCTTCCGTCTTGTCGTCGATGGCATAAGCGAGCTTCTTTGTGCCCCACTTATCGGTTGCCTCCACGTTCCCTCCCATGGCGGCGACGATATCGGCGTACTTCTTGATTTCCGCTTCCTTCGCTTCGTCCTCCAGGTCGTTCACGAGCAGCATGAGCATCTCATACTTCTGCATACTTTTTTACCTCCCGGTCTTTTCGGCGCGCCCTTCGTGCGGGACGCGCAAGGTTTTCGACTTTTGTTTTTTTATTATACGTTATTTTTTTGCGTAAGTCAAAGGATTCTGCCCCGCAAAGGCGCAAAATTTTTGTTTTTTCGGCCGCCGCCGTCGAGATCAAAACATCGACCAAAGAGGGTTATTGCTGATATCGCCCACGAGCGTGATCAACTTGCTGATCGTGAGGTCGATGAGGTTCTCGGGGCCGCCTTCGGTGCGGAACGTCTTGGGGATGTCCCCGTAAGGCGCGGATTGGAGGAGACCGCAGAACCACAGTTCGGCGAGCGTGAAATTCTGGATGGAGGTGCTCAATCCCGTGACGAGGCCGCCGAGCCCGCTGCCGCCGTCGGAGCCGAACAGCGTGGCGTTCGTGTTGTAGACGGGATCCGTTTCGCCCCACGTATCGTGCTTATCGCCGTGATCGATCAGCAGGAGATACCAGATGCCCGAGAGATAGCGGTCGTACTGCTTGCCGTCCGCCGTCTCGTAGCGCTCTTCCGTCTGCTCCATATCGTCGGCGGCATAGGAGGCGCCGTCCGCGTCGAAATAGCGCAGGGTGAGCTCGATGGTTTGGGTGATGTAGAAGCCGTCGCCGTCGTGGCGGAGCTTCACCTGCTCTCCGTTTAACGTGACGGAGCCCGCGTTGATGTTGATGTTGCCGCCTTGCACGGACGCATAGGTGACGTCGAAGGAGCCATTTGTGCTCTCGTACCGCGTGACGTAGCGCTCGAGTTCGACGCGGGTCGTGCCGTCGAGATAGTAGTAGTCCCCGTTCTCCGCCTGTTGGACCTCGTAGGTCGTGCCGCCGACGATGACGGTATTTTCTTTGGCGCCCGATTCCAGCGGGGTGACGTTCCCCTTGCCGAGGTATTTGCCGAAGCCGTAGGTCGGATCGGTGAGCGCGATCCTCTTCTTGACGAAGCAGTGCGTCCCCGTGCCGTCGGTGCCCTCATAGGGCGTGTAGATCTCGCCGTCAAAGGTGCAGTATTTTGCGGTGAGCCGCTCCTGGGTGCTCTTGAGCACGCGGTAGGTGATGATGGATTGCGGCTTGGCGTCGGTGGGGCGATTGCTTTCGCCCAGCGCCATATCGCTGCTTTCGAGATGGTGTGTGTAGTATGCGCGGCGCATCTCGTTGTAGCCCCAGCGCGCGCCGTCCTTTTGGGTGATCTCCATGTAGGAGTAGATCTCGTCGCCGAAGATCTGGCCGAGCGTGAGCTTCCGGATGTCCTCGGAGAGGGAATCGAGGCTGCTGTTCGAAAGGTGCTTCAGGATCGGGTTATCGAGATCCTCTTCGGAGAACACATCGCTGATCGGAAGTTTGGGGATCTCCTGCGCGATGTCGCCGAGCGGGATATCGCCGATCGCCGCGATGAGGCCCGTGGCGTCGCTGTTGTCGATCACGTCGTTCAAGGTGAGGGAATTCATCTTGTTCTGGTCGGAGAGATCGCCGATGCGCCAATTCTGCATCGTCTGCATGAGGGCGGAATCGCCGCCGTCGAAGAGGTCGCCGATCTTGAGCCGCTCGATGCGCGATTGATCGGAGAGATCGCCGATCGACCAATCCTTCATCGCCTTGATGAGGGGCGCGGTATCGGGCGCCTCGGTATCGAGGAGATCGCCGAGCTTGAGGCGCTCGAAGGTCTCCTGCTTTTTGAGGTCGCCGATCGTCTTATCCGAGAGCGCCCGCATGAGGCTGGAATCGGCGTCGTCGCCGAGGATCTCGGAGAGCGTGAGACTCTCGATGGTCTCCTGTTTTTTGAGGTCGCCGATCGTCTTGCCCGAGAGCGCCTGCATGAGGGCGGAATCGCCGCTGTCGCCGAGCAGGTCGCCGATCTTGAGCGTGTCGATTTTTGCGGTATCCTTGAAGTCCTCGATCTTCCAATCTTTGATCGCGAAGAGCAGGCCGCTGTCGCCGACGTCGGAGATGAGGTCGCCGATCTTGATGCCCTCGATGAGATCGTCGCCGAGCAGGTCTTGCACCGTTTTCTTGGCATAGGGCTTGTTCGTCGCGGGATCGTTTTTCATGACGATCTTGCCGTCCACGACGTCGTAATGATCTTCGGGGCCGTAGGCGAGATACTTCATCATCGCGGTGGACTCTGCGTTGACGCCGAGCATGGCCTCGACTTCCAATCCCTCGATGAGCGCGTTCGATTCGCTCGTGAGCGCCCGGATCGTCGTGGGTTCGCGGGTCCCCGTGAGGGTGAGCGATTCATCGTTTGCCGTGTAGTCCGTCCCCTCGGTGCCGTAGCAGAGGGAATAGAACATGGTATTCTCGGCGCGCGTCGCGAGCTTTTTGGGCAGGTTGAGCCCGAGAAGGGAGCCGAGCGAGAGCGCTTCGAGCATGCCGTTGAAGCCGCTCGGGGCGTCCGCGCTTCCCGTCTCCCCGCCGATGAGGTCGCCGACGGTGGTCGCCTTACTGTCGCCGAGGAGCACGACGTTGCCGTTTTGATCGAGTTCGTAGTCCGTTTTATAGTCGCCGTAGCAGATGGTGTAGAGCGCCGCGTTATCGGCGATCTTATCGAGATCGGTGTTCGTCCCGTATCCGAGCACGGTGCCGAGGCGGATGGTGCGGGCGCGGTTCAAGAGCCCGTTCGTGGCGGCCTCGCCGCCCTGATCCCCGCCTTCGCCGCTCTCGCCCGCATCGGTTCCGCCGATGACGTCCCCCAGCGTGAGCGGTTTGAGGGTCGCATTGGGGCTTGGAACGATGTTGTTCTCGCCGTCGACGGTGTAGTCGACGCCGTTCTCGCCGTAGCAGAGGGCGAGGAGCAGGGGATCGGAGTCGCCCTTGAGGTCGAGCGCCTTGCCGAGCTCCACTTTTTTCATCACGTTGTCCTGCAGATAGGTGCCGTAAGAGGAGAACGGGGTCGCGAAGATCTCGTCGATATTGAGATCCACGCCGAACACGGCGACCTGGTTTTTGAGTTCTTGCGCGAAGGATTTGAGATAGGGGGAATACTTCGCGAATTTATCGAGCGTGAGATTCGCGGGGGTCATGTCGTCGAATTCGCTCGTGATGGCGCCGATGAGATCGAAGATCGTGCCGTCGAGGTATTCCTCGGCGATGTAGTCCTCGGGCTTCATCGCGGCGTCGTCGGAGAGGATGAGCTGAAGCGCGTTCTTCACTTTGATGTTGGCAAAGTAGGAGATCACGCCGAACAGCGCGCCGAAGGAGATGAAGAAGCCGAAGAAGAAGGCAAGGCAGCATGCGAGGATGCCGCGCACCCGCCCTTTGGGCATGTAGTGCCCGCGGGGGAGGATCTTCCCTTCCTTGACGAGCTGCTTCTCGAGCTTGATCTTTTCGCGGTCGCTCGGGGAATGCTTTTTCCCGTCGTCTCCGTCGTCATCGTCATCGTCATCGTCATCGTCGTTGCCGTCATCGTCATCGTCATCGTCGTTGCCGTCATCGCCGCCGTCGTCGCCGTCGTTGTCGTTGTCGTTGTCGTTGTCGTTGTTACCGCCGTTTCCGCCGTCACCGTTATCGCCGCCGTTGTCGTTGTCGTTTCCGTCGTTGCCGACGTCGCTATCGTTGCCGTCGTCCTCGTTCTCGTCGCTGAGAGACGCTTCTTTGCCCACGGGGTCGGCCTTCTCGCGCGCGCCGCGGTGCTTTTTGCGCTTTCTGTGCTTTTTGCGCGGCCGCTCTTCGGGGAGCGCGTCCCCGCCGTCGGGGGTGAACTGCGCGCCGTCCGGTTCGCCGTCCCGATCTTCGGGCGCGCCGGTTTCGTTCTCGTTGATCTCGTTTTCGTTTTCGTCAAGATCCGACATATCGTCCTCCCATGAAATTGCGCGGGATCCGCCCCGCGCCGATATGATATACGACCATTATAATACAACGGAAAAGAAAATGCAAGCGTTTTTCGGGGGTAGGTTCGGCGATACGCGAGGGAACTTCCGCGCGGCTTTCCTGATTTTGCCGCGCCGCGCGCCTTGTTTGCACGGAATTTACGGCGCCTTCCGCGCGCCGAGCCTGCGCAGCACGTATGCCGTGAGCCGCTCCTTTGTGTTGCGGGTGCCGTCGGGCAGGCAGAAATCGAAGAGCGCTTCGAGCATGGTTGCCGTCTCCTGCGCGGGGACGCCGAGGGCGCGGAGATCGGCTCCGCCGAGGGCGAGATCGCGCAAACGAAGGGGGACGCCCTCGTTTTTCATGCGTTCGAGCTCCCGTTCCCACTTGACGACGGTGGGGGCGGGGGAGAGGTCGTCTTTGCAGGCGGAGAAGTCCGCCTGTTTGAGCGCGAGGAGCAGGGGAAGGCGGTCGCCGAGGCGCACGATCATGCGGCGGACCTTGCTCTGCCGCGCCTTGCAGTCGAAGTCGTACATGTGCGCCCCGACGAGCATGGCCGTCTCCTCCGTGAGGCGGCGGGGGGCTTTGAGACGGGCGAGCGCCTCCCGCGTGATGCGTTCTCCCTCGGCGGGGTGGTCGTGGAAGTTGCCGTAGGCCGCGGCGCAGTAGGGCTTGCCGACGTCGTGGAAGAGGGCGGCGAAGCGGACGGCGCGGGGGGCATACCGCACGCAGCGCAGGGAATGTTCCAGGCAGTCGTAGCTGTGGAAGTCTGCCCGCTGGGAGATCCCCTCCCCCGCCGCAAGTTCGGGCAGGATGCGGGAAAGCACGCCCGTATCGCGCAGAAGGCACAGCCCGCGGTAGGGGTCCTCGGGAATGCCGTGCTTTTCATCGGCGTAGAGGATGCGGGTGAGCTCGGCAAAGACGCGTTCGGGCGCGATGTCCCCGATGAGCGCGGCGTTCTCCTTCGCCCCCGCAAGGCAGGCGGCGTCGGGCGAAAATCCGAGCTCGGCAGCGATGCGCGCAAGGCGCATGAGGCGCAGCCCGTCCTCGCCGAACACCTGCCGCGGATCGCGCACGGTGCGGAGGATCTTCCGCCCGATATCCCCGATCCCACCCAAAGGATCGACATACGTCCCCCCCCGAATGTCATAGTAGACGGCGTTTGCGCAGAAATCGCGGCGGCGGGCGTCGAGCTCGATCTCCTCGGTGAAGAAGATCTCGGCGGGGACGTGTTCGCCGCGCACATAGCGGTCGGAGCGGAAGCGGGAGAACTCATAGCCGAAGCCCTGCGCGTCCTCGAGCTTCACGGTGCCCGTGTTGCGGTAGACGGCGCGCGCCGCAAAGCCCGCGTCCTTCGCCGCGGCGAGAAATTCCTCCGCGGAAAGGGGGGAGGAGAGATCGTAGTCCGTCGCGTCGCCGATGGGGTAGCCGAGCAGAAAATCGCGCACACTCCCGCCCACCAGATAGAGGGGCGCGGGGCAGGTCTCGGCGAGACGGAGTAAGTTTTCGGGCAGAAATTTGCGCATGGCGTTCATTTGACCCGCATTGCGCGGGGATTTTTTCGTAAAAACATTATACCACATTCCCAAAAAAATTGCAATCCGCGCAAGAATATTGTATAATAAACATAGTACAGAGGAAGAGGAGGACGCGGACTTGTTGCATTTCATCATCAATCCGCATGTCAAAAAGCTCTCGGCACTGCTCGATGGGATCGCCGCACGGTGTAAGGAGGCGGGCGTCCCCTTCGATTTCCACATGGGCGAGAGCCGCGAAGCGTCGCGCGAGATCGTGCGCAAGCTCTCTTCGGAGGGACCCGTCGACCTCGTCGCCGTGGGCGGCGACGGCACCGTGTGCGACGTTTTGAGCGGGATCGCCGTTCCCGAAAACGTCAGCCTCGGCATTCTTTCCGTGGGCACGGGCAACGATTTCGCCGCAAGCGCGCGGCTGCCGAATGGGCTCGCGGCGCTCGATCTCATCCTCGGCGGCACGGCGACCCCCGTCGACTTTATCGAGTGCGACGACGGCAGGCGCAGCCTGAATATTGCGGGGCTGGGCATCGACGTCGATATCCTCGCGCGCTGCTATCGGATGAAACACGGGGGGAAACGTGGGAAATATTTCAGGAGCTTGCTCGTTTCCCTCGCCAAATATAAGGGGCAGAAAGTGGAGATCACCGTGAACGGCGAAGTGCTCGCGAAGAAGGCGCTCATCGTCGCCGTCTGCAACGGAAAGCAGTTCGGGGGCGGCATCCCGATCTGCCCGCCCGCGGAGATCGACGACGGCCTCCTCGATCTTGTCGTCGTCGATTGCCCCCGCCGCATCCGTATCCCCTTCGAGCTCATCCACCTCATGCGGGGGAAGATCATCGGCCGCCCGATCGTGCGGCACATCCGCTGCGAACGGGTGCGCGTCGTGCAGATCGAGGGCAGCTGCGCGCAGTTCGACGGCGAGATCGAGACCTGCCGCATCATGGACGCCCATGTCGTCCACGGAAAACTCAAGCTCTTCAAAGGACCATATGACAAACCTGTATCGTGACGTATTGAACCGCATCCCGACGGCCGCGATCGTCGTGGACCGATCTCTCCGCGTGCGCTATATGAACCGCGCGTTCGGGGAGTATTTCCGCACGGGCAAACTGCGGGGGAGTCTGCGCGACGTCACGGGCTGCGGCGAGACCGAGGGGGAATGCGGCGCGGGCGTGCGCTGTGCCTATTGTCCGCTGCGCAACCTCTTTCTCGAAGTCGCCGCGTCCAACAAGACGGCCTTCCGCAAGCTCATCCTCCGCAGCGGCGAGGAGGGGCTCGCGCTCCGCATGAAGGTGGAGCCGCTCGGGAAGCTCTTGCTCGGGACCGTCGATAACGCCTACGAGACCGAGATCGCGCAGGAGATGTATTCCGCGCAGAGCATCCAGCAGCGGCTGCTCCCGCCCGCCACGGGAAAGGGGGGCACCCCCTATTCTTTTACCTACATCCCCTGCCGTGAGATTGGCGGCGACCTGCCCGATGTTTACAGCGTCGGAGGGGACACGGTGGGCTTTCTCGCCGACGTCTCGGGCAAGGGCATCTCGGCGGGCATGCTCTCCGCGTTCGTCAAGGCGGGCTGGGACCGCAGCGATCCCTCTCCCGCCCGCGCCCTCATGGGGCTCTCGGCGAAGTTCCGCGAACTGAACCTCGACGAGCGGTCGTATATCACCGCCGTTGCGGCGCGCATTTCGGCGGCGGAGAAGCGCATCACCTACTGCGCCGCGGGGCACAACGCCCCCATTTTGCTGAAGGGGGAATACGGCATCTCGGAGATCGACATGCCCGCGCCGCCCATCTCGAATTGGATCGAGGATTTCCGCTACGAGGACCGCACGATCGGCTACCGCGCGGGAGACATCCTCGTGCTGCTCACCGACGGCGTGACCGAGAGCCGCAACCCCGCGGGCGAGGAGTTCTCTTTGGAGCGCGTGGAGGCGATCCTACAGCGTTCGGAGAGCGCCGAGCGGTTCATCGAGCGCCTGAAATCCGCCCTGAAAGATTTCTGCGGCACCTTTTCGGACGACATCACGGCGATCGCCTTCGACCTGTAAGATCCGTTCCATCGGTGCGCGGAGTTCAGAGCCGCGCAGGGCTTTTATCGATATACGTACCCGTACATATTCGCGCAAGGCACGCCGTTTTTTTGCTTCGTGCGGCAATGGCGCAGGGGATGCAAACAAAAAAATCGTCTCGCAGGGGAGACGATTTTTTCTTTCCGTTCGGTTACTCTTCGAGGAAGAGCTTGTTGTTGAGCGCGATCCAGATCGCGTCGAGAATGGTGAGGATCCAGAATTCACCGAAGAGCGTGATGACGAGCGCCATAACGAGATTGACGGCGGAATTCTTCTTGATGAAAGCGGACCAACGGACCAGAAGGTCGACAATCCAGCCGATGAGCGGGAGGATCAGAAGGACGATCTGAATGACTTTGCTTTGATTGTGGAACCAAGTGTCGAAATTCATTTTTCTATCTCCTTATGAATTGATATTATTATTCTACACATTCCGGACGGAAATGTCAAGAGGGTGAATGAAGTTTTTCGGCTTTTTTTGATTTGCGGAGGCGGGCACACGGTATTCTATGCCGCAAAGAGGCGCCGTATTCCCAAAAAACCCGCCAAATCGGCGGGTTTTCGGTCAAGCTTTTGCGAAGAGAAGATGTTTGAAGAGCAGGCACCATACGAGGTCGATCCATCCGAAGGCGAGCCCGAAGAAAGTGACGAGCACCGCGACGAGCAGGGTGACGATGCTCTTCGTTTTCAGGAACGCGGACCAGCGGACGAGGATCTCGACGATCCAGTTTACGACGGGAATGAGGAGCAAGATGATCTGCACCAGCCTGCTCTGTTTGTTGAACCATGTAGCCATAGAGAGTCTCCTTCCTTGTTTCTTGCTTATAGTGTAATCCATCGCAGGACCGCTGTCAAGGGGTTGGACGAAAATTCCCGCGAAATTATTTTTCCAGATATTCCTCGCGGAAAGTTTCTCCCGTCTCAACGTCCTTCCACAAAAGGCGCGCACCGTCGAACACGAGGTAGGAATGCCGCGAATTTTCCTTGGGGATGGAGACTGAGCCGCAGTTGACGTAGGTGTAGTTTTCCCGCTCCTCAAAGGCGGGCACGTGGAAGTGGCCGCAGACGAGGATATCCCCCTTTTTGAGGGACGCGGGGATCTCATGCCCGTGCGTAAGGATCATCGTCCGCTTCCCCGCGGGCAGGATGCAAAACCCCGCGAAGACGGGGAACTCCAGGACGAGGGTATCCACTTCGCTGTCGCAGTTGCCCTTCACGCAGAGCAGGTCGTCTTTCATGGAATTCAGGATCTCCGCGCAGCCGAGCGTGGAATATTCGGGCGGCAGGGGGTTGCGGGCGCCGTGATAGAGGAGGTCGCCGAGCAGCAGCACCTTTTGGGGGCGCTCCTCGAGGCAGCGCTCCTTGAACAGACGGCAATAGTATGCCGAGCCGTGGATATCCGATGCGATCACATATTTCATTTCTGTTTCTCCCCGAGAAGCTCGCGCAGTTTCAGGAGAACGCCCCCGCGTTCGTTGGAAGGGACGGTCTGCCCGATGAGGCGGATGAGGGGCGGATAGCCGTTTTCAGGCACATACGCCCGCCCGCATTCGACGAGCATCTCGTAGTCGTTCATATGGTCGCCGAAGGCGACGCACTCCTCGCGGCGGATGCCGAATTCGGTGCGGATGACACGGATCGCCGCGCCTTTATCGACTTCGGGGGCGGAGACGTCGCACCAATCGGCGCCCGAGAGGGCGGTGCGGAGGGCGGGCAGCCGCGCGGGAAGCACGCGGATGCAGTTTTCCGCCGCGCCGAGTTCATCGTAGACGGCGATCTTGCAGACGGGCTCCCGACCGATCACGCCGTCGAGGGAGGGCACGAGCTTGCAGTTGGTGTATGCCGCCATCGAGAGGCCGTAGAAGGGCTCCTCGCGGTTTTCGAGATAGGCGCAGTCCTCGCCGCACAGCACGGGATAGAGGTGGGGCAGGGCACGGATCTCGGCGAGCGCCTGCGGGAGATAGGCATCCTCCACGGGGGAACGGTAGAGGGTCTCCCCGCGGAACTTCACGAGCGCGCCGTTCTCGCAGATGAAGAGCACCTCGTTCTCCACGGGCGCGAAGAGAGCGCGGAGATTGGCGTATTGCCTTCCGCTGGCGGGCGCAAAGAGGACGCCCATCGCACCGAGCCGCGGGATGAGATCGAAGATCTCCGCAGGGAGCTGCTTGTTCCCGTCGAGCAGGGTGCCGTCTAAATCGCATGCAATCAATCGTATCATCCGGATCCCGCGCGCCCCGCGGCGCGCATCATGTGAGCGGGGCAAAGCACCGGAGCAGTGCGTCCCGCGCCCGTCCCGCGGCGTTCGTGCGGGGAAGCGGCGTTCCCTGCGCCCAGCAGGCGAGGAAGTCGCGTTCCGCCGCCGCAGCGGCCTTTCCGCCGAAGAGCACGCCGCATTCCGCCTGGAGTTCCGTGCTGCGGAAATCGCAGTTGTAGCTCGAGACGAACGCATATTTTCCGTCGGCGCAGAGGCTCTTCGCGTGCAGAAAGCCGGGGGTGTATTCGCGGACGCCCACGCCCGCGGCTTCGAGCTCCCGCGCACAGGCGCGCGTCACCCAGAACACGGCGCGCTTATCGGGGATGTGGGGGATCATGACGCGCACGTCCACGCCCGCCCGCACCGCCGTGCAGAGCGCCCGCCGCTGCCCCTCGGAGAGGGAGAGATAGGGGGTGAAGAGAAAGAGCCGCGCCGCCGCTTTCCCCGCGAGGAGAGGGATCAGTTCCATGCCCGCCCGCCGTTCGCCCTCCGAGGGATCGGCGACGATCGCATATGCGCTCTGCGGAAGCGCTTCGGGCACGTCGCTCTTCGCTTCGGCGGGGCAGAGGAGCCGCCATGTCTCGAGAAAGAGGGCGGCGAAGCCCTCCCCGCGGACGCGGACCGCCGTATCCTTCCAATGCCCGAAGCGGATCTTCTCGCCCGTGTATTCGTCGGCGAGGTTGATGCCGCCGAGATAGGCGACGCCGTCGATCACCGCGAGCTTTCTGTGGTCCCGCCCCGAGAAGCCGCGCCCGAAGCGCAGAGGGCGGTAGACCGCCGCGCGGATGCCCTTGTTCGCGAGCCGCACGGCGTACCCCTTCGGAAGGGTGAGCGCGCAGCCGAAGTCGTCGTAGATGACGCGCACGTCGACGCCCGCCGCCGCCTTCTCTTCGAGCACGGAGAGGATCCTGCTCCAGAAGGCGCCCTCGGCGATGATGTAGTATTCGAGATAGATGCGCCGCTCGGCCGCTTTCAGGTCCCCGAGCAGGGCGCGGCCCATTTCGGCGCCGTCGGCGAAGTAATCGACCGCCTCTTCCGCGCAGGGTGGTTCCGCAAAGAACCCGTGCGGGGCATGCACCGTATCCGTCCGCGGCGCGCGGACGGGGGCGGAGAACCAAAAACAGCAGATCGCGCCCACCCACGGGATAAAGAGCGGCATGAGGCGCAGGAGTTTGCGCTCGGCGGTCTCGCGGCGCGTCGCCGCATAGATCGCCGCGGCGAAAGAAAATGCCCGTTCGAGGACGGCGACGGGCGCAAGCAACCGCGGGAGCCGCACGGCGAGGGATCCGCCGCAGAGAACCGCGGCCGCGGCGATAAGGGTGCATGGAAACAATCTCCCGCGCAAAAAAAGACGGAACTTCCGCATATGTAAGCGGGGGGACGTATATCGTTATAATAGGTCGATGACGTTGATGCAGCCGATCTCTTCCGCGTGCTTTTCGGCGAATTTCGCGAGCAGCATGCCCGCCCTGCCCGCCTTCACGGTGTTGGCGCGGAAGGGCGAGGGATCGATCGCCCCGTTCGCCATGAGATTGATGGCGGTGGGCAGGTATCCCGCGCCGTGGGAGATGCAGTGGATGGTGAGATGCTTGATGAGGGCGTCTTTGAGGTCGAGCGTGAGATCGTCGATGCCCGAGCCGCAGAGGATGACCTTGCCCCCGTCCGCGCAGAGACGGAAGGGGATCCGCGGGTCGTTTTTCGTCGCCGAGGCGATGTAGACGGCGCCGCTCGCGAGCCTTCCGCCCGTGAGCGAGCACACGTCGTCCACCATGGTCTTATCCGCGGCGACGGTGTAGTAAACGCCGCACGAACGGGCGAATTTGAGGCGGTCGGGATCGCTGTCCACGAGGATGGGCGCCGTCTGCTGGTAGATGAGGATCTGGCAGAGCAGGATGCCCATGAGATTTGCGCCGACAACGACGACATGCTGCCCCTTCTGGGCGGCGAGACGGTCGGCGATCGCCTTTCCCGCGGCGACGTGATGGAGGAGCAGGCCCTGCTCGTCGGTCACGGAGGAGGGGAGGGCGGTCATATTGTCGGGCGAGGCGAGCACGAAATCGGAGAGGAAGCCGTCGCACGTCTTGCCGCAGATCTCGTAGTCGGACAGGATGAGATCGGCTTTCTCGGTGCCCTTGGGCAGGATGGGGCGGTAGGAATGCAGGAGGACGCGCGTCCCCTTGGGGAAGCGGGAGCTCTCGCTCTCGCCCACGACGCCGACGGCGAACCGCCCGGGGACCAAGGGATATTGCACGCGGACTGCGCCGTCGTAAATGGCGGCGTCGAGATTGCCGATGAGGACCTTTGTCACGCGGACGCGGAGCATGCCTTCCGCGGGCGCGGGAAGCGGCGCGTTCGAGCGCACCAGGTTTTTTGCTCCGGCAAGTTTCCAGACATTCATTGCGTTCCCCTTCCGCACGGAGGGCCGCGCGGACACTTTTTTCATATTATACCGCAAAAACGGAGATTTTGCAAGCGTTTCCCGTCGCTTTTCCCGAATTCGGCAATTTGCCGAAAAAAACCGTGCCCGCTTGGTCGTTTTTTTTATCATCGGGGCAAAATCAGTTGACGGCGGCGGGAAAAACGGGTATAATAGTCGGGAACAAAGATCATCGAAAGCGAGGTGGAACGATATGAAAAGCGGCATTCATCCCAAATATCATGAAGTGACGGTCGTCTGCGCCTGCGGCGCGACGTTCAAGACCGGCACGACGAAGGATGTCGAAACGCTCAAGGTGGATATCTGCAGCAAATGCCATCCCTTCTTCACGGGGCGGCAGAAGCTCGTCGATACCGGCGGCAGAGTCGATAAGTTCAAGAAAAGATACGGCATCTGATCTACCGCAGCCTCATCACGAGGCTGTTTTGCTATTGCGGATCGCAGGAAGGGCGCATGAAAAAGAAAAACAGAACTTATATCGGCGGGCAGGCGGTGATCCAGGGCGTCATGATGCGGGGAAAGACCGCCATGGCGACCGCCGTGCGCGACGATAACGGCGAGATCCAGGTGGAGGCAACGCGCATCAAACCCATCGAACAGCGGTCGGTTTTGGCGCGGCTGCCTTTTTTCCGTGGCGTCGTAAGCTTTGTTCTTTCTCTCGTCGGCGGCATGCAGGCGCTGCTACGCAGCGCGAAGGTCGCCGTCGTCGAGGACGAAGAGCCCACCAAGCTCTCCGAATACATGGCGGAGAAGTGGAAGGTGAGCGCGGGGGAGATCCTCACGGGCGTCTCCGTCGCGATCGGCGTCGTGCTCGCGCTCGCGCTGTTCATCTGGCTCCCCCTCAAACTGACCTCCCTCATTGCCGCCGCGGCGCCCGCCGTGGGCGAATCGGCGATGTACGGGCTGTGGTATCACCTCATCGAGGGGGGATTCCGCATCGTCGTGTTCATCCTGTATGTGCTCTTTACGTTGCTCTTCAAGTCGCTCCGCGAGACCTACCAATACCACGGCGCCGAGCACAAGACGATCAACTGCTACGAGCACGGCCTTCCGCTCACGGAGGAGAACGTGAAGGAGAGCTCCCGCCTGCACGACCGCTGCGGCACGACCTTCCTCTTCCACGTCGTCATCGTCTCCATCATCGTGTTCGCGCTCGTCGGCGTGCCGCTCAGCATGCTCTACCGCGCGGCGGGGATCACGGGGATCTGGACGCGCGTGATCGCGTTTGCGGTGCGGCTGTTGTTGCTGCCCGTCGTCGCCGCGATCTCCTATGAGCTCCTGCGGCTGCTCGCCCGCACGGATTCCGTGCTCGTGCTGCCCTTGAAGGCGCCCGGGTACCTCTTGCAGAAGCTCACGACGCGCGAGCCCGACGAAAAGATGATCGAGTGCGCGATCGCCGCGTTCGAGAAGGTAAAGGCCATGGACGATGACCCCGAGATCCCCGAAAAGCTGTTCGTCACGGAGAACAAGCTCTCCAATTTGCAATCGCTCATCAAGAAGAGCTTCAAGCGGCGCGGGATCGACGAAGCGGACGCAGAGTGGATCCTCTCCATCTCGCTCGGCGTCCCGAGGAGCGCCCTTTCGGAGGAGCGGATCGTCCGCCGCGCCGAGTGCGCGAAGATCCTCTCCGTCTTTGAAGAACGGCTCACAGGGCGGCCCCTGTGGTATATTTACGGCAATACCGAGTTCTACGGCTACACGTTCAAGGTGGATGAGCGGGTGCTCATTCCCCGCCCCGAGACCGAGATCCTCGTGCGGCAGGCGATCACTTCCCTGCCCGAGCGGGGGAGCATGCTCGATCTTTGCACGGGCAGCGGCGCGGTCGCCGTCGCCGTCGCATGCGAGGCGGCGAAGGAGAAGCATGTCACCGTCCTCGGCGCGGATATCTCGGAGGACGCGCTCGACGTCGCCCGCGAGAACGCCCGCATCAACAAGGCGAACGTCAACTTCGTGAAGAGCGATCTGTTCGCGGGGATCCGCGGCAGGTTCGATCTCATCACCGCCAATCCGCCCTACATCCCCACGGAGGAGCTCAAGAGCCTTCCCAAGGACGTGCGCGATTTCGAGCCCCGCGTCGCCCTCGACGGCGGCAAGGACGGGCTGGATTTCTACCGCAGGATCGCGCAGCGCGTCGGACGGCACATCAGCCGCGGCGGCATGCTCATCCTCGAGTGCGGGGAGGGGCAGGCGCAGGAGATCATCAAAATCTTTCAGGAGACGTCGCGGTGCGACTTCGCCATGGTCGTCAAGGACCTTGCGGGCGTGGAGCGCGTCGTGAAATTGGGCTTCTGATGACCGAAAAATTGCAGGAGATCGCAGCGCGTTACGACGCGCTCACAGAGCGGCTCGCCGCGCCCGACGCCTATAAGCTCGGGGACTATGCCAAGCTCGCGCGGGAACGCGCCGAGCTCGAAGAGATCGTGAAGGGATATCGCGCCTACGTCGCCGCGGAAGCGGAGATGCAGGCGTGTTTTCGCGAGGCGGAAAACGAGGGAGACCCCGCCATGCGCGAACTGCTCTTCGCGGAGGCGTATGCCTTAAAAGAGCGGCTTTCGGCACGGAAGCGGGAGCTCGAGATCTTGCTTCTGCCCAAGGATAAGAACGACGGGCGGGGCTGCACGCTCGAGATCCGCGCGGGGGCGGGCGGCGAGGAGGCCGCGCTCTTTGCCTACGAGCTCTACCGCATGTATATGGGCTACTGCGAGAAGCACCGCTTTTCGTGGGAGGTCGCCGACCGCAGCGAGACCGAGCTCGGCGGGATCAAGGAGGCGGTCGTGCTCATCGGGAGCGCGGGCGCCTACAAGCGGCTCAAATTCGAGAGCGGGGTGCACCGCGTCCAGCGCGTCCCCGAGACCGAATCGCAGGGGCGCATCCACACGTCGACGTGCACCGTCGCCGTGCTTCCCGAAGCGGAGGACATCGAGGCGGAGATCCGCGACGAAGATATCCGCATCGACCTGTTCCGCAGCTCGGGCGCGGGCGGACAGAAAGTCAACAAGACGGAGACCGCCATCCGCATCACCCATTTTCCGACGGGGATCGTCGTCACCTGCCAGGATGAGCGTAGCCAGCTCAAGAACAAGGAGAAGGCGTTCCGCGTGCTGCAATCCCGCCTCTACGACTACTATTCGAGCCGCGCGCAGGGCGAGGAAGCGGCGAACCGGAAGAGCCTCGTCGGAACGGGCGACCGCAGCGAGCGCATCCGCACCTACAACTTCCCGCAGAGCCGAATTACCGACCACAGGATCGGACTTTCTGTGCACAACATGGAATCTTTTCTCGCGGGCGACCTCGATGAAATGATCGACGCGCTCGCCCGTGCGGACACCGAAAAGAAACTTACGGGGGGCGACTGACGCCCCATGCGCGCGTCCAAAGGAGGGGAGCGATGAAAGAGCTTGCAAAGCGCATCCGAACGATCTCGCCGTCGTTGACGCTCGCCGTGAGCGCGCGGGCGCGGGCGATGAAACAGGCGGGGGAGCATGTGATCTCCTTCGGCGTCGGCGAACCCGATTTCGCGACGCCCGAGCACATTCTGAACGCCGCGCGCGACGCCCTCGATCGGGGCTATACGAAGTATACGCCCTCCGCGGGGCTCGAGGAGCTCCGCCGCGCCGTGTGCAGCAAGTTCCGCCGCGACAACGGGCTCGACTACGCGCCCTCGCAGATCGTCGTCTCCAACGGCGCGAAGCATTCGGTGTTCAACGTCTGTTTCGCGCTTTTGGATGAGGGCGACGAGGTCATCCTGCCCGCACCCTATTGGCTCACCTACCCAGAGGCCGTGAAGGTCTGCGGCGGGGTGCCCGTGATCGTCGGAACGAGCAAGCAGACGGGCTTCAAGATCACGCCCGCGCAGCTGCGGGCCGCCATCACCCCCAAAACCAAGCTCTTCATCTTCAATTCGCCCTGCAATCCGACGGGGGCCGTATATTCGGAATCCGAGGTGCGCGCGCTCGCCGAGGTGTGCGTGGAGGCGGGGATCTACGTCCTCTCCGATGAGATCTACGAGAAGCTCGTCTACGGCGGGGTGAAACCCTTCTCGTTCGCGGCGTCCTCGCCCGCGGCGAAGGACCTCACGGTCACGGTCAACGGCGTCTCCAAGACGTACGCGATGACGGGCTGGCGGATCGGCTATCTCGCGGCGCCCCCGCACATCGCCCGCGCGATCGATTCCTTCCAGAGCCATTCGACGAGCAACGCCTGCTCGGTCTCCCAATATGCCGCGCTCAAAGCGCTCTCCTCTTCGGAGGCCGCCGTCGAGGAGATGGTCGCGCGGTTTGCGCGGCGGCGGCTCGCGATGATCGAGCGCATCTCCGAAATGAAGGGGGCGTACTGCATCATTCCCGAGGGGGCGTTCTACTGCATGCTCGTCGTCGACGGGGTCTACGGCAAGTCGTTCGGCAGCCGCAGGATCGGAAATTCGGTGGAATTTGCAGACGTCCTGCTCGACGCCGCCAAGGTCGCCGTCGTCCCCGGGGCGGCGTTCGGCGCCGACGACTGCGTGCGGCTCTCCTATTCGCTCTCCATGCAGGACATGCTCGAAGGGCTGGGGCGCATCGACGCGTTTTTGCAGAGCCTCGTTTAGGGAAAAAAGAAAATAATTTCCGTAAATTTTCGCAAACCCCTTGAAAATCGCGGGAAAACTTGCTACAATACAGGTATCACATGGCCGTAAGGCGTTTAGGAGGGTATCATGATCAAAATCATCTGTGGACCGAAGGGCAGCGGAAAGACGAAGCGCATCATCGATCGGGCGAACAGCACCGTTCAGACAGCGAAAGGGCATCTCGTGTTTATCACCGATACGAAGCGCTATATGTACGACGTCAACCGCGCCATCCGGTTTATCGATGTGACCGACTACTCCGTCGCGGGCGCCGACGCGCTCTGCGGATTCGTCAAGGGCGTGATCGCAGGCAACTACGACAATGAATATCTCTACATCGACGGCGTTGCGCGGATCGCGGGCAAGCCGCTCTCCGAGCTCGCGCAGCTCTTCTATCTCTGGGAGAAAGTCGCCGAGGCGCGCTCCCTCGAGATCTGGATCACTTGCAGCTGTCCCGAGGAGGAACTTCCCGAGTTCGCAAAGAAGTATCTTTGACGGCGGGAACCCGAGCAAGTAAGACCCGTCCCGCCCCCAGCGGGACGGTTCAGTCGTTTTATAGGCAGGGAGCATATGTATTTTATCGGCACGAGAGGAGGGCGCGTCACGGCGGCGGAAGCGGTCGTGCGGGGCGTCGCGTTGGACGGAGGGCTCTATGTCCCCGAGTATTTTCCGCATGTCTCGGAGGAGGAGTTCGAAGCGATGCTCGGCATGGACTACGCCGAGCGCGCCGCCCTCATCCTCGGGAAATACTTCGAGTTCGACGGGGAAGAGACGCTCACCGCGCTGAAAGCCGCCTATGCGGGCTTTGAGGGCGGGGACCCCGCGCCGCTCATCCGCACGGACGAGGGGCTGTATCTTCTCGAGCTCTTCCACGGGCCCACCTGCGCCGCCGCGGACCTGACGCTGGGGATCTTTCCCTATCTGCTCCAAGCGAGCCGCAAGGCGCTCGGGATCGGGCAAAGTCCGCTCGTGCTCGTCGCCGCGGAGGGAGACGCGTGCAAGGCGGCGCTCGAGCGTTTTTCGGGCGATGCGGCGGTCCGCGTCGCGGCGTTTTATCCCGAAGAGGGCGTCTCGAAGATGCAAAAACTGCAGATATGCACGCAGGACGGCGAAAATCTCGAGGCCGTCGCCGTGCGCGGCTCCTACGACGACTGCCGTTCGGGCGCGGAGAAGATCGCAGCCTCTGCGGCATGCAGGGAGCAGCTCGGGGCGCGGGGCTTTGCGCTCACCGCGGCGGACGCCAATTTCGCGCTACTCGCGCCGCAGATCGTCTGCTTCTTCTCGGCATACTGCGATCTCGTCGCCATGGGGCAAATAAAGCGGGGGGATGTGGTAGATTTTTCGATCCCCGCGGATAATTCGGGCCTCTTGATCGCGGCGTATTACGCCAAGAAGATGGGGCTGCCGGCGGGGACGATCGTCGGCGCGAGCAACAAGAACTGCGCCGTCGCGGATCTCTGGAAGCACGGCACGTTCAACCGCAACCGCCCGCTCTTCCGCACGATGTCCTCCGCGCTGGACCTGCTCGTCCCGTGCGGGTTCGAGCGGCTCATCTTCGAACTCTCGGGCAGGAACGCGGCGCTCACGCAGGAGCGCATGGCGCAGCTCGCGGCGGCGGGGAAGTTTACCGTCCGCGCCGAGGAGCTCTCCGCCTTCCGTCGGGACTTCTTCGCGGGCGCCTCGAGCGAGGACGACACGGTGGAGTGCGTCTATGATTTCTTCGAGGAATTCGGCTATCCGATGGATCCGCACACGGGCGTCGCGATGAGCGTCGCGCGCAAATACGCGCAATCTCTGCCCGAGGACGCGCACCGTCCCCCGATGGTGGTTACGGCCGCGGCGAGCCCCTATAAGTTCCCGCAGGACGTCTTATATGCGCTCACGGGCAACGACGTGAAGGATTCCTACAAGGGCGTCAAGCGCATCCATCTGCTCACGGCGATGAAGGTGCCCGAGAGCCTGAAGGCGATCCGCTATAAGCCGATCCGGTTCAAGTCAACGGTCTCGGCGGAGAAAATGTTCGAGGCGATCCTCGCGTTTCTCGGCTGAGTTGGGGGGAATGGAGGAGACCATCGGGCGCGTCCCGATGGTCTCTTTGCCGTTTCGGCGGGATTTTTGCCCTTCTTTTGCCGACTTTGCCGAAATTTCATCTCACAGCGGCGCATACGCGTTGCAATTTGTTGGAAAATGTGGTATAATCCTTAAGAAGGAGTCCGTAGCATATGGAAAGGAAAATCGCGTACTCGGCGGTCCAGCCGAGCGGCAATCTCACGATCGGCAACTATGTCGGCGCGGTGCGGAATTGGGTGGAGATGCAGTCGGAATACGAATGCTACTATGCGATCGCCAACCTGCACGCCATCACGGTGCGGCAGGACCCCGCGGAGCTCCGCCGCCGCACCCTCGAGCTCGCCGCGCTCTACATTGCCTGCGGGCTCGATCCCGAAAAGTGCGCGCTCTATGTGCAGTCGCAGGTCCCCGCGCACGCCGAGCTGTGCTGGGTGCTCAACACGGTGACCGCGGTGGGCGAGGCTTCCCGCATGACGCAGTTCAAGGATAAGAGCCAGAAGCATGCCGATAACGTCAACATGGGGCTCATGGATTATCCCGTGCTCATGGCGGCGGATATCCTGTTGTATCAGGCGGACTACGTGCCCGTCGGCGCCGACCAGAAGCAGCACGTCGAGCTCGCGCGCGACCTCGCCATCCGCTTCAACAACCGCTACGGCGAGACGTTCACCGTGCCCGAGCCGCTCATCCGCAAGGGGGTCGCGAAGATCGCCTCGTTGCAGGATCCCGCCAAAAAGATGTCCAAATCCGAGGCCGAAAACCCGAACGCCTCGGTGTTCCTCTCCGACGACCGCGATACCGTGCTGCGCAAGTTCAAGCGCGCCGTCACGGATAGCCTCGGCGCCGTGCGTTACAGCGAGGAGCAGCCCGGGATCGCCAATCTCATCAACATCTACTGCGCCTTCCGCGGGTGCACGCCCGAAGAAGTCGAGCGCGAATTCAAGGGGAAGGGCTACGGCGATTTCAAGCTCGCCGTGGGGGAAGCGGTCGCGGACGTCCTCGATCCCATCCGCGAAGAACAGCGGCGGCTGCTCGCAGATAAGAGCTATCTCGGGGATCTCCTCGCGCGCGGGCGGGAACGCGCCGCGGCGGCGGCGAGAAAGACGCTCTCGAAGGTCTACCGCAAGGTGGGCTTCTATCAGGGGTAAGCGATGTTCGGCTACGTTCGCTACGATTATCCCAATCTCTTCATCAAGGACCTCATGCTCTATCGCGCCCTCTACTGCGGGCTGTGCAAGGGGATCGCCTCCGCATGCGGACAGCGCGCGCGGCTGGGATTGAGCTACGACGTCACATTTCTTTCTGCGCTTTTGCACAACATCATGGGGGTGGACGTCGTCATCGAGCAGCAGAATTGCTTCGAGCACGCCATCAGAAAGCGCCCCATCGCCAAGGTGGATCCGCTCACCCGTGAGCTCGGCGCCCTCAACACCGTCCTCTGCTATTACAAGCTGACGGACGACATCGAGGACGGCGGCAAGGGCCGCGGAAAGCGCAGGCTGTTCAGGAAGGGATATCTCCGCGCAAAGAGGGAGTATCCCGAACTCGTGGGGCTCGTCGAGACGTACATGAAGGAGCAGGCGGCGGCGGAAAAAGCGCGGTATGCCTCCCCCGATATGGCGGCCGAGCCCACGGCGCAACTGCTCGCCGCGCTCTCCGATCACTTTCTCGGGGAAAAGCGCACCGCGGCGACCCGCGGGCTATTCTACGCGCTCGGCAAGTGGGTGTATCTCATCGACGCGCTCGACGACTTCGAGAAGGACAAGAAGAAGGGGAACTACAACCCGTTCGCGCTCTCCTATCGGGCGGAGACGCGCCCCGAACTGCTCGCCGAAAACGGCGGGGAGGTGGGCTTCCTCTTCGATACGATCTTCTTCGATCTGCGGGAAAATCTCGGGGGCATATGTTTTTCTTTTAACCGCGATCTCACCGACAACGTGATCCTGCGCGGGATCCCGCTCGAGACGAAGCGCGTGATGAACGGAGAAAAAAAGGTGCCCATACGGGTCAAAAATCTATAACGCGTCTGCACCGCGCAACGTGCAGAGAAAAAGGAGAACCTCATGAAAGAATCCTACGAACTTCTCGGGCTCGACGAATCCGCCTCGATGGAGGAGGTCACGGCGCGCTATGAGGAGCTGAAGGCAAAATACAACGAGGAGAAGTGGAAAGACGGCGAGGAGGGAAACCGTGCGGCGCGCATGCTCGATAAGCTCGACGCCGCCTACGCCGAGATCTGCGACGATCGCAAGACGGCCTCCCGCGACGGCGCTTCCGCTTCCTCGGCGTTCGATGAAGTCGCTTCCTGCATCCGCAGCGGCGATCTTTCGCGCGCGCAACAGCTGCTCGACGCCTTCAACGAACGGAGCGCGGAGTGGCACTATCTGCAATCGGTCGTCTTTTACAGAAAGAATTGGATCAACGAGAGCAAGAAGCAGCTCGAGATCGCGCTCCAGATGGAACCTTCCAACGAAAAGTACCGCAGCGCCTACGATAAACTGCGCGCGCGGGCGGAATATACGACGAACACGGGCGGCGCGCCCAACACCAACCCCGATGTCTCCGCCGAACAGGGCAAACAGATGGGCGGGAATTGGTGCGTCACCTGCGCGAACGCCTGCTACACCTTCTTCTGCATCACCTGTTTCCAATACCTGTGCTGCGGCTGCAGGTGATCCATGAAGCGGCCCACGAACTCCTATGAGATCGCGCTCTCGGGCATTGCCTGCGCCCTTGCGACGATCGCGCTGACCGTCGGCGCCTACGTCAACGTGTTTTACGGCGCGGGGATGATCCTCGCCGTGTTCGCGCTCATGGTGCCGCTCGCGAAGGGCTTTCCGCTCGGGAGCTTTCTCGCGTTCTGCGGCACGGCGATCTTCGCCTTTCTGTTCAGCGCCTTTGCGATCTTTCGGCTCTTGCCGTTCATCGTCTTTTTCGGGCTGCACCCGATCGTGAACTACTTCCAGAAGAAATATATCAAGAAATTTCCACTACATCTCCCCGCGTTTTTGGTGAAAGCGGCCTGGTTCGACCTCACGGTCTGGCTCATGTGGTCGTGCGTGCTCGTGCCCGTGTTCGGGGTCGCCTCGATGTGGTGGTACGAGTTCGTCGCGGCGCATTTTTTCCTCGTGCTCTTTGCGGGCGGCACGTTGCTTTTCGCCGTCTACGATACCCTGATCTTCTTCAGCCAGCGCTCGGTCGATCTCATCATCGCGCGGATCAAAAAATAAAACGGAGGGGGGCGTATGCAAAAAAACGACATTCTTACGGTGACCGCCGAGGGCGTCGGGACGCAGGGCGAGGGCATCGCGCGCGCCGAAGGCGTCACGCTGTTCGTCCCCTTTCTTCTCCCCGGGGAGCGCGCCCGCGTGCGCATTCTGAAAGTTAAGGACGCCATCGGCTACGGCAGGATCGAGGAGATCGAAACGCCCGCGGAGGAGCGCGTCCGCCCCCGTTGCCCCGTATTCGGGAAGTGCGGCGGCTGCCAGCTCCAGCACCTGCGCTACCACGAACAGCTCAAATTCAAGACCCGCCTCGTGCGCGACACGCTCCGCAAGATCGGGGGGATCGAGGCGCCCGTGCTCCCCTGCGTCCGCAGCGAGCGCGAATACGGCTACCGGAACAAATTGCAGCTCCCCGTGGGGCGGATCGGCGGAAAGAACGTCGTCGGCTTCTTTGCCGAGCGCTCCCACCGCATCGTCCCGACGGACGTCTGTCCCCTCCATCCCGAATGGGCGGAAAAGGTCATCGCCGCGCTCCTCGGCTTCATGGAGAAGTGCGGGCTCGACGGCTACGACGAACTCACTCACACGGGGCAGATCCGCCACCTCGTCGTGCGCGAGGTCAAGAAAAAGTTCCTCGTGACGCTCGTCGTCACCGAGCCCGAATTCAAGGGCATCGGCTATTTCATCCACCTGCTGCGGCAGATCTTCCCCGAGTTCTCGCTGTTTTTGAACCTCAACCGGGCGGAGACGAACGTCATCTTCGGCGATACCTTCCGCCTCATCCACGGCGACGGGAGCTATGAGGGTGCGGAGGCGGGGATCGTGTACAGCGCCGGCCCGAACACCTTTTTGCAGGTCAACGACGCCGTCCGCGCAAAGCTCTATGCGGCGGTCGCGGAGGTCGCGGAAGGGGTGGTCGCCGATTGCTATTCGGGCGGCGGACTGCTCACCGCGTTGCTTGCGCAGAAGTGCGAACGGGCCTACGGGATCGAAGTCGTGCCCGAAGCGCACGCCTGCGCCCTTGCGCTCGCCGAGAAAAACGGGCTCACGGGGCGCATGTTTCCCATCCTCGGGCGGGTGGAGGAGACGCTTGCCCGCCTCATCGAACGGGAAGAAAAGCTCGGCGTCGTGCTCGATCCGCCCCGTGCGGGCGTGGACCGCGCCGTGTTGCAGACCATCATGGAGCACGGGCTCGATCCCGTCGTGATGATCTCCTGCAACCCCGCGACGCTCGCCCGCGATCTCGGCATCCTCACGGGCACGCTCGTGCAGCAGGCGGACGGGAGCCTCGCAAAGTGTGCGGACCCGCATCCCATGTATCGGATCGAGCGCATCCGCCCCTACGACATGTTCCCGCAGACGCGCCATGTCGAGACGTTGGTTGTCCTTTCCCACAAAAAACCCGACGGACATATCGGCGTAAAAGTCGAGTTTGGAGAGGAAGAAGGACAAATCTCTTTGAAAGAAGTACAAAAACGCGCCGAGGAACGCAAGCCGAAAGAAAAAGTTACTTATAAGATGATACAAGAGTACATCGAAAAGACTTACGGCTTCAAAGTCCATACGGCTTATATTGCCGAAGTCAAGCGCAGTTTGGGCTTGCCCATGTACGACGCTCCCAACGCCGTGGAAGAACTGAAAAGACCTCGTTCGCATCCCTCGCCGCAAATGGTCGAGGCAATTAGAGAGACCTTGAAGCATTTTGAAATTATATAAGAAAGATAGAGCACAGGAGAAATCTTGTGCTTTATAATTTATACGACATGATTACCGTACAGCGAAAGCCGTGCGGTTATTTTTATTTATAAGGAGAATGAGAAAATGAAATATAAGGATTGGCTGTGT
>CANQKF010000002.1 GCA_947624445.1 uncultured Clostridia bacterium | reverse complement strand
ATGGTCTTGCCGATGCCGAGCACCTCCCCCGTCGACTTCATCTCGGGGCCGAGCTGGGAGTTGACGTCGTTGAGTTTCTCGAAGGAGAACACGGGCACCTTGACGGCGACGTAGGGCGAATCGGGATAGAGCCCCGTGCCGTAGCCGAGCTTTTTGAGCTTTGCGCCCGCCATGATCTTGGTCGCGAGCTCCACCATGGGCACGCCCGTGACCTTGGAAATATAGGGGATGGTGCGCGAGGCGCGCGGGTTGACTTCGATGACGTAGAGCCGGTTCTGGTAGATGAGATATTGGATGTTGATGAGGCCCTTGGTCTTGAGCTCGAGGGCGAGCTGCGTGGAGACCTCGACGATCCGCCCCTTCATGGCGTCCGAGAGATGGTAGGGCGGGTAGACGGCGATGGAGTCGCCCGAGTGCACGCCCGCCCGCTCGACGTGCTGCATGATGCCCGGGATGAGGACGTCCGTCCCGTCCGAGATGGCGTCCACCTCGAGCTCGCTGCCCATGAGGTATTTATCGCAAAGGACGGGATTTTCGATGTGTTGGGCGAGGATGACGTCCATATAGCGGGAAATATCGTTCTCGGTGAAGGCGATCGTCATGTTCTGCCCGCCGATGACATAGGAAGGGCGCAGAAGCACGGGATAGCCGAGCGTCTCCGCCGCCGCGATGGCCTCCCCCTTCGTCATGACGGTGAGTCCCTTGGGACGGGCGATGCCGAAGCGGCCGAGCAGCCGGTCGAAGCGCTCGCGGTCCTCCGCCATATCCACGCTGTCGGCGCTCGTGCCCAAAATGCGCACGCCGCGCTTGGCGAGGTAGGCGCACAGCTTGATGGCCGTCTGCCCGCCGAAGGTGATGACGACCCCGTAGGGCTTCTCGACATCGATGACGCTCTGCACGTCCTCGGGAGTGAGCGATTCGAAGTACAGCCTGTCCGCCGTATCGAAGTCGGTGGAGACCGTCTCGGGGTTGTTGTTGATGATGACGACCTCGAAGCCGAGCTCTTTGAGCGTCCACACGCAGTGGACGGAGGAATAGTCGAATTCGATGCCCTGCCCGATGCGGATGGGACCCGAGCCGATGACGATCACCCTGCGCTTCTTCGCCGCGACGCTCTTCCCGACGAAGGGCTCCGCCTCGTCGTGTTCGATGTCGTCGTACGTCGAATAGAAGTAGGGCGTCTGCGCGGAGAACTCGGCGGCGCAGGTATCCACCATCTTGAAGCAGGCGCGGCGGTGTGCGGGGAGCGAACTGCCCGAGATGCGGGCGAGCGCCCCGTCGGTAAAGCCGAGCTTCTTGCCCCGCAAGTATTCCCCGCGCGTGAGCTTCTTGCCCGCGATCGCGCGCTCGTAGGCGATGAGGTTGACGAATTTTTCGAGGAACCACTCGTCGATCTTTGTGACGGCGTAGATCTCCTCCACGGAGATCCCCGCTTTGAGCGCCGCATACACGGCGAAGATGCGCTCGTCGGTCTGCCGCGCGATCTCGAGGCGGAGCGCCTCCGCGCTCATGCCAAGAAATTTGGGATGGTTTAAGGTATCGAGCGAGATCTCCGCGCCGCGGACCGCCTTCATGATCGCCTGCTCGAAGGAGGCGCCGATCGCCATGACCTCCCCCGTCGCCTTCATGCGCGAACCGAGGTCCCTGTGCGCATAGAGAAATTTATCGAAGGGCCACTTGGGGAGCTTGACGACAACGTAGTCGAGCGTGGGCTCGAAGCAGGCGTAGGTCTTGCCCGTGACGTCGTTCTTGATCTCGTCGAGGGTGTAGCCGAGGGCGATCTTGGTGGAGACTTTGGCGATGGGATAGCCCGTCGCCTTGGAGGCGAGCGCCGAGGAGCGCGAAACGCGGGGATTGACCTCGATGACGGCGTAGTCGAAGCTATCGGGATAGAGGGCGAATTGGCAGTTGCACCCCCCTTCGATGCCGAGCTCGGTGATGATGTCGAGCGAAGCCGTGCGGAGCATCTGGTATTCCTTATCCGAGAGCGTGACGGCGGGCGCGATGACGATCGAATCCCCCGTGTGGATCCCGACGGGATCGACGTTCTCCATGGAACAGACCGTGATGACGTTGCCCGCGCTGTCGCGGAGGACTTCGAACTCGATCTCCTTCCAGCCGCCGATGTATTTTTCGATGAGCACCTGCGTGATGGGCGAGAGCATGAGCCCGTTGTGCGCGATGAGGCGGAGTTCCTCCTCGTCCTTGGCGACGCCGCCGCCCGCGCCGCCCAGCGTGAAGGCGGGCCGCACGATGACGGGGTAGCCGAGCTTTTGCGCGATCTCCGCGCACTCCTCCACGGTGTAGGCGATATCCGAGGGAACGACGGGCTGCCCGAGCTTCTGCATGGTCTCTTTGAAGAGCTCGCGGTCCTCGGCGCGGTCGATCGCGTCGAGCTTGGTGCCGATGAGTTTTACCCCCCACTCGTCTAAAAATCCGCTCTTGGCGAGCTTGCAGCCCATCGTGAGCCCCGTCTGTCCGCCGAGCGAGGCGAGCAAACTATCGGGGCGCTCCTTGATGATGATGCGCTTCAGGCTGTCCTCGGTGAGCGGCTCGAGATAGATCTCGTCAGCGAGCATCTTGTCCGTCATGATCGTCGCGGGGTTGGAATTGCAGAGGACGACGTTGCAGCCCGCGTCTTTGAGGACGCGGCATGCCTGCGCGCCGGCGTAGTCGAACTCCGCCGCCTGCCCGATGACGATGGGACCGGAGCCGATGACGAGTACTTTTTTGATATCGCTTTTTTTGGGCATAGTGTTCCTCTTTGCAAGATCGTGCGGTCCGCGGGGCGGACGCAGCGCGCGGACGGCCTTATTTTCCCGCCTTCATGCGCGCGATAAATGTATCGAACAGAAACCTTGCGTCGTGCGGACCTCCGCACGCTTCGGGGTGGAATTGCACGGTGGAGGCCCCGAGCTCGGGATAATCCATGCCCTCGCAGGTGCCGTCGTTGACGTTGACGTAGGAGAGCGTGCCGTGCGGGACGGAGCCCGCCACGACTTCGTAGCCGTGGTTCTGGGAGGTGATGAACACCCGCCCCGTCGCAAGTTCCATGACGGGCTGGTTGGCGCCGCGGTGCCCGTATTTCATCTTTGTGGTCTGCCCGCCCATGGCGAGGGCAAAGAGCTGGTGCCCGAGGCAGATGCCGAAGATGGGCTTCTTGCCCGCGAGGGCGCGGATGGTCGCGATGATCCCTGTGTTCTCGGCGGGATCGCCCGGGCCGTTGGCGAACATGATGCCGTGGGGATCGAGCGCGAGCGCCGCCTCGGCGGAGGTCTCCGCAGGCACGACGATCACTTCGCATCCCCGCGCCGCGAGCTCGCGCGCGATGTTCTTCTTGGCGCCGAAGTCGTAGAGGACGACGCGCAAAGGATTGCCCTCGCCGAGCACCGAGCGCGCTTTCGCCGAGACCGAACGGACGGCGTCCTGCACGCGGTAGGCTTTGAGCGCGGCAAGATCGGAATAGGGGCGGAAGGAGATCGCGGCGTTCATCACGCCCGCCTCCCGCACCGTGCGGGTGAGTTCGCGCGTATCCACGCCATAGACAGCGGGGATCCCCTGCGCTTTCAGATAGTCGCCGAGCTTGCCCTCGCTGCGGAAATTGGAGGGCATTTCGCACGCTTCGCGGACGATGTAGCCGCGCGCCCAACATTTTTCGCTCTCGAAATCGGCGGGGATCACCCCGTAGTTGCCGATGAGCGGAAAGGTCTGCGTGACGATCTGCCCGTAGTAGCTCGGATCGGTGAGCGTCTCGAGATAGCCCGTCATGCCCGTGGTGAACACGAGCTCGCCGACGGTCTCCCGCTCCGCGCCGAAGGACCATCCCTCGAACACTTTCCCGTTTTGCAATGTGATATAGACCTTTCTATCCATCCCGCGCTCCGAATTTCCGTTAATTTTCGCCCTGCAGGACCTTGACGAGCACCGCCTTCTGTGCGTGCAGACGGTTCTCCGCCTCCTCGAAGATCTCCTTGGCGTGCGCTTCGAAGATCTCCGCGGTGACTTCCTCCCCGCGGTGCACGGGCAGGCAGTGCAGGAGCATGGCGTCGGGCTTGGCGGCGCGCATCACGGCGCCGTCGATATGGATGCGGGCGAACGCCTTGGCGCGGACCGCCTGCTCCTCTTCCTGCCCCATCGACGCCCAGACGTCGGTGTAGAGCACGTCGGCGCCACTTGCCGCCTCTTCGGGATCTTCGCACATCTCGAAGTCCCCGTTCTCCTTCGCCCATGCCGTGAGCGCGGCGTCGGGTTCGTAGCCCTTGGGGCAGGCGATGGCAAAGCGCATGCCCATCTTCACGGCGCCCACCATGAGGGAGTTCGCCATGTTGTTGCCGTCCCCCACGAAGCACATTTTGAGCCCCTTGAAGGAGCCCTTGCACTCGCGGATGGTCATGAGGTCGGCGAGCACCTGGCAGGGATGGCAGTAGTCGGTGAGCCCGTTGATGACGGGAATCGAGCCGTAGGCCGCGAGATCCTCCACCTCCTTCTGCGCGAAGGTGCGGATCATGATGGCGTCGAGCATGCGCGAGAGCACGCGGGCGGTATCCTGCACGGGCTCGCCCCGCCCGATCTGCAGATCCCTGCCCGAGAGGAAGAGCGGGTAGCCGCCGAGCTCATACATGCCCACCTCGAAGGAGACGCGGGTGCGCGTCGAGGACTTCTGGAAGATCATGCCGAGCTTCTTGCCGCGCAGATAGGACGATTGTTCTACGCCGTTCTTGCGCTCGTATTTGAGTTGGTCCGCGAGATTGAGCACGGAGAGGATCTCTTCGCGGGAGAGATCCGCAAGTTTCAACAGATGTTTCATGACAATACCTCACCGAGGATGCAAAGCCCCTCGTCAATTTCCCGTTTCGTGATGGAGAGCGGCGGCAACAGGCGCACGAGATCGTGCGCGGTGAGCACGAGAAGCCCCTTTTCGAGGCACTTTTGCGCCACTTCCTTGGCGGGGCGCGCCGTGCGGATCCCGATCATGAGCCCGAGCCCTGTGAGCGCCTCCGCACCGCAGAACTTTGCAAGCCCCGCGCGCAGATATGCGGATCTCTCCGTCACTTCCCCCAAAAAGCCGTCGGTGAGCCGCGAGACGACGGAGACGCCGCCCGCGCAGGCGACGGGATTGCCGCCGAACGTCGAACCGTGGTCGCCCGGGGCAAAGACGTCCTTCGTCTTTTCGTAGAAGAGGCAGGCGCCGATGGGCAGCCCGCCCGCAAGCCCCTTGGCGAGCGTGACGAGATCGGGCGAGATCCCGTAGTGTTCATAGGCGGAGAACTTGCCCGTCCGCCCCATGCCGCACTGCACTTCGTCGCAGATGAGCAGGATATCCCGCGCCGCACAGAATGCCGCGAGCGCCTTCACGAACGCCGCGGGCAGCGCCTTCACGCCCCCCTCGCCCTGCACGCACTCGATGACGACCGCACAGGCGTGGTCTGCGACCTTCTCGACGCTTGCGATGTCGGCGTCGGCATACACCACGCCGCCCGCAAAGGGATCGAAGTACTTGTGGAAGGCGTCCTGCCCCGTCGCCGTGAGCGTGAAGAGCGTTCTGCCGTGGAAACTGCCGTTCAGGGAGATGATGTCGCTCCGCCCCGCGCCGTACTTCATGAAGGAATACTTGCGCGCCGCCTTAAAGGCGCACTCGTTTGCTTCCGCGCCCGAATTGCCGAAAAAGACCCGCTTCGCCCCCGCCCGCTTGCAGAGGAGCTCCGCGAGCCGCACGGTCGGCTCGGAATAGTAGTAGTTGCTGACATGCTGGACGCGGTCGAGCTGTTCCTTGACGGCGGACTTCCACGCTTCGTCGTTCACGCCGAAAATGTTGACGGCGATCCCCGCGCCGAAGTCGATGTATTTCTTGCCGTCGACGCCCTCGAGCGTCGCGTTGCTGCCGCCGCAAAAGGCAACGGGATACCGCCCGTATGTGTGCGCGAGATAGGTCTCGTCGAGCGCTTTGATCTGTTCAAATTCCATAAAATATCTCCAAAATATCTCCCGAATATCGTAAAAAAGGCTGATTTCCGGAAAAATCAGTCCCCTTTCACGAACATTGTGCCCGAGCCTTCATCGGAGAGCAGCTCCATGAGCACGGAATGCTTGACGCGTCCGTCGGTGATGAATACCCGCCCGACGCCATTGCGGATGGCGTCGCGGCAGCAGTTCACCTTGGGGATCATGCCCCCCGAAATGATGCCGTCTTTTATGAGCGAGGGGATGTCCGAGACGTAGACCTTGCGGATGAGGCTCTCCTCGTCGTTCTTGTCCCGCAGAAGCCCGCGCGTATCCGTCATGAGGATGAGGCTCTCCGCCTTGAGCGCGCCCGCGATCGCAGAGGCCGCGGTGTCCGCGTTGACGTTGTAGATGTTGCCCTGCGGATCGCCGCCGATCGTCGAAATGACTGGAAGATAGCCGCAGCCGAGGCAATCGAGGATGAGCTCGGTGTTCACGCGCACGATCTTCCCCACAAAGCCGAGCTCTTCGCTCTCCTTGCAGCACGTCATGATCTCGCCGTCGATGCCCGAGAGCCCGACCGACTTTGCGCCGAACGCCGTGAGGATGTGCACGAGGGACTTATTCACCTTGCCCGCGAGCACCATGCGGACGACTTCCGCCGTCTCGGCGTCGGTATAGCGCAACCCGCCCACAAAGCGGGAGGGAATGCCCATGCGGGTGAGCGTCTCGGTGATCTCGGGTCCCCCGCCGTGGACGAGCACGACCTTGATGCCGATAAAACTCAACAGCGTGAGGTCGCGCATGACCGACTCTTTGAGTTCATCGGAGGTCATCGCGGCGCCGCCGTATTTGATGACGAGGATCTTATCCTGGTATTTTTTGATGTAGGGCATCGCTTCGAGAAGAAACTCCGCCTGCGCCTGTTTCTGGGTCACGTTCTGTAATCTCCGTTGATCTTCACATAGTCATAGGTGAGGTCGCACCCCCACGCCGTCGCGCCGAAGGCGCCGTCGTGCAGGGAGACCTCGATGCGGATCTCGTCCGCCGAGAGCACGGCCTTTGCCGTCTCCTCGGAGAACGGAATGCCCGCGCCCCCCTTGCAGACTTCGAGCACGCCCGCCGCCGAACGGAATCCGACGTCGATCTTCCCGATGTCGAGCGCGGCGCCCGAATAGCCGAGCGCGCACAGCACTCTGCCCCAATTCGCATCCGCGCCGAACATCGCCGCTTTCAGAAGGTTGGAGCAGACGACGGACTTCGCCGCAAGGCGCGCGGCTTTTTTGCTCTTCGCGCCCTCCACACGGCACTCGATGAGCTTGGTCGCCCCCTCGCCGTCGCGGGCGAGCATGCGGCAGACGCGCGTCGTCACGAAGGCGAGCGCACGGCGGAAGGCGCGGAAATCGGCGCCGTCCGCGCAAATCTTCCCGTTGCCCGCCAGCCCGCTCGCGAGGATCAAGAGCGTATCGTTGGTGGAGGTATCGCGGTCCACCGAGAGCATGTTGAAGGAATCTTTCACGTCCGCCCCGAGCGCCTTTTGGAGCATCTCGGGGGAAATCGCGGCGTCCGTCGTGATGAAGCAGAGCATCGTCGCCATGTTGGGGCAGATCATGCCCACGCCCTTGGCGATCGCGCCCATTTTGCATGTCACGCCCCCCACCGTGAAGGTGCAGGCGATCTCTTTTTTGACGGTATCCGTCGTCATGATCGCTTCCGCCGCGGCGGTGCTGCCGTCGCCGAGCGTGCCGACGAGCTCCGCCATGCCGCCCGCAATGGGATCCAGCGAGAGCGTTTGCCCGATGACGCCCGTCGAGGCGACCAGAACGTCGTCCGCGGGAATGCCCGTGCTCTGCGCAACGAGCGCGCACATGCCCTCCGCGATCTCGACGCCGTTGGCGTTGCAGGTGTTGGCGTTGCCGCTGTTGACGATGACCGCCCGCGCATACCCATCGGCAAGGTGCGCCTTGGTGACGAGGATGGGCGCGCCCTTCACGAGATTGGTCGTATACACCCCCGCCGCCGCACAGCGCACATCCGAAACGATGAGCGCGAGATCCTTTTTTGTCTTGTTCTTGCGGATCCCGCAGTGCACGCCGCTCGCGCGGAACCCCTTGGGCGCACATACGCCCCCCTTGATCTCTTTTACCATAGCCGTAAAACTCTTTTTTGCCTTTCTATTATATCACAGTCCCTTGCCTTCGTCAAGCGAAAGCGCGAGATTCATATTTTGGACCGCGGCGCCCGAGGCCCCCTTGCCGAGGTTATCGAGCCGCGCCGAGAGCAGGATGCGCTCGTCGTTCCCGCCGACATAGATTTCGAGGCGGTTGCTCCCCTTGAGCTTGTTCGCGGAGAGGTATCCATCCTCGCTCTCCTGCGTGACGGAGATAAACCTATGCGACGCATAGTACTCTGCAAACATGGCATAAATCGAGGAAACCGAGCACTTTTTCGCGAGGAAATCGGTGAAAATCGGCACGGTGAGGCACATTCCGCAGTCGAAATCCGCGACGATCGGGCAAAAGACGGGCGTGCGCGTGAGCCCCGCCACCTTCTGCATCTCGGGCAAATGCTTGTGCGCCTGGCCGAGCCCGTAGGCGCGGGGCGCCGCAAAGAGCGGGTCGCGATCCTCGCTTTCGTAGGCCGCGATCATCTTCTTGCCGCCCCCCGTGTAGCCCGTCACCGAATGGCAGACGAAGGGATAGTCGCGGGGCGCGATCCCCATCGCCACGAGCGGGTAGACGATCGCAAGGAATCCGCTCGCATGGCAGCCCGGATTGGCGATGCGCTTGGACTGCGCGATCGCCGCCCTGTGCGCCGCGGAGAGCTCGGGGAAGCCGTATGCCCACCCCGCTTCGGTGCGGTGCGCCGTGGAGGCGTCGATGAGGACGGTCTCCGCGGGGCAGAGCTCAACCGCCTCCCGCGCCGCGTCGTCGGGCAAACACAGGAATACGACGTCGGCGGCGTGCATCATCTCCCTGCGCGCCGAAACATCCTTGCGCAGCGCCTCGTCGAGCTGAAGAAGGCGCACGTCGTCGCGCGCGTTCAGGCGCGCGCAGATGCCGAGCCCCGTCGTGCCCGCCCTGCCGTCGATAAAGACGTTGATCATTTGTTCCCCGCTTTCTTTTGGTCGAGCATCGCTTTGACCTTGATGGGCAGCCCGAATAGGTTGATGAAGCCCTCGGAATCCTTCTGGGAGTAGGCGCCGCCGTCGTCGGAGAAGGTCGCGATGTCCTCGCTGTAGAGGGAGTTGGGCGAAGTGACGCCCGCGCCCATGATGTTGCCCTTGTAGATGCGGAGTTTGACGTCGCCCGTGACGGTCTCCTGCGTCTTGGCGACGAACGCCGAGAGCGCCTCGCGCAGCGGGGTGAACCACTGCCCGTCGTAGACCATCTCGCCGAACTTCACCGCTACGAGCTGCTTGTAGTGCTGGGTCGCCTTGTCGAGGCAGATCGTCTCGAGCATGCGGTGCGCCTCATAGAGGATGGCGCCGCCGGGCGTCTCGTAGACCCCGCGGGACTTCATGCCGACGAGGCGGTTCTCGACGATATCCGCGAGCCCGACGCCGTTCCTGCCGCCGATCTCGTTGAGCGTCTCGATGAGCGCGACAGCGCCGAGCGGCTTGCCGTTCACCGCGGTGGGAATGCCCTTTTCGAAGTGGATGGTGAGATATTCGGGCGTATCGGGCGCCTGAAGGGGCGAGACGCCGAGCTCCAGAAAGCCTTCCTTTTCATACTGCGGTTCGTTGGCGGGTTCCTCGAGGTCGAGCCCCTCGTGCGAGAGGTGCCAGAGGTTCTTATCCTTGGAGTAGTTGGTCTCGCGGTTGATCTTGAGCGGGATGTTGTGCGCCTCGGCGTAGGCGATCTCTTCGTCGCGGGATTTGAGATCCCAGATGCGCCAGGGGGCGATGATCTGCATCTCGGGCGCGAACGCCTTGATCGAGAGCTCGAAGCGCACCTGGTCGTTGCCCTTGCCCGTGCAGCCGTGGCAGATGGCGTCGGCGCCCTCCTTCTTTGCGATCTCCACGAGCGCCTTCGCGATGCAGGGGCGCGCGAACGAGGTGCCGAGCAGGTACTTATCTTCATAGACGGCGCCCGCCTGCATGGTCGGGAAGATGTAGTTCTCGACGAAATCCTGTTTGAGGTCGAGCACGTAGAGCTTGCTCGCGCCCGTTTTCTTCGCCTTCTCTTCCAGGCCGTCGAGCTCGGTCCCCTGCCCGACGTCGCCCGAGACCGCGATGACTTCGCAGCCGTCGTAATTTTCTTTGAGCCACGGGATGATGATGGAGGTATCGAGCCCGCCCGAGTAGGCGAGGACAACTTTTTTGATCTGTTTTTTCATGTCTTTTTTCCTCTTGGATAGTTTCCTACGTAATTATATAGAAAGCGGGAGGGCAAGTCAAGCGATTGCACCCCCGCTTTGGATATTTTTTCCTGAAATTTTGCATATTTTTTCGGAAATACGCGGAGAATTCCAGAAATATGCGATTTTATGCGAATAAATTTATAATACTGCGGCGCCTTCTTCCCGATAGCCGGGGTAGAACGCGGCGATCTCTTCCGCCGTGAACTGTTCCTCGTAGTATTTGGAAAAGGGCGCGCGCCGCAAAAACACGAATTTATCGACGGAGTCCTGCGTCGCGAACGTGCACACGAACTTGTTCTTGTACGTCTTGACGGCGATGCAGCCCTTCTGTGCGTCGTACGTGTAGGTGCGGCGCTTGGTCTTGACGTGCACGACCTCGGGCGTCACCTCGACGGCGAGCGCCAACCCCATCGTAATGCGCAGCGCATAGAAGGCGTAGACCGCAAGGTGCACGACGATCAAAACGGGCGCAAGGATCATAAACCCGAGATAGCCCGAGAACGCAAAGAGCAGCGAGAACATGATGCCGAGGAGCATGACGGCGCTGTACGCGATGAAGATCTTCTTCAGGACGCCCACATAGTGCACGATCCCCGCCTTGGTGCGGATCACTTGGTCTCCTTCGCGGTGTACCCGTAGCTGCCGAGCTGCTCGCCCGTCGCGAGGTACTTGCCGTTCGCGTAGGTCACGAGAAAGCCGTCGGGAAGGGCGACTTTGCCGTTCCGGGTGTATTCGGCGTCGGCGATCACGCCCACGATCTCGCCGAAGAACACGGCGTGCGTGGGGAAATCCACCCGCTCGACGACCTTGCACTCGATCGAAACGGGGCTCTCGGCGACATAGGGGCAGCCGACGCGCTCCCCCTTCGCCCGCGTGATCCCCGCGGCGGCGAATTTATCGACGTCCCGCCCCGAGGTGACGCCGCACACGTCCATCGCGTGCAGGAGCGAGCGGTCCACGAGGTTGACGGTGAATTGCTTGGTGCGCTCGATGAGCCCGAGGGAGTACCGCGAATCGCGCACCGCGATCGAGAGGATGGGCGGCGCCGCGTTGACCGTCCCCACCCAGGCGAGGGTGATGGCGTTGTTCTCCTCTTCGTCGCCGCACGTCACGATGACGGCGGGCAGGGGCGCAAGGCAGGTATGCGGTTCCAGACAGATCTTCATTGGTTTTTCTCCTCAAATTCGATACAAAATTGGGTGCAGACTTCCCCGCCGAGCCGCGCTTCGAGCACCGAATGATCTTCGAAGTCCTCGCGGAAGAGCGCGAGCTCCTCCCCCTCCTTCACCTGTTTGAGATAGGAGACGCGGAAGGCGCGCACGCGGCGGGAGGAAAGTTCCTCGGTGGAAAAACAGTCGAGGAAGAAATCGGCGTAGCGCGTGTTGTTGGCATGCATGTAGTGGTCCATATGGCTGCCCGCGACGGTCTCGCGGCGGACCTCCCTTCCCGCTGTGAGACGGGGGATCTTCCATGTCGCGGGCTCGACGGCGTGCTCATCGCGGTAGGGACAGCGGGCGTGGACCTCCCCCAGCCGTTCGGGGCGGGTCATCGAAAACGTTTTGAGGTCGACGAGCAGCCACCGCGTGGAGAGCACCGCGCAGAGCGCGCCGTGCGCGTCGGTGATGCGGTAATCGCGCGTAAAGATGCCGTGCCGCGGCGGAAGCGGCCATGTCTCCACGGTGAGCGCGTCGCCGAGCACGACCGTGCGGCGGATCTCGCAATAGGTGTGGACGATGATGAACCCGAGATCGAGGGGCTTGATGTCCGCATAGCCGAAGCCGAGCTCATCGGCGCTCAACCCCGCGGATTCCTGCGCGAGCGCGAGCAGCGACGAGAGTTTGAGCTCGTCGCTGCAGTCGAAATCCGAATAGCGGAGCTCATACCGTTTGACATTCGCATACTTTTCCATACGGGTGTAAGTATAGCAGAATTTTGCGGAGATGTCAACGTTTCAAGCCGAATTTGCACCCGCGGCGAGGAAGGAAAGCGTGCCGCGCAGGATCGCCGCGCACAGTTTTTCGCGGTAGCCGTCGTCGAGCAGGAGCGCCTCGTCGTCCGCGTTGGACAGAAAGCCGCATTCGACGATGACGGAGGGCGTCTCCGAGCAATTCAAGATAAAGTAGTCGCCCGCGAGCGCCTGCGTGCGCTTGACGCATTCGGGCATCTCGTTGAGGGAGGTCTGGATGCGCTCCGCAAGCGCCTTTCCGCCCGCCGAACTCTCGCGGAAGAACACCTGCGCGCCCCGCCGCGACGTCTCGTGGAAAAAGTTCTGGTGGACGGAGATGACCGCCGCGGCAGAGCTCGAGAGAATGACCTCGGCGCGCTTTTCCATGTCCCGCCGCTTGTAGCCGGGCGTCGCGACGCCGTAGAGCCCCGCCTCGGTCGGGCGGGTCTGCACGACGTAGAACCCCGCCTCCTCGAAGTGCCGCTGCAAGATGCGGGCGACGGCGAGGTTGATGTCGCTCTCCTGCGTCTTGGTGCGCGTCCCCGCCACGCCGCCGTCGACGCCGCCGTGCCCCGCGTCGATGACGACGGTCATCCGAAGCGGTTCCGCCGCCGTGCGGGCGAGGGCGAAAAAGCAGATGCCGAAGGTGACCGCGACGGCGAGCATGAGGCAGAAAAACCCGAGCGCCACGCGGTGCCGATAGAGAAAATCCATACAAGGTATTGTATGAAAAACATCTCCGCGCTATGCGGAGACGTCTCGCTTTTACAGGATCCCTGCCTTGATATCCTCGTCGATCGCGCACGCCGCGCGCTTCCCCGCTCCCATGGCGAGGATGACGGTCGCGGCGCCCGTCACGGCGTCCCCGCCCGCATACACGCCCGCGATCGAGGTCCTGCCGCTCTCGTCGGCGACGATCTCGCCGTGCTCTGCCAGCGCGAGCCCTTCGGTCGTCTGCCCGATGAGCGGGTTGGGCGAAGTGCCGAGCGCCATGATGACGCAGTTCGCCGCAAGTTCGTGTTCGCTCCCCGCGACCGCGGCGGGACGGCGCCTGCCGCTCGCATCGGGATCGCCGAGCGCCATCTTCACGCAGCGCAGCCCGCGCACCTCCCCCGCTTCGTCCGTGAGGACCGCGGTGGGATTGGTGAGAAAGGCGAAGGCGACGCCCTCCTCCCGCGCGTGCCCGACCTCCTCGCGGCGAGCGGGAAGTTCGGCTTCGGAGCGGCGGTAGACGACGGTCGTCTCCGCGCCCAGACGGCGGGCACAGCGCGCCGCGTCCATCGCGACGTTGCCCCCGCCCACGACGGCGACCCGCTTCGCACGGAAGATCGGGGTCTCCGCGTCCGCCTCGTACGCCTGCATGAGGTTGACGCGCGTGAGATATTCGTTGGCGGAAAACACGCCGCGCGCGTTCTCCCCGGGAAGGTCCATGAAGTTGGGAAGCCCCGCGCCCGTGCCGAGAAAGACGGCGCAAAAGCCCGCTTCCCGCAGTTCGGAGACGGTGAGCGACCGCCCGATGACGGCGTTCCGCACAAAGGTGACCCCCTGCGCTTCGAGCGCGGCGATCTCGCGGCGGACGATGCGCTTGGGCAGGCGGAATTCGGGGATCCCGTAGACGAGCACGCCGCCCGCGCGGTGCAACGCCTCGAACACGGTGACGGCATACCCGCGCGCCGCGAGTTCCCCCGCACAGGCGAGCCCCGCGGGGCCCGAGCCCACGACGGCGACCTTCGCCGCGGCGGGCGCGGCAGTTTGCGCGGCATTTGGAGCCGTTTCTTGCGCGGCATGGCGGTCGGCGACGAAGCGCTCGAGCCGACCGATCGCGACGGGCTCCCCCTTCTTGCCGCGGACGCAGCTCCCCTCGCACTGCCGCTCCTGCGGGCAGACCCTGCCGCACACGGCGGGAAGAGCGTTGTCCGCGCGGACCAGCGCATATGCTTCCTCGAAGCGCCCCGCCTTGACGAGGGCGATGAAATCGGGGATGTGCACGCCGACGGGACAGGCCGCCGTGCAGGGGCGCGCCTTGCATTGCAGACAGCGCTCCGCCTCGGCGCGCGCCGCCGTCTCATCGTAGCCGAGGGCGACTTCGCCGAAGTTTTTTATGCGCGTTTCGGGCGGCTGTTCGGGCATCGGAATTCTCGAATAATTCATAGCGTCCCCCCGCGTTTTTCTGTTTGACGGTATAAATTGCAGTGCCGCTCGCGCGCCGCCGCTTCGAAAGCCCGATAGGTTTTTGCGCGGGCGATCGCCTCGTCGAAGTCGATGAGATGGGCGTCGAATTCGGGGCCGTCGACGCAGGCGAACCTGCGCGCGCCGCCCACTGTGAGACGGCAGCAGCCGCACATGCCCGTGCCGTCGATCATGATGGGATTCATGCTCGCCACGGTGCGGAGGGCGTAGGGCTTTGTCGTCTGCGCGACGAACTTCATCATCGGGAGCGGGCCGATCGTAAACACGGCGTCGAACTTCTCCCCCGCGGCAAGCAGGCGAGAAAGGGGCATGCAGACGTTCCCGCGCTCCCCGCGGGTGCCGTCGTCCGTCGTGAGATAAAATTCATCCGCGAGCGCGGAAAACTCCGCTTCGAGGATGACGAGCTCGGCCGTGCGGAAGCCCGCGATCGCCGCAACGAAGCTGCCCTGTTCGTGCAGCGCGCGCACGATCGGAAGCGCGATCGCACAGCCCACGCCGCCGCCCACGACCGCGACCCGCCCCAGCCCCTCGACCGCGGAGGGCTTGCCGAGCGGACCCGTGAGATCGGCGACGCACTCCCCTGCGTTCAGGCGGTCGAGCGCCATCGTCGCGCCGCCCACGATCTGGTAGATGACCGTGACCGTGCCCCTCTCTTTGTCGCTTGCCGCGATCGTGAGCGGAATGCGCTCACCGCGTTCGTCGGCGCGCAGGATGACGAACTGCCCCGCGCGGGCATGCCGTGCCGCGAGCGGCGCCAGAATCTCCATGCGCCCCACGCCCGCATTCAGTTTTTCCTTGTTCAGGATCGGATACACCTCTCTCCTCCCCGTAAATATTCTATCCTGTCACAAATCATTATACATATCGGAACATCTTTTGTCAACGGCGTACATTCCCCTCGCTTCGGAAATTTTTCGGGATTTTCCTTGACATTTCTCACTTTTTTCATATAATAGGAAAGGAAAAGTAGTTTACAAAATGAAGTTTCGGAGCGCAGTATGGCAAATGTAAAGATCGTGACGGATTCCAACAGCGGCATCACGCAGGCGGAGGCCGAAAAACTCGGCGTCTATGTGATCCCGATGCCCTTTTTGATCGACGGCAAGGAGTACTTCGAGGATATCGATCTCACCCAGCCCCAATTCTATGAGCATCTGGGCGCAAATGCGAGCGTTTCGACCTCGCAGCCCTCGACGTTCAGCGTCACCGAGCTCTGGGAAAAACTGCTCGGAGAGGACGCGGAGATCGTGCATATCCCGATGTCGAGCGGGCTCTCGGAGTCCTGCCACACGGCGGAGCGCCTCGCGGAGAACTACGGCGGGCGGGTCTGCGTCGTCAACAACCAGCGCATCTCCATCACCCAGAAGCAGAGCGTTTACGACGCCCTCACGCTGCGCGATAAGGGATATTCCGCCGCGGAGATCAGGCAAAAATTGCTCGAGACCAAAATGGACAGCAGCATCTACATCTCCCTCGATACCCTCAAATATCTCAAAAAAGGCGGGCGGCTCACCCCTGCCGCCGCGCTTGTGGGCACCCTCCTGCGCATCAAGCCCGTATTGCAGATCCAGGGCGAGAAGCTCGACGCCTTCAAGAAGGTCCACACCCTCAAACAGGCGAAGGAAGTCATGATCGCCGCCGTGAAGAGCGACCTCGAGGGGCGCTTTCGCGCGTATACCGAGGCGGGCGAGATGACGATCGCCGTCGCCCACACCCAGAACTATGAGGAGGCGGACCGCTTTTTGGAGGAACTCTCCGCGGCCTTCCCCATGTGCAGGGCGACCTTCGCCGATCCCCTCTCGCTCTCGGTCTCCTGCCATATCGGCCCCGGGGCGCTCGCCTGCGCATGCACCCGCGAGATCAAATAAACCGCAAAATCACATGAAAAAATCGCCGCTTCTGCGGCGATTTTTTCAAAGAATTCAGAATCCCGTGCGCTTGCGGCGGTAGAAACCGCGGCGGCGCGTCTCGACGAGGTGATACTCCTGCTCGCGCTCGAAATCGTAGATACAGCAGTTCTTGGGGGAGGCGAAGCGGAGCTTGCCGCCGATATCTGCGGCCTGCGCGTAGCCGACGGCGCAGACGCACACGGGAACGCCGTAGAAGAACGCCTGCGCCCGCATGAGGACCTGCTCGAGGCTGCCTTCGAGCTCCTCAAAGACGCAGAGGATGAGCTCGGCGCCGCAGAGGGAGAGCGTCTCGGCGACCCGCGGGAAATAGAGATCTTCGGCGACGACGACGCCGATCTTCCCCGCCCCCGTATCGTAGATCTTGATGCCCGCGCCGCAGCCGTATTCCCCGCCGTCGAGACGGTTGACGCGGTCGGAGACGCCGAGGATGCGCCCGCGGTCGGCGACGACCACCGACTTGCGCTTCACGCCGCGGGCGTCGGTAAAGCACCCGCAGACGACGATGTTCTTCTCCTCCTTGGAGAGGAGCGCGACGTCCTCGAAGATGCTCGTCTCGCCCTTGAGTTCGCGCTCGTAGCTCACTTCTTCGAGCGCGTGGAAGGGAAAGCAGACGACGTCTGCCCTCTCCCGCGCGCTGCGCCCCGCGTAATCTTCAAAACTCCCGCCCGTGACAAAACAGATCCGCATAGATAAGATACTCCCCGATCATCATATCGAAATCGGGGAGATTTTGTGCATATCGCGTGCGCGGGCGCTCAATCGTACATCTCGGTCCTGGGCGGGCGGGTGAAGAGCGCGGAGATCGCATCGCGGCAGCGCGCCGCGTCGTCCCCTTCCCCGTAGCAGACCTTATATACCGCGTCGGTGATGGGCAGCTCGACGCCGTATTTCCGCTCGAGCAGTTTCATGGCCTTGGACGTCGCGACGCCCTCGGCGAGCTTTTCAAAGCGCTGCCCCTTGGCGAGCATTTCGCCGTAGGTGCGGTTGTGGGAATAGGGCGAGAAGAGAGTCGTCTCGTAGTCGCCGAGGTGGGCGAGCCCGTAGGCGGAGAGCTCGTTGCCCCCCATCGCCTTGATGAGGCGGGCGACCTCGCGCGCCCCGCGGGACATGAGCGGGCCCTTCAAGGGGACGCACACGACGTCGAGCACGCCCGCGGCGATGCCCATGACGTTCTTCGCCGCCGCCCCAATCTCGGTGCCGATGAGGTCCTCGCCGTAGTAGAAGCGGATGAGGTCGGAACGGAATTCATCGGCGAGCTTGCGCTTGAGCTGCTCGTTTTCGGAGTCGATGACCATGCAGTTGGGGATGCCCGCGACGAAGCTCTGGATGTGCCCCGGGCCTACCCACACGGCGATCTTTTCGGGGGAGACGCCGCTCTCGACGAGGATCTCGGAGAGGCGCTTGCCCGTCTCCACCTCGATGCCCTTCATGCAGAGCACGAAAATTTTCTCGCGGACGTCGTAGCGCATGACCCGCTGCATGAAGCCGCGCAGCCCCTGCGAGGAGATCGAGATGACGATGATCTCCGCCGTGCGCACCGCGCGCGCAAGATCGCAGGTGAGCGCGATCTTCTCATCGAGCGCGACATATTCGTTGCGCCCCGTCTCTTTGAGAATTTGATACGAACCGTCCTCTTCGGGGCCCCAGCTCGTGACCTCGTTGCCCTTGCGGGAGAGATACCACGCGATGAACGACCCCCATCTGCCGCAGCCGAGTACGGAAATTTTCATGATATGCCTCTTTTTTGGGTGTTTGCGTTTCAGAGCTCTTTCCGGTCGGAAAGGGCGCGGGCGAGGGTGACTTCGTCGGTATATTCGAGTTCGCTCCCGATGGGAATGCCGTGGGCGATGCGGGTGACCTTCACGCCGAGCGGCTTGATGAGCTTTGCGATGTAGAGCGCGGTCGCCTCGCCCTCGACGTCGGGATTGGTCGCGAGGATGACCTCCTGCACGCCGTCCTTCACGCGGGAAAGGAGCTCTTTGATGCGGATATCGTCGGGTCCCACGCCGTTCATGGGCGAGATGACCCCGTGCAGAACGTGGTAGACGCCGCGGTATTCATGCAGTTTTTCGAGGGCGATGACATCTTTGGGCTCCTTCACGACGCAGATCTGCTCCGCCGTGCGCGTGCGGCAGACGCCGCAGACTTCGTCCTCGGAGAAATTGCCGCAGATCTTGCAGAAGCGCACCTTATGCTTGGCGTCGAGAATGGCGTCGGCAAAGGCGCGCGCCTCGCCCTCCGTCATCGAGATGACCTTATAGGCATAGCGCTGCGCCGTCTTTTTCCCGACGCCCGGGAGTTTGGAGAACTCGTTGATGAGCCGCCCGATGGGTTCGATAAATACGTCCACTTCAGAGCACTCCTCCGCCGAGCCCGCCGAACTTCCCCATCTTCTCTTCGTAGACGGCGTCCGCCTTCTTGTAGCCGTCGAGAATGGCGGCGAGGACGAGGTCCTCGAGCATCTCGGCGTCCTCGGGGTCGATGACTTCCTTGTCGATCTCGATCCCGTCGATCTTCTTCTTTGCGTTCATATAGACGACGACCGCTTCGCCGCCCGCCGTTCCGACGATCTCCCATTCATCGAGCAGTTTCTCGGTCGCCTGCATCTCTTCCTGCATCTTCTGCGCCTGCTTCATGAGATTCTGCATGTTGCCTGCGCCCATGTTTCCGCCTCTGCCGTATGCCATTGCGAAATTCTCCTTATTTGATGTCGACGGGGTAGTCCCCGAAATCCTTTTTGAGCTGTTCGATCGCGCCGCGCTTCTCTGCGGCGGCGGGGCGCGCCTTGCGGATCTCCACCCCCTCCAACCCGATGAGACGGGCGACTTCCTGCGTGATCTTCCTGTGCTCCTCGCGGTTCAGCGAGGTGAAGATGGTATCCGATTCGGTCGTGAGCACGAGCAGGCCGCCCTCGAGCGACGCCACGAGGTCGTAGCACATCGCGAACAGAACGCCGCTCTTCGAGGTCTTGCGGAGGATCCGCAGGAACCGCCCGAACGCCGCCTGTGCGTCCTTGGGCGCCTCGGTCTCCTCGGGCGCGGGCTTTGCCGCGGGTGCGGGCTGCGGCGTGGGTGCGGGCTTTGCCGCAGGCTGCGGCGTGGCGGGGCCGTCCGAGAAGTACGCCTCGGCAAAGACGGGCTCCTCCGTCGGGAAGTCGTAATCCGTCGCTTCGGGGGGGACGGGCGCCTTGGGCGCTTCGGGCGGGGCGGGCCTCTGCGGGGCTTCCGCGGCCCTCGGCGCCGCCTTGAGCTTCTCCTCGAGCTGCCCCATGCGCACGAGCAGGGCGTCGACGTCGCGGTCCCCCGCGGGGTAGGAGACCCGCAGGATCGCCGTCTCGAGCGCGATGCGCGGCGAGGAGACAAAGCGCAGCTCGCTCTCGGTGCGGATGAGGATCTCCGTCGCGCGGAGCACCGCCCTGCCGTCCGCCTCGCCCGCGAGCTGCTGCACTTCCGCGAAGAGATCTTGCGGGAGGGAGAGCAGCGCCTCGGCGTTCTTGCACGTCTTGGCGACGGTCACGCGGTGCAAGAGCTGCAAAATATCTTTGAGCAGGACGCCGACCGCCTTCCCCTCGCCGAGGATGCGTTCGAGCGCCCCGATCGCCTCCGCCGTATCGCCCTTGAGCATGGCAGAGACGAGCTTGTTGGTCTCGTGGAAGTCCGCGGCGCCGAGCACGGCGCAGACGGACGCATAGGTGAGCTTCTCGCCGTAGACGATGCACGCCTCGGCGATGGAGAGCATGTCGCGGTCGCTCCCCGCGCCCGCGCGGGCAATGGCGGCGACCGCCTCTTTTTCGTAGGGTTTGCCCAGCCCGTCGAGAATGGAACAGAGGTGCCTTTCGAGATCCTCCTCGGGAATGAGCTTGAAATCCAGCCGCATGCAGCGGGAGAGGATGGTCGCGGGGATCTTCTGCGGCTCGGTCGTCGCAAGGATGAAGATGACGTGCGCGGGCGGCTCCTCGAGGGTCTTTAAGAGGGCGTTGAAGGCGCTATCGGTGAGCATGTGGACTTCGTCCACGATGTAGACTTTGTATCTTCCCGTGACGGGCGGATATTGCACCTTCTCGCGCAGTTCGCGCATCTCGGCGACACCGTTGTTGGAGGCGGCGTCGATCTCGCTGATGTCGAGGGAGCCCGCCGCGAGGGCGAGGCAGGTCGGGCAGACGCCGCAGGGCGAGCCGTCCTGCGGGTGTTCGCAGTTGACGGCGCGCGCAAAGATCCGCGCGACGCTCGTCTTGCCCGTGCCGCGGGGGCCCGTAAAGAGATATGCGTGCCCGACGGCATTCTGCGCGATCTGGTTTTTCAGGATGCGGACGACGTGCTCCTGCCGCACGATCTTATCGAACGTATCCGGGCGGAATTTTCTGTAGAGCGAAACGTGCGACATACAACTCCTTTGCGCCTCGGGCGCGGGTGCGGCGTCAGCCGCGGTAGGACTTCTGTAATTTGCGCTTGGCGCGGGCGAGCGCGTTGTCGATGCTCTTGATCTCCCGCCCCGTCGCCTGCGAGATGTCCGCATAGCGCATGCCGTCGAGATAGAGCGCGACGACGCGGAATTCGAAATCCGAGAGCTCCTTCGCGAGCCGCTTGCGGAATTCGGCGTCCGATTCGTCGAGGAGCAGCCTGTCCTCGGGCGATTCGCCGAGCGGGAGCGTCTCGGGGTCGACCTCGGCGCGCTCCCCCTCCCTGCGCTTGACGAAGCGGAGATAGCTGTAGATCCTGCGGACGACGCAGGTATAGACGAAACTGCGGAAGGCGCCCTGCGCGGGATCGTAGGCGCCGATCGCCCCGTAGAGCGCGATCATGCCCTCCTGCGCGAGGTCGTCCTCCTCGGCGAGGAGGCAGAACGCCGACTTTCGCGCGACGCCGCGGACGGTATCCTTGTAGCGGAACATCAGCTCCTCGGTGGCTGCCGCGTCCCCCTTGCGGGCGCGGGCGGCGAGGGCTTCGTCCGTCTCATTTTTGAAGTCTTGCACGCACTACCTCGTAGACCGCGATCCCGAGCGCGACGGAGGCATTGAGGGAATTGACCTTGCCGAAGAGCGGGATCGAGAGAATTTGATCGCATTTTTCGCGGGTGAGGCGGTGCACGCCGCTATCCTCCCCGCCGACGACGAGCGCGACCTTCCCCGTGAGACGGGCGCCGTAGATGGGTTCGCCGCCCGCCTCGAGGGCGTAGACCCAATAGCCGCGGGCCTTGAGCTCTTCGATCGCGGCGTTGACCGAGGAGACCTTCGCGACGGGGATGTGCTCCGCCGCCCCCGCAGAGATGCGGATGACCGCGTCCGTCACGCTCGCTCCCTTCGCCTTGGGGATGACGACGCCGTCCGCGCCCGCGCACTCCGCGACGCGCAGGATAGAGCCGAGATTGTGGACGTCCTCCACGCCGTCGCAGAGGACGATGAGGCTCTCCGCTTCGCCTCCGATCGCGGAGAGTTCGGTATATGCGAACTCCGTCGTGTAGGCGACGACCCCTTGATGGCGCTTTTCGCGGCTCGCGCGGTCGAGGACCTCGCGGGGCACGAACTGCACGCGGATCCCCCGCGCCCGCGCCTCGGCGAAGATGCGGGCGAGCGTGCCCTGCGCCCCCTTTTCGAGCATGATCTTTTCTATCGTTTTTTCCGTTTTGAGCAATTCCAAAACGGCGTTTCTGCCTTCTACGATCATTTTTTATTCGTCCTGTGCTCCTTCCTGCGGGGCGAAGAACAGCTCCGCGATGCGCGCTTCCTGCCCCGTGAGATAGAGATAGCCGATGAGCGCCTCGAAGCCCGTCGAGCGGACGTATTCCCCCACCGAGGCGTTCTTGCTCTTCGTCGGCTTCTTGGCGTTCCTGCCGCGGCGGTAGATCTCTTCCTCCTCCCCCGTGAGACGGGGCAGGATCGCCTCGAGGGCAAGGCTCTGCCCGTGTGCGGAGACCCGCTCGCTCGCGCGCTTATTGAGCGCCCCCGTCTTTTCCCCGCATCCGAGCGCAAGCTCTCTGCGCACATAGAGCGTGTAGACGGCGTCGCCCACGAACGCGAGCACGACGGCATTCATCTGGCGCGCCCGTTCCTTTCCGACGGGCATCTGAAACTCTGACATTACCGCCATTATAGCAGAAGCGCGGGGAAATTGCAAGCGGTTGCGGGATAAACTCCCAAAAAACGTGACGGCGGCACCATTTTCGCAAAGCGAAAAAAATCCCCCGAAAAAAGTTGCTTTTTGAAAAAAAAGGTATATAATGAGGAAGGCTCCCGAAAATACGGACACCTTTGCGGAGCATATGCGATATGCAACCATTCGAACTGTTACTTCCACTTGCGCTCATCCTGCTGCTCTCCAAACTCATGGGGCTGGGCGCGCACAAATGCGGCATGCCCGCCGTCATCGGCATGCTGATCGCGGGCATCCTCGTCGGGCTTCTGCGCTACATCCCGTGGGCGCCCCTGCAGCGGGCGTTCTTCGGCGACGACGTGCAAGTCGTCCTCGGGGCGATGAGCAAGATCGGCGTCGTGCTCATCATGTTCTCGACGGGGCTGGGCACCGACCTCAAAAAGCTCAAGGCAACGGGTGTTGCCTCCGTCGTCATCACCTCGCTCGGCGTCGTGGTGCCCATGGGATTGGGGACGCTCGTCGCCTTCTGCTTCTTCCCCCATGCGGGCATCCTCTCCCTGCTCTTCTACGGCGCCATCCTCACGGCGACCTCGGTCTCCGTCACCGTCGCCGTCTTGAAAGAGCTCGGAAAGCTCGACAGCAAGGTCGGCACCTCCATCGTCGCGGCGGCCGTGCTCGACGACGTGATCGGCATCATCGTGCTCTCGGTGATCACGGGCTTCTCCTCGGGCGGGGGCGAGGCGGGCGGCTGGGATTGGTTCCACCCCAACCCTTGGCTCGTGACGATCAAGATCGCGGTGTTCTTCATCGCCGCGATCGCGCTCGGCGTGGGGCTCCGCAAGCTCTTCGACCTCATGGAACGGCAGGCGCCGCACAACCGCAGGGTGCCCATCATCTCGCTTGCCGCCTGCTTTGTCTATGCCTACTGCGCCGAAAAATTCTTCGGTGTCGCCGATATCACGGGCGCGTACATCGCGGGAATCCTGCTCGGCGGCACCCTCTCCGAGACGCCCTACGTCGAGAGCAAGGTCGATACGATGGGCTATCTCTTCTTCTCGCCCATCTTCTTCGCCTCGATCGGCATGGACCTCTCCTTCGACGGCATCACCCTGCCCTTCCTCGCGTTCGGGCTCGTCTATGTCGTCGCCGCGCTGCTCGGAAAGCTCCTCGGCTGCGGCGTGGGCGCAAAACTGTGCAAATTTACCTGGAATGAAAGCCTGCGCGTGGGGCTCGGCATGATGGTCCGCGCCGAAGTCGTGCTCATCTGCACCGACCGCGGCGTTTCGGCGGGGCTCGTCGATCCCGCGATCTACCCCTTCGTCTTTCTCATCATCCTGCTCTCCTCCGTGCTCACGCCCATTCTGCTGAAATGGTCGTACCGCAGGGAAGAGAAGCCCGCCGCGCATCCCGCGAACCCGCCCGAATGGGGCGAAAACTGACCCGCGGAAGATCAAGGCGGGAATTCCACCGCATCGTTTCATGATGTTTTTATAGGATGATTCAATCATACCAAAAAGGAGGCGACGTTGATGGAACCGGATTTCGATCTGTCTCAAATTGCGGCAACGTTCAAATACGGATCTTTCTCGGGCGAGAGCCGCAAAAGGATCCTCGTCGCCTATTGCTTTTTTGCGAGTTTTATGTGGATCGGCATGGTGGCGCTGATCGTTGCGATCTCTTTGGAACAAGTTGACGCCCCGATGCCGACGGCCGCATTTGTCTTTACCATCATAGGGATAAGCGTCGCCATGTCCTTTCTCCCTGTTATCTGGTTGGTCGTCATCGTCAAAAACGAGAAGCAGCGAAGAGAGATCGCTTTATGGCTGCAAGACGCGATCGAAGCCGACGCGCAAACTGAATCTTTGGGCGTGTGGCATCCTGCCGGCCTGTTCCCTTCGGAGAAAATACAAGTCGCCTTCGACATCGGGGGGATCCGTTACACTCGTGAAAGTACGAACGATCAGACGTGGAATGGTTTGCCCAAAGGGTATCATCGCTGCTGGACAAACTATTCAAATAAGAAAATCAAGATCCTTTATTCGGCGAAGTATGATCAAGTTATGATCTTGAAAAATCGGGAAAACAATTCATAAAGTCAAGGAGAACCATCATGAAGTATCGGAATCTCGGAAATCACGGGCTCAAACTCTCGGAGATCGCCCTCGGCAGCTGGGTGACCAACCTGAACGGTCCCGAGGCGGAGCGCGTCGCGCGCGACACCGTGGACGCGGCGTTCGATCTCGGCGTCAACTTCTTCGATTGCGCCGACGCCTACTCGGGCGGCGCCGCCGAAAAGTTCCTCGGAACGGCGCTACGCGCGCACAGGAGAAGCGAGTACGTCGTCTCCTCCAAGGTGTTCTTCCCCATGGGGCCGGGCGCCAACGACTACGGGCTCTCCCGCAAACATATCGTCGAGCAGCTCGATATTTCCCTCAAAAACCTCGGGCTCGACTATCTCGACCTCTATTTCTGCCACCGCTTCGACGCGACGACCCCGATCGAAGAGACCTGCGAGGTGCTCTCCGACCTCGTGAAGGCGGGCAAGATCCTCTATTGGGGGGTCTCGGAGTGGTCGCCCGTGCAGATCACCGAGGCCATCCACATCTGCAAGGAGAACGGGCTGCGCGGTCCCGCCGCGCTCCAACCGCAGTACAACATGGCGGACCGCTATATCGAGGACGAGATCCTCGGCATCGCCGAAAAATACGGGCTGGGCGTCACGCCCTTCTCCCCTCTCGCGCAGGGACTGCTCACGGGGAAATACCGCAAGGACTGCCCTCTGCCCGCGGGTTCGCGCGCGACGTGGCAGGCGGACCGCCAGATCAATCGCCTCCTCACCGAGGAAAATCTTGAGAAGGTGGAAAAACTTTCGGGGGTCGCGGAGGCGCTCGGCGTTCCCCTCTCGGTGCTCGCCCTCGCATGGATCCTGCGGAAAAAGCAGATCAGTGCCGTCATCACGGGCGCGAGCCGCGCGGAACAGCTGCGCGCCAACGCCGCCGCGAGCGGGCTCGTCCTCCCGCAGGACGCCCTCGACGAGATCGAGACCATCCTCGATTACCGCCCGTTCGTGCGCAGGGTCGGCTGAATCGTTTGCGCGACTTCGGAATATTCAAAACCGCCGCTTCGCATGCGGCGGTTTTTTTGCGCTATTCCACGGTGACCGACTTCGCGAGGTTGCGGGGGCGGTCGGGATCCGCGCCCTTCGCCAGCGCGACGTGATAGGCGAGCAGTTGCAGCGGGATGACCGAGAGCACGGGCGAGAAGAGCTCCTCCGCCTCGGGGATCAACAGGCGCGCGCAGGCCTCCTCGCCGAGGTCGGAAAAGGGCGTGACGAGAAAGACTCTTCCGCCGCGGGCGGCGACTTCGTGCACGGCGTCCATCGTCTTTGCGGCGAGGCGGCGCGACGTGAGGATGACGACGACGGGCGTGCCCCGCTCGATGAGGGCAAGCGTGCCGTGTTTGAGTTCCCCCGCGGGATAGCCCTCGCTCGGGAGATAGCTGATCTCCTTCAATTTGAGGCTGCCCTCGCGCGCGACAACGCTGTCGATCCCCCGCCCGAGAAAGAACGCCGCGCGGGCGTCGAGGAAGTAGGGCGCCCAGCGCGCGACCGCCTCGCTTGCCGCAAGCGTTTTCTCCGCCATGCCCGCGAGATCGCCGAGGGGCTTTGCGGGGCGGCCTTTGCACTGCGCGAGCAGCAGGGCGAACAGGTCGTGCGCGATGAGCTGGGCGCAAAAACTCTTGGTCGCGGCGACGCCGATCTCCCGCCCCGCCTCGGTCTTGAACACAAAATCCGAGCACCCGCAGAGCGTGCTCTCCGCAACGTTCGTAACGGACAGCAGGGGCACGCCGCGCGCACGGGCGAGCCGCGCCGCGGCGATGGTATCCGCCGTCTCCCCGCTCTGCGACACCGCGACGGCGAGGGTGCCCTTGCCCGCCACGGGAGGAGCGTAGCGGTACTCGCTCGCGACCGTCACGTTGCAACGGACGCCCGCGCACTGCTCGATGACGTACTTCGCCGCCAGTCCGCTGTGATAGGCGGTTCCGCAGGCGATGATATCGATGTACTCTGTCTGACATAGTACTTCGCAAAACCGCTTATTTTGCACCATTTCATCGAATTTTTGGGCGGTTTTGGCGATCGCGGCGGGAATTTCCGAGATCTCCTTGCGCATGAAGTGGCGGAACTTCCCCATCATTGGGTCCCCCGTTTCGGGGCAGTAGCGCGCCGTTTGCTTGGCGATCCGCACGCCGCGGGCGTCGTAGAAGATGGCCTCATCCGCCCGCAGGAGCGCAAATTCGCCGTCGCGGAGGGCCGCAAAATCCGCCGCCTCACCGATCGCATAGAGATCGCTGGCGCAGAATGTGCCGTGCTCCGTCCGCGCGACGATGAGCGGGCTCGCCTTGCGCGCGAGGGCGATCTCCTCGCGGTTCGAAGTAAGCGCCGCGATCGCATAGGCGCCCGTGAGCCGCGCGCATGTCTTTTGCAGGGCGCGGAGCAGGTCCCCTTCGTCGTAGTAGGCGAGAAGATGCGCGATGACCTCGCTGTCCGTCTCCGAGGAGAACCGCTCGCCGCGGGCGAGGCACTCGGCCTTGAGGGCGGCGAAGTTCTCGATGATGCCGTTGTGGACGATCGCGAACCGCCCATAGATATGCGGGTGGGCGTTGCGGGCGGTGGGCGCGCCGTGCGTCGCCCAGCGGGTGTGCCCGATCCCGATGTGCCCCTTCGGCGCGGCATGCAGGTCGCGCACGCTCCCCTCCCGCCGTACGCGGACAAAGCGACCCTCCCGCAGGACGGCGATCCCCGCCGAATCGTAGCCGCGGTACTCGAGCTTTTTGAGCCCCGCAAGGAGGATGGGCGCCGCCTGTTCCCGCCCGATGTAGCCGACGATGCCGCACATCAGCTTTCCTCCGCCGCGATCGCCGCGCGCTCGATCAGATCCGCCGCCGCCTCGCATGCGGCGCGGTCCTCCCCCTCGGCGAGGATGCGGATGACCTCCTCCGTCCCCGAGGCGCGCAAAAGCACCCTGCCGCCGCCGAGTAGCGCCTCCGCGTCGCGCTTCGCCGCCTTCACCTTTTCGTGGGCGAGGACGCGCGTCCTGTCGTGTGCGGGCACGCTCCGCACGACCTGCGGGAGCGCCGTATAGCCCTCGGCGAGCATGGAGGCGGGGCATTGCAGGCGGAGCGCCGTCTCCATGACGCGCAGCGCCGTGAGGATGCCGTCGCCCGTGCGGGCATACTTGCGGAAGATGATGTGCCCCGAATTTTCCCCGCCGAGCATGCACCCGCGGCGGAGCATCTCCTCGTAGACGAAGCGGTCGCCGACGTCGGTGCGAAAGACGCGCACGTGCTCCCGCGCGAGGCTCTTTTCGAGCCCGAGATTGCTCATCTGCGTCGCGACGATGGCGTCGCCGTCGAGCTCGCCGCACGCCTTCATCTGCTTGGCGAGCAGAAAGAGCATGGCGTCGCCGTCGCGGACGGTCCCCCGCTCGTCGACGAGGATACAGCGGTCGGCGTCGCCGTCGAAGGCAAAGCCGAGGTCGAGCGCCTGCGCCTTGACGAGCGCCGAAAGCGCCTCGGGATGGGTGGAACCGCAGCCCGCGTTGATGTTGCGCCCGTCGGGTGCGGTGCCGATCGTCACGGTCGTCGCGCCGAGCGCGTCGAATACCGTCTTTGCGAGCATGAAGGCGCTGCCGTTCGCCGCGTCCAACCCCACGCGCACGCCGCGGAAGGACGTGCGCGGCAGGGCGAGAAGATAGGCGAGATAGCGGTTGCGCCCCGCCACGTAGTCGATCGTCCGCCCGATCTCCTCGCCCGTCGCGAGCGGGATGGAGCCGCCCTCGAGATAGGCCTCGACGAGCTGCTCGGTGCGGTCCTCGAGCTTCTCCCCCTCGGCGTTGAACAGCTTGATGCCGTTATCCGTGTAGGGATTGTGGCTCGCCGAGATCATCACGCCGCAATCGAAGCCCTCCGTGCGGGTGATGTAGGAGACGGAGGGCGTCGTCGTCACATGCAGGAGCGAGACGTCCGCGCCCGAAGCCGTCGCGCCCGCGGCGAGCGAGTATTCGAGCATATACGAGGAGCGGCGGGTATCCTTTCCGATGAGGATGCGCGCGCGGTCCCGTTTTCCGCGGGAAAAATGCCGCCCGAGAAAGCGGCCGACCCGAAATGCGTGGATCGCGGTGAGCGATTCGTTCGCCCGCCCGCGAAAGCCGTCCGTACCGAAATATTTGCCCAAAATTCCCTCCCGCGCCCCGTTGAGGCGTCCGCTTCATCGTACGCGGAAAACAAATTTCGGGTGACGAAACGCCCCTTCCCGCGGCGGGAAGGGGCGCAAGACTGCCTTTTGGATTCAGTTGCTGCGGGCGCGCGCCACGGCGCGGCGGTATTCCGCATAGAGCCCGTCGAAGCGGTCCCGCGCGAGCGAGGGCACAAAGACGCGCTCCGAGCGGCGGGCGGCAAACAGGCCCGATTCATCGGAGAGCCCGAGGGCGATCGCGCACAGGAACGCCGCACCGAGCGCCGTGCTCTCCCGCTCCACGGGGCGGTCGACGGGGATCCCCAAGACGTCCGCCTGGAATTGCATCAGAAAGTCGTTGGCGGAGGCGCCGCCGTCGCACTTCACCGAGGCGAGCGGAATGCCGCTATCCTGCTTCATGCAGTCGGTGAGGTCGCGCGCGCCGTAGGCGATGCTCTCGAGGACGGCGCGGACGATGTGCTCCCGCCGCGTCCCCCGCGTGATGCCCGAAATGAGCGCGCGGGCCTCGGGATCCCAGAAGGGCGCGCCCAGCCCCGTGAACGCGGGGACAAAGCAAACGCCGCCCGTATCCTCCACGCTGCGGGCGAGGCGGTCGGTCTCCTCCGCCGAGGAGATGAGCCCCATCTCGTCGCGCAGCCACTTCACCGAGCTTCCCGCATGAAAGACGCTGCCTTCGAGCGCGTAGGTGCGCTTGCCGCCCACTTCGCCCGCGACGGTCGTGAGCAGGCCGTGCTCCGAAAACACGGGCTGCCCGCCCGTCGGGAAGAGCAGGAAGAGCCCCGTGCCGTAGGTGATCTTGCCGTCGCCCGCGCTGCGGCACGCCTGCCCGAACAGCGCCGCCTGCTGGTCGCCCATCACGCCCGCGACGGGCACGTTTCCGCCGCCCAGCCGCATTTCGCCCATCACGGCGTCCGAAGGGCGCACCTCGGGAAGGATCTCCCGCGGGATCCCGAAGTAGGCGAGAAGGTCCTCGTCCCATGCGCATGTGCGCAAATTCAGAAGCATGGTGCGGGAGGCGTTCGTGACGTCGGTCACAAAGGCGGCGCCGCCCGTGAACTTCCAGATGAGATAGCTATCGACGGTGCCCGCGCGCAGCTTGCCCGCCGCCGCGAGCGCCCGCGCTTCGGGGACGTTTTGCAGGATCCAGCGGATCTTGCTCGCCGAGAAATAGGCGTCGGGCAACAGCCCCGTCGTCTCCTTGATGCGGAGGGCGTCCTCCTTGGGGATCGCGGCGCACTCGGCGCTCGTTCTGCGGCACTGCCAGACGATCGCGGGCGCGACGGGCTCCCCCGTCTCGGCGTTCCATGCGACGACGGTCTCCCGCTGGTTGGTGACGCCGACGCCGGCGACCGATCCCCCCGCGACGCGCGCGCAATCCGAGAGGACGTACGCCGCCTTGAAGTAGATCTCCTCGGCGCTCTGCTCGACCCACCCGGGGTGCGGATAGGCGCTCTCGACCTCCTGCTGCGCGCGGTAGACGAACTTCGCCGCCGCGACGTCATAGAGAAATGCGCGGATGCTCGTGGTGCCCGCATCGAGCGCGATGATGTACTTCATGATGTACCTCTCAAAAACTTCGTCCTCCGCCGCCGCCGAAGCCGCCGCCGACGTGTCCGCCGCCCGAACTGCCGCTGAACCCGCCCCCGCGGTTGCTCGGACGGGTGGTCAGCACCGTGCCGATGCGCACGTTGAGGTTGCGGAACATGGAATTCCAGACGACGGCGGTAAACAGCACCTTGCCGCCGTTGTAGTAGGCGGGCGGCGCGAGCTCGAGCCCCTCGAACTTCTCCGTCCACTTCTCGGTGACGCCCAGCACCTGCGCGTAGGGCAGCAGGCGGTAGAAGAGCTCGGGCTCCTCCTCGAGCAGGGCCTCGATGCGGTCCTTCTCGGTGTAGGTGAGGAAATCCTTGAAGCCGAGGATCTTGCCGAGCGTCGCGCTGTATGCGTCGGTGCGCGTGAGCATGGTGCCCGAGAACGCCCCGAGCAGATCGGCGACGGCGATCGCGAGATAGACGGGAAGTTTGCCGAAGGCGGCGCATTCGCCCGCGAAGATCCCAAGGAAGAGCATGGGCACGAGCCCGAGCAGGAATCCGCCCAAAACGAGCAGGATCCGCTTTGCGGGGCGCCATTTGTAGTGGCGCATGACGGCAACGGACGTCGCCGCCGCAGCGATCGCCGCAGAAATCGCCGTGAACGCGATCGGCGACCAGTGGAAATAGTACTGCCCGACGTAGAACATCGAAAAGAGCGTCAAAAACCCGCCCGAGAGCAGCACGGCGAAGAGACAGGCGATGACGATGAGCGCGATGCTCCGCTTGGTGTAGAGGTCCCCGCTCGCCGCCCGTACCTGCTGCTTGACCGAATTCGCCGTGAGATAGAAGCGATCGGAGAGTTCGTTCATGCGGACCTTGGTCACCCCCTCGGGGAACAGCCCGCGGTAGTAGCGCACGAGGTAGGCGGGCAGCCCCGCGGGAAGCGGCTTGTTCGTCGCGATGAGCCTGGGGTTCTCCTTGTTCTCCCCGCGCGCGTCGATCTTGAGATAGCCGTTTGAGGCGAACCAGAAGATGAGCGCACCGAGGTCCTCGGCGTCCACCTTGTTGTCGATGATGTTCCCCATCTTGAGGGGATCCATCTCGTCGGGCGCGGTGAAGTTGACCATGCGCGTGATCATGGCGTTGCGGCAGTAGAACGTCTTGACGATCATGAGGAGCGCGAAGAGCCCCATGCCCGCGAGCACCACCCAGAGCGGCGTGAGATCGAAGGGCGGCGGGGTGAGCGCGTCCTCCGCAAAGATGAGGTCGAGCGTGATGCCGTAGCCGTAGCCCACCGAAGCGACGCCAAGCGAGATCGTGTTCCCTTCGCGCGATTCGCTGTAATCATCGGCAAAAAAGGACCCGCCGCCCCTGTGGACCTCGTAGCGCTCCAGCCCCTCGGGGAAGGTCACGCGCGCCGTGAAGCGGTCGATGGGCGCCTGCCAATCCATGCCGAGCACGTCGAGCGGCAGATACCCCGCCTCTTCCAGCGCGGGGACCGTCATGACGTAGGTGATCGTGTAGACGTGCGTCTCCCCCGCCGCCATGGGCTCGAAGCGGCTCCCGAGATAGACCGAGAGCAGATCCGACCGGTCGTTTTCGCTGTGCGTGGAGAAGGACTGCCCGTCGCGGAGGGACTTCACGTTCTTGTAGCGCACCCCGCGGTCGAGGGGAAGATCGAGGATGATGCCGTGGCACTGATCGAGGAATTGGACCTCGAGGGTCTCGGCGACGGCGATCCTTCTGTCGCTCGCGACGCTCATCTCCACGTCGAAAGACGTGATCCGGAAGTCCGCGTCCGTGTAGGAATAGGCGGACGCGCCGACGCGGGGCGCACCCGCGCCGAGCAGTATGCACAAAAATCCCGCCGCGAGGAACAGCAGCCCCGCGGCGATCTGTTTTCCCTTTCTTTTCATGTTCAGAAGCTGACTTTTACGTTTTGGCGCTCGGCGGCGTCGTCGAGTTCGAAATATTTGCGCTTTTCGAGTTTCATGCGCTTTGCGACGAGGTTGGACGGGAACACGTCGATCTTCGTGTTGTAGCTCTTGATCACGCCGTTATAGTATCTGCGCGCGGTCGCGAGCTCTTGCTCGACGCCCTCGAGCTGGCGCTGGAGCTCGTTGAAAGAGGTGTTCGCCTTGAGGTCGGGATAGGCCTCTTTGAGGGCGAAGATGGATTTCAGGGTCCCCGAGAGGGCGTTCTCCGCCGCGATCTTTTCATCGCCCTGCGCCGCGATCGCCGAGTTGCGCGCCGCGATGACTTTCTCGAGCGTGGCGCTCTCGTGGGCGGCGTAGCCCTTCACTGTCTCGACGAGGTTGGGGATGAGATCGTAGCGCTTTTTGAGCTGGATATCGATCGTCGACCACGCTTCGTCGCACTTGTTTACGAGCGATTTGAGCGCGTTGTAGCAGTTGATGTACCAGCAGAACACGGCGATGGCGAGCAGGACGACGACCGCCGCAACGACGATCAGCGCGATGCTCCATGTGGGGATGAGCAGTTGCAAATTCATAGTTATGCCTCCAATGAATTTTGATTTTATCGATAGCGTCCCCCCGCGTTTGGGGGGATAACGACCAAATTACATCATGCCGAGGATGGAACGGTAAATCTCCGTATCCTGCGGGAGAAAGGTATCGAACACGACTTTGAGGCGGTTTTCGGAATGGCGGAGCTTCCAGTTGATGACGGCGCCCGCGGCGATCTCGGCGGCCTCCGCGCGGGGGAAGTTAAACACCCCCGTCCCAACGCAGCAGAAGGCGACGGACTTTAGCCCGCGCTCGGCGGCGAGGTCGAGACAGGAGACGTAGCAGGAGCGCAGATCCGCGCGCTCGATCTCGGTCACCTCCCGCCCCACCATCGGCCCCACGGTGTGGAGCACGTAGGTCGCGGGGAGATTGTAGCCCCGCGTGATGCGGGCGTTGCCGCACTCCTCCTCGTGCCCGAGCGCCGAGATAATGCGCTGGCAGTCGTTGCGCAGCTGCATGCCCGCCGCGGAATGGATCGCGTTGTCGATACAGTTGTGCCCCGCGAGGAAACAGCCGAGCAGCGATTTGTTCGCCGCGTTCACGACGGCGTCGGCGCGCAGACGGGTGATGTCCCCCTCGAAGAGCGCGATGTCGTATTTGCCCGCCGGAATCGTATCCGCGTCCACGACGCCCCGCGCGAGGCTCTCCGTCCAGAAGAGGCGGTCCTGCAGGGCGAGGATCTCGGGCGGCACGGGCAGCGGCGCGCGCTCGTTCATGTATCTGCGGACGAGCGCCCGCTTCTTTTCGTAGGTCGCGCTGAACGCCGCAATCAGGCCGCGTTCGCGCAGAAGAAAGCGCAAAAGCTCCTCGCACGCCGCCGCAGACTCGGCTTCGGAGAGCGGTTCGGGGCGCGGATAGGGCGTGAGATCGAGAACGTCTTGTTCGGGCCGGATCATTGCGCGTTCCTCCCCGCCTTGCAGAGGGCGTTGCGGGAGCCCGCAAGCAGGACTTCGCGCTCCCCTTCCCGCACCGCGAGCGTGAGCGGGACCGCCTTTTCGGCGCGGGCCGAGACGCGCGTTGCGCGGAGTTCCCCGCCCGAAAGCGCGGCGTGGATATTTTCGAGGCGCAGCACCGTGCCCGCTTCGGGCAAGCGCTTCGCCGTGAGCGGCAGAATGCCCCAATCGATGAGGTGGATCCTCTCCTCCTCGGAATAGGAGACCGCGATCGCCGCGACGGCGCCGCGTTCCCGCCATGCGATGGCGTCCCCCCATTCGTATTCCTCCGCCGTGTAGCGCACGGCAAAGGCGCCGCCCTCGGGAAGATCCTCCTCCGCGACGGTGAGGACGACCGAATCGGGCACGGGGGCGAGGGCGGGAATGGGAAGAACGCCGTCCGAAGCGTCGAGCGGAAGCTCCTTGTTCCCGCTTCCTTTCAGCACGCAGCTCTCGTAGCAGGCGCCGCAGTAATGCTCCTTTTTGCGGCGGAAAGAGGCCGCCGTTTGCGTTGCGGGGATCAGTTCCCCCTCCGTGAGCGACGCGGCGATCGTGCGCGCGTCGAGCACGACGGGGGCTTCAAGGTCTCCGTCCGCGGCAAAGAGCCCGCGCACCGACCAATCGCACAGCCGTTCGAAGCACATGCCCGCATCGACGATCTGTGCGGCATACCCGCTCTCCATGGCGGCGCGGGCGACGGGGGCGGAGACGCAGGAGATCATGCCGCCCGCGGGTGCGATGCGGCGGTCCTTCAAGCGCTCGGCGCATTCCGCGACCGTCTCGAAGGTTCCCGCATAGCCGCCCACTTCGCCGTAGGCAAGGCGCACCTTGCCGTGCTCCGCAAACTGCGCAAGATCGGCAAAGCCGAGCGCGCCGAGAGCCTCTTCCGCGCGCCGAAGCGCCGCTTCGGGATCCTCAAGCAGCTCGCGCACGGGCAAAATGTCGTCCGCAAAGCCGATCATCGGCTCGATCCGAGAGAGATCGACGACGATCCCGCCCTCGTAGTAGGCGGGCGCCGTGGGCGAAAGCGCCGCATAGCCCTCCCGCCCGTGCTGCGCGAAATACTCCTCGGTGCGGGCGTCGGTCGCCCAGAGGGTCGCGAGGCAGTCCTCCGCAAGGGCGTCCGAGAGGGCGTTGCGGAAGTCCATCGAGAGCTTCCCCAGCCCCGCGCCGAAAAATTCGAGGATCTTGCCCGCGCCGAAGCCGCCGAAGGATCGGAGCGCCCTGCGCATGGCGAGCGCGAGATCGGTGGGGCCCACCCCCTCCTTGGGGACGCCGCGGAGAAGGACCGCGACGACGGGCGCCGCAACGGCGGAGCCCGAGACCGCATAGCGCAGGATCCCCCCCTCGCCGCACGGCAGCGAAAGCGCGCCGAGGGCGCCGCAGGGGAGTTTGCGGTCGGTCATGACGCGTTCGCCGCTCTTTACGACCTCCTCGCGCAGGTACTGTTGCGGGGAGGCGAGATCGGCGCAGACGAGCCGCGCGCCGTAGCGTTCGGCGGCAGACCGCTGGAACGCCGCGCCGGTATAGGGATCCGCAAAAAAGACCGCGGGCGCGGGGAGTGCGGTGCAGCCGAGGTCGTCGAGCGCGCGCAAAAGGGAAACGACGTCCCCCGCGACGGCGATCGACGCGCCCCGAGGCGCCGCGAGCAGGGCGTGCGTCATCGTGTTTTGCACCGCGCGCGCCTTTTTCTCCGACGTCATGAACGCCTGCGCCTCCTTGACGAGCCACCCCTCCATATAATAGACGCCCTGACGGATGACTTTGACCATGGGATCCTCCCTGCGGATTTTTTCCGTAACCATCATATCATCTTTCGTGAAAAAATTCAAGCCCTCCCCCGCAAAAAGAAGGGGCGCGGACAAAATTTTTTCATGCGAAAAAAGATTGCATTTTGCGGAAAAATCGGCTATACTTACAGCATGGATACCAACGTAAAACCGGAGACGGAGCCCGTGCGGTTCCGATTCCGCTTCTCGCCGCTCCTTGTCGCGCTCTGCGCGCTCGGGCTCACGCTGTGCGCCGTCTCGCTGGGCCTCACGACGTGGCGGTTCGTCCTCTTCCTCGGCGCCGACCCTACGTCCGTCTACGGATGGATGCAGTATGTGCTCCTCTACGGCGTCACGCTCGCGCTCGCCGTGCTCATCGTCGCCATGCTCATCTGCAGCAGGTATACGATCGGCGACAAGCTCGTGCTGCGCTTCGGGCTGATCGTGCAGAAGTTCGGATTGGAGAAGATCCTCTCCGTGCACCTCTTCCGCGGCGCAAACAAGCTCGCCGTGTATTTCGACGATCTCAAGACGGACTACCTCAATATCATCATCCGCCCGCAGGAATACGACGCCTTCATCCGCGCCCTGCAAGCGCGGGGGCCGCACATCGCCTTCACGTTCTCCACGGCGGAGGAGGAAGCCGAAGTCAAAAAGAACAAAAAAAAGTAGCGCAGCGTTTGCGCCCGTCCCCTTCCCGTGCGGAAAGGGGCGGTTTTTTTATTCGCGGTAGTAATCTTTTTCGGTGCGCTTCCACATGCGGCGGACGACGCTCTGTTTGAGCGGCATGGGCGCGAGCGCGGAAAAGAAGCAAAGGACGCGGTTCCATCCCCCCACGATCTTCTTCCTGCGGTTGTGCGCGACGGCTTTGAGGGCGGCGCGGGCGACGCGCTCGGGCGGGACCGCCGAGATCCTTCCGAAAAACCCGTGCGCGCGGATGTTCTCCTTGATGTCCTCCCGCGTCGGGACCGAGCCGGGGAGCACGCAGGTGATCTTCGCCCTGCCCTTGTATTCGGCGCGGAGCGCCGCACAGAAGTGTTCGAGCGCCTTCTTCGTCGCGCTGTACAGCGCAAAATAGGGCATGGGGACGGTAGCGGACATGCTGCCGACGGCGAGGATCTCGGCGTTCTCCGCCCGCGCGAGCACGCCGCGCATGAGCGAGACGGCGCCCTCGAAATTGGCGCGGCACTGCCAGACGATCTTCTCCTCGGTGTACTTCGCAAACGCCATCTGCGTATCCACGCCCGCGACGTAGACGAGGCGGGAAAACGCGATCCCGTGCGCCTCCGCGTCGCGAAATAACGACATACGTCCCCCCTCGTTTCGCAGATCGCAGACAAACGTGCGCACCGCCACGGCATAGGTTTCGCGCAGGCGATCCGCGAGCGCTTGGAGCCGCTCCGCGCTCCTGCCCGTGAGGTAGAGCGCCGTTTTGCGGGCGGCGAGGATCTCCGAAAAGGCGGTGCCGATCCCGCCGCACGCGCCCGTGATGAGGGTGTATTCCATGCTGCCTCCATGCAAAAGCCGCCCCGCGGGGCGGCTCGTTTCAGAATTCGTTGCGTTCGCTCTTCGAGATGTAGCCGAGGGCGAAGGCGCCCGGCCCGACGTGGGAGCCGATGACGGGCCCCATGATCTGGGTGTAGGGTTCGATCCCGAAGCGGCTGCGCACATACTCGGCGAGTTCGTTCGCGACGGGCTCGTTATCGGTGTGCACGATGAACACATAGTTGTAATCGGGATCGGGGGCCTCCTTTTCGAGCTTCTGCTTGATGAAGGAGACCGCCTTCCGCGCCCCCATGACCTTATCGATGACGCCGAGCTTGCCCTCTTTATCGAAGCTGATGATGGGCTTGACTTTGAGCACCCCGCCGATGGCTGCCGAAGCCGCCGAGATGCGCCCGCCGCGCTTCAAGAATTGCAGGTCGTCCGCGACGATGAAGTGCTGGATGTGCAGACGGACCGACTTGCACAGCGCCGCCGCCTCCTCCGCCGTCTTGCCCTCGTTGCGGCACTTTAAGGCGAGGCGCACGAGCGCACCCTGCCCCACCGTCGCGGTGAGCGGGTCGACGACGAACACGCGGAACTCGGGGAAATCCTTCTTCACGTCGGCCGCCGCCTGTTCGGCGTTCTCCCACGTGTTGGCGAGCCCCGAAGAGATCGTGAAGTGCACGACGTCCTTCGCGCCCTCCTCCGCCATCTTCTTGAAGTGCAGATAGTGCGCCTCGTAGTTGAGCTTGCTCGTCTTGGGCATCCAGCCCGCGCGCAGCTTCTGGTAGAAGGCGACGTACTGTCCGTATTCGGTGAAATTATCGAAATACTCTTCGATCTCGCCGTCCTTTTCGAGAATAAAGGTGAGCGGCGCGAATCTGATATCGTTCTCTACGACGAAATCATGATAAAGATCGCAGGTCGAATCGCTCGAAAGCGTGAATTTATATTCCATGACTCTGTCCTCGCAAGGTTTTTTCTCCGTTCGATTATATCACAATCTGCGGCAGGTTGCAAGGTGAAAAACCGAATTTTCCGAACTTTTCCTCATTTTTTTCAAAAAGCCCTTGAAAATGCCGCCGAAAGTAGTATAATGGTATGGTAAAATTGCTTTTGTTCATAGGGGGGAAACTATGGCGGATTATCTTGCGCTCAAAAACGGGACGGACGTGCGCGGCACCGCGACGGCGGGCGCCGGGGAAGAAGTCACGCTCACCGAAGCTGCCGTGCGGGACATCGGCAAGGCGTTCTGCCTTTGGCTGGCGACCGAAAAGCAGCTTCCGCATGCCCGCATCGCCATCGGGCACGATTCGCGCGTCTCCGCGGCGGACATCGAAGGCTGGCTCGCGGACGCCATCGCGGGATGCGGTTCGCCCGTCATTTTGACGGGGCTCTCTTCGACGCCCTCGATGTTCATGCTCCTCAAAGACGACTTCGGCGCGGACGCCTCCATCATGATCACGGCGAGCCATCTGCCCTATCAGAAGAACGGGCTCAAATTCTTCACCGCCGAGGGCGGGCTCGAGGGGGACGACGTTGCCGAAGTGCTGCGCATCGCGGCGCGCGGCGGATTCCCCGAGGGCAAGGGCACGGTATCCAAAAAGAGCTACATCGAGAAATATGCCGCCGATCTCGTGGACAAGGTGCGGCGGGCGACGGGCAAGCAAACGCCCCTTTCCGGCAAGCGCATCCTCGTGGACGCGGGCAACGGCGCGGGCGGGTTCTATGTCGATCTCGTGTTGAAGCCGCTCGGCGCGGATACGACGGGTTCGCAGTTTTTGGAGCCCGACGGGCGGTTCCCCAACCACATCCCCAACCCCGAGAACGAGGACGCGATGCGGTCGGTCACCGAGGCGGTCGTGCGCAACCATGCCGATTTCGGCATCATCTTCGATACCGACGTCGACCGCGCGGGCGCCGTCTCCGCTTCGGGCGAAGAGATCAACCGCAACCGCCTCATCGCGCTCATCTCCGCCATTCTGCTCAAAGAGCAGCCCGGGGCGACGATCGTCACCGATTCCGTGACGAGCGACGGGCTCACCGCCTTCATCGAGGCGCACGGCGGCGTACACCGCCGCTTCAAGCGCGGATATAAGAACGTCATCAACGAGAGCAAACGGCTGTGCGCCGAGGGCGTGTGCTCCCCGCTTGCCATCGAGACGAGCGGACATGCCGCGCTCCGCGAGAACTATTTCCTCGACGACGGCGCCTATCTCGTCACGCGGCTGCTCATCGCGCTCGCGCAGGCGGCGGAGGAGGGCAAGACGCTCGAATCGCTCATCGCGTCCCTGCCCGAGCCCCTCGAGGCGGCCGAAGTGCGCCCCACGTTCGTGCCCGGGTGCGATTTCAAAGCGGCGGGCGCAAAACTGCTCGCCGAACTTGCGGAATACGTCGCGAAGGTCCCCTATCTCTCGCCCGCGCCCGAAAACCACGAGGGCATCCGCATCAACTTCGATCGGCAGCACGGCGACGGCTGGGCGCTCCTCAGGATGAGCCTGCACGAACCCATTCTGCCCATCAACGCCGAGAGCAATACCACGGGCGGCGTGAAATGTATGCTCGGCGAACTCTACGGATTTTTGAAGGGCTATCCCTTCTTAAATATGGCAAAACTTGAAAAAGTATTGGAGGAATGAAATGAAACAGACGACCATCAACGCCATCCGGATCCTCTCTGCGGAGGCCATCCAAAAGGCAAATTCGGGGCATCCCGGGCTTCCCCTCGGATCTGCGCCCATCGCCTATACCCTGTGGCAAAACTTCCTGAAATTCAACAACAAGGACCCCAAGTGGGACGATAGGGACCGCTTCGTGCTCTCCGCGGGGCATGGCTCCATGCTCAACTATTCCCTGCTCTATCTCTATGGATTCGGGCTCAAGATCGAGGACCTTCAAAACTTCCGCCAGCTCGGGAGCAAGACGCCCGGTCACCCCGAATACGGCCACACCGTGGGCATTGAAACGACCACAGGTCCCCTCGGACAGGGCATTGCGAACGCCGTCGGCATGGCGGTCGCCGAGGCGCACCTCGCCGCAAAATTCAACCGCGAGGGGTTCCCCGTCGTCGACCACTTCACCTATGCGCTCGTCGGCGACGGCTGCCTCGAAGAGGGCATCTCCTACGAGGCATGCTCGTTTGCGGGCACCCATGAGCTCGGCAAACTCATCGTGTTCTACGACGACAACGACATCACGATCGAGGGCAACACGGACATCACCTTCAAGGAGGACGTCGCCGCGCGGTTTGCGGCGCAGAATTGGCAGGTGCTGAAGGTCGATCTCGTCGCCCATCCCGATAACGTGCTCATGATCGCGAACGCCATCCGCAAGGCGCAGAAGGAGACCAAGAAGCCCTCCATCATCATCTGCAAGACCAAGATCGGCTACGGAACTCCCCTCGAGGGCAGCCACAAGTGCCACGGCTCCCCCCTCGGCGCGGAGAACCTGCAAAAGACCAAGGAGAAGCTCGGCTGGACGTGGGATCCCTTCGTCGTGCCCGAGGAAGTCTTGAAGCACACCGCCACGGCGGGCAGACGGGGCGCCAAGCGCGAGCGCGCGTGGAAGGCGATGTTCAAGGAATACGAAAAGGCCTATCCCGAGCTCGCCGCAGAGTATCGGCGCGCCATGAAGGGCGAACTGCCCGATTATGCCGCCATGGAGGACCTCTTCAAGTTCGAAAAGCCCATGGCGACCCGCCAGACCTCGGCGCAGGTGCTCCAGAAGATCGCGGCCGTCACACCCTCCCTCATGGGCGGCTCGGCCGACCTCGCGCCCTCCAACCTCTCGGACATGAAGAACACCGATACGATCACCTACGGCGATTTCGGTCCCGAAAACTATGCGGGCAGGAACATGCACTTCGGCATCCGCGAGCACGCGATGGCGGCCATCACCAACGGCATGCAGCTACACGGCGGCATCCACGCCTACTGCTCCACCTTCTTCATCTTCTCCGACTACTGCAAGCATGCGATGCGCCTCTCCGCGCTCATGAACATCCCCGTCGTCTATATCCTCACGCACGACTCGATCGGCGTCGGCGAGGACGGCCCCACCCACGAGCCCGTCGAACAGCTCATCGCGCTGCGCTCCATCCCGAATATGAAGGTCTACCGCCCCGCAGACGGCAAGGAGACCGCCGCGGCGTGGATCTCCGCCCTCACGGGGACGGCGCCCACCGCGCTCGTGCTCACGCGGCAGAATCTCCCGCAATACGAGAACAGCGGGCTCGAAGCGCTCAAGGGCGGCTATGTGCTCGAGGACTGCAAAGGCATGCCCGATGTGCTCCTCATCGCCTCGGGCTCCGAAGTCGAGCTCTGCGTGAAGGCGAAGGCCAAGCTCGCCGAGGAGGGCGTGAAGGCGCGCGTCGTCTCCATGCCTTGCTTCGAGGAGTTCGAGAAGCAGCCCGAGCGCTACAAGACCGCCGTGCTCCCCCACTCCGTCAAGGCGCGCGTGTGCGTCGAGGCGGGCAGCCCGTACAGCTGGTATAAGTACGCGGGCGACAAGGGCGAGATCATCGCGATGACGGGCTTCGGCGCGAGCGGCCCCGCGCCCAAACTCTTCGAGAAGTTCGGATTCACCGTCGAAAACGTCGTCGAGAAGGCAAAAAAGAGTCTCGCGAAGTAAATTTCAAGCAAATTGTTCCGAAAGAGCGGCTCCCGCACGGGAGCCGCTCTTTTCGGTCGGAAATGCGCACAGAGGCGCCGTTCGGGGCCTGCGGGCCTCCGCTTGCAAAATCGGCCGCCCGTGCCGCCCTCCCCATCGCGTTCCGCGCGGCGGTCCTTTCGTCTGTTTAGTAGTTATATTTCTGTTTTATAGAATAAAAAATGCAACAAAGAGAATTTCAGAAAAAATTTTGGTAAAATATAGAAAATAAATTGGTGGAAGCAGGAGGCGCGCATGCAACTCAAAATCCGAGAACTGCGGGAAGAATTCCAAATGACCCAGAAGGAGCTGGCGGAAAAGCTCGCGAGCGCACAGCGGAACGTGAGTAATTGGGAAAACGGCGTCAACGAGCCCGATCTCGAGACGGTGGTGCGCATGAGCGAGGTCTTTCACGTGAGCCTCGAGGAGCTGTTCGGGTTGAGCGCCGCGGAAAACACCTACGACCACAATCTGTTCACCAAGATCAAGCGGCTGACGCCCGCGCAGCGTGCGGCGCTCTCCGCCTTTCTCGAGACGATCTGTTGACAAACGGATCGCTGCGTCGTATAATGAGAGCATAAAATTTTTTATGGCAACCGAATATCCCATTGTCCTCGTCCACGGGATCGTGTTGAAAGATATCGCCTTCATCCGCGCATTCGGGAGGATCGGGCGGGCGCTCGAAGCGGCGGGCAACTCCGTCTCCACCGCCGATACCGACGGCTTCGGCACGATCGAAACCAACGCGCTCCTGCTCAAAGCGCATATTTTGCGCGTCCTCGAAACTACGGGCGCGGAGAAAGTCAACCTCATCGCCCATTCCAAGGGCGGGCTGGACGCAAAATACATGCTCGGCCGCCTCGGCATGGCGGAGAAGGTCGCCTCGCTCACGACCCTCTCGACCCCCCACCGCGGCGCAAAGATCGCGACGTGGATCTTTCATCTTCCGCGGCCCCTGACGAAATTCATCGCCTTCTGGGTGGACTTCTGGTATCGCCTCTTCCGCGACAAGCACCCCGATTCGCTCGCCGTTTGCAGAGAGTTGCAGGCCTCCCCCAACGCGGCGATCGACGGGCTCACCGTCCCCGCAAACGTCTACTGCCGGAGCTATTCGACGACGCTGAAGCGCGGGCGCGACGACTTCATCATGGGCATCCCCTATCTCATCACGCGGCGGCTCGAACAAGCCCCCTCCGACGGGCTCGTCTCGGTGCAGTCCGCTGCGTTCGGCAACTACCGCGGCGACGCCTTCGAATGCTCCCTTTCGCACACCGAAGTCGCGGGGTTTAGTCTGAAAAAGAAAAACCGTGCGCGCGTGTGCGCTTTTTACTGCGGCCTCGCGGAGGAACTCGCGGCGCTAGGATTTTGAAAAAGGAGCACCTATGAAACTCTTACAGAGCAGGGCGTGGAGCTACGCCATCCTTTGCGCCGTCTACCTCCTGGCGGGCGCGGCGGGGATCCTTTGCTACCTCGCGCTTCCCCTTCCCTTCTGGCTCTCCCTCCTCATCGCGGACGTCGTTTCCACCGTCGTGACCTTCCTCTTCAGCCTCATCTTCCGCAACGCCTCCGTCTACGATCCCTATTGGAGCGTCCAGCCCGTCGTCATTCTGATCGCCTTTGCCATCGGAAGGCGGCTCACCGCGGCGATGATCCTGCCCCTGCTCGCCGTACTGCTCTGGGGCGTGCGGCTCACCGCGAACTGGGCGTATACCTTCCACGGGCTCACCCACCAGGATTGGCGGTATACCATGCTCCGCGAAAAGACGGGCAAGGGCTACTTCTTCGTGAATTTCGTGGGGATCCACCTCGTGCCCACCCTCGTGGTGTACGGCTGCATTTTGCCCGCCGTGTTCACCTTCGTCGAGGCGCCCGCCTTCAACGCGGGAAGCGCGGTGTTCTTCGCCCTCTCGGTGCTCGCCGTCCTCTTGCAGGGCACGGCGGACGTGCAGATGCACCGCTACCGCAAACACCGCACGACGCCCTTCATCCGCACGGGGCTGTGGAAGTATGCCCGCCACCCCAACTACCTCGGGGAGATCCTGATGTGGTGGGGCGTGGGACTTGCGGCCGTCTGCCTCATGCCGACGCGCTGGTATCTGCTCGCGGGCGCGCTCGCGAATACCATGCTCTTCTGCTTTGTGAGCGTTCCGATCGCCGACGGCAGGCAGGCACGGAAAGAAGGCTTCGCGAATTATAAGCGCGATACGCGCATCTTCCTGCCCCTCCCTAAAAAGCAAAAAAGCGGCACCATGTCATCGAAATAATCAAAATCGGAGAAAAATTATGGACCTGAAAACATTGGAAGAATTTTACTTGAAGCGCCAGAGTTGCAGAGAATTTTCGGATACGCCCGTGGCGCGGGAGACCATCGAAAACATCTGCCGCATCGCCCTCCTTGCGCCCTCCGCGATGAACGCCCAGCCGTGGCAGCTCATCGCAGTGATCGGCGAAAAGAAGGCGGACGTCCTCAAAAACGTGCAGCGGCTCGGCATGAACAAGTTCGCCTCCAAGGCGACGGCGCTCGTCGTCGTGGCGTCGGGAAGGAGCGGCGGGCTCATGAAGGTCGGCGAAGTGTTCAAGGAGAACGAGTTCGTGCGCAACGACCTCGGCATCCTCACCGCCCACCTCGTGCTCGCGGCGGAGGCGGCGGGCGTGGGCAGCTGCATCCTCGGCTGGCGGGATGAGGAAAAGCTCCGCGAAATTTTGGGGCTCGGGAAAAACGTCGTCATCCCCGAGATCGTCGCCCTCGGCGATCCCGCGGAGGGCTACCCCGTGCGCGAGAAGAAGCGCAAACCCCTCGGGGACGTCCTCACGATCCTATAAGACATGCAAAATCTCCGTTCCGCAGTTCGGAACGGAGATTTTTTTGCCGAATTTATCCGCGCAAGATCGTTGCGGCGGTCCGCACGACCGAACCGAGCCACGGGGCGACGTTTTCATCCAAAAACGCGGAGAGCGCCTCGAGCCCGTCCGTCAGAAGAAACGTGTGCGTGCCGCTCGCGCGGGAGACGCCCACCGCGAGCCAGCCGTGCGCCCAATCCCCCACGGCGAACTGCCCGACCGCCGCGCCGCCGATGGCGATCTGCCCCACGGCAAGCCCGCCGAACGCGGCAAGCCCCACCGCCACGCCGCCAAACGCGAACAGCCCGAGGGCGACGCCCGCAAAGGCGAGCCCGCCCAGCGCGAAACTTCCAAATGCCAGGAGCCCGAGCGCAAAGACGCCCGCCGAAACGACGCCCATCGAGAAGATCCCGAGCGAGAAGATCCCCGCCGAGAAGATCCCGATCGAGAAGAAGCCGTGCGCGCGGCAAGCGCCGAGATTGATGTGCACGAGGGGCATCCCAAAGACGCGCCGCTTGGAGATATATTCGAAGCGGAAACTGCGGCCATGGTCGATGACGCCCCACGTCTTGCCCCATCCGTCTTCCGCCGCGGCGGGTGCTGCGGTCGGTTCTGCGGCGGTCTCCGCATGCGGTTCTTCGGACGGGGACGCGTCGCCCGATCGCGCCTCGTCTGCGGGTCCCCCTTCCGCGCCGAAGAGCAGCGCGTCGGCGGAGACGTGGAAGAGTTTGCACATTTTGAGCACGCTCTCCGTCTCGGGAAATGTGACGTCCTGCTCCCAGCGCGAGACCGCCTGCCGCGTGACGCCGAGCTTTTCGGCAAGTTCCTCCTGCGTGAGCCGCGCACGCTTTCTGCATTCGAGGATCTTTTGACCGGTTGTCATAGGTTTCTCCTTTTTTTCTTTCAGGATACGACGTCTTTCCGCAAAGTGCAAGGGCTTTTGCGTTTCCGCGGCGCAACATAAGGTTGCGGAGGAAAATAATCGACCACATCCCCAGACTTTTTTTGCAAAAGTAGCGCAAACGACCGCCCGAAACGGCGGCCGCATTGCTATTTTTGGAAGATTTTAATCAACGGCGGTAGACGGGCTTGCCGCCAACGACCGTCATTACGACGTCGAAATTGCGGTCGAGCACCGTGAGGTCGGCGCGCTTGCCCATGCGGATGCTGCCGATCTCGCCGTCCATACCGAGCGCCCGCGCGGGGTTGATCGTCGCGCAGTCGACGGCGGAAAGGAAGGGCACGCCCACCCGCTCAGTGAGGTTCTTCACGGCAATGTTCATGGGGAGCACGCTTCCCGCGAGGGTGCCGTCCGCAAGCCGCGCTTCGCCTCCGCGCACAAAGACTTTCTGGCCGCCGAGCTCGCTCTCCCCGTCGCCCATGCCCTTCGCTCGGATGGCGTCGGTGATGAGGATGAGATGGCGGGGCGTCTTGCACTTGGCGAGCAGCTGCATCGCGGGCACCGAGACGTGGATGCCGTCGCAGATGAGCTCGCAATCGAGCGCGTCGCAGAGAAGGGCGGCGCCGACCACCCCCGCTTCCCTGTGGTGCAGGGGCGACTGCGCGTTGAAGGTGTGGGTGACGTGCTTTGCGCCCGCGCCGACCGCCATCATGACGTCCGCGAATTTTGCCCCCGAATGCCCGACGGAGACGAGCACGCCCGCCGCCGTGAGGTGACGGATGAAGGCCTCCGCGCCCTCCCGCTCGGGCGCGAGCGTGCAGACGCGGATGTGCCCCCCGCTCGCTTTTTGGTAGCGGTCAAAGACTTCGGTCTCGGGCGGGGCGACGTATTCGAGTGCCTGCGCGCCTCTGTATTTTTCGGCGATGAAGGGCCCCTCGAGGTGGACGCCCGCAAGCCGCGCGCCCTCGGCGGGCGCCTGCATGTAGCGATCCACGGCGGAAAGCGCACGTTCGATCGCGGCGGGGCTCTGGGTCATCGTGGTGGCGAGGAAGGTCGTCGTTCCCTCCCGCACGAGCGTTGCGGCGATCTTGGAGAGCGCCTCCTGCGTGCCGTCCATGGCGTCGGCGCCGCCCGCGCCGTGGATGTGTTCATCGACGAACCCCGGGAGCACGACGGCGTCCTCGGGGAGCGCGATCTCCTCGGCGCCCGCTTCCTCTTCCCGAAGATATCCATCGAAAAAGAGATCCCGCCGTTTTAGGCCTTCGCCCTCAAAATAGACGAGCGCATTGCGAAATACTTGCATACGTCCCCCCACTTCTCTCAAAGGAGCGCCGCCGCGGCTTCGTCGCAGACGAGCACGCAGTTCGGGTGCAGCTGCAACACGCTCGCGGGGAGCTGTTCGGTGACGGGCCCCTTTACGAGCCCGCAGACGGCCTTTGCCTTGTTCGCGCCGTTCGCGAGAAGCAGGATCTGCTTCGCGTGCATGATGTTTTTGAGCCCCATCGTGAGCGCGCGGCGGGGCACGTCCTCCTCCCTTGCGAAGAGGCGGGCATTATCACGGATGGTGCTCTCGGCGAGGTCGACGACGTGCGTCTCGGCGCCGAAGGGCGTGCCGGGCTCGTTGAACGCGATGTGCCCGTTGGAGCCGATGCCGAGCAGCTGGATGTCCTGCTGCATCGTCGCGAGCAGGGCGTTGTAGCGGGCGCACTCGGCGAGAAGGTCCTCCGCCTTTCCGTTGGGAAGATTGGTGTTTTCGAGGGGCAGATCGAGGTGGCGGAAGAGGTTCTCCCGCATGAACCAAACGTAGCTCTGGTCGCTCTCGGCGCCCAGCCCCGCATATTCATCGAGGTTGACGGTGCGCACGCGGCGGTAGGAAGTGCCGTTCTCGCGGTGATCCTTTGCCATGCGGGCGTAGAGGCCGAGGGGCGTCGTGCCCGTGGCAAGCCCCAAAACCGCGGCGGGATCGCGCTTCACGACGTCCGCCATCATGCGGAACGCCTCGTCGCTCATTTCCTCATAATCCTTTGTGATGATAATCTTCATGGTGTTTCTCCTTGTTCATTTGCATTCGGGAAGGGACGCCGCGGCGATCGACTGCCCCACCCTGCGGTTGGCTTCGTCGGGCGTGGAGATATGGAAGGAGAGCTCGGGGAACGCCTCGGCGAGCGTGCGTGTGCAGGAGGCGAGCACGCGGTTGCCCCCCTTGCCGCTCATCACCCGCCCGAGCAAGAGCACGTGCTTGATCTCGTAGAACTTCGCATAGTAGGGAAGCGTGTAGGCGAGGTAGACGCCGATGTCGTCGAAGATCTGCAGGGCGAACGGATCGCCGTTTTCGGCGAAGCGCTGGATGACCTTGAGCTTTTCGGCGGGCGTGAGGCGGGCGTCGAAGCGGTAGCCGCCCTGCTCGGCGAGCTTGATGACGGCGTCCTGCGAGAAATATTTGCAGCCGACGCCGTAGTCCCCGCTCCATTCGTCCTGCGCGGCGTCCGCGCGATAATCGACGGGCGCGAAGGCGAGCTCGGAAAGCCAGCCGTTGAGCCCGCCCTCGGCGTTGATGTAGCCCGCCGCCTCGCTCGTGCCCATCGCGATGCCGAGCACCCTGCCTTCGCCGAGCTCCATGCTCCCCGCGAGCGCGGTGACGTCGCCGTCGTTGGCGACTTCGATGGGCGCGCCCATCTCCTTGGCGACGTTGAGATAGAGATCGCGGATGTACGCCCCGTATTTCTCCTTGTCCACTTTTAAAAACAGCGAGGCAACCATGATCTTGTTGTCGATATAGACGCCCGCCGAAGAGACGCCGATGCAGTCGACGCGGGGCATCTTGGACGCCGCCGTCTTCATCGCGGCGAGCACGCCCTCGTAGTGATAGTGCGGGTCCTCCTCCGTCTTGGGATGCCAGACGACCTCTTCGCTGTAGACGACCTCTCCGTCGATGACGGCGCTCACCTTGCGGTCGCTGCCGCCCGCGTCGAAGCCGATCCTGCACCCCTCGAGGTGCCCGCCGACCTTGATGTTGTTGCGCTTGGGCGCGGGGACGCTTTCGAGCTCCGTAACCTCGAAGGGGCGCTCATAGACGCCGCGCATGAAGTCTGCGTCGAAGGCGCGGGCGCCGCCCATGCGGTACGCCTTTTTGAGGTACCCTGCGATCGCGGGGCTGCCGCAGACGCCGATCTTGTATCCGCCGCACACCCAAAGAATGGTCTTTGCGAGCCGATCGGCGATGCGGAAATTCCACGCGTCGTCGACGCCGTCCGCAAAGGCACGGTACGTATAGATATAATTATAGCCGCCGCTGCGCTCCACGACGAGGGTCACCTCGGCGGAGGGCGCCTTCGCGACCGCCGCGTCGAAGTCCTCGAGGGCGGCGATCATCGGATAAAATTTGGGGTCGTGCACGGGACGGATCCACTTCTTCATTGGGTTCTCCTCTTATTCATAGCCGTTCGGGTTGTGTTTTTGCCAATTCCACTGGTCGGCGCACATCCGCTCGAGGTCGAACTGCGCGCGCCAACCCAATTCGCGCTCGGCCTTTTCGGCGGAGGCGTAGCATGCGGCGATGTCGCCCGCGCGGCGGGGCTTGATCTCGTAGGGCAGCGGTTTTCCGCACGCTTTGGAGAACGCCGCGATCATCTCGAGCACGCTGTATCCCTTGCCCGTACCGAGATTATAAACATACGCCCCCCGTCCTTTTACGCCGTCGAGCGCCGCGACGTGCCCCTTCGCGAGGTCCACGACGTGGATATAATCGCGCACGCCCGTGCCGTCGGGCGTCGGATAATCGTTGCCGAATACGCCGATGCGGGAGAGCTTTCCGCTCGCCACCTGCGCGACGTAGGGCATCAGGTTGTTGGGGATGCCCTTCGGGTCCTCGCCGATCTTTCCGCTCGGATGCGCGCCGACGGGGTTGAAGTAGCGCAGGAGCACCGCCGTGAACGCGGGATCCGCCCTGCACACGTCGCAGAGCATCTGCTCCTGCATCACTTTGGTGGCGCCGTACGGATTCGTCGTCGGGCGGAGGGGCGAAGTCTCCTTGAGGGGCAGTTCGGCGGGGTCGCCGTAGACCGTTGCGGAAGAGGAGAACACGATCCGCTTCACGCCGAACTTTTGCATCGTCTCGAGCAGGACGAGCGTGGAGACCAAATTGTTGTCGTAATATTCGATGGGCTTTTCCACGCTCTCCCCCACCGCTTTGCGCCCCGCGAAATGGATGACCCAATCGAGATCGTGCGCGGTGAAGATGAGTTCGAGCGCGGCGCGGTCGCGCACGTCGTTCTCGTAAAAAATGACCTCTTTGCCCGTGATCTCCTCCACCCGCGCAATCGCCTTGCGGCTCGCGTTGGAGAGATTATCGACGACGATGACTTCGTGCCCTGCTTGGAGCAGTTCCACGACGGTGTGCGAGCCGATGTAGCCCGCGCCTCCTGTGACGAGTACCTTCATATGACCTCCTTGCATTTCGGAATTTCTGCCGCGCGGCGGATCCCGCGCTTTTTATGCGGTGCGGCGATCGGGGGACGGAGCGATCGGCGTTCCCTCCGCCGCGGCGCCGTAGCGCTCGACCTCCGCCGTTGCCGCCGCCCCGTGACGGAGACAGCCCGCCCCGCCGACGCAACCGCCGACGCAGGCCATGCCCTCGATGAAATTTTGCGGCAAAACGCCCTTGCTCATGCGCAGAAGCGCCTGCCTGCACTCCTCGATGCCGCTGCACACGATGGGTTCGAGCGCGAAATCGCTCCCCTGCGCGCGGAGCGCGGCCGCGACTGCCTCGGCGACCCCGCCCGAACGCGCGAACCGTCTGCCATAGGGAGAGGCGTCCGCAAGCGCCGTGGGGGGCAGGGTCTCGACCGCGATGTCGCGGCTGTCGATGAGCGCCTGCAATTCCTCGAAGGTGAGCACGCTGTCGATGAGTCCCCTGTATTCGGGGCGCTGGAATTCGGATTTTTTCGCCGTGCAGGGCCCGATGAACACCGTCTTTGCGGCGGGCTCCCTCTGCTTGATCTCGCGCGCGATCGTGCCTGCGGGCGAGAGATTGCGGGAAATATAGGGTTTGAGCGCAGAGAAGTTCTTCTCGACATAGGAGACGAACGCGGGGCAGCAGGAAGAGATGAGCTTCCCCTTTTCGCCGATCTCCTTTGCCTCCTCCCACGCGACGAGATCGGCGCCGCGCGCGACTTCCGCGACCCCCGTAAAGCCGAGCGCGAGGATGGCGCTTACGACCTGCCCGAGTTCGGCGTAGGCGAACTGCCCCGCGATGGCGGGCGCGACGAGCGCATAGATCTTGCCGCCGCCCTTTTGCGCCTTCAGGATGAGGTCGATGACGTCGAGAATGTAGCTGCGGTCGGTGATCGCCCCGAACGGGCAGGCGTAGACGCAGGCGCCGCAGGCGGTGCACTTCTCGTAGTCGATGACCGCCTCTTTCTCCTTTCCGACGGAGATCGCCTTCCCCTTGCAGCTCTGCTCGCAGGGGCGCTTGAAGTTAAAGACCGCGTTATACGGGCAGGCCTTGGCGCAGGCGCCGCACTCCACGCACTTGGTTTTATCGATATATGCCTTCTGGGTGCGGTCGAAGGAGATTGCGTCCCTCTTGCACGCCTCTTCGCAGCGGTGCGCGAGACAGCCGCGGCAAGCGCTCGTCACCTCGTAGCCGCCCGCGGGGCAATCCTCGCAGGCGATGTCGATGACCTGGATGACCTTCTTGTTGTGCTTGTTCCCGCCGATGGCGAGCTTGACGCGCTCGGAGAGGATCGCCCGCTCCTTGTAGATGCAGCAGCGCATCGTCGGCACCTTGCCGGGGGCGAGCGTCTTGGGGATCTCGGTGACGTTCTCGAGCAGGGCGTCGTCCCACGAGAGACGGGCGACTTCCCGCAGGACTTTGTATTTCAGAAGCTGAACTTTGGTATCGAATTTATGCATCAGATCTCCTCCGCCGTCCATGCGAGCAGCATCTCCCGCTGCGCGCCCTCCGCCCGACCGAGCTGTGCCGCGGCGATGAGCGGGATCCATTCGTTGACATACGCCCGCGCGACGTTCGCCTGTCGGCAGAATTCGGCGATGTACGCCTCGGCGAGCTCGTCCTCGCCCTCCATGCGGAGGAGCAGATAGCTCTTGGCGGCGTCCGCCGTCGCATTCCCCTGGCTGGCGTGCGAACAATCGAGGATGCAGGGTTCGCCGCTCGCCGTGATGAGCACGTTGCCCGGGGTGAAATCGCCGTGCAGAACGTGCGTGTGGGGGCGCATGGCGTCGAGCCGCATCGAGAGATCGTAGCGGGTGGAGGCGTCGAGCTCGGAGGAGAGGATCTTGCGCTTGAGCTTATCGACGTACTTCGTGAGCAGCAGATGTTTGCGGGAATGGATGTCCCGCTGGATACCGACAAAGCGGCGCAGAAGCTCCGCGCGGCGCTCGGGATGCGCGCAAAGCAGGGAGTGGAAGGTCTCGCCCGCAACGTAGTCCATGACGATCGCCGACCTACCGTCGATGACGGTGACGGCATGGAAGCGGGGCACGTTGAGCCCCGTCTCCGCCATGCGGACCTGGTTGATCGCCTCGTTCAAGATCTCGGACTGGGAATAACAGGCGTCGAAAAGTTTGACGAGCGTATCCCCCTCGCGATAGATGAGCTTGTGGTTGCGCCTTGCGATGATCTCCCGCATGAAAGCTCTCCCCTCTCCCGTTTTATCCATATTATATAAAAGACGGCGGGGGGTTGTCAAGACGTGTTGTGAAAATAATTTTTATTTTTCGCCGTTTTTGCAAAAAAAGCGCGGGGCAAACGCTCCGCGCGGAGAACGGTGCGCCGCGGGATCCGCGGACGCACGCAAAAACAACCATGCGCTCACGGCGCTTCCGCGGCGGTGAGGGCGCGGATGAGCGGCGCTTCCATGGGCTGGGGCGCGAAGAAGTCGCGTTCCTCCTCGCCGAGCGCGAAGTCGCCGCACAGCGTCCCTTGGCGCAGGACGATCGCGCGGTGGGCAAGGCAGACCGCTTCGCGCACGTCGTGCGTGACGAAGAGCACCGTCTGCCGCCGTTCCCGCCAGAGGTCCTTCGTGAGCGCGATGAGCGATTTTTTGAGGGAGAGCCCGAGCGAGGAGAAGGGCTCGTCCATGAGCAGGGTATCGTGGGGATAGAGGAAGGCGCGGGCGATGGCGACGCGCTGTTTCTCTCCCCCCGAGAGTTCGCGGGGGCGGGAGGTCTCCCTGCCCGCAAGCCCCACCCGCCCGAGCATCGCGGGGATCGCGCCCCACAGCGCCTTGGGCAGGACGAAGCGCAGGTTGCCCTCCACGGTGAGATGGGGCAGGAGCTTGGGGTCCTGGAAGAGATAGGAAGTCTCCCCCGCGCCCTCCACGCTTCCCGCATGCGCAGTCATTCCCGCGACAATGTTGAGCAGCGTCGTCTTTCCCGCGCCGCTCTCGCCGAGGATCGCGGTGATCCGCCCCGCCTCCAATTCGAGATCGGGCAGCGCGAGGGCGACCCGCTCCCCGTAGGTTTTTCGGATCGCTGTAAGTTTCATTCCCGCCACCTCACGATACATTTCGAAAGGAGAAGGCACCCCCCCTCGAGCAAAAAACCGAGGAGCACGACGAGGACGGTGAGCGCGAAGAGCCTCGGGATCTCGAGGCCGAGCTGGGCGTCCTGCATGGCGCCGCCGAGACTGCGGAAGGTCTGGGCGAGCACCTCCCCCGAGACGGTGATCTTGAGCCCCATCGAGAGGATGGACCCCGCCTGCGCGAGGACGGACGGCGCGACGGCGGGGAGATAGAGCTTGAAGATCTTCCGCGGGGCGGATACCTTGAAGGCGCGGCAGAGCAGGCCGTAATGTTCCTTCGCCTCGTCGAGACTCGCGAGCAGGGCGGCGTAGAGCGCGGGAAAGAGCACGAGCAGGGAGACGAGGACGGGCGCGACGGCGTGCGACGTCCACAGAAGCAAAATGAGGATGACCGCCATCGTGGGGACGGTGCGCAGCACCGAGACGACGGGCGCGAAAAAGGCGCGGACGGCCCCCGAGAGCGCGGCGCAGCAGGCGAGCGCGACGGCGAGCGCGAGCGCAAGCCCGAACGCGGCAAGCGTGCGCAGGAGCGTCCCCGCGAAGGCACGCCAAAAGGCGGCGCCGACAAGCTGCCGCCCGATCTCCCCGCAGGTCTCCCAAAAGGAGGGCAGGAGATAATCGTTGCGCACGATGAAGTACGCCGCGATCCATGTGAGCCACATCGCGACGATCGCGAGGGCGGAAAAGAGCAGGTTCTTCTTCACTTCGTCTGTTGGGCTTTGAACGCCGTCACCTTGGTCGTTGCGGCGGGTTCGGGGCAGAGGTAGTAATCGCATCCTGCGGCGGGGCCGACGGTGGAGGCGTCGGCAAAGGCGATGAGGTTGACTTTATCCTCCGCGGGGAGGGCGTTGCTGTCGATGATCTGATAGTCCACGCCCGCAGCTTTCAGCACCGCCTGCAGGGTGAGCCCGGGGACGTTGTTGAGCTGGACGACGCCGACCGTCATCCCCTTGAGCTTGGCAAGGCTCCCCTTGTTGACGTTGCCGAGGTCGTTGTGCGAACGGATGAAATACATGTTGCCGTTGGTGACGACGCCGAGCATCTTGTAGCTCGTCCCATTGCCGAGGAGCTTCGCGGCGGCGTTGACGGGGAGCACGCAGAAGTCCGCTTTGGGCGCTTCGCCCGTCACCTGCGCCGCGATCGTATTCGCCGCGACGACGTGATAATCGAACACATCCCCCTCCGTTTGGGCGACGGCATAGGAGAGCGCGAGCGCGGGCGCGCCGTCGGGTGCGTACACCTGATACTTGCCCGAGATCGTTCCCGCCTCGGCGCCGCCCTCGTAGTAGAAGGCGTCGGCGGCCGCAGAAGTGAAGGTCTCGTCGATGGCGATGAGCTGCGTGAGGAAGGCGTCCACCCGCGCCTTGGCGTCCTTTGCGGGGGTGAACTTCACCGAGCAGTTCGCGATGACCTCTTTCGTGAGGTTTTTGGCGTTGAGCGACGGGGTGAGCCCCTCGGCGTAGCAGCCCGAGAGCCCCGAGACGACGGCCGCGGGATCCGCCGAGGCGAGATATTCGTCCGCCCCGTCCATATAGGAGAGCATGGCGGCGACGGCGGCGGGATCGGCTTCGATGACAGAATTCTTCGCGACGAGCACGGCCTGCGGATAGCCGCCTTCCCCATAGAGCTCCTGAAGGCTGCCCGCGATGTCGAAACAGGCAGCTCCGGGCGCGGGCGCGTCGGGCCCGGACGTGCAGGCGACGGCGCCGAAAATTGCCGCGCCGCAGAGTGCGGCGCACAGTACGATCTTTGTCTTTTTCATAATAAGTGACCTCCTGTAGTCGATTATTTTGTCCATACCTTAAAATTTACTGAAAAGCGTCTTGGCCGTGACGCCGTGGAGCGCGCCGAGTTTGCCCGTGAGCGCGTTGACGGCGGCGGGCGGAGCGTCGAGCACGACGCAGATGACCGAGACCCCACGCTCGCGGTAGGGGATCCCCATTCTGCCGACGATGTACGTCCCGAATTCCGAGAGCAGGGCGTTGACTTCCGCCGCGCGCGCAAGGTCCTCCACGATGACCGAGAGGACGGCGAGGCGCTTTGTCTCCCCCGCGGGCGCGACATAGCGGTTCGCACTATCCAGCATGTTCTTTTCCATAAAAAATCTCCCTTTGCCGCAAAAAAGGACAAAGGGAGCAAGGCGCACTGCGGCGCCGCGGTCTCTCGGTTTGCCCTTTGCGGTCAGTCCCCTTTCCGTTCAGGTACGACCAGTATAGCACATCCGCGCGGAAAATGCAAGCGTTTCAAGGCAAAAAAGCGGGCGCTTCCGCATTCCTGCGAAACCGCCCTCAACTCTTTCAGCCCATCCGCTCCCCAATGCGGATCTGCCGCTTTCACGATGTTTGCCCCCGCGGGGGATAAAGGTATTATACACGAAGCGAACGCATTTGTCAACGGGAAATCGCAAAAAAATTCCCGAATTGCCGCCGCATATTCTGCGTTCCGCCGCCCCCTTCGACGCGGACCCTGTGCGGGGCTACGCGATCTCATCGGGCGGGGCGGGAAATTCCACCCAGAAACAGCTCCCCTTGCCCACCTGCGAAGTCACGCCGAAGGGACAGCCCTGCACGGAGAGGATGTTCTTGACGATCGAGAGCCCCAGCCCCGTGCCCTGCGCGGGCCGCTTGTGCGTGTTCTGCGCGCGGTAGTAGCGGTCCCAGATCGTATCGATCTCCTCCGCGGGGATGCCCTTGCCCGTATCCTCGACCTCGAGGCGGGTCCCCTTCTCCGTCGCGAACAGGCGGATGAGGACCCGCTTGTCCTCGCCCGTGTAGTTGGCGGCGTTGCCGAGGAGGTTGTAGATGACCTGCTCGATGCGCCCGCGGTCGGCATAGGCATAGAGGTCCTCCTCGATCTCGGTCTCGAAGCGGTAGCCCTGCGTCTCGACGAGATAATCGAAGCGCGCGGCGATCTTGTAGACCGACTCGGAGAGGTTGAAGGTGGCGGGCGCATGCGCCCCCACGCCCGCACGCAGTTTGGAGAGGTCGAGCAGGTCCTCGACGAGCGCCGTCAGGTGGTCGCTCTCCTCGATGATGACGCGGGCATGCTGTTCGCGTTTTTCTTTATCGTCCCCCGAGATCTCGAGGATCATCGAGGCGTAGCCCTTGATCATGGTGAGCGGCGTCTTGAAGTCGTGCGAGACGTTCGCGATGAGCTCCCGCTGCATGGCGTCCGCCTTGGAGACCTCTTGCCGCGCGTAGTCGAGCGCGTCGGCGAGCTCGGAGATCTCCGTGCAGAAGTAATCCCGCTTCACGGTGAAATCGTAGTGCCCGCTCGCAAGCTCCTTCGCCTGCTGGGTGACTTCCGTGACGGGCTTGGTGATGAGCATGGCGACGAACCCGCTCGCGAGGAAGGCGAGCACGACGGAAAAGACCGCCGTCGCAAGCGACAGCCACTTCAAACCGTGCTCCATGGCGGTGAGGCGGGCGACCGAAGTGGCGACATAGACAAAACAGTCCGTCCCCGCCCACGTCACGCGCCGCCCGTAGCCGAGTTCGTTCGAATTGGAGATGAGGACATACTCCCCCCGCCCCTGCGAAAAGAGATTGCCGAGCCGCTCGGCGATCGAAGGATACCTCGTTCCGTCCGTCTCGTCGAGAAGATCGGTGCCGTCGGTGCGGTCGATGAGCAGGACCGTGACGCCGTAGCGCGACTCCGTCGTCCGCTTTGCCCTGCGGACGGACGTCGGCGTGCTGTCCTCGCCGAGCGCCGCCATGAATCCGATCGCGGCGTCCTGCATGGTGCTCACTTCCTGCCTGCGGTAGAAGGTGCCGATGAGCAGGCTCTGCACCGCGACATACAATATGACGATGACGAGCGCAAAGACGCTGAACGCAAACCAAAGAACGAAATTCAGGCTCTGCGCCGTCCGTGTTTTTTTCCGACGCGCGCTCTCGGGCATGCGGTCAGACCTCGAACTTATAGCCGAGCCCGCGCAGGGTCACGATGTATTTTCTGTATTGTTTCAGGTTGCTGCGGAGCATCTTCACATGCGTATCCACCGTGCGGTCGTCGCCGTAGAAATCGTAGCCCCAGACCTTGTTGAGCAGGCGCTCCCGCGTGAGCGCGACGCCCGCGTTCTGCACGAAATAGAAGAGCAGTTCGTATTCCTTGGGCGTAAGATCGGCCTTTTCGCCGTCCACATACACGTTGCGCCCCGTGACGTCGATCTTGAGCCCCTCGAATTCATAGATCTCCCCGCTCGGGACCGTCTTTCCGCGCCGCACGACGGCATGGATGCGCGCCATGACTTCCTTGGGCGAGAAGGGCTTGGTCACGTAGTCGTCCGAGCCGATCTCGAAGCCGAAGAGTTTATCGTATTCCTCGCCGCGCGCGGAGAGCATGATCACGGGCACTGTGGAGAACTTGCGCAGCTCCTTGACGGCGGAAAACCCGTCGAGCTTGGGCATCATGATGTCCATGAGCACGACGTCGTACTCCGTCTCGCGGCACATCCGCACCGCCTCCATGCCGTCCTCCGCTTCGTCCGCCTCTCCGCCCTCGAACTCCACGTATTCGCGCAGAACTTTGCGGATCATTTCTTCATCGTCTACGATCAGAATCTTCATCATTTCCTCCGAGCTCCAAGAATGTGCCCTCCGCCCACCCGCAAACGCGGGAAAAAGGTTCCCCGAAAGGCTTCCGCATACAGTATATCATATTTCATCGGAAAATGCAAGAAAAATTACTCAAACAAAAGTTCATAAAATCAGGAACAAACGTTTGACTTTTCCGCGGAACGGGCGTATAATGGAGAAAACGGGAGGAAGGCGATGATCTCCGAAGAAAAACTGCAAATTCTCACCGAGAGCGCGAAATACGACGTCTCCTGCTCCTCCTCGGGGAGCAAGCGCAAAAACGAGGGCGGGATCGGGAACGGCTATGCCGCGGGCTGCTGCCACTCCTTCACGCCCGACGGCAGGTGCATCTCCCTGCTCAAGATCCTGCTCTCCAACGACTGCATTTTCCGCTGCAAATACTGCATGTCCCGCGCGGACGCCGACGTTCCGCGGGCGACGGCGACCCCCGAGGAGATCTGCACCCTCGTGATGGATTTCTACAAGCGGAACTACATCGAGGGGCTCTTCCTCTCCTCCGCCGTCGTGAAGTCCCCCGACTACGCGATGGAACAGCTTGTCCGCACCGTGAAACTGCTGCGCACCGAATACGGATTTCACGGATACATCCACGTGAAGGGCATCCCCCATGCCGACCCCCTGCTCGCGCGCGAGGCGGCGCAGTACGCCGACCGCATGAGCTACAACATCGAACTGCCCTCCGAGGCGAGCCTCAAACTCCTCGCCCCGCAAAAGAGCAAGGAGAGCCTGCTTCTGCCCATGAAACAGCTGCAACGGGAGGCGCTCGCCTTCCGCGCGGAAAAGCGGCGGGGCTACTTCCTCCCCGCGGGGCAGACGACGCAGATGATCGTCGGCGCCTCGCCCGAGCCCGACGGGCAGATCCTGCGGCTCACGCAGAGCCTCTACCGCGCGAACGGGCTCAAACGGGTCTATTATTCCTCCTATGTGCCCGTCGTGCACGATCGCCTGCTGCCCGCCGTCGGCGCAAAGCCCATGCGGGAACACAGGCTCTACCAGGCCGATTGGCTGCTCCGCTTCTACGGTTTTACGGCGGAGGAGATCGTGGAGGACGACGGGAATCTCTCTCTCGAGCTCGATCCCAAGTGCGCGTGGGCGCTGCGGAACCCGCAGTTCTTCCCCGTCGAAGTCAACCGCGCGCCCCTCGAAATGCTGCTCCGCGTGCCCGGGATCGGGGCAAGGAGCGCGCAGAAGATCCTCTCGGCGCGGAGATATGCGCGGCTCGGCTTTGCGGACCTTCAGAAGATGCGGGTCGTCCTCAAACGGGCGCGGCACTTCCTCACGGCGGACGGGAAATTTTTCGGCACCGAGAACCCCGCGGCGCTCCGCGGGCTGCTCACGGCGGGCGAGGCGCGGGAAAACGCCGTGCAGCTCGACCTCTTCCGCGAACTCGAAGCGGCAAGGACCGCACGCACGGGCGAACTATGATCTACTTCTACGACGGTACCAAACAGAGCTTCCTCACGGCCCTTCTCGCCGCCTATTCCGACGGCGAAGCCGTGCTCTCCTCGCGCAGCGCACAACTCGGGCTGGGCGAGCAATCGGTGTTTGTCCACGCCGACCCCGTGCGCGCGGAAAAGGCCGAAAAGCGGCTCCTGCGATACGACCCCAAGTGCATGGAGGACCTCGATCTTCTCCTGCGTTCGGGCGCGGACGACCGCGACAAGGTGGCGCTCGACTATTTCCGCCTGATCGCGGCGCGCAAATGCCCCGTGCGCGCCATGCTCGCCGAGGACGCCGTCGCCGCCGCGGAGGACTGCATCCGCCGCGTGCAATTCGAAGTGCACCGCTTCCACGGGTTCGTGCGCTTTCTCGAGAGCGCCAGCGGGGCGCTGTACGCCCCCATCGCGCCCGACAACGACATCTGCGATCTGCTCGTGCCCCACTTCCGCGCGCGGCTGCCCCGCTTCCCCTTCGTCATCCACGACGTCAAGCGCAAACGGGCGGCGGTCTACGACGGCGAACATACCTTCCTCGCCCCCCTCGACCGCGCCGAGGTCGCCCTCTCCGCGGATGAAGGGGCATGGCAGGCGCTCTGGAAAAAATACTATAAGAGCGTGAACATCCCCTCCCGCGAACGGCTCAAACAGATGCGCGGATACATGCCCGTGCGCTATTGGAAATTCATGCCCGAAAAGTTCGGCGACCTCTGCTAATCCTCCCGCCCGTCGAGGCGGCACAGGCGGTCGATATAGCCGCGCGTGCGCTCGTGCAGGCGGCGGGCCGTCTCCGCGGCTTCCCCTTCGAGCGTGGCGCCGAGGGCGTCGAGGGCATGCAGGATCTCCCGTTCGAGGCGGAGATCGGCGGCGAGCATTTGCGGGAGCGAACGCGAATAATCGACATACGCTGCCGTATGAAATGAGACGGGATAGGGCGGACAGGCGGAAAAGAGCGGGTCCGCGCCGAGGGACTTCAGAAGGGCGCCGAGCTTCTCGAGATCGTAGAGCCGATCGGCGGCGAGCCGCTCGAGACTGCGCGCCGCTTCGCCCTCTCCGCTCCCGCCGAGGACGACCGTCTGGAACACATATTGCAACGTCGCCGTGAGGATCCCGCACCGCCCCGCATAGAGCGGCGCGAGCAGCCGCGCCTCCCGCACTTCTCTTTCGCAGGTCTTGATGCACGCTTGCCGCATAGAATGACTTCCCCCGTCTGTTTTTATCATCCTATGCGGACGGCGCGCCGTTTGGTTCACGTGTAAATAAAGTTGCACGGGTTTCTTCCCAACGCTTGCATTTCCCGAGCGGATGTGCTATCATGGCTCGTAGAAAACTACGGAAGGTCTCTCATGGAAAACAAGAAATATCTCGGCGGGCAGTGGCTCGACGAAAGCACGATCAAGCATCTCATGCAGAACAAGGAGCGCATTCCCGACCCCATGCGCTATAAAAAGGAAGCCGTTCACTACCGCCGCGCGGGCAAGAGCGGGCTGAAACTTCCCGAGGTCTCCCTCGGGCTCTGGCACAACTTCGGCAGTTTCGATAGCTTCGAGAACATGCGCGACATGGTGCTCACCGCCTTCGATCACGGCGTGTGCCACTTCGATCTCGCCAACAACTACGGCCCGCGGGGCGGCGCCGCGGAGGAGAACTTCGGCCGCATCCTGCGCGAAAATCTCGCGGGATACCGCGACGAGCTCTGCATCTCCACCAAGGCGGGCTTCGGCATGTGGAAGGGCCCCTACGGCGACGGCGGCAGCAAAAAATACCTCACCGCCTCCCTCGACCAGAGCTTGAAGCGCATGGGGCTCGACTATGTGGATATCTTTTATCACCACCGTCCCGCGCCCGAGACGCCCATCGAGGAGACCTGCTATGCCCTGCACCGCTTCGTCGAACAGGGCAAGGCGCTCTATATCGGGATCTCCAACTACAACCGCGCCCAGACGGAGGCGGCCGTCGCCGTGTTCCGCGAACTCCGCACGCCCTTCGTGCTCAACCAGGTGTGCTACAACCTCCTCGACCGCACGATCGAAGAGGACGGCCTCAAAGACTATGCCGCGGCGCAGGGCTTCGGGATCATCGCCTATTCCCCCCTCGCGCAGGGGCTGCTCACCGAGCGGTACCGCGGCGGGATCCCCACGGACAGCCGCATGCGCAAGAGTTTCACGCTCAAGGAGGAGCGCCTCACGGACGCCCTCCTGAACAAACTCGCCGCCCTGCACGACGTCGCCGTCCGCCGCGGGCAGACGCTTCCCGAACTCGCCCTCTCGTGGGTGCTCAAAGACAGCGCGGTGACGAGCGTCATCGTGGGCGCCTCTTCCTCCGCGCAGATCCTCGACAATCTGCGCGTCGATCCCTGCTTCTCCGAGGAGGAGCTCGAGGAGATCGAGCACATCTGCCGCGGGGAAAATTGAGCGCATAACCTCCGCATCCGCGCACATACTGTGGGTATCGGAGGTGAATTTATGCGACTGAATTCCGGAGATGTATGCCCCAAGACGGGCGCTTATCGGCTCATCGACCGCGACGGAAGGACTGTGAATACGATCTATGTCGGCGAAGGCGAGGCGATGCCGCCCGCGCAATATTCCGGATGCCACTATGAATCGGAGCCCTGAAGGGCGCAGGCTGCGCCTTTTGGTGCTCGGCACACCAAAATGAACCGAAGATGTAGAGCGCCGCGGCGGTTGCCGCGGCGTTTTGCGTTGCATTTTTGCGTTATTTTTTGCGTTTGCCGTCGGGAAAAGTCACGCGAGGAGGTCGAGCCACAGCCCCGCGAGCGAGAGCAGGATAAGATAGAGCGCAAACCACTTGTAGTTCGCCCGCCCCATCGCCTTCCGCATCAGGCGGAGGGCAAAATAGCCCGAAACCGCCGCGGCGAGCATGCCGCAGGCGAGCCCGACGCCCTCCGCGGGCCCCATCCGCACGGTGGGCGAGGCGGCGATCTCCGCGATCCCGAGGACCGCGCCCCCGAGAATGACGGGAATGCTCATCAGGAAGGAGAATTTCGAGGCGTCCTCCGCGCTCGCGCCCGCAAAGACGCCCGCGGCGATCGTCGAGCCGCTGCGCGAGATCCCGGGGAGCACGGCGACCGCCTGCATGAATCCCATCGCCGCCGCCTGCCCCCATCCGAAGGGCTTTGCGCGCTTCCGCCGCGTCGCGACGAGCTCGGCGGCGAGCAGCAGCACCGCCGTGATCCCGAAAAACACGCACAAAACCGCGAGCCCGCGGTCCCCCATGAAGAGCCCGTCGATCTTTTCGGCGAAGAAGGCCGCCGCCCCCGCGGGAAGGGTCGCCGTAAACAGCATGAGGAGCGCCACGGGCCTTTTGCACGCCGCTCTGATCTCTTTGCGCATCGCGATAAGGACGGCGACGAGCGACCCGAGGTGCAACATGAGGTGAAAAAAGAGCGCGCCGCCGACGAACGAAACGCCGAGCAGCCGCTCGATGAGGACAAGATGTCCGCTCGATGAAACGGGCAGGAACTCTGTGAGTCCCTGCACCGTACCGAGCAATATAGATGTGAAGATCGCTTTGAAAAACTCCATGCAACGCCCTTATGCGTTGTCCATATCCGCAAGATCCTTCCAGCGATCCGTGTACTGCTTCACGCAGTCGTCGGCGTACTTGTTGATCGCCTCCGTCTGGCGGCGGGAAGCATCGTCCGACAGCGTCTCCGACTTCATCTGTTCGAAGTAGAGGTTGGAGAACTTCCCTTCCACGTTGCGGTCCTCATAGACGAAATTGAACGGGGTCTCCGCATCCGCGAACGAGAACGTGCAGTAGATGATGTGCCAGCCGTAATCGGTGGGAATGACCGCATACGAGCCCGCGCCGTTTGCAACGGCGATCTGTGCCGCGTACTCGAATTCGGACATGAACGACGTCTTATACGGCGAGATCATATAGCCGAGATAGGAGTTCAGCCCCGCCGTATCCGTATTATACGCGAAGGAGAGCTCGTTTATGACGGAGAACGCGTCGTTTTCCTTGCTGCCCGCATAGAAGAGATCGTTGGCATTGTATTGGTTGGTCTTGAAGTACTCGATCTTTCCCGTCTCGTAGATGAACTTGGAGTAATCGACGTCGCCCGCGCGGTAGCTGCCGTCCGCCGCGTCCGCGGTGTAGTAGTAATCCTCGTTGGCGTAGTAGGCTTCGGGATCCGCCTTGGTCTCGACCGCGACGGGAAGCCCGATGTGTTCGAGATACCCCTTCATCTCGCCGAGGAATCCGTCGATCGTGATCTTCTCGGGCGTGATCGTGTATTCGCCCTCGGCGTCCTTTTCGACGGCGCCGTTGAACGTGTATTCGCCGTAGTAATTTTTGAGGGGCTCGTAGCGCGCATCGTCGCCCGAGGAATTTTTGAGCCCGTTCTCGAAGAAGAGATAGTTGCGGTCGCCTGCGCCCTTATAGGCGTTCTCATCGGCTGCGAAGGAATAATCCTCGTGGCCCGTGAACCATGTGCCGCGCTGGTCGGTCGCGCGGATCCCGCGGAGGAGATTGGCGCGCGCCGCGAACACGTTGCCCTTTTCGTCGCCGAGGTCGTTGGAGACGCGGTCCAAAGCAGCCGACTGCGTTGCCGAGAAGGGAAGCAGGATATTGATGACGAAGCCGTAGGCGTCGTTGACGGGATTGCCCGAAGCGTCCTCGGACTGCGGCGCCGCGAGCACGAACTTGCTATCCGACATCGCGTTGAGATCGGTCTCGAACGTGGACTTATTGCTGTTGTAGGTCTCCTTCTGGGTGTTGAGCGTCTCCTCGTAGACCTCCTGCACCCACGATTCCCTGAAATCCTTCTCCGCCTCGTCCTCGAAGAGATCCATCACCTTGTTGATGACGGCCGTCTCGTAGGCAGACTTCTGTTCGAGCGCGAAATAGCGCAGGCTCTCGAAGTTGCTCGTATCCTCGCCCTCTTCGAGCAGGTTGTTGGAGCGCAGGGAGGCGAGATACTTCTCGTAGGCGCGCTTGCGGGTGGAAGCCGTGGAACCATCGGGCTTCTCGTAGGTGCCGAGCGCCGAGGGCGCCTCCGCGCCCGTGTAGATGCGGTAATTTACGTCGAAATACTCGGCGTCCTCGGTCTCCGCGCCCGTGGGAAGGGTGCGGACGTCGCTATCCGCGGTGTGGGCGTGATCCTCTTCGAAGTCGATGATCGCTTCCTCATAGGTATCGATCTGCCCGTTGATGGAGACGCGCAGGTCGTAATCGGCCTTGCTCTTCTCGTCCGCGGTGAGGAAATAGGCGAGCCCTGCGGCGACGCGCGCCTCTTCGCACGGGAAATCGCCCGCCATCGCCGCCTTGTAGCCGTCGACGGTATACTTATCGTCCCCCGCGCCGTTCTGGGCGAGGTAGGTCTTGGAATACTGCACGAAGATCTGGCGGTTGACGAGACTCTCGATGATCATTTCGAAGATATCCCGATACGACCAACCGTACTGCTGCTGGATGCTGTACCCCGAGGAGAGGTAGCTCATGATGAGATCGCGCTTGCTGATGCTGCCCGTCTCGACGAGATCGCGGTATGCGGCAAACGTTCCGCCCGCGGCATAATCCTCGCTCGCGGTGAGATCGACTTCGGCGATGATCTGCGCGTAGTCCTTTGCGGTATTCACGGTTGTGAGACGGTCGCACCCCGCGAGGGAAGCGCAGGCGAGGACCGCCGACAGAGCGACCACTGCCGCTCTCTTTCCATTTTTCATAGCGTTGCTCCGACTGTAATGCGTATTTTCTTCGCGCGCGCGAACGGGCACGCGCTGTACAGCTTTATCTATTATACCCTATTTCCCCGCCGAATGCAATTATTTCTCGCCCTATATCGGGGAAAAATTCTTATTTTTTTGCAATTTCTCGGGTTTTTGTTCACTTCATGCCGCAGGCGAACTGCAAAAAGCGGGTCATGCGGATCATCGTGCGGGCGCCGTCCGCCTCGGGACGGAAGCGGATGCAGGGCGCGCTCGTCATTTCGAGGCTGACGCGCGTGCCGTATTTCTCGATGGCCGCCGAGACGCCCTCGCTGCCGAGCGCTTCGAGCGCGGAGAATTCGACGAGCCCGCCCTTCTGCCCGACGGCGATGCGGCGGACGCGCAGGCGCTGGGCGAAGCTCTTCATGAGCGCGATGACGAGCAAGTTCTCCGCGGAGGGCGGGAGCGGACCGTAGTTCTCCTCCATCGCCGTGCAGACGCGCTTGTAATCCTTGGCGCTGCGGATCTCGGCGATCTGCTTGTAGCAATCCATGCGCCCCGCGGGGGATTCGATGTAATTTTCGGGCAGGAACGCGGAGATCTTGACGTCGAGATCGACGAGCTCCTGCCGCTCGCCCGTGAGCTCCTCCTTGAGGATCTTCGCGTAGAGCTCGTAGCCCACCTTATCCATGTGCCCGTGCTGCTCGGCGCCGAGGACGTTCCCCGCGCCGCGGATCTCGAGGTCGCGCATGGCGATGCGGAAGCCCGAGCCGAGCTCGGTGAACTGCATGATGGCTTTGAGCCGCTCGGCGGCGTTCGCCGTCATGACCTTTTCGGGCTTATAGGTGAAGTAGGCGTGCGCGAGCCGCGCCCCCCGCCCCACTCTTCCGCGCAGCTGGTAGAGCTGGGAGATGCCGAGGCGGTCGGCGTCGATCACGATGAGCGTGTTCGCGTTGGGAAGGTCGATGCCGTTCTCGATGATCGTCGTCGTCACGAGCAGGTCGTATTCCCCGCGGTAGAAGCCGAACACGTTGCGGTCGAGGGCCGCGCGGTCCATCCGCCCGTGGGCGACGGCGACGCGCGCCTCGGGGACGATCGCGGCGATGTGCCGCGCGAAGGTATCGATGGTCTCCACGCGGTTGTAGAGCAAAAAGATCTGCCCCTTGCGCGAGAGCTCGCGGACGCAGGCGTCGCGGATGAGCGTCTCGGTCTCCTCGGCGACGTAGGTCTGCACGGGCAGGCGGGCGACGGGCGGCGTCTGGATGGTCGAGATGTCGCGGATGCCCGAGAGGGAGAGGTGCAAGGTGCGCGGGATGGGCGTCGCCGTCATCGTGAGGCAGTCCACGTCCCGCTTCACGTTCTTGATCTTCTCCTTGTGCTCGACGCCGAAGCGCTGTTCCTCATCGAGGATGAGTAGCCCGAGGTCGCGGAACACGACGTCCTGAGAGAGCAGGCGGTGGGTGCCGACGACGAGATCGATCTCCCCCCGTTTGAGCGCGGCGAGGGTCTCGGAGACCTCCTTTTCGGTGCGGAAGCGGTTGAGCGAGGCGACGCGCACGCCGAACTCCCCCATGCGCTCGGTCGCCGTGCGGAAGTGCTGTTCGGAGAGCACGGTGCTCGGGCACATGAGCGCGACCTGCCGACCCGCGAGGATGCAGAGGTATGCGGCGCGCAGGGCGACTTCCGTCTTGCCGAAGCCGACGTCGCCGCAGAGCAGGCGGTCCATCACCTTCTCCGAGCACATGTCCGCCTTAATCTCGGCGACCGATTGGAGCTGGTCCGCCGTCTCCTCGTAGGGGAACGCCGCCTCGAACTCCTCCATCTCCTCGCGGAATTCGGGGAACACGTATCCCCGCTTTTCCTGCCGCTCGGCGTAGAGCTGCTTCAGGTCGAACGCCATCTTTTTGAGGGAGGCACGCACCCGCGCCTTCACCCGTTCGAACTCGCCCCCGCCGATCTTGGAGAGCGTGGGATTCTCCCCGCCCATGTATTTGGAGAGGATATCCATCTGCTCGACGGGCACATAGAGGGTGTCGCCGTCCTTATATTCGAGGGCGATATACTCCTTGGTGCTGTCGGTCGTCTCGATCTTTTTCGTCCCCGTGATGCGCCCCACGCCGTACATCTCGTGGACGGCATAGTCGCCCACCTCGGGCGCGACGAAGAGGTCGCCGCGGCGGCGCTTGATGCGGCGGGCGGCCGCCTTGGTGTAGAGATCGCCCGTGCCGATCACGGCGATCTTGCAGCCGTGCAGCAAAAATCCGTGCTCGAGGGAGGCGGAGAGCAGCACGGTCCCGCGGAGATCGTCGAAGGCGGGAAGCACGGCGCTGTGGGGCACCGCGTCGTCCGCAAGCCGCTCCGAGAGCAGCCCGACGCGCTCCTGCGAACCGCAAAAAACCAACACACGGTACCCCGTCTTTTCCCAAACGCGGAGGTCGGTGATGAAATCGGGCAGGGAATTGAGATAGCGGTGGACGGGCGTGGATCTCAGGTTGTAGATGCGCAGCGGCGAGAAAAATCCCACGTCGCCCGCAAAGGTCTGGAGGGCGAGGCAGGGGCGACTGCCGAGGGAGGAAAAGGTCTCCTCGGGGAGGTATTGCCCGAGCGAGAACTTCGCGGTCTCGCCGCCCGCGTAGAGCAATTTATGGCGCGCCGCGTGCTCCGAATACAGCCCCTTAAGTTTATCGCGGATGAGCTTGGTCTCGTCGAAAACGAGGAGGACGTCATCGGGTAAAAGCCCGAAAACCGAACCCGCGCCCGAGAGCACGGGAAGCAAAAAATCCGAGGTATAACCTTCAGCGGCGACCGAGGAAAAAATCTCCGAAAGGCGGGCATACGCCTTCGCGTCGGGCGCGTGCGAGAGTTCTTCGGAGAAGACGCGGGCGAGCCGCTCCTCCTCCCCCTCCGCGCGGATGACGTCCGTCGCCGCGACGATCTCCACGCGGTCGATCCGGGGATAGCGCTCCCCCGTCGTCTCGTCGTAGGGCTTGATCGCCTCCACTTCGTCGCCGAAGAAGTCGATGCGCACGGGATGGGCGAGGTTGATGGGATAGATATCGAGGATATCGCCGCGCACCGAGAAGGCGCCCTTGCCGTCGACGTCGTAGCCGCGCGTATACCCCGCGCGCACGAGCGCCTCGATGAGCCCGCGCATGTCGGTCTCCCCGCCCACGGTCAGCGTGCAGACGGGAACGCGCACGGGCACGAGCTGCACGAGCGCTTCGATATCGGCGACGAGCACTTCCGCCCCGCACGCCCATTCATGGAGCGCGGTGAGACGGCGGTAGAGCGCGTCCCGCGAGAGCGCCTTGCGGTAGGTGAGCACCTCGTCCTTCGCCGCGAGCAGGGCGCACCGCTTGCCCGAGAGCACCGAGATCGCCGCCTGCGCCCGCTGTGCGGAGAGCGCGTCCGCCGTGATATACACGAGCCTGCGCCCCGCCATCGCCGCCATAAGATATTTTTCGGCGTCGCCCAATCCGAAAACTGCCGTGGGGACGCCGAGATTCAGGTCTGCACCGAGCGCGGGATAGTCCCCGCCGAGGCGCTGAAAGGTAAAGAATTGCATGGATCAACCGTTATATTTCGTCATGACAAGGTCGAACGGCGTGCCCGAGGCGATCGCGACCGCCGCTTCCGCCGCCCGCTTCGAAGCCGCCGCAAAGAGGTCGTAATCCTCCCGCCGCACCTCGGAGAGGACGTAGTCGATGAGCGGGATGTTCGCCGCCCCTTCGTCGCGGATGCCGATGCGGATGCGCGCAAAGGCGGAGAGGCCCGTTTCGGCGATGACCGAGCGCATGCCGTTGTGCGTGCCCGCGCTGCCCGAGGGACGGATGCGCACGTGCCCCTTGGGGAGATCGTAGTCGTCGTAGATGACGACAAGCTCCTTTTCGCCGATCTTGTATTTCTTCATGAGCTGTTTCACCGCCCGCCCCGAGCAGTTCATATAGGTGAGCGGACGGGCGATGATGACCTTTTCGCCCGCGAGATAGGCCTCGGCGACGCTCGCCTCGCACTCCTTCTTCTTGAATTTGGCGTGCAGAAGTTCGGCGCAGTCCGCCGCGGCGAGAAAGCCCATGTTGTGGAACGTCTTTGCGTATTTTTCCTCGGGATTGCCGAGTCCGACGATCAAGAACATAATTACCTGCCGATGGAAAAACCGCCGCTCATCGCGGCGGCATGCGTTGTTTCGTCTTAACCTTGTATCGGTCCTCGAATACGGGAGAGCCGAGCGAGCGGCGGCAATAGCCGGGGGATGTAGTCGATTAAATCCTCGAGCGATCTGTTGCGCCGCCGAAAAATTTGCGGGATCTCAATCGTAGATCTTGCTCATCGGCTTATCGAGGTAGACGTTCTCGATCGCCGCGGCGAAGATCTCCGCGACCGAAAGGATCTTCATCTTGGGAAGAAGTTTTTCGGGCGGGAGTTGGATGGTATCGAGCATCACGAGCTCGTCGATCGGGGAGGCGGCGAGCCGCTCCACGGCGGGGTCCGAGAGCACCGCGTGCGTGCAGCATGCCTTGATCTCCTTCGCGCCCGCGTCTACGAGCGCCTCTGCGCCCTGCACGATCGTGCCGCCCGTATCGATCATGTCGTCGACGAGCAGACAGCGCTTCCCCTCGACGTTGCCGATGATGTTCATGACTTCCATCACGTTCGCGCGCGGACGGCGCTTATCGATGATGGCGAGCGGACAGCCGAGGCGTTCCGCCACCTTCCGCGAGCGGTTGACCGAACCGATATCGGGGGAGACGACGATGAAGTCGTCGCCGAGCTTATCGGCGTAGTAGCTGTAGAGCAGCGGCCCGCCCAAGAGGTTATCCACGGGGATGTTGAAGAATCCCTGGATCTGGGCGGCGTGGAGATCCATCGTGAGCACACGGTCGGCGCCCGCCGAAGTGAGCAGATCGGCGACGAGCTTTGCCGTGATGGGATCGCGGGAGCGCGCCTTGCGGTCTTGCCGCGCATAGCCGAAATACGGCATGACGGCGGTCACTCTGCCCGCCGAGGCCCGTTTCGCCGCGTCGATCATGATGAGAAGCTCCATCAGATTGTCGTTGACGGGCGCCGCGGTGGACTGGATGATGAAGAGGTCCCGCCCGCGCACCGTCTCGCAGATGTGAACGGAAGTCTCCCCATCCGAGAACTTGGTGACTTCGACTTCCCCGAGGCTCGTGTTGAGCTTCGCGGCGATCGCCCGCGCGAGAGGAAGATTGGAGTTGCCCGCAAACAGCTTGATTTCGTTGCCGTGTGTGATCATGCCCGCGTTCCTTATGTGAAATTTCTACCGTGCGCTTCTATTGTAATCCTTTTGCAAGGTTTCGTCAACCGTTTCGCCGCGCTTTTCCGAAGTTTTCAGCGGCGGGCGACGCCGCTCTTCCGCGCCGCTTCGGCGACTGCCGCCGCGACCGCCTTGTGCGAACGGAGATCGTAGGCGTAGGGCAGGATGTGCCCGGGCGAGAGCGCGGCCTCCCCCACGCAGGAGGCGATCGCCCGCGCGGCGGCGTACATCATTCCGAAGTCGATTTTCTTCGCCCGCACGTCCAGCGCGCCGCGGAAGAGCCCCGGGAACACGAGGACGTTGTTGATCTGGTTGGGCTTCTCCGAAGAGCCCGTCCCGACGACCGCCGCACCCGCCGCCAGAGCGTCCTCATAGGAGATCTCGGGGGTGGGATTGGCGCAGGCGAACACGATGGCGCCTTCCGCCATGCTCGCCACCATCTCCTTCGTGACGCAGTTGGGGCCCGAGACGCCGATAAAGACGTCCGATTGGCGCATGGCGTCTGCGAGCGACCCCGTTCTGCGGCCGCGGTTGGTCTGAAGGGCGATCTCCGCCTTGGCGTCCGCGAGCGTTTTGTCGCCCGCGCAGAGGATGCCCTGACGGTCGCAGAGGATGATGTCCCCCACGTTCATCTTCAAGAGGAATTTGGCGATGGCGATGCCCGCCGCCCCCGCGCCGTTGATGACGACGCGGACGGCCTCGATCTTCTTGTCCACGAGTTTGAGGGCATTGATCAGCGCCGCCGCCGTGACGACCGCGGTGCCGTGCTGGTCGTCGTGAAACACGGGGATCTCGAGGTCCTCGATGAGCCGCCGCTCGATCTCGAAACAGCGGGGCGCGGCGATGTCCTCGAGGTTGATGCCGCCGAAGGAGCCCGCGATGAGCTCGATCGTGCGGACGATCTCATCGGGATCCTTGGAGCGGATGCAGAGCGGGATGGCGTCGACGTCGCCGAAGGCCTTGAAGAGGGCGCACTTGCCCTCCATCACGGGCATGCCCGCCTCGGGACCGATGTCGCCCAGCCCCAAGACGGCGGTGCCGTCGGTGATGACGGGCACGGTGTTCCAGCGGCGGGTGAGCTCGAAGCTCTTTTCGGGATCCTTTTGGATGGCGAGGCAGGGCTCTGCGACGCCTGGGGTGTAGGCGAGGGACAGCTTTTCGCGGCTATCGACCTCGACGCGGGGCACGACTTCGATCTTTCCCCGCCATTCGGCATGTCTTTTGAGGGATTCCTCTCTGTAATTCATGATGCGTTCTCCTTTGGATCGGGATCGGGAATGCGGCGCGCCGCGCGTTGCGCAGAAAGGCCGCGCCGAGATGTTCGGTGGTGTGCGGGGCGGAGACCCGCCTTGAAGCTATTGATCTTCTTCTGTACGTTCTTCCGCATCGGGGATGGGCGGCAGGGCGTCCTTCTCCTTTTCGCGGGGCAGGAGGAACTCCACGCCCTCCGATTGGAAGCCACGCCCGCGGACTTCGGAGACGACCGAGATCGTCATGAACGCCTCGGGGTCGATCTTCTGCACCTCCGCTTTGAGGGCGACGAGCTGGCGGTGGGAGATAACGGTGAGCAGCATGTGGCAATCCTTTTTGAGATAGCCCGTCTGCCCGTAGAGCACGGTGACGCCGCGGCTGATCTTCGTGAGGATCATATCGCGGATCTCCTTGTAGCGCATGCTGACGATCTTCACCTGCGTGCGCCGCATGCCGATGGGCGTGACTTTATCCACGATGAAGGAGGAGATGAGCGTGATGACGACGCCGTAGAGGATGCTTTCGATGTCCACCGCGATGAAGTTGAGGGCGACGATCGTGAAATCGCAGATCCAGAGCGTGACGGAGACGGGCGTCGCGAAAAATTTATGGAAGATGAGCGCGGGGATATCGGTGCCGCCCGTCGAGGCGCCCACGCGGATGACGATCCCCACGCCGAAGCCGAACAAAAGCGCCCCCATGAACGCGGCGAGCATGGGATCGTCCGAGGCGATCGCGTTTCCGCCGTGCGAATCGAGGTAGGCGCGGTTGACGAGCGTAAATAAGCTCAAAAACGAGGGATAGAGCAGGGTGCCCGCGAGCGTCGTGACGACGAGCTTCTTGCCGAGCAGGATGGCGCCCAAAATGAAGAGCGAGATGTTGACGGCATAGACGGCGATGTTGCGCGCCCACTCCGTTGCCGTTTCGCTGAAATCGGTGAACTTCGTGAGCACGTTGCTCACAAAGATGCCGAGGCCCGTCGTTCCGCCCATGACGAATTTGTTGGGGGCAATAAAGAATGCCGACGCCGCAGCGGCGACCGCATTTCCGAATACGATGATGAGACTGTTGAGCACAAGGCGCAGCACCTGCCGACGCGTCGGCTTTTTGAGGTGCTTGCCCCGGGCGCTTTGCTTGCGTTTCATAGGCATCTCCGCGCGTTCTCTTTGTCCGCGCGGATACCATTATAGCATTCGCCACGCCCATTGGCAAGAGATTTCAATGCATTTTTTCGCCGAGGTTTTTCGGTGCGGGAACATTTCGGCGCGAAAAGGCGGCGCCGCCCCGTGCGGCGCCGCCGAACGTTCAGCCTCCGCAGCCGCAACTGCAGCCGCTTCCGCCGTTGAAGGGGTAGAGCCCGTACTGCTGCATGTAATACGGATCGAACGCCATGCATCCGCAGCCGTTATTGTTATTGTTATTGTTGCAACCGCAGCCGTTTCCGCCGTTGCAGCCGCCGCAGTAGGGCGCGGTGGAGAAGAGATTGGAGATCGCGTCGGCGATCCCGTTCATGAGGGCGCAGCCGCAGCCGCCGCCCTGATTGCAATTACACATTTTGTTTTCCCTCCGTAGGTTTGGCATATGCCTTACTCCATTCTATGCGCGCCCGCCCCGCGCTTGCCAAAGGCGCGGGGCGGGCGCGCCGAAAAGCGCACGTTCACGCCCCGAAATTTGCGCAAAAAACGTTGACGAACGCGCGGGAGAAGTGTATAATAAGAGCACATTTCGATCACATGCGGAGACAGACATATGGAAAAGGAATTCCGGACCGAGCACGATTCCGTGGGCGATCTCTCCATCGACAGCGGGGCGTACTACGGCATCCAGACCCTTCGGGCCAAGGAAAATTTCGAAATCACGGGAAACAAGCTCACGTTCGCCTTCGTGCGCAACGTGGTCCTCATCAAAAAGGCGGCCGCCAAGGTCAACGAGGATTACGGCATCCTCGCCCGCGAGAAGGCGGACGCGATCATCGCCGCGTGCGATGAGATCCTCCACGGTAAACACCGCAGAGACTTCATCGTCGACGCCGTGCAGGGCGGCGCGGGGACTTCGGCGAACATGAACGTCAACGAGGTCATCGCGAACATCGCCATCGAGCGGCTGGGCGGCAAGAAGGGCGATTACACCGTCATCAGCCCCAACGACGACGTGAACATGGAGCAGTCGACGAACGACGTCATCCCCACCGCGGGCAAGCTCACCGTGCTCACGCTCGCCGCAGAGCTGCTCTCCGAACTCAAAAAGCTGCACGCCGCCCTCCTCGGGAAGGCGAAGGAATTCGACGGGATCCTCAAAATGGGCCGCACCCAGCTGCAGGACGCCGTCCCCATGCGGCTCGGACAGGCGTTCCGCGCCTTTGCGACGGCGATCGCCCGCTCCAAGACGCGCATCGAGAAGTCGCTCGACGAGATGCGCACGATCAACCTCGGCGCGACGGCGATCGGCACCGCGATCAACGCGAAAGAGGCCTATTTCACCCACATCACCGAGGAGCTCGCGCGGCTCACGGGCGAGAACTTGCAGCGCGCCGACGACCTCTTCGACGGCACGCAGAACGTCGACAGCTTCGCCGCCGTCTCGGGAACGCTCAAGGCGCTCGCCGTCAACCTCTCCAAGATGTCGAGCGATCTCCGTCTCATGTCGAGCGGCCCGCGCACGGGGCTGGGCGAGATCATTTTGCCCGCCAAGCAGAACGGCTCCTCCATCATGCCGGGGAAGATCAACCCCGTCATCCCCGAGGTCGTCAACCAAGCCGCCTTCCTCGTCATCGGGCACGACGTCACGGTCACCATGGCGGCCGAGGCGGGACAGCTCGAGCTCAACGCCTTCGAGCCCGTCATCTTCTACCAGCTCTTCGAATCCTTCCGCGCGCTCACGGGGGCGGTGCGGACCCTCTCCGAAAACTGCATCGTGGGCATCGAAGCCAACCGCGAGCGGTGCGCCGAGTGGGTCAAGCGCAGCGTGGGCATCGTGACGGCGCTCAACCCCTACATCGGCTACCTGAAAGCGGCGGAGATCGCCAAGGAATCCCTGAAAACGGGCGAGCCCATCAAGGAGATCGTCCTCCGCGAGGGGCTCATGGACGCCGAGAAGCTCGACGAAGTGCTCGATCCGCTGCTCCTCACCGAGCCGCGCATGGCCCATTCCGAAAACAAATGACCTGCGGAAACCAGACCGCGTGACGAAAGCGCCCTTCCCGAACGGGAAGGGCGCTTTCGAAGATTTATGGAGATCGTAAGGATGGGCTCGGTTCAAGGATCTTGCCTTGCGTGGGCGTGGGGGCGGGAATGTGCGTCTCCCTGTTTTATCGACCACATCCCCCCGCTTTTCTCGAAAACAGCAAGCGCAAGTCCTTATTTCTGTGCGTCCTTCGGGGGGCGTTTGCAGGCCGCGCAATGCGGGCAGGAGGCGCAACCGCAGTCGCAGGAGCTCTTGCCCTGCTTTCTGCGCACGACGCTTATTGCCGCAACCGCGACCACAAAGCCCGCCGCCGCGATGATGATGAGGATCTCCCACCAGCTCATGGCTTCGCCTCGCTCTGCGCGGCCGCGGCCTCTTGCTGCGCCGAAGTTTCGGACGCGGCCCCTTCACTCGCGATGGGGTGCCGCTTGTTCCAGAGGACGATCCCGAGGATCGCCGCCGCCACGACTGCCGCGAAGATGAATACCGTCCACCACCAGCTGCCGATGAGATAGATCGCCGTGCCGACGAAATAAGACGTTGCGATCCAGAAGAGAAGCGTCCACTTGAACTTGCCTTCGGGGAGCTCCGCCCGCGCCGTGGCGCATGCCGCGAAGCAGGGAATGGTCGTCATGTTGAAGGCGATGAAGGCGATGAGCGCGGGGATGGAGATGCCCGTGGCTTCGATCATCGTGACGGCTTCGAGCACGCCCTCCTCCGTCGCGATGTACTGCCCCGCCACGCAGGCCGCGAGGGTGCCGAAGGTCGCGATGACGTTCTCCTTGGCGACGAGCCCCGTGATGGCGGCGACGGCAAAGACCCAGCCGAAAGAGGCGAGTTGCGCGCCGAAGCCGAGCGGCGTGAAGAGCGGCTGGATGAGCATGCCGATCGAGCCGAGAATGCTTTGGTCCGCATGGAGATTGGCGAGAATGGTCTCCCCTTCGTATTCGATTTCCTCGGGCAGGAAGTGCCAATTCCACGAGAAGTTAGAGAGGAACCAGATGACGATCGTCGAGGCGAAGATGATCGTGAACGCCTTCTTCACGAAGTGCTTTGTCTTATCCCACAGGTGGATCATCAGCCCCTTGAAGAGCGGGGCATGGTAGGCGGGAAGCTCCATGATGAAGGGCGGCACATCCCCGCGCATCGACGTGTTGCGCATGAGAATGACGCAGACGATCGCCGTCACGATGCCGATGAGATACATGCCGTAGGTGATGAGATCGGCGTTGCCTACCCCGAAAGATTGCACTATGCCCCCCGCGATCGCGGTGAGAATGGGCAGCTTCGCGCCGCAGGAGAACATCGGGATGACACGGATGGTCGCCGTGCGTTCCTTGTCGTCCGCGAGTGTGCGGGTATTGATCATGGCAGGAAGCGAGCATCCGAAGCCCATGATCATGGGCATGAACGCCCTGCCCGAGAGCCCGAATTTGCGGAAGATGCGGTCCATGATGAAGGCGACGCGCGCCATGTAGCCCGAGTCCTCCAAAATGGAGAAGAAGAGGAAGAGCGTCAAGATCTGCGGCAGGAAGCCGAGCACGGCGGAGAGGCCGCCCCAGATGCCGTCGCCGACGAAACTGCCCACCCACAGCGGCGCATGCCCCGTGATGAGCCCGAGCAGCACGCCCACCCAATCGAGGAGCCACGTCCAGAGCTTGGTGAGGATGACCCCCGGGGAGAACACGGCGCCGTCGTAGAAGCAGGCGAGGAGCGTCACGCCCGGGTTGCCCGTGTCGTAGCCGAGGTCTCCGAGGGTGGGAAGCGGTTTCCCACCGAGAGACGCCCAGCCGTTGATAAAGAAGAGGTCCTCCGAGAAGGTGAGGTGGAAGATGGCGAAGAGAATGACGAGGAAGATGGGGATCCCCAGCCATTTATTCGTGAGGATCTTATCCGCCTTGTCGCTCTTCGTGAGCTTCTCCCCCCTGTGTTTCTTGCGGTATGCCGTGGAATAGTTGGCGGCGATGTACTTGTAGCGCGCGTCCGCGACGACGGCCTCGAGGTCGTTGCCGAAGGTATCGTCGGCAAAGGTCGCCTTGAATTCCTCCACCATGCCCACGAGTTCGGGGTGCATCTTCACCTCGATCTCGTCCATTTCGACGAGCTTCACCGCGTGAAAGAGCGGCGCCTCGACCTTCGCCCCCTTGAGGGCGATGTTGACGTCGCGCACGAGGTGCGCAAGGGGCGAATCGTGGAGCACCGTCTCCCCCGCGCGGGACTTTTTGGCGACGGAGATCGCGCGGTCCATGAGCTCTTTGATGCCCTCGCCCTTGAGCGCGGAGATGGAAACGACGGGGAGCCCTATCTTTTTTTCGAGCTCTTTTGCGTCGATCTCATCGCCGCTGCGCTCGACGGCGTCCATCATGTTGAGGGCGATCACGACGGGCACGTCGATCTCCATGAGCTGCGTCGTGAGATAGAGATTGCGCTCGAGGTTTGTCGCGTCGACGATGTTGATGACGCACTCGGGCTTTTCATCGAGGATAAAGTTGCGGGAGATGACCTCCTCGGGCGTGTAGGGCGAGAGCGAATAGATGCCCGGAAGATCGACGATCTTCACAGGTTCCTCCCCCCGCTTATACGTCCCCTCGCGCTTATCCACCGTGACCCCGGGCCAGTTGCCGACGTACGCCGTCGAGCCCGTGAGGAGGTTGAAGAGCGTGGTCTTGCCGCAGTTGGGGTTTCCCGCCAAGGCGAACTTCATCATTGTTTCACCTCCATCGCGACGAGCTCGGCCTCCGTCTTGCGCAGGGTGAGTTCGTAGCCGCGGATCGTGATCTCGATAGGATCGCCGAGGGGCGCTTTTTTGCGCAGAAGGACTTCCGCACCCGGGGTGACCCCCATGTCGAACAGCCTTCTTCTGAGCCTGCCCTCGCCCGAGACGGACTTCACGACGCCCTTCTCGCCGACGGCAAACTCGTTGAGTTGCTTTGTCATATCCTTTCCTCCAAAGAGATTTTACGCCACATAGATGCGGGAAGCCACATTGCGGTCGAGGGCGAGACGGCCCTCCTTCACGCGGCAGACGGTGCTCCCGCCGCTCGCGGAAAGCACGGTGATCTTCCCCTCGACGAGGACCCCGAGGTTTTCGAGGTGCTTCTTCGTCTTGTCGTCGAGGGCGATCCTGACAATCTTGACTTCCTGCCCGATGGGCGCAAGTAACAATGGCATTGCGATCTCCTTGGTTCGCATTTGCGAACTCTTTCTCCGAAAAATCTTCCGCCGACTGCGGAAGTGTGGTTCGCATTTGCGAACTGCGTTCATTCTATCATCTTTCTTTTGCTTTGTCAACTGATTTTCGGCACTTTTTCCAAAAAAGTTCGCAACTGCTAACTAAAATTTTTTTGATGGGAACGTGATTTGAAAAGGGCGCGGCAGACAACGGTCTGCCGCGCCCCGCTCTCTCGCGCGGGCATTCGCGCTTTTCATGTTCGTGCGGACAGGATGTCCCTGTTTTACTCTTGCGAGCAGGAGCAGGAATACTTCCCCTCGCGCAGGAATTCGGCCGCATCCGCCGGAACGTATTGCGTCTCCTTGTCCTCGTCCTTATACGTCCACCCCGTGTTCGCAAACTTCACGCTCGTGAGCGCGGAGCAGCCCTCGAAGGCCCCTGCGCCGATCCACGTCAGCGATGCGGGGAAGGAGATGGCGGTCAAAGATGTGCATCCCCAAAATGCGTCATAGCCGATGGTCTTTACCGTGGCGGGAATGGAGATCGTCTTGAGCGAAGGGCAATTATAGAACGTCGACTCATTGATATCCTCGACGCCTTGGGGGATGTTGACCATCACAAGCGCCGTGCAGTTGAGGAAGGCGCCTTTCCCGATTTCGGTAACCGAATCGGGGATGACGATCTTCGTGAGATATTTCGCATCCCTGAATCCCTCGGAACAGATCCTCACGACCGGCTTACCGTTGACCTCGGCGGCGATCTCTACTTCAGTGATGCTTGCGTCCTCTTTGGCGCTGTGCAAATACTGCACTTCATACGCCACCGTTTCGCCACCCTCTTTAATAGACAGGTAGTTCAGCCCGTCCGTGGGTCCGCAGGCAGACAGTACGGATGCCGCGCCGACGGCAAGCACTGCTGCGAGAAAAAAGGTGAGAATTCTTTGTTTCATGTTGTACCTCCGTAAAATAAAAAATAAGGGCGCCCAAACGGGACGCCCGCAGAGAGTATCCCGTCTGTGTTTGCGCCACAATAGTTTTCCGATTGTTTACCAAAGGAAAAAAGGATACAACAATGCCATTGTAACCCTTTGGTAAAAAATTATTCTATTGTGGCGCAATCGTAGTATACCACAGATCGCGGGGAAATGCAAGCGCTCCGCTGATTTTTCCGAAAAAAGCGCGCTCTATGCGTGCAGCCCCGCAACGGGGGCTGCAAATCTTACGAAGCAAAGAAAATTTTGATCGATCCTGTGGAGACGCGGACTTCGAGCCGCTTTTCGCCGACCTGCCTGTTTTGCAGGTTGCAACTGCCCGTGCTCACCTTCGCCTCGACGGCGTAGTCGGCTTCGTTTCCTGCAATCGTCCCCTTTACAGCCCCCGTGCTCGTGTGTAAGAAGATGAAGTCGGCGCGAAGGCCCGAAAGGTTGATGGCCCCCGTGCTCGCGGTCGCGAGTACGCGCGTGCAGGCGACATCGTTTAGAGATACAGCGCCGTTTTTCGTCTCCGCCGTGACCGTTTCCGCCGTGACATTGCGAAGATCGACCGCGCCGTTTTTTGTCACTGCGATGAGATCGGAGCATGCCGCGTCTGCGATGGAGACCGTTCCGTTTTTCGTCCCTGCCGTAATCGTTTCCGCCGTGGTATTGCGAAGATCGATGGCGCCGTTGTTTGTCGCCACGACCAAATCGGAGCATACCATATCTGCAATGGAAATCGCACCGTTCTCCACTTGCACATCGAGATCGCCGAGAAAGGAAGCGGGGAGATAGAGCTCCGCCCGTTGCAGATCCCCCGCGGCGACGCCGATGAGCAGCCCGCGGTGCCATTGGAGTTCCATCGGAGCGCCCAGGACAGAGAGCGCCCCGCTCCCGCAATGAAGGATCGCCTTCCCGTCGGCAAAGGCAAACCGCTTGGGGGCTTCGGGGAAGTCGCGGTAGACGAGCTTGCACGTCTCGCTCTCCGACCGCTTGACGGTGAGGGAAACGTTGTCTCCCTCCAAAGCGAACGCTTCGGCGACGGCGAGTTCCTCTTCATGGACGACGAGATCCTCCGTGACGGCAAGGTTTTTGTAATCGAATCCGAGGCCCGCATAGGACGCCGTAAACATGAGCCCTGCCCCGAAGAGCACTGCGCAACCGACGATAAGGGCGCGCCGCATGACCTTCTTTCCGGGTTTTTTGCCGATAGGATGGCCCGTAACGAGCTTCCACATGCCCAAAAGCGCCGTCGCAAGGGCGACCGTCAGGACTTCCGCGAGCATGGCCAGCGCGAACATGGCGAAAGCCATTCCCCACTGCGCGAAGAAGAGCGCCGCGTGCCCCGCGAAAAGGAGGCCGAAGGAGACGACGAGGGTGTAGACGCCCGCGACCGTGAGCGAGACCCCTGCGGCCGCAAACGAGAGGATGAGCGCGGCGAGGACGATGGTTGCAATGACGGCGAAAAATCCACCTATCGCGCGCACCAATGTGAAGGGGCTCTTTCGGGAACGATCCCCCCTTTCGTCTTTTGACCCCGCTGCGGCGCGTTCGCGGAGGTAAGTTTCCGCGACGGTTTCGGGGGGTTCGAGGTCGGAAAAGACTTCTTGCGCGGATTTCCCGCCCTCTAAAGCGTTCTCGATGAATTCATCGTAATAGGCGACGAGATCGTCCCGCTCCCGCGCGGGTACACCCTTCAGCGCCTTTGCGAGCTTTTTCAAATATTTCCGCTTCGTCATTTTTTTCCTCCTGCGATGAATGTGTGGATTTTTTCCATCTCCTCCCACTCCGCCTCGAATTGCGCAAGGCGCGCCTTGCCGCCCGCCGTGATACGGTAGTACCGCCGAAGCCGCCCCCCGTGTTCGCGGGTGTACGTCGTGACCTGCCCGCCCGCTTCCAAGCGCTTCAAAATGGGATAGAGGGTGGATTCGGAGATCTCCACGACCGCCGAAAGCTCCGCGATGAGCTGGTAGCCGTAAGAATCCCCCCGTGCAAGGAGCGCCAGCACGCACACATCGAGCAATCCCTTTTTTAACTGTACGTCCACAATACCCTCCTTTACATGATATTATACATTGCATAGTATTGCTTGTCAACTGTTTTCCGAAAAAAGTTTCAAAAAAGCAGGGGCGCAGCCCCTGCTTTTTGCATATGGATCATTTGAAGATCGCTTCGACACTCATATGGGTTATTTGAAGATCTCTTCGCCGTTCGTCTCGATGATCTTCTTGTAGAAATAGGCGCTCGCCTTGGGGGTGCGCTCCAATGTATCGTAGTCGACGTGCACGAGCCCGAACTTCTTCGAGGCCCCCTCCGCCCACTCGAAGTTATCGATGAAGGACCAATGGAAGTAACCTTCGATCTCCACGCCCTCATCCGCCGCCCTGGAGAGCGCGCGCAGATACCGCCGCAAAAAGTCGATGCGGGAGAAATCCTTGATCTCGCCGTCGAGGTCCTTCCACTCGGCGAGCGCGACGCCGTTCTCCGTGCAGACGACGGGAAGATGATAGCGCTCCCAGAGGAATTTGGGGCCGTAGTAGAGGGCGTCGGGATGCACGTTCCAGCGCATATCCGTCTTGGGGGTGGACATGGGCGGAGTCAAGCGCACCGTTTTGCCCTCTTTTTCCGTCACATAGTCCCCCGAATAGGTGTTGAAGCCGTAGAAATCCACCTGCGACTTGATGATCGCAAGGTCGCGCTCGGGGAAGGAGAAGCCGTTTTCCTTCTGCCACGCGAGGGCGTCCTCGGGGTAATTCCCGAAGATGAGCGGATCGGTGAAGTAGCTCACCGAGCCGAACCCGTCGCGGGCGGCAAACGTCTCCCGTGCGGCGAGGTCGTAATCGCGCGCATTTTGGGGAAGGGCGGGCCAATAGGCCTGCGCCGTGCCGATCTTCACGGGGCGCGGGCACGTCTTGCGGATGACCTTCTCCGCCAACCCGCAGGCGAGGAGCACGTTGTGCGCGACGACCATCACATCGTGGGTGGGAAGCTGCAAGAAGGGCGCATGGCCGCCCGACCAATGCCCCAGCCCGACGAAGCACTGCGGCTCGTTGACGAGGATAAAATGATCGCATTCCCCCCCGAACAGCTCGGCGCATACCTTGGCATACGCCTCGAACCACCTGGGGCTCTCGGGGTTCAGCCAGCCCCCCTTTTGGTAGAGCGCGTAGGGATAATCCCAATGGAAGAGGGTGATCCACGGCTCGATGCCCGCCTCTTTGAGCGCGGCGAGGAGCTCGAGATAGAAGCGCTTGCCGTCCTCGGAGACCTTGCCGCAGCCCTCGGGAATGAGGCGCGCCCAGTTGATGGAGAAGCGATAGGCCTTGACGCCGAGCTCCTTCATGAGCGCGACGTCCTCGCGGAATTTGTGGTAGTGATCGCAGCCGACGTCCCCCGAATGCCCTTCGAAGATGCGCCCGGGCGTCGCCGAGCCCATATCCCAGACGTTGCGGCCCTTATCGGCCTCGTAAGCCGCTCCCTCGATCTGATAGGACGCCGTCGCGACGCCCCATGCGAAATCCTTTTTGAATGCCATAAGTCCACCCCCATATGTTGATTATTTCGGTTTATGCCGATTCCGCTTCGGCGATCCAGAGCGCCGCGGAGGCCTCGGAAGGCATCCGAAGATCGGCGCGCGGCGAGAGCGAAACGGAGCCCACTTTCACGCCGTCGGGCACGCAGTTGCGCTTGAACTGCGCCGCAAAGAAGCGCTTGAAGAAGCCGATAAGCCACTTTTTGAGCGTGGCGCGGTCGTATTTTCCCGCGAAGGCGCGCTCCGCGAGACAGAGGATCTTGGCGGGACGGTCCCCCCGCCGCAGAAAGTGGTAGAGATAGAAATCGGTGAGCTCGTAGGGACCTATGAGCTCCTCCGTCTTTTGCGCGATCTTCCCCTTCTTATCGGGCGGGAGCAGCTCGGGCGAGATCTCCGTGCCGAGCACCGCTTGCAGGGTCTCCCCCACCCTTCCGCCGAGGCGGTCGGCCTCCGCGCGGACGAGATACTTTACGAGCGTCTTGGGGACCGAGCTGTTGACGGCGTACATCGACATATGGTCGCCGTTGTAGGTGCACCAGCCGAGGGCGAGCTCGGAGAGATCGCCCGTGCCGACGACGAGCCCGCCCGTCGCGTTGGCGACGTCCATGAGCAGCATGGTGCGGTAGCGCGCCTGTGCATTCTCATAGGCGGAATCGCGGACTTCGGGGTCGTGCCCCATGTCCCTGAAATGCAGGAGGACGGCCTCGGTAATGGGCACGCAAAAGGCCGAGACGCCGAGCGCTTCCATGAGGTCGTCCGCGCTGCGTTTGGTCTGTTTCGAAGTGCCGAAGCCGGGCATCGTATATGCCAAAATGCCCTTGCGGCCTCTTTGGAGGAGATCGAAGGCGCGGCAAGTGACGAGCAGGGCGAGGGTGCTATCCAGCCCGCCCGAGACGCCGAGCACCGCCGTTTTCGCGTCGATCTGCGAGAGCCGCCTTGCGAGCGCGTGCGCCTGCATGGAGAGAATGAGTTCGGCGCGCTCCTTGCGCTCCCCTTCCGCATGGGGGACGAAGGGAAGCGGGTCCACCTTGCGGAGGGTGAGGTCGCCTTCCGTGACGAACTTCGCCCACGCGACGGCGGGGATCCCCTCTTCTTCCGCGGGGCGGAAGGTCGTCTGTCTCCTGCGTTCGGAGAGGAGGAATCCGACGTCGATCTCGGCCTCGGCGGCCTCCCCCGAGAAGGGCAGGCTCTCCGCGAGCAGCGTGCCGTTTTCGTAAATCAGATTGTTGCCAGAAAAGACCATGTCCGAGGTGGACTCCCCCACGCCCGCGTCGGCATAGACGTAGGCGCAGAGATTTTTGCCCGACTGCGCGGCGAGGAGCTTGTGGCGGTACTCCCGCTTGCCCACCGTCTCGTTGGAGGCGGAGAGGTTGACGATGACCGTCGCCCCGCGCCTTGCAAGCTCCGCCGAGGGCGCGTCGGGCGCCCAGAGGTCCTCGCAGATCTCGCAGCCGACGGTAACCTCGGGCCATTCCCCATCCGTACCCCACATATCGTTGCGGATGAGAAGCCCGCCGTCCATGAAGGGGACATTGCCGTCGAGCACGGCGTCGAGGACGACGATCTGCTTTTCCGCGGGTGCGGGGGAAAAGTAGCGCGCTTCGTAAAATTCGCCGTAGTTGGGAATGTACGTCTTGGGGATGAAACCCACGATCTTGCCGTTTGAGAGGGCCGCGGCGCAGTTGTAGAGCTTTCCCTTCACGGAAAGAGGAAGCCCCACGAACACGAGCATGGTCTTCCCCTCTGTCGCTTTGGCGACGGTCTTGAGCGCGGCGATGCAACCATCTAACAGCGTCTTTTGCAGGAAGAGGTCGCCGCAGGTGTAGCCCGAGAGGGAAAGCTCGGGAAAGACGAGAAGCTCCGTGCCCTTTTTGTGCTGCGCTTCGATGATCTCGACGATCTTTTGTGCGTTATAGGCGGGATCGGCCACTTTGAGCGCGGGACTCACCGCCGCAACTTTCAAAAATTGATGTTTCATGATGATATTTTCGGACTTTGTATCGGGGGATCCTTCGGTCGCTTCGCGCTTCGGAATGACGCGCATATTCCAACGGGACGCTTCGGAATGACACAGGCGCCCTTGCGGTTTTTCTTATTCGCCGCCCGCCACTTCGTCGACCGAGACCCCCTTCGCGGCGGCGCGGATCTTCTCGATCATCTCTGCCATGAGCTCGGGATTATCTTTGAGGAATTGGCGCATCTTCTCCCTGCCGTTGGCGATCTTATTGTCGTTATAACTATACCATGCGCCGCTCTTTTTGATGACGTCGAACTGCGTTCCAAGGTCGATGACGCAGCCCTCCTGCGAGACCCCTTCGCCGTACATGATATCGAATTCCGCCTGACGGAAGGGCGGGGCGAGCTTGTTCTTGACGACCTTCGCCCGCGTGCGGTTGCCCGCGGCGCCCTCGGCGTCCTTCAATGTGTCGATCTTGCGCACGTCGATGCGGATGGAGGCGTAGAATTTGAGCGCCTTGCCGCCCGGGGTGACTTCGGGGTTGCCGAACATCACGCCCACCTTTTCGCGGAGCTGGTTGATGAAGATCACGCACGTCTTGGACTTATTGACGATCGCGGTGAGTTTGCGGAGCGCCTGCGACATGAGCCGCGCCTGAAGCCCCACGTGGCTCTCCCCCATGTCGCCCTCGATCTCCGCCTTGGGCGTGAGCGCGGCGACGGAGTCCACGACGATGATGTCGATTGCCGAGGAACGGACGAGCGCGTCGACGATATCAAGCGCCTGTTCGCCCGTATCGGGCTGGGAGACGTAGAGCTCGTCGAGGTCGACCCCGAGCTTTTTCGCATAGACGGGATCGAGGGCGTGCTCGGCGTCGACAAACGCGGCCACGCCGCCCATCTTCTGCGCCTCTGCGACGGCGTGGAGGGCGACCGTCGTCTTGCCCGAGGATTCAGGGCCGTAGATCTCGATCATCCTGCCGCGGGGGAACCCGCCGATGCCGAGCGCAAGGTCGAGGGCAAGGCAGCCCGAGGGAATGACTTCGATATCCGTGCTGCCCGCGTCCTGCCCGAGCTTCATGATCGCGCCCTTGCCGTACGCCTTTTCGATTTGGGCGAGCACGGCGTCGAGCGCCTTGAGTTTTTCTTCGTTCATGTATCTTCTCCTTATCGGTTTTTATCTGAGTTCGCGGAAGGCGTAGAACAGGGCGAGATTGATCGCCGTCTCGGAGATCGTCTCCCTGTCGCCTTTGAGGCGGAAACGGAACACATTGACCCGCTCTTTGGTGCCCACGGCGAGAAAACACAGCCCCACGGGGTTGCCCATTTCATCGGGATCGGGCCCGGCGACGCCCGTCGTGGCGATGGCGAGATCGCAGTTGCCCGTCTTTAAGAGCCCCGCGGCCATCTCGTATGCCGTTTCGTCGGAGACCGTCCCCTGCCGCCGCACGGTGAGCGAGGAGACGCCGAGGCGTTCCTCCTTGGCGCGCGCGTTGTAGGCGTTGATCCCCTCGAAATAGACGGCGCTCGCCCCCGGGACGCGGGTGATCGCCCGCGCGATGCCGCCGCCCGTGAAACTTTCGGCGACGGAGATCGTTTTGTGGCGGAGTTTGAGCGCGTCCACGAGCCGCGCGGCGACGCTCTCGTCGCGGTCCGAATAGACGAATTCGGCGAGCTCGGTCGCGAGGATGCGCATGGCCTCGTCCACCGCCATCTTGGGGGCGGTATCGGGGTATAGAAGTTCGATGCTGCACACGCCGTAGCGCTCGAAGAGATGGATCTCCACCCCCTCTCCCGCGGCTTCGCGCGCCGATTCGACGGCACGGTGCAGGATCTCGGCGGGCGCGAGCACGGTGCGCAGCACGAGGCGGGCATAGCGGAGATTTCTGCGGGCGTCGATGCGGGGGATCGTCTCCCCGAGCACGAGATTTTTGCCCTGCGGCCCCGCGGGGAGCACGCCGAAGAGGCATTTTTCGGTCTCGAGCAGGTATTCCTCGGAAAAATTCGCGCCCGCGGCCCCCTCGATCATACGGCGCGCCGCGGGGAGCAGCACGTTCTCCGCGACGAGAAAGACGCCGTCGCACGTCTCCGCGCACCGCACGAGCGCAGAAGAGATCTGCAGAGCGGCGTCGTAGGGCAGAAAGACGACCTCGTCGAGGGGCGCCCCGCCCGAGAGAAAGGCGTCGGTGACGGGCTGGAAATCTACCGCGGCGAGCGAATTGCGGCGGTTGACGAGGATGATCGCGGCGTATTTCACTTGGTCTCCTCTTTGAGGACCTGCCGATTCTTGACGATATAGTTGCAGCCCGAGACCACCGTGAGCACGGCGGAAAGGAGCAGAAGCGCCATGCCGATGATCGCGCCGAGCTCTTCGTAGCCGAACACGTCGCCCCCCACTCTTAAGAAGGGCATGACGATGAGGAGGACGGCGATCGTGATGTCTTGCGCGACCGTCTTGAATTTGCCGAGCTTATCGGCGGCGAGCACCAGCCCCCGCTCCACCGCGATGAGGCGGAAGCCGCTCACGATGAGTTCCCGCGCCATGATGAGCGCGACGGAGACGCCCGCCGCGATGGGTCCCCAGCCCGCGAGCGTGTTGTAGCCGAAGATGAGCGGACGGGTGAGGAGCACGATGAACGCCGTCGAGACGAGCACTTTATCGGCGATGGGGTCTAAAAACTTGCCCATGTTGGTGACGAGATGATATTTGCGCGCGATGTGGCCGTCGAGAAAGTCGGTGAACGCCGCGAGCGCAAAGACGCCCGCCGCGATGAGGTAGCAATACGCCCACAGATCGCCGAGATAGAACACGACGACGAACAGCGGGATCATGAAGATGCGCGAAAGCGTGAGTTTGTTGGGAAGATTCATTTTCTTATTCCTCGACGATGCCGAAAAGGTCGTAAGTTTCGGCGGATTGGATTTTGACGGGGACGATCTCCCCGGGGACGAGCTTGCGCTTCGGAGAGACGAAAGAGACGTTCCCGTCGATCTCGGGCGCCTGGAAGTACGCCCGCCCGATGTAGCCGATCTTGTCGTACCCGTCCACGAGCACGGGAAGGGTTTCCCCCACGCGGCTCTGAAGGAGCGCGGCGGAGATCCTCGCCTGCGCTTCGTAGAGCTCGCGCACCCACCGCTTTTTGGTGGAGGGATGCACCTGCCCGCGCATGTTGTAGGCGGGCGTTTCCGCCTCGCGGGAATAGGCGAAAAATCCGCAATTATCCAGCCGCATTTCCTCGAGAAACGATAGCATCCCCCCGTGTTCTTCCTCCGTCTCCGAGGGAAAACCCGCGATAAACGTCGAGCGGAGGGCGATGCCGGGGACTTCGCTGCGAAGGGTCTTTACGAGCGCCTCGAGGTCCGCCCTTCTGCCCCGCCGCCCCATGAGTTTCAGGATGCGGTCCTCCGCGTGCTGCATGGGAAGATCGATGTATTTGAGAAGTTTCGGGTTCTCTTGGAATTCGCGGATGAGCTCCTCGGTGACCGCCTCGGGATAGCAATATAAAAGACGGATGTGCCCGATGTTTTCGAGCTCGGAGAGCCTGCGGATGAGCTCGGGAAAGCGGTTCTTGCCGAGGTCCTCGCCGTAGCGCGTCGTATCCTGCGCGACGAGCACGAGCTCCTCGGTCTGCCCGAGCGATCTCGCCTCTCCGACGAGCTCCTCCATGGGGTAGGAGACGTATTTCCCGCGGATCTTTGGAATCAGGCAATAGGTGCAGTGATTGAAGCAGCCGTCGGCGATCTTGAGGTATTTGACGTGGGGCGCCGTCGGGATGAAGCGCGCCGTGCGCTCCCCCGTGCCCGTGCCCACAGCGTTGATCTGCCGCGCCTCCGCATAGGAGGCCTCGAGCGCGGTGAAGAGCGCCGACGCGTCCTTCACGCCGAGCAGAACGTCGGCCTCGGGCAGGTGCTTTTGGAGTTCCGCGGTGAATTTTTCGGAGAGGCACCCCGCGACCACGAGCTTTTCGAGCTTGCCGCAAGGCGCTTTGGAATTTCCGGGGCGGAGCGCATTGTAAGCGAAGATGGCGTTGATGCTCTCCTCGCGCGCCGCGTTCAAAAACGCGCAGGTGTTGACGATGACGATCTCCGCCTCCTGCGGGTCGTCTGTGATCTTGCACCCCCGCCGCACGATCTCCCCGAGCAGGCGCTCCCCGTCGACACGGTTCTTATCGCACCCGAGCGACGCCATGAAGAAGGTCTTGTTCCGCATCAATCGTAGCCCCCGTAGAGGTTATCGAACTCCTGTTGGGTGAGCAGAACGTCGCGCGCCTTCGCTTTGCCGTCGAAGGGCGAGATGTATTTCATCGCCTCCATCCATTCGATGATCTTGCCCGCGGTGCTGTATCCCACCGAGCAGGTGCGCTGGATGAGGGAGATGGAGGCCTGTCCGCGCTTGACGACGATCGCAAGCGCGCGGATGTAGTTCTCGCCGACCTCGCCGCTCGCCTTGCCGCCGTCGTCGCCGTCGTCGCCGTCGTCCGATTGCTCGACGCGGTTCATGTAGTCGACCACGCTCTCGTCGTAGTAATTTTCGTTGTGCTCCTTGGTGTAGTCGATGACCGCCTTCATCTCCTTATTGCTGATCCACGCGCCCTGCGCGCGGACGCGGGCGGAGCCGCCGATCGTGAAGATGAGGTCGCCGTTGCCGAGCAGCTTTTCGGCGCCCGAGGCGTCGAGAATGACGCGGGAATCGATATCCGAGCTCACCGAGAGCGCGATGCGCGTCGGCAAATTGCTCTTGATGACGCCCGTGATGACGTCCGTCGAGGGGCGCTGGGTGGCGAGCACGAGGTGGATGCCCGCGGCGCGCGCCTTCTGCGAGAGGCGCTGGATGAGCGCTTCGATATCCTGCTTGGCGACCGACATGAGGTCGGCGAGCTCATCGACGACGATGACGATCTTGGGCAGTTTCTCCTCGTCCTCGGTGAGCGCGGCGTTGTAGTCGTCGAGCTTGTGGATGGGCATGCCGCCCTCGTGGGTCTTATCCTTGAAGAGGACGTAGCGGCGCTCCATCTCCTCGACCGCCCATTTGAGCGCGGCGACCGTCTTGGGGGCGTCGGTGATGATCTCGTTGATCATGAGGTGCGGGATATCCTCGTATGCCGTGAACTCGGTGTGCTTGGGGTCGACGAGGATGAGGCGGAGCTGCTCGGGCGAATACTTGCAGATGAGGCTGATGATCATCGCGTTGAGGCAGACGCTCTTGCCCGAGCCCGTCGTCCCCGCGACGAGGATGTGCGTCATATCCACGATGTCGCCGCAGACGCACCGCCCCTCGATGTCCTTTCCGATCGCGAACGTGAGGGAGGTCGGCTTGGTCTCGCGGAACTCGCGGGAGCTCAAAATGGAGCGGAGCCCCACCGTCGCACGGCGGGCATTGGGGACCTCGATCGAGATCGCGCCCGCCTCGTTGTTGGCGTACATGTTCACGCCGCGCGCCGCGCGCAGGCGCATCGCGATCTCCACGGAGTGCTTGGTGACCGAGGAGATGGAGGCGTTGCGGGGGATATCGATGTCGTAGCGGGTGACCGTCGCGCCGCTCGTGACCCGCTCGATCTGGGTATCGACGCGGAAGTTTTTGAGCGTATCGATGATGATATCGGTGTTGCGCTTGATCTCCTCGGGCGGGACGAGCACCGTTTCATCGTACTCCTGGAAAAGCTCGATGGGCGGCGCGTCGTAGGGCTTATAGATGTGCTTTTCGCGCGGTTTCTCCTCTTTGGGGGGCTCTTGCCGCCCCGCAGGGCGGCGGATCTCGCGGAGTCCTCTCGCCCCGCGGTCCTGCGGCTCATCGTCGAAGTTCTCCTCTTCGTCGAAGAGGTTCGCCGAGGAGCGCCCGCGGGTAGGTTCCCGCTTGGGTTCTTCAAAGAAGCTCTCGCGCGGCTCTTCGCGCTTGGGCTCTTCGAAGAAACTCTCGCGCGGCTCTTCGCGTTTGGGCTCTTCGAAGAAGCTCTCGCGCGGCTCTTCCCGCTTGGGCTCTTCGAAGAAGCTCTCGCGCGGCTCTTCCCGTTTGGGCTCTTCAAGGAAGCTGCTGCGCGGCTCCTCGCGCGGCGGTTCGCCGAAGAACTCCCGCAGCGCGTCGCGGTTGTCCCGCTTGGGCTCCTCGGGGAAACGTTCGCGCGTCGGCTCCTCCCGTTCGGGCGCGTCGAGGAAGCTCCCGCGCGACTCCCGCTTGGGCGGATCGAAGAAGCTCGTCTGTGTGGGCTCCTCGGGCTTGGGTTCTTCGAGAAAACTGCTCCGCGGCGAAGGCTCTTCCCGCTTGGGTTCTTCGAGGAAACTGACCCGCGGCGCGGGCTCTTCCCGCTTGGGTTCTTCGAGGAAGCTGCTCCGCGGCGCGGGATCTTCCCGCTTGGGCTCTTCGAGAAAACTGCTCCGCGGTGCGGGCTCTTCCCGCTTGGGCTCTTCGAGGAAGCTACTGCGCGGCGAAGGCTCCTCGGGCGCACGGCTGTCGCGCGAGACGCCGAACATGCGGCGCATGGATTCGCGCGCGCCCTCCTCGGCGTCGGTCTCGCCCGCGGGCGCTTCGGGCGCGGCGGGGCGCTCGGCGGTCTCGGGAAGGATGTCGTTCCTGTAATAATCGCGCTTTTCCTCCGACGGCTTGAACGGCGGCTGATAGGAGAGCGCGGGATAGTTGATCTCGTCGTTTTGGATGGGGCGCTGTTCGACGGGCGTCACGCGGCGGGGAAGCCCTGCGCGCGGCGCTTCCGCCGCCCGCGAGAAGGAGCCCGCGTAGTTCTCGGGCGCGCTGTTTGCGGGTTGGGGCGCCTTGGCGACGGGCTTGGACGCGGGTTTCGAAGCCGTCGGCGCGGGTTTGGACGGCGCGGCGGGCGGCCCCTCGCGGCGGATCCTGTTGAACGCCGACGACTGATCGAAAAAGAGATTGCCGCGGTAATCGGGCGAATTGGCGAAGATGTCCTCCGAGACGGGCGCTTCGGGCTCGGGCTCGGGCTCGGGGGCGTAGCGGTCGGCATAGCGCGGTTCGGCTTGCGCGGCGCCGTAGCCATAGCCATAGCCGTACGGCGCACTATAGGCGCGCTCGCGGGCGATGTCGTATGCCGTTCTGCCCTCCCGTTCGGGCGCCGCGGCCGTCTCCGCATAGGCGCGTTCGGGCGATTCGGGCATGGGCGGACGCTCGGGCGCGGGCATCTCGGAGAACCGTACAGGGTCCTCCTCTTGCTCCTTACGGCGCTTCTTCTCCTTTTTGGGGCGCTTGGCCTCCCCCGTGCCCTTCTTCTTGGTCTGCTTCTCGGCAGCCGAAGGGAATACCCGCTTTTTGAGCGGGGTGAGCATCAACGTGAAGAACAGCGCGGTGAGGGTGAGAAGCGCATAGAGCGCGTAGGCGCCCACCGCGGTGAGATACCGCCGCACGGGATAGGCGATGAGCCCGAAGAGCACGCCGCCGCCCGTGCCGCCCGCGATCCCCCCTGCCGCCGCGTTCCAGCACCCCGAGAGATAGGCCCCGTAGGTGCGCACCGCGCCGTCCGCGAGGAAAAAGCGCTCCGCCGTCGCCTCGTGCACGATCAAAAAGACCGCGGCAAAAAGCAGCATCACGGCGACCAGCCAGCGGATGGGGATCCACCGCTTGTTTGCGATCAGCGCGACCGACGTATAGATGAGCAGGGCGAACACGGGATAGGCATAGAATCCCAGAAGCCCGATGAAGAAGGAGGCGATCGCAAGCCCGACCTCCCCGAACACATATTTTCCCGTCACCAAAATAAATGTGAGAATGACGCTGAAGAGAAACATCGTCATGCCGACCGTCTCTTTCGTCAGGACGGACGTGCTCTCCTTGTTTTTCTCCTTCTCGCCGCGACCCACTCCGTTCACGTTTTACCTCCGTCTCCCCCCGTACGGGGGAATACGTCTATGATTTCATCATACAGTATAACATTTCCGATCGGATTTTTCAACGAAAATGCGGCAATTTTTTTGTGAGATTTTGTTATTTTTTCTTTCCATAGTATTCTGTAAGCGAATTCGCGCCGCACGCGCATGCGTGCAAGGCGCAAAAACGGGGAGCCCCGCGTGCGCGGCGGCCCCCCGAAATGCGACCAAACCTCAAACCATGCTCTCGAGAATGAGCTTATCCGCAACGAGCGCGATGAACTCGCTGTTCGTCGGCTTCTCGCTCCCGATGTAGACGCGCGCCCCGAAGATGGCGTTCACGGCGTCGACCCGCCCGCGGTTCCACGCCACCTCGATCGCGTGGCGGATGGCGCGCTCCACCTTGCTCGCAGAGGTCTGGAACTTCTCCCCGATGATGGGATAGAGCCCCTTCGTCACGTTGTTGATGATGTGCGGATCGTTCACCGCCATCTTGATGCCCTCGCGCAGGTAGTTATAGCCCTTGATGTGGGGCGGGATCCCGATGGAGATGAAGATGCCCGAGATGCGCTCGTCGAGCGAACCCGCCCGCCTGCGCTCGAACTTCTCCGTCTGCACGGGCAGCTCCGCCGAGATCTCCGCGACCCGCGCCTCGACAAGCTCCGCCGAGACGGGCTTCATGAGGTAATACCGCGCGCCCAGCGCGATGGCGCGATTGATGATCTTGTCGTCGGCGAAGTTCCCCATCACGATGAAATCCGCCTTCCTGCCCGCCGCGCGCGCCTCGTCGAGGACGGTGAACCCGTCGCATGAAGTGAGAAAGAGACTGAGCACCACAGCGTTCGGCGCGCATTTTTCGAGGAGTTTGAGCCCCTCTTTCCCGTCGCCCGTCACGCCGCAGACCTCGTATCCCTTGCGCGTAAAGTGTTCTTTGAGTTCCCCTGCGAATGCCTCGTTGCTCTCGAGAATCAAAATGCGTTTCATGAAAAATACCTCTTTTTTGTCTTTTTTTCGGGATGTACAGGCATTATAAAACACATTTTCGGATTTGTAAAGTCATTTTTGTACAAAAATCAAAGAATTTTTTACGGAATTCGCAGAATTTTGTACAAAATTGTCGATGCGACAAATTCCGCCCGCTTTCGGCAGGGCAGATCCGCCCTTTTTGCGCAAAAAATGCCGCACCTTGCGCGGGTGCGGCATAAAGAGCGCAGAAAACAGGGTCAGCGCGCCTCGATGAGATCGACGTATGCATCAAAGGTGCAGCTCTTATCGAACGTCTTGGTGCCGTCGATCACCATGATGCGGTTGCAGACGGTGTTCATGAGCTCCTGGTCGTGCGAGGTGAGCAGCATGCACCCCTTGAAGGCGGTGAGCCCGTTGTTGAGCGAGGTGATGGATTCGAGATCGAGATGGTTGGTGGGTTCATCGAAGATGAGGAAGTTCCCCCCTTCGAGCATCATCTTGGCGAGCATGCAGCGCACCTTCTCGCCGCCCGAGAGCACCTGCGCTTCCTTGAGCGCCTCTTCCCCAGAGAAGAGCATCCGCCCCAGCCAGCCGCGGAGATATTCCTCGTAGTGATCCTTGGAGAACTGCGAAAGCCACTGCACGAGGGAGAGGCTGCACCCCTCGAAGTATTCGCCGTTGTTGAGGGGGAAATAGGACATGTTGATCGTCTTTCCCCACTTCACGGTGCCCGCGTCCGATTGCTCCTTGCCCGTGAGCACGTCGTAGAGCATGGAGACGGAGGTGCTCTTCTCGGAGATCACGCCGATCTTATCCCCCTTCTGCACGGTGAAGGAGACGTTCTCGAAGTAGCCGCGCTTGGTGAGCCCCTCGACGATGAGGATATCGTTGCCGATCTCCCGCTCGGGCTTGAATTCGATGAAGGGATACTTGCGGAGGGAGGGCTTGAAGTCGGAGATCGTGAGCTTTTCGAGCTCCTTCTTGCGGGAGGTCGCCTGCCGCGATTTGGAGGCGTTCGCCGCGAACCGCGCGATGAACTCCTTGAGCTCGGCGGCGCGCTGCTCGGCCTTCTTGTTGGCGTCCCGCTGCTGGCGCGCCATGAGCTGGGAGGTCTGATACCAGAAGTCGTAGTTGCCGAGATAGAGGTCGATCTTGCCGAAGTCGACGTCGCAGATGTGCGTGCAGACCCTGTTCAGGAAGTGGCGGTTGTGCGAGACGATGATGATCGTGTTTTCGAAGTCCATGAGGTAGTTTTCCAGCCAGCGCGCCGTCTTGAGATCGAGGTTGTTGGTGGGCTCGTCGAGAAGGAGGACGTCGGGATTGCCGAAGAGCGCCTGCGCCAGAAGTACCTTGACTTTCTTCTTCGCGTCGAGCTCGCCCATCGTGAGAAAATGCTCCTCGGGCGGGATGTCGAGCGCATTGAGCAGGGTCTCGGCTTCGCTCTCCGCCTCCCAGCCGCCGAGCTCCGCGAATTCGCTCTCGAGTTCGGAGGCGCGCACGCCGTCCTCTTCGGTGAAATCGGCGTGGGCATAGAGGGCGTCCTTTTCATCCATGATCTCGACGAGCCGCCTGTGCCCGAGCATGACGGTGCGCAGGACCGTCTCGTAGTCGTATTTATTCTGGTTCTGCGCGAGCACGCTCATGCGCTCGTTTTTATCGAGGACGACCTCCCCCTTGTTGGGTTCGATCTCCCCCGAGAGCACCTTCAAAAAGGTGGACTTCCCCGCGCCGTTCGCGCCGATGATGCCGTAGCAATTTCCCTTGGTGAATTTTAAGTTGACGTCCTCGAACAGCTTCTTGCTGCCGTATTGCAGACTGACCCCGTTGACCTGTAGCATGTTGACCTCGCCCGATTTGTTCGGAGAGATTATACCACATGCCGCGGATTTGGGCAAGCGATTTGCACGGGTTGACAAAAATCGAAACCGCGCTATAATGGTAGCATGAACATTTTTTCCGCATGCAAACGGCGGACGGTGCATCTCTTTTTGAAGCTCGCCGCGCCCTTCCTCCCCTATGTTCCGCCGCGCGTCTGCAGCTATAACGAGGCCGCAGCCCGGCTCTCGGCGCAAAACAAGCGGAAGGCGCTCATCGTCACGGGAAAGACGGTGCGCAGGCTCTCGCTCGACGCGCCCCTCGCCGCGGCGCTCCGAACCGCGCGCATCGAAAGCGAAATTTTCGATGACGTCCCCGCCGATCCCACGACGGAATGCGTCGAAGCGGCGCTCGCGCGGTACCGCGCCGCAGGGTGCGACTGCGTGATCGCGCTCGGGGGCGGCTCCCCCATGGACTGCGCAAAGGGCGTGTGCGCGCGGCTCGCTTCCCCCAAAAAATCCCTCGAGGATCTGCGCGGCGCACTGAAAATAAATGGGGACGTCCCCCCACTTCTTGCGATCCCGACGACGGCGGGCACGGGCAGCGAGGCGACGGCGGCGGCCGTCTTTACGAGCCCCGCGCACGAAAAATTCGCCGTGTTTTCCTTCAAGATCGTGCCCGCGCTGTGCGTGCTCGATCCCGCGCTCACCCTCTCTCTGCCGCCCTCTGTCACCGCGGATACGGGCATGGACGCTTTGACGCACGCGGTGGAGGCATACCTCGGACGGGCGACGACGGCGGCCTCGCGCATGGAAGCGGAGCGCGCGGTGCACGACGTATTTGCGTGGCTTCCCAAGGCGTACGCCGAGGGACACGACCTCGAGGCGCGCGGCAGGATGCTCCTCGCCGCGAAGGACGCGGGGATCGCCTTCACGCGGTCGTATGTGGGCTATGTGCACGCGCTCGCCCACGCGCTCGGGGGCGCATACGGCATCCCCCACGGGAGACTGTGCGCCGTGCTTCTGCCGCATGTACTGCGCGCGTACGGCAAAAAGGCGGAGAAAAAACTCGCGCGGCTCGCGGCCGTCTGCGGCTTCTGCGGTACAACGGCGCCACGGCGGGAGGCTGCGGCGCGCTTCCTCGAAGCGACGGAACAGCTCTCGCGCACGCTCGGCATTCCGCAGACGCTGCCCATCGCGGAAGCCGATCTACCCGCGCTCGCAAGGCGGGCGGCGCGCGAGGCGGTGCCCTATCCCGTGCCGCGGCTCCTCGGCGAAAAAGAGCTCGTGCAAATTTTGCGCTGCGTGACGGCGTAGTTTATCTGCAAAGCTACGGCGCGGCGCCGCCCGATCTCGGGCGGCGCCGCGCCGTCGTATCCAGATTATTTTGCCTTGGCGCGTCTGCGCGCGAAGAAGTAGAACCCCGCGGAGAGCGCAACGCCCGCGGTGAGCAGCGCGACCGAGACCGCGATCTGCCACGGGTCAACGATCTGCGCGGGCGGCTTCAGGATGGGCGCGTAGACGGCGACGACCGACCCCGCGATGAAGCCGAGGATCGCGTAGTACGTCGCGCGGGGATACCGCTTCAAGAGCGCCCGCATCAGCACCGAGACGAGGAAGAACCCGCAGAGGATCCCCAGCCCCGTCACGCCGACGACGGCGAGGCAAGTGCCCACCGCGCGCCCGCAGAGCAGGTAATCGGTGAAAAGCTCCATGAGGGGCGCGTAGTAGCCGAAGATGAGCAGCAGCATCGAACCCGAGATCCCGGGAACGACGAGCGCGCAGGCGCCCGCCATGCCGACGAAGAAGAGCAGGATGTAGCCCGCCGCGTCGAGGTGGAACAAAAAGCCCTCGGGGCGGGAGGCCGCGGGCAGAAAGGCGAGCGAGGCCGCAAAGAGCGCCGCGGCGACCAGAGCGAACCCATTCCGCGCGGTCGGCTTCCCCTTGATGTGCTCCTTGACGGCGGGAAGTCCGCCGATCGCGAGCCCGACGAAGAGCGAAACCGTCGCGAGCGGGAACTTCGCAAGTCCCCAGCGGATGGGCAGAAGCAGCGCGCTGGCGCCGAGCACCATGCCGAGGGCGACGGGGAGCAGCGTCGAAATGCTGCGGCGGAAGGTCTTGAACAGATCGGCGACCGCGCCGACGAGCCGCTCGTAGATGCCGAGGATCGCCGCGACCGAGCCCCCCGAAAACCCCGGGATGATGAACGCAACGCCGATCGCGGCGCCGCGCAGCGTATCCGCAAAGAAGGCGGCGGCCCGCCCCGAACGTTCGGTGACGTGTTCCATATTTCTCCTTGAAAGACACTATCAGTATATCGTATCTCCCCCGGAAATAATACCTCACCGCCGCGGATTTTTTCGCCGATGTGCTGTCTATTGTATTTCGAAATTTATCGAAATAATGCTTTTTCTATGGTTTTTTCGGGAAAATCCGCCTGTTTTTTCGATTTTTTCGGAGATCGCTTCTCAAACGATGCCCTGCGCGATCATCGCGGCGGCGACCTTCTCGAAGCCCGCGATATTCGCGCCCGCAACGTAGTCCCCGCGCTTTCCGTAGCGCGCGGCCGCATCGTCGATCCTTTGGTAGATCTCCGCCATGATCTTCTTCAAGTGCGCGTCGACCTCCTCGAAGGACCAATAGAGCCGCATGCTCGACTGCGCCATCTCGAGCGTGCTCGTTGCGACGCCGCCCGCATTCGCCGCCTTTGCGGGCAGGAACACGACGCCCGCCCCGCGGAACACATCGATCCCCGCGAGCGTCGTGGGCATGTTCGCGCCCTCGCCGACGTACTTCACGCCGTTTTGCACGAGCAGTTTCGCCGCGGCTTCTCCGATCTCGTTCTGCGTGGCGCAGGGAAGCGCGACGTCGCACGGGATCGCCCAGACGCCGCCGCACCCTTCGTGATATTCGGCGCCCGCAACGCGCTCGGCATACGCCTTGATGCGCCCGCGCTCTGCTTCCTTGATTTGCTTCACGACCTCGAGGCGGATGCCCGACTTATCGTAGATGTAGCCGTCGGAATCGTACATGGCGACGACCTTCGCCCCGAGCGCTTGCGCCTTCTCGCAGGCGTAGATGGCGACGTTCCCCGCGCCCGAGATGACGACCGTCTTGCCCGCGAGCCCTTCCCCGCGCCGTCGCATCGCCTCCTCGACCATGTAGATAAGCCCGTAGCCCGTCGCCTCGGTGCGGACGAGGCTCCCGCCGTAGGAGAGCCCTCTGCCCGTGAGCACGCCCGTGTGCTCGTTTTGGAGCCGCTTATACTGCCCGAAGAGGTAGCCGATCTCCCTGCCGCCCACGCCGATGTCGCCCGCGGGGACGTCGGTATCCTGCCCGATGTGGCGGAAGAGCCCGGTCATGAAGCTCTGGCAGAAGCGCATGATCTCGCCGTCGCTCTTGCCCTTGGGATCGAAGTCCGCGCCCCCCTTGCCGCCGCCGATGGGCAGCCCCGTGAGGCTGTTTTTGAGGATCTGTTCGAGCCCCAAAAACTTGATGACGGAAAGGTTCACCGAGGGATGGAAGCGCAGCCCGCCCTTGTAGGGGCCGATCGCGCTGTTGAACTGCACGCGGTAGCCCCTGTTCACGCGGACCTTGCCCGCGTCGTCCACCCACGGCACGCGGAACATGACGACGCGCTCGGGCTCGACAAAGCGCTCCAAGAGCGCCGCCGCTTCGTATTCGGGATGCTGCGCGACGACGGGCGCGAGGCTCAAAAGGATCTCCTCCGCCGCCTGGTGGAATTCGGGCTCGTGGGGATGTTTTTGTTTGAGGTCCGAGAGGACCGCTTGGATATACTGCACTTGCTTCTCCTTTGCGCGTGCGCCGCGCGACGGTTTTCCACCGACCATTATAGCAGACCCGCCCGCAATTTGCAATGCCGCGCGCGGGATTTTTTGCCGCCGCGGCTTTCGAAATGCTTATACGACCCATAAGCGCTGCATATGGAACGCATATAGAATGCCGCCCGAGGCATACGCCTCGGGCGGCAAGATCCATTCGCTTGGTTTAGTCGGTTGCTTCGACGATCTCTTCGATGGCCGCCTTGCCCTCTGCGATCTTGACCGAATACTTCCGCGTTCCGACCGTGAGGGTGTAGGTCTGCGTTTCGGCGTCGTAGACGCTCTCCACGCGGTAGCTGCTGCCGCTCGCGGCGTCGATGCAGAGCAGGATGATCTTATGCTCATCCTCGAACACGTCGACATACATCGAACCGTCGTCGTTGTAGTAGGTCTTGGCGTCCTTGACGGTGACCGTCGCGCCCGTGAAGGGCGGGAGCGTCAGCGCGTCGACGACTTCTTCGGGCGCCTTCTCGGTGAATTGGACGAGGAAGTACCTGGTCGCGGTGATCGTCCCCGCATCGTCGCGGGTGTAGCTGATGAGATAGTAGGTGCCGTCGATGGTCAGATAGCCCGTGATCTCGATCTCGGTCTCGCCCTGCATGACGGAGATGGAGAGGATGCTGCCGACCGCAACGCTGCCCTCCGTCGCGACAACGCGCTCCACGCTGACCGTGTAGCCGTTGCTCTCGAAGGTCTCGACACGCGCCGCCGCCACAAGGGTGTAGCCGTAGCCCAACTGCGTCTGCGAGATGGAGATGTAGAAGTTGTAGTCGTAATGATCGGTGCCCTTGATCGTCACGATGAACAGCGAATTCTCGGTCCTGAAGGGCTGCTTCTCGATCTTGAGCGGAGCGTTCAACGTATCGGGGATGTCGCCGCGGTCGCCGAAGTCTGCCGTGAGGTAGGGCTCCTGCGCCTCGCCCTCGATCGTGATCGGCGTGACGATCTCGACCGCGCCGAAGGTGTTCGGAAGCTCGATCCCGAGCGTCGCAAACAGCTGATAATATTGCAGGTAAGTCAACGAATACGCCGTGGTGACCGCGGAGAGCGATCCGATCTCGAAGCCGTTCGCGTCGCTGCCGTGGTAGGAGATCGTGACGTCGATGCGGTAGCCCGCGAAGTCGACGTAGGTCGCATAGGTGCCGTCCTCGTTGCGCGTGCGGACGATGGTGCCCCGTTGCGTCAGCGGATCGCCCTTTTCGGTCGCGTCGAGCGATTCCACCTGCCGCAAGGTGACGACCGCGGTCTCCTCAAAGGTACTGCCCGCGGGCGTGAAGGAGAGCCCTTCGATGAGGTAGAAGAACGTCGTGCCGTCCGAGCGCATGCCGGGGATGGGATACTCCGTCTCCTTGCCCTCGGTGCGGGCGAAGTTGATCGAATAGCCGTCGGAGAGGTAGTAGGTCTTGCCTTCGTACTGCTTGGTCGCTTCGAACTTGCCGAAGGGCGTCTCGATGAAGCCGTATTGGTTGACCTTATCGGGGGAAGCCACGGGATCCTGACGGTAGATCGTCACTTCGCCGTTCACGACGCCATAGTAGTAGCGCTCGGTGCCGTCCTTGATCATGAAGCCGTACTGCGTGAACAGCATGGATTCGAGATCCTCGGTGTAGTAGCCCTGGCCGCGCATGGAGACGGGCGTCGCCGTGCCCTTTGTATAGTCGTATTGATAGATGTTTGCGACCGAGCCGCTGTTCGTCGCGAAGTAGAACAGCGAATCGGTGACGAGCACATATTGCCCGTTCTCCTTGCGCCCGAGCTCATCGGTGTAGACCGCATTGCCGAAGCCGTCGAGCGTGAGCACCGAGAAGTCATTCTCGTTGACGAGGACGCGCGTGACGCTGTCCATCTCCACGATGAATACGTTGACGACCGAAGTCTGCGAGAGATAAAAGACGCTCAGCCGCCCGAACACTTCGTGGTGGGTCGAACCCTCGTCGTAGACGAGCAGATAGCCGCCGTCCCGCTCGGTGTAGGTGCCGTTGTTGGCGACCTCCTCGGTCGTGCTCGAGCCGTCGTCGTTGCGCACGATGCGGGTCACGGTGAGATGGCCGTAGCCGTCGAGCGCATAGACGAGCCCGCCCGCATACTGGTTGTTGAAATCCAGATAGGTGCCGTACTCGCTGCCGCGCATCGTGAATCCGTTCGCTTGGAGATCGAAATAGATGCGCACGGCCGCGCCCTGGTAGGTCGTCGTGAAGAGGACGGCGTTCTGGGACACCGAATAGTTGCCGTCGAAGGACGTGTTATAGGCATTCGTATAGCGCGCACGGAAGCCGAAGCCGTCGAGCGTGAGCGTGCCGTACTCTTCGGAGGTATAGCTCCGCGTGAGCGTGGTGTTCTCGCGCGCGAAGTAGGTCCGCGAGGACTGCGAAACGAGCAGGAAGCGGAAGGTAAGCGACGCCGACTTGAATTCATAGATCGTCGTTCCGAACACGGTCGTGTCGCCCGTATCCGACGCGGTGCCTACGATCGGCTCCTCCTCGCCCTTGGTGTAGGTCGCGTTGCCCTTGCCGTCGAAGGTGAGCGTGGCGCCTTCCTCGGGCACGTATCCGTCGAAACTTTCGCCCGCCGAACCGAGCAGACCCGAGAGCACGACAAAGCTGTGCTGCTCCGCGTCGATCTCGAAGTACAGGCTGCCCTGCGAGACTGTGAGCTGGATGCGGTTGCCGCTCTGGCTGTAGCTGCCCGCAACGACGAATTCCTCGCCTTCGATCGTCGTCTTAAAGATGGCGAAGCCCGCGACGAGCGAGAGCGTATCGCCGTTTTCCGCGGTGAATTGCACGTCGAGCGCGGTGGGCTGTTCGTTCTCGAGGGTGACGGAGAGCCAATAGGCGACTTGGAGAGATCCGTTCGTCATCGTGAACGTGCCGATGCGGAACACGCACGCCCGGATCTTTCTCACGTCGTAGGGCGTGTTGTAGAGCTCCGCGTTCGTCTCGTCCACTTCGAACTGCTGCGTGACGGTGAAGGAATAGACGCCATCCTTTTCTTCGTAGGTGCCCGCCGCCGCCTTGACGTACTCGCCCGCCGAATTGTAGCCGTAGAGGGTCGCCTTGCCCGCCTCGGTCTCGTTGAGGACGAGCATCGCGGAGTAATACGCCGCCTGCGAACCCTGGCTGTTCAGCCCGCAATAGAGATATTCGGCATAGCCGTTTGCGCGGAGCTCAAAGGTGCGCTCGATGTGCGTTTCGGGGTCCCCGCCCTCCTCTTCGGGCGGCGTGGTGACCGACTCCGCATGCGTGAGGAAGGTGTACGTCGTCGCGTCCTCGGTGACGAGCGTGACGATCTCGTAGCCGTTGCCGAACATGGAGGAAGCCGAGGAATAGAAGCCCGTGACGGAGGTGGTGCCATACGTGTAGGTCGCGGTATAGAGCCCGTCGAGGGTGAGCGTCGCGCTGTCGGAAGTCGTGTAGGTGCCCACCTCCTGCGCGTTGTAGTAGATGTAACCGTAGCCATTCTGCAACGGCATCGTCTTGAAGGTACCGTAGAGGCTCGTGCTCGTGAGCAGGTAGAGCACGTCGTCCTGCCAATAGTAGGAGAGCGACGTATTCGAAGTGCCCTGGTTGAGCGTCGCGGTGCCGAAGCCGTCGAGCGAGAGCATGTAGGCCGACGTGTAGGAGAGGAGCCTGCCGTCCTGTACGAAGGTGCGCAACATTTGACCGTAGGCAAGGTCGTCGGCATTGCGGACGAGGAACACGTTGGCGCCCGAAGTCGTCGTCCCGAGGCGGATCGTCAGCGTCTGCCTCGCGAGCACGCCGCTCGTGAACGTCGCGATATAGAAACCGGTATCCGATTGATATTTATAGGTGCCTCTCGACTCTATTGGAGCCATTCCGCCCGTCACGACATAGCGGATCCCGTTGTAGGCGTCGAGAATGATGCGCTCATCTGCCTGCACGCCCGCGGGCATGGAGTAGAGCGAGAAGGTGATGTCCTCGAGCGAGGGGTTGTAGTAGACAAACGTGCCGTCGGTGTTGAGCCTGCCCGAGACGACGGTCGTATCCGCGCTGTTGACGAAGTAGAATTCCCGCGTGGAGGGCGTGAACGTGCCCTTGAAGTATTTGCCGTCGCGGTCGAGATAGATGTCGCGCCCGCTCTCGTCGAACAGATACAGGCAGTCCGTGCCGCCGAACACGTCGGTATAGCCCTTCGTCCAGACGGCGAAGAGCATGGTGTCCGTCGCAAAGGTGAAGCGTTCGGGCTCGACCTTCTCCGCGCCGTAGATGAGTCCGTCGAGGGTCTGCGAAGCATAGACAACTTCGCCGTTCGCCTCGGTCGCCCAGCCGCGGAGCATGTAGCCCGTATAGCTGAATGCGTCGGTGGGAAGTTCCACCTCTTCGCCGTAGCGGAAGGTGATCTCCTGCCGCGCCGTTCCGTCGCCGTCGGGATAGTTCGCGTCGAGCACGACGGCGAGTTCGAGGCGGTCGAAGTAGAAGCGGAACACGTTCTGCGCGGGATCGTCGCCGTTGAGGTCGAGGGTCTCGAGCGAATTGGCGTTCGCGACCTTCTCGAAGCCCTGCATGGAGACGGACGGCGTGTAGCCCTTCGCCGCATAGGCAAAGCCCGTGATGTCCTCGCCCGCCGTGTAGTTGTCGTCCGTGAGGTTTTGCAGGAACACCTTCACGGTATAGCCGACCTTATAGCGCGCCGTGAGCGAAATGCCGCTCTTCGTCATCGTCGCCGACTTGGAGAGTTCGGTCTCGCCCGAGAACCAGCCGCCGAACTCATACCCCGCTTTCACGGGGACGTAGGCCTGCAACCCCTCGGCGATGTTGGCGCCCTTTTTGAGGTAGATCTTGGGCGCGGCGGAACTTCCGCCGATCGTGCCGCCGCCGAGATCGAGGGTGACGAGATACATCTGCTCCCACTTGGCGTGGAAGGTCGTATCCTTGTCGGCGACGCCGTTCGTCACGGGCGATCCCGAATAGTTGGCGTCGAGATACCAGCCCTCGAAGCTATACCCCTCATAGACGGGCGGATCGGGAAGGGTGTATGCCTCCCCCTTCGTAAGCGTCTGCTCCGCAACGGAAGGAGCGCCGTGGGTATCGAACGTGAGGCGGACGCCCTTCTCGCCGCACCCCGCGAGTGCCGCAAACGCGACGCTCACGACCAATGTGAGGACGAGCAGTAAGGTCATTTTGAGTTTCTTCATGATCGTTACTCCTTGAGATTTCATTCACGCGGCCGCCCGAACCCGGGCCGCGCCGCGGCGAAACGACTGTGATTTCAGATGAGCGGCACGGGCCACACGAATGCGGGGGCCTGCATCGCTACGGGATCGGGCGGAAGAGCGCCCAAGGTCCCGAGGTAGGTTTTGGGCCATTCCCCGAGCCATATTTCCTCCGCACCTGTATCCCCCGTTGTGCCCGTATCCCCAGCGTCCTCGGGAGGCGTCGTGCTGCCGCCGCCCTCCTCTTCGCGGACTTTCCACACGGTGTAGAGGCGGGTCCCTGCGGGCAGGGCAGTGAGCGCGGCCTGGTCCTTTGCCCCATAGAGGGGCTCCGTCGCGTTGGGCGAAGTCGCCCAGCCGAGGAATTCGTAACCCGCGCGCACGGGACCTGCGATCGTGACGAGCATGTAGTCGTTCTCGATGCCCCCTCTCGCCGTTCCGCCCGCTTGCGGCGCATAATCGCCGCCCGTGACGACCGATCCCACATAGCTGCCCGTTTCATCGAGGGCGCTCCCCCAGAACACGGGGCGGAAGCCGGAATTCCAGTCGATATTCCAGCCCTCGGAGCGGGAAGTCGCCTCGATATACGCCGAGAACGACGGATCGTTGTAGAACACGTGGCTGCCGAGCGTTTCGACCGTCGCGGGGATGAACGCGCCCGAAAGTTTCGTATCCGCAAAGGCGAAATCGTCGATGGACTTCACCGTGGCGGGGATGGAGATCTCCTGCAATGCGGTGTGCGAGAAGGCATATCTTCCGATCGTCTCCACCGCGGCGCCGAACTTCACCTCGGAAAGGCCGGTGCAGTTGTAGAACGCCTGCGCGCCGATGGAGGTCACGCTATCGGGGATCTCCACGGAGACGAGCCGTGTGTTGTTGCGGAAGGCGCCCTCGCCGATCGAAGTCACATTCTCGCCGATGGTGAGATCGGTAAGGCTTGAATGCAACTGCGATTCCATCATCCAAGCGTCATCGCCCACGAGGTCGCCGTATGCAAAGGCGAAGGCGCCGATCGAAGTCACGCTGTCGGGGATCGTGAGCTCCGTCGTGTGGCCGATGTTGAAGAAGGCGCGCGTGCCGATCGTTTCGAGGGATTCCCCGAGCTTGATCTCCGAAGCCCATTCGCAGTTGTAGAAGGCGTAGGGATCCACGGTCTGCACTTCGGTGTTGCTGAGGTCGATGCCGAGCAGCTCGGTGCAGCCCATGAAGGCGTAGTGGCCGATGCGGGTGAGCCGCGACGGGAAGTTGGCGCCCACGAGCGAGGAGCAGTAGGCGAACGCATACGGGTTGATGACGCGCAGGTCGCGGCTGAACGAAACGGAAGTGAGCGATTCGCATCTGCAGAAGGCGCCCGCGCCGATGTAGACGACCCGATTCATGTTCGCAAAGCCCGTGACTTCCAGGCAGTCGTCGTCGCCATCCAGCGGATAGAACGCGTAATCGCTGATGCCGCGCGTATCTTCGCGGAGCGTCGCGGCCCGCGGGACCCGCCCCGAATGCCCGACGGCCCAGTTGTTCGCATAGATGATGCCCCCTTCGGGCCGTTCGGCGAGCCCCGTATCGAGGAAGGCCTGGATGCCGATATGCTCGACGGAGTTGGGCACAAGCACGTCGGGATTGTTGAGGTTGTTGTTGAGCATCGCGCAGCCGTAGAAGGCGTAGTTGCCGATGCTTTTGAGCCCGTTCCCGAACTGCACGTTGCTGAGGATCGGGCACGCCGCGAACGCATAATCGCCCACATAGACGAGGCTGTTGTCCTGCGTGATGACCTTCGTGAGCTGCGGGCAGTTCGAAAAGCCGTAGTCGCCGAGATAGATGACGCCATCGGGAATGCTGTCGACGTTGATGAGCGAGGGACAAGCGTTCAGCGCGCCGCTCGCGATGCCGACGGTCCCCTCGCGGAAATCGCCCGTGTCGATCTCAGTGAGCGTGGGCTTCACTTCCTCCGAGACGCCGACCAGCCAATGATCGGCATAGTAGAGCCCCTTGGCGTTGTTCTGCGTTTTGAGGAAACCGCAACCCAAAAATGCCTGATAGCCGATGTCCGTCACGGTCTCGGGGATCGTGATCCCGGCGAGGTCGGCGCAATTCATGAAGGCGCCCGCGCCGATTTCGGTCGTCTGCGCGGGGAGCGCGACGTTCTTGAATCCCGTCGCGGAGAACGCGGTCTCGCCGATCTCGAGCTCCCCTTCGAGGGGGGCGAATTCGAGCGTTTCGAGGGCCTTATCCCCCGAGAACGCCGCATTGCCGATCGTTGCGATCTTGGCGCCGAATCCGACGCGCGCGAGCGACGTCATCGCGGAGAATGCGGAGGATCCGATCTCCGTGAGCGCGGCGGGAAGCTGAAGATCCGTGATCGCCTCGCAGGCATAGAAGGCGTTGGAATCGATATACGTGATGCCCTCGGGCAATTCGACGGAGGGCAGGCTCCTGCAATATGCGAAGGTGAGCCTTCCGATTTCGGTGAACTCCGCCGTCTCGAGGTTCTCGATCGTCGTGAGCGCGCCGCAGCCCTGGAAGGCGGCGTAGCCCAGCGATTTCAGATGTTCGGGCAGGCGCACGGACGTGAGCTTGGTGCAGTTCGCGAAGGCTTCGCTGCCGATCTCCCGCACGCTGTCGTCGATATAGATGCTCGTGATGTCCCGCCCTGCGCGGAGCGCTTTCTCCGCGATGCGGGTGACGGGCTTTTTGCGGTTGGTGGACCCGATGTCGGTGCCGTACGTCGGTCCGATCCTCACCTCGTAGGGCTCATCCGGCTGCGCCTTGCTGCTGCCGATGCGGTAGACTTCGTATGCCGTTCCGCCGTCGATCAGCCGATAGAGGAGCCCGTAGTTCTCCTCCTTGCGGTAGGGCTGCGGTTCCGACCAATCCGAAGAGAGGGAATTCTTGTTGCCCCCCACCGCCATCACGCGGATCGTGTAGTCCCCCACCGCCATCGAATCCCCCGAGAGCGTGTAGCTCGCGCGGTGCACGGTGACGACCGGGAACGGCGTACCGTCTGCGGGCGTGATCTCGACGCGGTAGCTGCGCGCGTTCGGGACGTCGCTCCACATGAGCGTATCGTTCTCATCGAGATAGAAGCCGACGGGCGTCTCGAGCTTTCCGCTGCACCCTGCGGGGAGCAAGAGCAGCAGCGCGGAGAGAAGGACGACCATCAACGTTTTGAGTTTTTTCACGGTTTTCCTCCTTTCTGCCCCGAAACGATCCCGTTCCGTTTTTCTCTTTCCTCTCTGCGTTCGCGCACGATCTCATGGATCCACTTGAACTTGAACTTGCGCACCGCGATATCGAGCAGGAAGAGCACCATCGCGGCGATCATGAAGATCCAGCGGGGATCGAAGGTGAAATCGAGATCGGTGATGAAGTCCGAGAAGATCTCCCACGGCTCGCTCACGCTGACGGCGCTGCCGTTGGTCCTGCGCGCGATCGAGGCGAGGAATACCTCGGGATCGGGCGCAACGACGTCCTCCTCGGTCGCTTCGCCGTATTCCTTGGAATAGGAGAACGCCTTGTAGAATTCGATCGTATCGCCCTCGACGACGTTGTTCTCCCCGTCGCGGCGCTCCAAAACGATGCGGTAGAGCCCCCCTTCCTTGATGACGAAATCGCAACGGGAATAGCCCGAAGCGGCGTCGAGCGCGAGCGTGACATAGCAGTTTTCGCGGTTGCCGCTGCCGTCGAGCGGGACTTCGATCTCCTCGCGGGTCGCGGGATCGGTATAGACGATCCGCCCCGTGATCTTTTCGCCGTTGCCGAGCGGCGTCTTGGGCGCGACGCTCAACTGATTGATATAGTTTTCTTCCGTGAAGCTGTATTCGATGTTGCGCGCGCGGATGTTTTCGATGGGCATGAGGTTGGCGATCGCATTGAGCAGCAACTTCCTTCCGTCGGCGTCATCGAGGAACGCCGAGGACCACTTGCCGCCCAAATCGCACAGGAAACTGCCCACCATGCCTTTGCCGAGCTTCCACTGCGCATAGATGGGAACTTCGAATTCCCCTTCGAGGATGACGTCTGCGCTCGACTTCTTTCTGGTGCCGTAGAAGCCGCCGAGGGTCGCCGTCATGGCGCGGTCGCTCTCCCCCTCCACGCCGCCGTATGCGACGCCGCTGACGACGACCGAAAGCGTGTTCGCGACGCGGGGATGGAACTCCCGCTCCTCGACTTCCTTGATCTCGTCGGCGAGAAGGTCGTTCGTGATCGCCTGGATGAAGTCCACTTCGGAAGGCACGGCGTGCACTTTGCCGCCGTGCGCCTCGAGCTGGCGGCACAGCTCGTTTTCGGGACCGATCAAAAACAGCGAGAAGGTGATCCCGTCCTCCTTCGAATAGGAATCGACGAGTTCGAGGAAGGCCTCGTCGTCGGCGGGTTCGCCGTCGGTGATGAGGACGATGTGCCGCTTATCGATGCGCTGCTCCGTCTTGAGGGCGAAGCCCGCGCGGTCGACCGCGGGCGCGAATTCGGTGCCGCCGCTGCCGTTGATCCCGCGGATGGCTTCGCGGATGACGTCCTCCCGCGTGCGCGGCGTGAGCGGAAGCACGGTGCCGTAGACCGAGGCGAGCGTCATGATGCCGATGAAGTCGCGGTCGGTGAGGGCGTCGAAGGTCGAGATGAGGCCCTCCTTCGCCCATTCGAGCTTGCTCTTGCCGTCGGGCTGGATCGAGGCCATGGACCCCGAGACGTCGACGATGAAGAACACGCCGACCGGGGGGGTGTAGTTGATGACTTCGACGGGGAGCAGGTCGTCGTACATCGTCGATTCCGCCCCCTTGTCCGAGAGTTCGGCGCGGTTGTAGGCATGGGCGCCGCCCGCGGCGTCGTCGCCGCCCGTCGTGAACACGCCGCCGCCAAAGTCGTTGACATAGGAATAGAGCGCTTCATCGAAGCCCTCGGGCATATCCGAGGCGGCGATGTTGTTCAGAATGATCTGATCGTAGGCGCGGAGCCCGTCGACGGTGCGCGGGAGGTTCTCCTCGTTGATGAGCATCGTCGTGACGTCGTATTTCACGTCCTCCGCCGAAGCGAGAACGCCCTCGATCGCCGCCGAAGCCCCCGTCTCGCTGTTGAGAATGAGCACTTTCGTGAAGCTCTCGACGTAGACATACGCCTTATAGGAGTTGTTCTCGCCGACGCCGTCGCCGTCCTCGCTGACCTCCATCGTGATCTCGTGGAGCCCGCTCTCGGTGAAGGTGTGCTCGAAGGGAACGAGCTGCACGCCGCCCGCGATCGTGACGGTCTGCGTAGCGATCTCCATGCCGTTATCGTAGAACGTGACGTTGTGCTGTTCGTTTCCGCTTGCGGGCGGAGCCTCGAGCTGCGCCGAGAGCGTGAAGGGCTTATCGGCGTCGATATGGAAATCGGGGAAGATGATGTCGGTGACCCGCACGGTGTCGTTCTCGAACCCGCCCGCGAGATACACGGTGTCGACGCGGGTGCCCTGCGCGGAGATGGTGCGGACGGCTTCGAGCGCGTCCTCATCGGTCTCCCCCCCGTCGCTCACGAGCACGATCTTCGCCGTCTCGGGATATTCGAAGAGCGGCGCGACGTACCTGAGCGCGGCGGCGATGTCCGTCGCCGAAGTATCGGGCAAAATTGCCGCGAGATAGTTGTTGTAGAGCTCCTCCGCCTCGTAGGAGAACGGCGCGGCGTATTCCTGCGTGAAGCCGAACAGCACGACGCCCATCTTGAACCCGTCGAAACTGCCCTCGATGAGCGCCTGATTGACGAATTCATCGCGGCGCTGCGCGACGTCCTCCTGCGTTGCGGAGACATCGACGAGGAAAATCACTTCGTTTTCGAGGTTGGCGACCTGATAGTTGATCGAGATGCCCGCGAGCACGGAGATCACGAGCGCCATGACGACGCAGTGCAGCACCATCGAGATGATGCGGTTGCGCGTTCTGCGGTAGCGCTTGTTCAAAAGGAAATACGGGAGAAGCGTGAGCGCGATCGCGGGGATGATGAGAAGCAACAGCCAGGGATGTAAAAATGTAATACGGAAATTATGCATCTCTCACCTCACTTCGCCTGCCTGCCCTGCAGCCAATATTCGAGGAACAGGAAGGCAAGCAGCGCGGCGGCAAACCACAGGATGAGGTCGTCGTAGCTATCGGAAAATTCCCAGGTGCCGTAGGGATCGTCGAGCCCGTCCTCCACGCTGAATATATTGCTCTCGGAGGCGGGCGTCTTGACAAAGACGCTCGTCTGCGATTTCTTGCCGAAATAGGTCACGAGATCGAAGGTGTACGTGCCCGGCTGCGTGGGGATCACCACGGTGGGGAACACCGTGAGCGGATCCGCCTGCCCCGAATAATTCACCCGATCCCCGCGCGCGTTGACGGGGATCTCCTTATAGACCTCGAAGGCATTCCCCTCCACCGTGGGCGGGAAGAAATAGTTGAAGAGATTATACCAGAGGAAGCTCCACTCGGGAAGCGTGACGATGTTCGAATAGTGCACGCTGAAATTCAGAATGGCGAGCTTCTCCGCGCCCTCGTTGCGCACGAGCAGGACGGGATCGGTATTGCACGACCAGAGGACCTCGTAGTCCGAGGAATAGCGCATCTGGTTGATGCGCGTCACCGAGATCAGGCTGGCGCTGAGCAGATCGGTGACGGGGCTCGCGGCGCCGCTCTCGAGGAACTGCGCCTGCGTGTATGTTTTCTGCCCCAAAATGCTGAGCCCCGTGGTGATCGGGACATCGGCGGGATCGAGCAGGAACACGACGCCGTCCACGGGGATCTCGTTGGGGCTGAAATGCTCAAAGACATAGAAATCAAAGCCCGTGTAGGCGGGAGCGACGCCCTGCTGCACCTCGGTGATCTGGATGTCCCACCGCTCGGCGAGCGCGCGCTGGATGGTCTCGAGCGCGGTGTTCACAAAGGGATTGGGCAGCGTCGACGCGTATTCCACGCGCACCACTTCCTTCTGCCCGCCGTAGAGATAGAAGTTGTCGTCGGCGGTGTAGCTGTCGATATCGTCGGCAGTGACGCGGATATGGATGGAGGAATAGCTGAAAAAGGACTGCCCTGTGCCGTATTCGACGTATTCGGTGGCGTCGGTCTCGGTGCCGCGGTTCACGCAAAAGATAACGCGCTTCTCGCGGTCGCGGGAGCACGCCACTTGCGTGGAAATCACGATGGGCGCGGCCGTTTCGGTCGCGTCGTAGGTGTTGGGATTGTTGACGGTGACTTCCAGCCCGAGGTTGAGCTGGTCCATGCCGTAGCAGGCGACGTCGACCGTGAGCGTGTAGTAGCCGTCCTGCAGGTCGGCCTCCGCGTTCAGGATCGCGGCGTTCCACTCCCCTCTCTGATCGGCAGAGCCCTTCTCCGCGACGTTGATGACATCCACCCGCCCGGGCGCGATGTAGTCCGTATCCGTGTAGAGCACGACCGACGCATTGGGATTGTTGCTGAGGACGTCCTTGGAGAGCTCGAGCGCATCGGAGATATTCGCAATGCCGTAGGAGCAGAGGTAGGCGCGGGTCTCTTCGTCGAAAATACCATCGGTATTCCCCTTTTCTTGGTCGATCGCGTCCTCGATCTTGCGGAATTCGTCGTTGAGCCGCGAGCGGTTCGCCATCGAGACCCTGCTCCCCAGAACTTGCGGCGTTTCATTCGCCAAAATGAGCGTGACGTATCCGCCCGCTCCCATGACCGTGTTGCACTGTGTGCGCGCCCTTTCGACCGCGCGCTCGAAGCGGGTCTGCCCGTTCCATTCGGCGCGCATGCTCGCCGAGCAATCGACGATGACGACGACGTCCGTCTTATCCGCTTCGTTCTCGTGGAAGATGACGGGCTGCGCGAGAATGAGCCCGATCCCCGTGAGGATCAGGATCTGGCACAGGAAAACCAGCAGGTTCCTGATCCTCGAGATCGGGACCCGCCGCCTCTTTTTCAAACTCAACCCCCACACGAAGGTGGAGGAGAGATGCTTCGTTTGATAGTTCGGCTTGATGATGTAGATGATGATGAGTGCAAGGATGCCGAGCAGTCCCAACAAGCCGAGCGGGAGCAATAGCTTCATCATGACATGATACCTGTCTTGAGCAGTTCCCCGAACAGAACCTGTTCGATGGGACGCTCCGTGGATACGGAAATGATCCCCACGCCGCGCTTTGCGCAGAAGGCGCGCATTTCTTCCATGTATTCCTCGAGCGCCTCCGCGTATGCCTTTTGCATGCCGCGCGTGATGGTGAGCTTCATGTTCTTGGGGTCGGATACGTCGACGGCTTCGGAATCGAGCATATGGACGCGCCCGTCGTAGGCGGGCTCGATCTCATCGGGGGTGAGGACTTGCAGCAGGAGCACCTGCCGCTTCTTGTAGACGAGATAATCCACCGCCTTTTTCCAATCGCTCTCGGTGAAAAAGTCGGAGATGATCACGGTGATCCCGTTGTTGTCGCCCGTATCGGTGACCTGCGTCACGCAGGTCTCGATGTCGACGTCCCCATCGAATTGCAGATCCTGCAGGGCGCCCATCGCGCGGAAGAACGCATTCTTGCCGACGATGGTGCCGAACGGATTCTCGGAGACGTTGCCCCGCATGAAGCGGAAGGTGAGTTTATCCATGCTCTGTACGGCAAGAAAGCCGAGCGCGGCGGCCGCCGCGACGGCATAGGATGCCTTCCCGGGGGTCTCTTTTCCCATCGACCCCGAGCAATCGAGAAAGACCTGCACCTGCATCTGCCGTTCATCGGTGAAGAGGCGCAGGAAATATTTTTCAAACCGGCTGAAGAGATTCCAGTCGATACGGCGGATGTCGTCGCCGAGCTGGTATTCTCTGAAGTCCGCGAATTCGACGGTCTGTCCGTACGTCTTGACGAAATGTTTGCCTCCGAAGTACCCCGCGAGATTGGAACGCAGATTCAAAGAAAGTGTTTCAAGACGGCTGAAAAAAGCATCGTTCAAGCAAGTGATCTTCATCCGTTACCCTTTCTCAGAGCTGTTTCTTGTACTTCTTTTCGACTTCGCCGATGATCATGCGGATGATCTCGTCCGCAGGGATGCGCTCCGCGACCGCCTCGAAATTGAGCTTGATGCGGTGGCGCAGAACGGGATATGCGAGCTCGTTGAGATCGGAGTAGGAGACGTTGAATCTCCCCTTGATGAGCGCCATGACCTTTGCCGCCGAGATGAGCGCCTGGCCCGCACGGGGCGAGGCGCCGACGCGCACATACTTCTTGGACGTCTCGGTCGCGCATTCGCTGTCGGGATGGGTCGCCGAAGTGAGGATCATCGCATAGCGCAGCACTTCCTCGGCGACGGGGATCTGGTTCGCCGTCGCGCGCATCTGCAGGAGCGCTTCGCCCGTGCAGACCGTATCCGCGACTTCCGCCATCGTCTTTTGCGTCATGCTGACGATCTGCATGAGCTCATCGAGGCTGGGATTGGGCACGAGCAACTTGAACATGAAGCGGTCCATCTGCGCTTCGGGAAGCGGATAGGTGCCGTCCTGCTCGATGGGGTTCTGCGTCGCGAGGACGAAGAACGGCTCGGCGAGCTTTCTCGAGACGCCCATGACCGTGACGGTGTGCTCCTGCATCGCTTCGAGGAGCGCCGACTGCGTTTTGGGCGTCGCGCGGTTGATCTCATCGGCGAGGACGATGTTCGCAAAGACGGGACCGGGCTGGAAGCTGAACTTCGAGTTGCCCTCGTCGTCCTTCACGATGATGTTCGTCCCCGTGACGTCCGCCGGCATGAGGTCGGGCGTGAACTGGATCCGCGAGAAAGGCAGATCGAAAACTCTGCCGAGGGTGCGCACAAGACGGGTCTTCCCGACGCCGGGGACGCCTTCGAGAAGGACGTTGCCCCCTGCGATCATCGCGATCACGGTGCCCTGCACGACGGGCTCTTGCCCGATCACGTCGCGGGCGATCTGTTCGAAGATCTCTTTGCACTGCTGACTGAACTGCTTGATGTCGTTTTCTGTTACCATGTCTTTATCCTTATTTTTCCGAATTGCCGTTTGGATATCCGCGGGGCGGGGGCGTCAATTTCCGCCGCTCTCTCCACCGCTCTCTCCGCTGCCCGAGCCGCCGCCCGAGCCCTTGTCGATGCCGTCGTAATAGTCCCCCGCGAGGTCCTTCATGTTGTCGGGGATGTTGCCGTCCTGATCGAAGCGGCTGGAAGCATCTTCCCGCGAACCGCCGAGTTCGTCGCCGTAGTAGGTCTCGCCGTCGTTGATCTGCTGGTTGCTCTCGTCCCGCGAATGATCTTTATCGTTGGGTTTTTCGGGCATGGGAGGCTGCGGCGTGTTGCTCGGGGGCGCGGGGACATCCTCGTCGTTATCTTCGTCGTCCTGCGGATTCTGCATGACCAAATCGGGTTCGATGCCGTTCAAGGCCGGCTCGAACACCGCCTTGACTTCGCAGGAATAGGTGACGTCGAAATCGGTGCGCAAGGGGGTCGTCACGCCGTCGGACCAGCCGACGAAGGTGTAGCCCGCCGCAGGGAGCGCGAGGATCGCGGGCGCATTGCCGTGCTCCTCGATCGAATAGGTGAGCGAATCTTTGGCCGAAGTCTCTCCATCGCCCGACATCGCGCCGAAAAGCTCCTTCAGCGCCTCCTCCTTGGAGGTCTGGAGCTCGACGTACCTCTCATACTCCACCACGCGGCCGTAGACGGTTTCGTCGTTGACGTAGGGCCGATAGACCGAATAGGTGCGCTGGAAGGTGTGGACCGCAGGCTTCTTCTCGAGCAGTTCGACGCCGCTCGGGATCGCGTCGGCATAGTAGAGCGAGCCGACCGCCGTCATGCCCGCGCCGCAGATACCGACCGCGGCGACCGCCACGATGAGCGAGACGGAGACCGCCACTTTGAGCAGGATGGGATCGATGCGCGACATCGCCCTCTGGGCGTCCTCGCGCTGCAGCTTCGCCATGTAGCTATCGTCGTTTTCGAGCTCGACCATGGTGAGAAGCCGCTCTTCAAGCCCGAGTTCATCGACGCGCTTTGCGATCGCGCGGGTCGTCGGGCGGAATTTGAAGCGGTATAAGAGGCATGCGGAGCCAGCGGTGAGCACGGCGAAGAGCCCGAGCCCGAGAAAGAGCCCCGCTTTGAACGCAAACAGCCACGAGAGGAGCACGGTGACAGTGAGCGCGCCGCAACCAATGAGAAGCCCGCAAAGGCAAGCCTTCAAAATACTCTCGCGGACGAGCTTGTTGTGATACTTCCGAAACAAGTTCTGATTCATGGTAGTTCCTCCTTTTTGATTACTCTAATTATACATCGTTTCCCGAAAGTCTGTCAAACAAAATACGCATGAAATAGCGATCTATGCGGCTTTTTCGCATAATTTATCCATATTATCTTCGAATACTTTGTATAAGTATAGATTATATGGCGAAAAAATCATATATCCTTATTTTACACGATTCCGCAGACAATGCGGCACGATTTCATTGTTTTGAAAATAAGCGTTTGCCTCCACGGCAGATTTTGCTGCCGCGGAGGACTTTTTACGCTGATTTTTGGGAAATTTTTCCCGAAAGCGGGTCGGGCAGTGCCGCGACGGGCTTTATGCGAGGGGCTCGAACACGAAGTTCGCGTCGGAATTCGCGATGAAGAGCGCGCTGTTGATCGACTGCACGAGCGAGAAACGCGTGTTCTTGAAGGTGACCGTCTGATCCTTCGTCATGCCGGCGAACGCGTCCTTGTTGATGCTGTTCACGTTCGCGGGAATGACGATGTTCTTGAGGCTCGGCGTATTCTCGAAGTTGTGGCGGGTGGCGCCGATCGTCGTGAGGCTCTCGGGAAGGGTGAGCGAGGAGAGCTTGATGCAGCCCAAGCAGAGGCCGGTGAACTCGGTGACGCCTTCGGGGATGACGAGCGTTTCGAGCGAGACGCAGTCGGTGAAGAAGTCGTAGGCGAGCACCGTGAAACGGTTGCCGAGGTCGACGTTCTTGAGATCCGCACATTCACGGAAGGTGTTGTACATCGTCGTGGGAAGCGGCGCTTCGGGATCGCCCTTTTCGAACGTGACGGTGACGACCTTGCTATCCGCAAACGAGTAGGAGCTCATCGAGGTGACCGTGCCGGGGATCGTGACCTCCGTGAAGCAGGAGTACGCGAACGCATAGGCGCCGATCGTCGTGACGGTATCGGGGACTCTGAGCGAGGTGTAGCTCTCGCACCCGTAGAAGGTGTAGTAGCCGCCGATCTCGTTGACCTCATCGCCGTATTCGATTTCCTTGAGGGACTTCGCGTTGGCGAATCCGCGGACGGGCACTTTGGCAACGCGGTGGAACACGACCTTCTGCACGCTGCTATCCTCGAATACGCCGCGGGTCTCGCTGCTGCCGTCGTTCTTGGGCGCGCTGCTGCCGCCTGCGCCGATCGTGACGAGCGTCTCCTCTTCCGCACCCTCGGGCGCGCCGTCCTCAAAGGTGACGGTTTGGAGCTGCTTGCAGTTGTAGAACGTGCCGTAGCCGAGCGAGGTGACCGTATTCGGGACGGTGAACTCGGTGAGCGCGGTGCCCTGGAAGGCATAGTTGCCGATCGAGGTGACCTTCGCGCCGTTGAAGTCGATCGATTCGAGCGCGGAGTTCGAGAAGGCGTAGGTGCCGATCGAGGTGACCGTTGCGGGAAGCACGACTTGCTTGAAGCCCGCATCCGCAAAGGCGTAGGTCGGGATCGAGGTGATCGTGAGCTTCGAGAGATCGAGCTTGGTGACGCCGTTGAAGCCGCCCTGGAAGGCGTTGCTCGAGAACGTCGTCTCATCGCTGATGGTGAGCGTCCCGTCCTCGCTCGTGAGGATCAAGTTGGGGATCGCCATGATGACGGCGTTCGTCTTGGCGTTGAGGAGCATGCCGTTTTCGAACTTCACGTTGGTGTTGCCCGTCGGGACCGTGATCTTGGTGAGATTCTCGCAATCCTGGAACGGTGCGTAGTACACGCTCGTCGAGAGCTTATCGCCGAACTTGACTTCTGTGATGCCCGTGCCGCGGAAGGCATAGCGCCCGAGGTTGGTGAGGTTCGAGAAGTCGAAGGACTGAAGATTTGCGCAGCCGTCGAAGGCATAGCCTGCGACCTGCACGAGCGACGCGGAGGCCTTGAATTCCTTGAGCCCGAGGCAACCCGCGAACACGTAGGAATCCGTCGAGGAGCTGACTGCCGTCGTCGCGCCCGAGGAGAGCCGCGTGAGCTTGGTCGCCTTGCTGAAATCGAAGGTGCCGACGGGATCCGAGAGAAGGTCGACTTCGAGATCGGTCTCCGTCTTGTCGCTCGCGATGATCCGCGTGAGGTTCACGTCGTTCTGGAACGTGTAGGTGCCGAGGTGGGTGATCGACGTCGGGACGACGACTTCGGCGAGATTCGGGCACTCCGCGAAGATCCACTTGGAGCCGAGGGAGGTGAAGCCCGAAGCAAGCTGAACGCGGGTGAGCTTCTCGCAGTACATGAACGCGCCTTCCGCCCAGCTCGTGACCGTCTTGGGAATGACGAGGGAGCTGAAGCCCGTGTTCGAGAATGCGTAGGTACCGATCTGCACGAGCTGATCGAAGTTGATGTCGGTGAGGTTCGGGCAGTTGCTGAATACCCAGCCTGCGAGCTTGGTGCACTTCTCGGGAAGGATGACCTTCTTGAGCGCTTCGCAGCCATCGAAGGTGTAGGCCTTGCCGGTGGTGGAAGCCGCCGTCGCAGAGGTACCGATGAGGGTGAGGCTGATCCCGGAGAGATCGAAGGTCCCCGCTTCATCGGAGTTGATCTTGGAGAGCTTGGTGCAGCCCTGGAAGGTGTAGGTGCCGAGGTAGTTGAGCACGGCGCCGTCGTCCGCCTTGGGAAGGATGACTTCCTCGAGCTCGGTGCAGTTCCAGAACAAGTAGTTCGGGAGCGACTTGATCGTCTTGAAGGACGAGAGGTCGACCTTCTTCACGCCCGAGCCGGAGAAGATGTAGGTGTTGAGCGACGTGACGTTTTCGAACTGCGTGAGGTCGAATTCCGTGAGCGACGTGCAATCCCTGATAAGGCTTCCGGGAAGCGTCGAGAAGTTCTCGGGCGCCTCGAAGGTGATGGAGGTGAGCTGGGCGCAGCCCTGGAAGAGCGAGGAGCCGAGCGTCTTGACGCCGGAGCCGATCGTGACCGAGGTGAGCCCGGTATTCTGGAAGATGGAGCTGCTCGCAAGGCCGATCACGTTCTCGAGGCCAACGATCTCGGTGAGGCTCGTGCAGTTCTTGAACGCGGAACCGCCGATGAATTCGAGGCTCTCGGGCAAGATCACCTTCTTGATCGACGTGCAATCCTGGAAGGTGTAGGTGGTGCCCGTCGAGGTCTCGGGCTTGAAGCTCGCGGCGGGCTTCGCGGAGGAATACAAGTACTGAAGGTTCGTGAGGCCGCTGAGGTCGATGGTCCCCTCTTCGTCGGAGTTGATGCGCGAGAGGTTGGTGCAGCCATCGAACGTGTAGGTGCCGCCGAAGAAGGTGATCGAGGACGGGAACTTCACGGACTTGATATAGATGTTATCCTGGAAGAGGTAGCTCGGGAGTTCCTGGAGCTGTCCGCACGCCGAGAAATCGACTTCTTCGACATAGGAGTGGTCCTCGAACTGGTAGCTGCCGATCGTCGTGAGCGCGGAGCCGAACTTCAACGATTTGAGGTTCTTGCAGCCTGCGAACACGCCGCCGTCCGAGCTCGTGCCTGCGCCGAGCGTCGTGAGCGAGTTGCAATCCTCGAGGTTGATGGATTCGAGGGAAGAGCAGTTCAAGAATGCCGCCTTGCCGATCTCCTGGAGCACGCTGCCCTTCGCAAAGACGACTCTCTTGAGGCTGACGCAGTTCGCGAAGGCATTGTCGCCGATCTTCTGGACGGACGCGGGGATCCTGATCTCGACGATCTCCGTCTGCGCGTTGAACGCGCCGCCGCCGATCTCGGTACCGCCTTCGGGGATCTGGAAGATGCCGTTGTCCTTGTTGTAGGCGCCGCACACGAACTTGACGATGTTGCCCTCTTTGTTGTAGACGATGGGCGGCCGGCTCGAGAGATAGGTGTTATCGTCGGAAATCTCGATCGTCTGCAATGCGCTGCAGCCCGTGAATACGTTGTTGACGTCGCTGATGGAAGCCGAGAGCGAGACCGTGGTCAGCTTGTTGCAGAACATGAAGAGGTTCGCGTCAAGTTTGATGGTGCCCGCGGAGGCATACGTCGTCGGGAAGTCGAACCGCTCGATCGCCGTCCGCGAGAAGGCGGAGGTGCCGATGGATTCGATCGCGCTGTGATCGGGATCCTCCCACGTGATGGAGGAGAGACTCGTGAGCCCGCTGAACTCGTTGGCGCCGATGACCTTGAGGTTGGAGGGCAGCACGATAGACTGAAGTTTCGTCATGCCGCTGAAGATGGCCGAACCCAAGGTGAGGAGGGCGCGGTTCTCCGTCTCCGCCGCAGCGGCGACTTCGCCCTGCGCGTTGACGTTCTTGCTGAACTCAAAGCTCGTGACGTTCACGAAGCTCGAGAAGGCGCCGTTGCCGATGGATTCGAGCTGGCTGTTGTCGGCGATGACGACCTTCGTCGTCGAAGTCGCCCGCGCCGCGGTCTGGCTGAATGCGGAGACGCCGATGCTCGTGACCGACGCGGGGATGACGAACTCATCCGCGAAGTGTCTGTTGCTGAATGCGTTGCCGCCGATCGTTTCGACCGTCGAAGGCAGGGAGATCTTGGCGCCGTTGTCGCGTGCGGAGACAAGGTAGAAAGCGTAGTTGCCGATCTTGGTGAGGCCTTCGGGAAGTTTGACTTCGCCGGTGAGCGGCGCGCCGTAGAACACGTAGGTGCCGATCTCGAGGGTCGAGCCTTCCTTCAGATCCTTGAACTTGATGGTGGCGAGACTCGAGCTCTTGCCTATGCTGGAACCGGGCGAATCCATACGGAAGGCGTTGTTGCCGAGGTAGGCGAGGCGGCTCGGGAACTCGATCTCTTCGAGCTTATCGAGGTTGCCGAAGGCGCCGTGGTAGTAAGTATCGACGGGACCGGTGCCCGAGGTCGTCTGAGTGCCGTCCTCGATGCGGAGCGGATCGTTGCCGCCGTCCTCGAAGTAGATGTGCGCAAGGCTGCTGGAGTTCACGCCGACGTAGAACACATCGGGCTGGATGCTCGTGACGGTGTTGGAGATCGTCACGGTGTCGAGCTTGTTGCACGAGTAGAATATTCTCGTGCGCATCGTCTTGAGACCGTGCCCGAAGGTGACTTTCGTCAAGCCGCCGCAGTAGTAGAAGGCATTCTCGAGGACCTCGATCTCTGCGGGGATGGTCTCGTCTGCGGGATCGGGCTCTTCCTCGGTGGGCGTACCGGGCGCAAGATATTCCTTGGTGTTCTCAAAGACGATCTCCTGCACCTTATCGGTGTGGTTGAAGGCATACTTATCGACGATGTGGACAGACCCGGGGATCTTGACCGTTCCGCTGACGCCCACAGGGCAGTAGATGAGTTCATAGGGAACGTATTCGATCTCTTTGGTCTCGGCATCCTTATAGACGCCCTTGAGCGCATAGAGCACGCCGCCGTCCGTCGCAAAGTACTTGCTGCCCTCTGCTACGGTGAGTTTGGAGAGGGAATCGCAGTCGTCGAATGCGTCGATCGCGCCGACCGTGAGGCCCGTCGTCGTCGCCTCGATCTTCTCGAGGGAGGCGGGAAGCACGAGCTCGGTGAGCGAGGTGCAGCTCTTGAACACGGAGGCGCCGAGCGTCTTGACGCGTTCGGGCAGGCTGAGCGTGACGATCTCGTCGCAGCCGTAGAATGCGCTTGCGCCGATCGTGAGCTCAACGGGTTCCTCCCCGTCGGGCGTCGCAACGAAGGTGACGTCTTTCAGCGACGTGCAGAGGTAGAATGCCTGGTCGCCGATCTTGGTGATCTTGCTGTGGAGCGTGATGCCCGTGAGGTTCGTGCGGCGGGCAAAGCAGCTCGCGGGGATCTCGAAGATATCTTCGGGGATCGTGTAGGCACCCTCGAACGCCGTCGGGAAGAAGGCGATGGAGCGCTTGCTGGGATCGATCGCGTCCTTTGCGAAGAGCACGCCCTGTTCATCGGTCGAATAGTAAGGGTTCTGATCATCGACGATGACCTGCTTCACGGCGTTGCCGAACACGCCCGAGACATCGAACATCGGGCAGCTCGGGCCGAGCCTTACCGTCTGGACATAGGCGCTGTTGGACCTGTTGTTGAAGGCGCCTTCGCTGTAGTTGAGCTGCGTCCGCGCGGCGTTGACGGTGACATCCTTGAGCTGGGACATCTCGCCGAAGCTCTGCTCGCCGATGGCAACGAGGTTGGCGGGCAGGATGAGCTCGGTGACCTTGCTGTTCGACGACGGGATCGAACTATCCGACGTGGTGCCCGATTCGGGCTTATACTTGCGGCCGTAGTAGAAATAGAATGCGCGGTCGCCGACCGAGAGATCCTGGTCGGTCTCGGTGCCCTCGAACTTGAGGGTCTCGACAAGATAGCAGCCCTCAAAGGCGTGCGCGCCGATCTTCGTGACCCAGTTGGGGATGGTGATGTTGCGCACCGTGGTGTTGTAGTAGAACGCCTTCTCGCCGATCGAGTTGACGCCTGCGGGGATGACAAAGTTCTTGATCTGTTCCACGTCGCCGTCGCGCGGGGTGGCAAAGACGACTTCCTTGCCCTCTGCGCCCTTGTCGCGGATGACGAGCCCGCCTTCCATGCTGAGCGCGCCGCCCTCTTCGATCTCGATCGTGGTGAGGCTGCGGAACAGACCGAGCGTATCCGCCGTGAAGGTATCCGCAATGCGCTTGGGCAGGGTGATCTTCGTGAGGTAGGAACCGTTGCTCGCATAGACGCTCTGGTTCTCATAGAGGACATACTTGCCGTTATTGGAGATCATCATCGGGTCGATGGTGAGCGGCTTGAGATCGGTCTTGGAGCCATCGGGCTCGAAGTAGACTTCGCGGAGCGAGGAGCAGAACGCGAAGGCGCCGCGTGCGACCGAGGTGACGCTCGAGGGGATGTTCACCCGCTCGATGCCGCCGCTGGTATCGCTGCCCGAACCAATGTTGGATCTCGTGTAATATGCGCCCTCGACGATGGTCGTAACGCCTTCGGGAACATTGAGCACGCCCGTCATGCCATAGGGAACATAGCGGAGCTCGAGATCGCCCGAGGCACTGTTCTTGCGCATGAGGACGCCGTTTTGAGAGGAGAACACTTTCTCTGCGGTGTTGCCCTCGACTTCGTAGATCTCGCACCAGTTCAGTTTGGTGCAGCCGGAGAAGGCGACCGCCGTGGTACCGAGGTTGATGATGATCACGGTATCGGGGATGTAGAGCCGTTCAAGCAGCGCGCACTTGGAGAAGTCGCCGATCTGCGTGACGGGCTGGTTCCGATAGTATGCGGGGATCCTTGCCTCGGTCACGTAGTCCATCGCGGGGCCTCTCGAGACGCTGTAACCGCCCTCGACTTCCTCGAACACGTACAGCACCTGGTAGGACGCATAAACGGTAACGCCCCCCTCCATTTCCGTCGTGAACGCCTTGCCTTTGCCCTGGAAATCGGTGATGGACAGGCCGGCGTCGGAATCGAGGTGCCATGCCTCGAATCTGCGGGTCGGGTCTGTGCTCTCGGGCACGGGAAGGGTAAATTCGGAACCGAACAGGACCGCTTGCCCCGTGATCTTACGGGCTTCCCAATCGGCCGTATCGCCGAATCTGCCGAGGTTGAAGTTGATGTTGATGAGCTTGGGGCTCCAATATGCGTAGAGCGAACGATCGGAATTTCCGTTGAAATACCGCTCGCTGTCGTAGGAATTGCCTTCGCCGTTGGGGCCGCCGGGCGCGGTGTACCAACCGCCGAAGTTGTAGCCGTAGCGGGTGGGCGACTGGGGAAGGGCGAGCGGATCGCCGTCCGCATAGTACTGCGGCGCGATGGCCTCGGCGCCCTCGATGTTGAATTCGAGCGCATAGACGTCCACCGTCGTCGTCACGGGCGTGGAGACGCCGCCGTCCTCGAAGATCGCGCTCACGGAGATGACGACCTTGCCCTTCTGCGTGAAGGTGACGGCATAGCTCGTCTCCGAGCCGCGCACCGTGACGGGCGCTGCGTCGCCCACGGTGATCTCATAGCCGGAAACGCCCGTGAGGGGATCCCAGCTGACCTTGCCTGCGCTGTAGCGGATCTCGTCCAGCGAACCACTGCGGAAGGTGATCGCATCCGACCAAAGGGAGCTGACGTCCTCCGAGCTGCCCTTCGCGCGGACGCGGAAGGTGAACGACGTCTTGCCTGCGGCGACGCTCTCGTAGTCGAACGAGGTCCCCGTGACGGTCTGCTTCTGGCCGTCGAATTCGATTTCGTATTCATTTACGCCTTCGATGGCGTCCCAAACGATCGAGGAGCCTTCGATCCGCACATTCGCGGGCGTGGCGCTGCGCGTCTTGGTGTAGGCGAGCACGGCAGCTTCGGGCTGCGACCAGCCGCGCGCATAGGGCTGCACCGTGATCCGGTATTCGCCTGCGCCGTAGGGCTTGAAGTCGAAGGAACATACGTCGCCGATGTTCTCGCTGTAAAGGGTCTCCGTGCCCTTCTTGATCTCGACGAAATACCCCGTCGCCTTTTCAACCGCGTCCCAAGTGACGGACTCGGTCTCCTTGTCGATGGCGAGGTTCGCGACCTGATCGAGGGTGCGCGTGAAGTAGAAGGTCTCGGACGTGGAGGGAAGATACCCTTCGCCCGACGCCGTGACGGTGAATGCGATCCCGCCCTCACGCATATCGCAATTTGCGAACGACCAGCTCGTCTGCGTGCGGAGGTCGATATCGTTGTGCTCGTGCGATTCGCTCCCGCAGAGCACGGTGAGCTTATAGTTCTGCGCGTTCTCGACGGCGTTGAACATGAGGAGCGAGCCCTCGACCGTAAATACGGATACGCGTGCGAGCGCCTTATTGTTATAATACCGCGTGACGGACTTGCCGTTCAGAGTGACTTCGACGGTATATTCGCCCGCGTCGCCGCCCGCAAAGTCGTATGCGAGGGTGCCGTTGCCCGACTGCTGCTCTTCCTTGACGGAACCGTCGGGTGCGGTGATCTTGATGTTGAAACTGTTGTTCGCGCCGCTTGCGCGCACGGCAACGCCCGCTTCGGTGACCGAAACGACGGGTGCGCCGTCCTCTTCCCAAACGGCATAGAGCGTCACGTTCTCTGCGAGAACCTGATCGGTGTACTCATATGTAAGTTTGGTGCTGTCCGCGAAGTGGCTCACGTACCAGCCGACGAACGTCGCGCCGTCGCGCTCGGGCGTCGGAAGTCGATAGAGTCTGCGGCCCGCCGTCTCCTGCGGCGCGGGGGCCTTCTCCGCCTCTGCGTCCTCATAGTTGAGATCGAACCGCGCCGTAAACTCGGGATCGAGCTTCTCGACGAAGAGCGCATAGAGCGTGAGGTTATCCTTCACGGGCTGGCTGAAATAGAAGGCGTTGCGGTGAGTATTATCGGTATACCAGCCGACAAACACGCTCCCCGCCTTCTCGGGATCGTCGGGCGCCGAGATCGTCTTGCCGTTCAGCACGGTGACGTCCGCGATCCGGCTCCCGCCGTCCGTCTCGAATTTTACGGTGAAGTCGACCTTTTTCAGGAAGTTGTAGGTCGTATCGCCGTAGGGCAGCGAGATCGAATTGCCCGCATAGCTCGCGAGCGCGGGATCGCCCTCCGAATAATTCAAGGTAAGCGCTTCACCCTCGAGCGTGTAGGTGCCCGACTTATTGTCGGCGCCCATCGCGAGCGTGAACTTCTTGCCCGTTTTCAGCGTGAGAAGATATTCCGTCCCGCCGGCGTCGTAGTAGTATTCTCCGACTTCCGCGGAAGGAGTCTCGTTCTCGGGGTCGGTGCATCCGGCGACGAACGCCATCGCACCCATGAAAGCGAAGATCAGACAAACGATCAACAAAAATCTGCGCTTCATACAAACTGCTCCTTTTTTTATGAATCTATAGTAATTATACAACGCGCGGCGAAAATCTGTCAAACGAAACGCGCGGAAATTATAGATTTATACGGGGTTTTGCCATATTTTATACAAATACCTACTATAAGAAAAAATTATAGATGAACAAAGTCGACACGGAAATCGCACAAAACTCACAAAAAAGGCAACATTGCAACAGAAAGCGCGCAGGCCGCTTTTTTCGCCATTGTTTTCCGCCTGCGCGCGGGGCGGGGCGCGCGGGCCCCGCCCCGCGCGCGGCCGCCGCCCATTTTCCCGCAGGTGGCATAATTCCACGTTATGGAAGAGGCGGACGGGGCGGGGCGGACGGGCGGCGGGCATACGGTATATTCTCATCGGGAAGGGCGGGCGGAGCGGCGCTGCATAGAACTTCCGCGGCGCGGCATACTCCTTGTATGAAACATGTTACGGGCGACCTTGAAAAGACCAAAGACGCCCTCAAAAAGCTCCTGCCCGCGGAGGATATCCTCACCTTTGGCTTCGCGGCGCAGCGGATCGGGTTCGTCTGCGTCTTTGCGGACCCCATCACCGATAAGGATCTGCTCGGCGAGCAGGTCATCCGCGCCCTGCTCTCCTACGACGGCCCCCCGTCCGCGGCGGAGATCGCAAAGCGGCTCACTTCGCCCGAGACGAAGATCGAGCCCGCCCTCGAAAATCTCGCGGCGGAGGTGCTCGCGGGCAACCCCGTGCTGCTCTTCGAGGGCATGGACGCGGGCATCGTCGTGGGCACCAAAAAAGTGTTCACGCGCGCCATCGCCGAGCCCTCGACGGACGTCGCCGTGAAGGGCCCCCGCGAGGGCTTCATCGAGGATGTCAAGACGAACACCTCCCTCGTGCGGCGTAGGTTCAAGACGGGCGAACTGCGCATCGAGACGGTCGAGATCGGCAGGCGCTCCAAGACGAACGTCGCCATCTGCTGGCTCGAGGGCACCACCCCCGCAGCGACGGTGGAGGAGGTCAAGAAAAAGCTCTCGGAGATCGACATCGACATCATCCCCGATAGCTCCTATCTCACCCATTTCCTCTCCACGCGCCCCTATTCGCTCGTGAAGCAGGTGGGTACGACCGAAAAGCCCGATATCTTCGCGGCGAAGATCGCGGAGGGCAGGCTCGGGCTGCTCGTGGACGGCTCCCCCATCGCGCTCACCCTCCCCTACATGCTCATCGAGGACTTCCAATCGAGCGAGGATTACTTCGTGCCCCCCTACCGCGCGTCGTTCACGCGCATTCTGCGGCTGCTCGCGCTCGTCGTCGCCATCTATCTGCCCGCCTTCTACGTCTCCGCCCAGCTCTATAAATTACAGCTGTTCCCCGTCAAACTGCTGCTCACGATCGCGGGGAGCATCCGCGATATCCCCTTCTCGCCCTCCCTCGAGATGCTGCTCGTGCTCTTTGTGCTCGAGGTGCTCAACGAGGCCTCCATCCGCATGCCCAAATACGTCGGCATGGCGCTCTCCGTCGTGGGGGCGCTCGTACTCGGGGAGACCGCCGTCTCGGCGGGCTTCGTTTCGACGCCCGCGATCATCATCATCGCCTTCTCGGGCATCGGGCTCTACGCCGTGCCCAACCTCATCGAGCAGACGAGCGTTCTGCGGCTCGCCATGCTGCTCATCGCGGGGAGCATCGGGCCCTACGGCGTCATCCTCGCGACGGCGTTCTTGCTCGTCTACCTCGTGACGACGGTCAACTTCGGGGTGCCGCTCGTCGCCCCGTTCGCGCCCTTCGCGCGGCGGGAACTCAAGGACAGCCTCGTGAAATTCAACCTCGGATCGCTGAAGATCCGCCCCAACGTCCTCAAAAGTCCCAACAAAAGGAGGCTGAAATGAAGATCTCTACCCGGCAGGTGCTCTTTTTCCTTGCCTGCGTGGCGCCCGTCGGAAAGCTCATCCTGCTGCCCGCGCGCCTCGCGGAGGCCGCGGGGAACGACCTGCTCTTCCCCTTTGCCATGCACTACCTCTTGCAGGCGGGCGCCGTCTTTTGCGCGCTGCTGCTCGCAAAGCGGGGGATGAACTTTTCCGAACTGCTCGCAAACACCTTCGGGAAGATCGCGGCGAAGGTGTTCATGAACATCTACGCCCTCTTCCTGTTCTTCGCGGCGCTCCTTCCGCTGCTCGAACAGAAACTGCTCGTGCAGAGCGTGTTTTACGATACCCTGCCCTCCCTCGTCTCCTTCTCGCCCTTCTTCCTGTTCGCGGCGTTCATCGCCTCCAAGCCCCTCGCCTCGAGCGGGCAGGTGTGCGATCTTCTGGCGCCCATCGCGATCGCGGGGCTTGCGGGCATCTTCATCCTCTCGGCGGGCAGCGCAGATCTCGCCGCCCTCTCCCCCGCCTTTGCCTCGGGGGCGAAGGGCATCCTCACCGCCTTCCGCAACGGCTTCGGCTGGTTCTACGACGCCGCGTTTATCCTCCCCTTCCTCGGGACGTTCGACTACAAGAAGCATCTCGCCCTCAAGGGGACGCTGTGCTACCTCGCGGGCGGGGCGGCGGTCATCCTCTTCGCGGGCATCTTCTACGGGATCTTCCAGGAGACGGCGACCAACCAACTCTTCGCCTTCACGGCGACCTCCAAGTTCTTCTCGGGCATCTCGACGCTCGGGCGCATCGACTACCTCTTCATCTTCCTGCTCTCCCTCGTGATGGCGTTCTACTGCGCGCTGCCCCTGCAGGCGGGCGTCGAATGCCTGTTGCAGGCGTACGGCAGGCGGCGCTATCTTCCGACGATCTTCTCCGTCGCCGTCTGCGCGGCGCTTCTGGTCGTCTCCCAATGCACCGATTACCGCTTCACCGAGGTGCTCGGCGCGGTCGGGAAACAGCTCTTCTGGATCTTCCCCCTCTTCTCGGTGCTCGTGCCCGCGCTCATGCTTCTGCTCAGGAGGAAACGCCGTGAAATTCCGTAAATTTTTGCATACGCTCCCCATGAAAATTTATCTGATCCTCGCGGCGATCGTCGTGTTTGCCTTCTTCTCCAACGACTTCGGGCTCGTGGATATCCAAAAGACGGCAATCATCCTCGCCGCGGGCATCGACAAGACGGAGAACGGATTTTCGGTGACGGCGCAGATCGCCGTGCCCAAGGGCAGCGACCGCACCACGGGCGGCACTTCCTCCGTGGAGATCGAGGCGGAGGGCGAGACCGTCTCCGACTGCATCTCCCTCATCTTCGCCAAGACGGGCTGGGTGCCCAAGCTCGTCTTTTGCGATCTCATCGTCATCGGCGAAGCGGCGGCGAAGGGCGAGGACATCATCTCCCACCTCAACTACTTTCTCCGCAACGACTACATGCCCGATTCCTGTCTGCTCGCCGTGTGCGAGGGGAAGGCGGGCGAGCTCATCTCCTCGGCAAGCGCCATCGACGACGCCTCCTCCCTCGCCATCGAAAAACTCTTCTCGGACGCGGCGCAAAAATCGGGCATGGTCGCCGTCTCCACCCTGAAGGACTTCGCGATCGGATACTACGGCGTCTCGGAGAGCGGCTTTTTGCCCTACATCCGCATGACGGAACAGCAGGGCGGGCAGAGCGCGGGCGGGGACAGCGAAAGCGGAGGCGGAAGCGGCGCAAACGGCGGCGAAGAGAGCCAGAAAGTGTACAGCGCCGAGGAGACGGCGCTCTTCAAGAAGGGGAAGATGGTCGCCCTCCTCTCCCGCGAGGAGACCTTCGCATTCAGCCTGCTGCGCGGGAAGGTGTTCTCGGGGACCCTCAACGCTACCGACGGCGAGAAGGCCGTCACGCTGACCGTCGTGCGGAACAAGGGCGGCGTCGCGCTCAAAATGAACAACGCGCCCACCGCCGAGCTCTCCCTCTCGCTCACCCTGCGCCTGTGCTGCCGCGGCGTGAGCGCCTCCATCTCGGACATCGCCTCCGACAGCGTGAGCCCCGAGATCCTCGGGAACGTGAAACAGCTGCTCACGGAGCACGTGGAAAAGCTCTGGACGACGGCCAAGGACGCCGGATGCGATCTCTTCATGCTCCAGCGCACCCTCTACCGCCGTTCGCTCAAAGAGTACGCGAAGTGGAAAGACGCCCTGCTCCCCGCGGTCCGTCCGCTGCCCAAGATCGAACTCAAATCGATGAAATGACCTGCGCCCGCGCTCCGCGCCCCTCCCGCGCGCGGAGCGCGGGCGCACAAAGAGGCCGCAAACCGGTGCGCGCGGGCAGAAACCGCGGGTGCAGACCGCCCGCAAAATTTTTTTTCGAAAATTTTTCCGAAACCTCTTGACAGATCCGAATTCTATGCTATAATAAAGCTAGAAAAAGAAAGTAGCTCACAAAAAAAGTTGCTTTCAAACAAAGGCGGGATACTCCGATGGACAGGTAAGCCTGACACAGGACACTTGAGAAAGGGACGGAAAAGTTCTTCAAAAGTCAAAAGATCGCCGCAAAAACATCATATCGGAGGTACGCGATATGAAACACTTCCAAGGCTTGAAGATCAAGTAGAAGGAGGACACACCGATGTACCACTTTATGAAAGGGGCGGAAACATAAGCGATGTTCCGTAAGGGCGCGGAAATAGATCCACGGATCCCGCGCAGGGGCGTTCCCCAAAGAGAGAAGGAACCATCGAAAGAAACGGTACCCCCTCTACAACTAAATGTCAGAAAGGACCCCGTGCGGTTGCGCGGGGTCATGTTTCCGGGGGCACGCGGGAAAGCGCGCCCCGCTTTTTTGTTTTTTCGACAAAGTAAGACCGATCTTCCGCCTGCCTCCCCCGCGGGATCCTCTATAATGGTGCGAAAGGAGCGCATCATGAAAAGACCGAAGATCTCTTCCACCGCGGCGATCAGGTATCTTGCGATCGCGGCGGCAATGGTTTTCCTGAATTTTGCCCTGCCGCAGCGGGAGCCCCTCGCCTTTCCCCTCTTCTATGCCGCCCTCGTCGCGGGCGGGAATCCCTTGCTGCTCGGCGGGGCATACCTTGCCGCCTCCGTCGCGGCCGTCTCAATCGGCGCGACCCTCTCCGCCGCGCTGCAAGCGGCGATCTGCGTCGTGGTGTGGAGCGTCTACGGCCGTCTGCGGCGCAAAGCAGGCTTCGAACGGGCGATCTACGCCGTCTGCGCACAGGTGCCGTTCATCTTGATTTTTCCACATACGGGGTATGCCTTACCGCTCACGCCCCTCCTCCAGAAGGTGATCCTTGCGGGCTTTTCGGTGATGCTCTGCATGCTGTTCGAAGGCGGGCTCTCGGCGATCCTGTTCCGCGCCTTCCGCTCCCGTCTCACCGCGGGCGAACTCGCGGAGATCGCGTCGATCTGGCTCTTTGCGGGCATGGGGCTCTACGCCGCGCTCGGGACCGAGGCGTTCTTCGCCGTCTCCCTCTTTGCGCTGCTCGCCGCCGCGGTGCTCTTCCGGAGCGCCGTGTGCGTTCCCTTCGCCGTCGTGCTGGCGCTCCCCCTCTGCGTGATGCGGCTCTCCGTCGTCCCGCTCGCGGAATACGCCATCTTCGCCTGTGCCGCGCTCATGCTCGTCCCCTACGGCAGGATCGCCGCCGCCCTCGCGCTCTTTGTCGCCTTCGCGGGCGCGATGTACTTCGAAGGCGTCTATATGCAGGGGGGCGTCCCCATTTTATTTACGCTGCTCTCCTGTCTTGTGCCCGCCGTGGCGGTCATGTGCGTCCCCGAACGGGCGCTCCGCCGCGCGCGCAAGAGTCTCCTCTTTTACCGCGAGACCGCCCTGCCGCGCATCGCCATCAACCGCAACCGCCGCGCCGTCGGGGAACAGCTCTACGAGGTCTCCTCTCTCTTCCGCGAGATCGAGAACTCCTTCGATACCCAAAAACCCGCGGATACCGACGTCTCCAAGCTCCGCGAAAAGCTCAAGGGGAGCCTGTGTACGAACTGCCGCAACCGCAAAGTCTGCGCGGCGGAGGGCATCTACGAACAGATGGATAAGCTCATCGCCGTGGGAAAAGCCAAGGGACGTGTGGATCTTATCGACGTTCCCACCGAGCTCAACCACGGCTGCGTGAACACCGCGGGGCTGCTGTTCGCGCTCAATCAACACCTCGCCGACTACCGCCACGTGGCGCTCGAACTCGAATCGGCGCGGCAGGGGCGGATGCTCCTCGCCCAACAGGCGCACGGCATCAGCGAGATCCTGCGGAACATCGCCCTCGAGCAGAGCGCCGAATTCTCCTTTTCCGAGGAGGAGCATCTCCTCGCGGAGGCGCTCGCAAAGGACGGCCTTTTGAGCTCGGAGATCTTTCTCTACGGGGAGGGTGAATCCTTCACGGCGACCGCGACGCTCGAGAGCAAGGTGAGCGGGGCGCGCGTCGCAAAGATCGCGAGCGAGACGCTCGGCGTCCCCCTCTCGCTCTCCGAAAAACTTCCGCTCACGGCCGACCGCGCCTGTTTCGTGCTCAAAAAGCGCCCCGATTTCGACGCGGCGTTCGGCATCGCCTCCCGCCCCAAGGAGGGCGAACTCGCGAGCGGGGACACCCATTCCATCCTCAAAATCGACGAGCGGAGGTTCATCGTCGCCCTCTCGGACGGCATGGGCAGCGGCGAAGAGGCGCGGCGGATCTCCGACCGCACGCTCACCCTCCTCGAGAGCTTCTACAAGGCGCGGATGCCCTCCGAGACGGTGCTCTCGACCGTGAACAACCTGCTCGCCTTCTCCTCGGACGAGCGCTTCGCCTGTTTGGACCTCGCCGCCTTCGACCTCGATTCGGGCATCGCGGACGTCGTGAAGATCGGCTCGCCGCCCGGCTTCGTGCTCTCGGGCGAGACCTTGCAGGTGCTCGAGGGGGAATCCCTCCCCATCGGGGTGCTCGACGCCATCCGCCCCGCCTGTCTGCGCGTCGAGATGAAGGAGGACGACTTTCTGATCTTCATGAGCGACGGGATCTCGACGGCGTTCGGCTCCTCCGCCGAGCTGTGCAACTATCTCTCCAAGCTGCATCCGCTCAACCCGCAGTCCCTCGCCGAGGAGATCTTGCACGAAGCCCTGCGGCGGTTCCGCGGACGGGCGGAGGACGATATGACCGTCGTCACCGTGAAGCTCGCGAAGAGCGCGTAGCCGAAAAAAGTACGCCGCACGCCATGCGGAAAATGCGGGAAAAGGGCGTTTTTCGATATACGTCCCCCCACTTTCCGAACCTCCGCGCCGCGCGATACAACAATTTGCCGCCCTGTGCCGAACGGCACAGGGCGGCGTTTTTTATCCTGAAATCGTATGCTTGTTTTAGCGCAGGTAGCTCCCGCGGGCGCCCGCACGGACGCGGAAAATGCGCACTTCCGCTCCCGTATTCGCGTCGAGGTAGACGATGAACTCCTCTTCCCCGTAGTTGCAGGCGAATTCGTAGGCGAGCCGCTCCTGCCCGTGCACGGGAACGACGGCGAGATGCACGGCGTAGGGTTCGAGCCCGTCCGCGAGCAGATCGCGCGCCTCCTCTTCGGAGAGCTCTGCCGCAAAACTGCGCTCGGAACGGTTGAGCAGGTACCCCCTCGCGTCCATGCCGACGACCCTCCCTTTCTCCTCGCACACGCGCACGAGCAGGATCTCGGGATAGATGCGGACGCCCTCTTGCACCGTGGTGTAGGTGAGGTTGGCGATCATGCCGCCGTCCGAACGCCACACCGCCTCGACGCCCTCGATGCCGATGCTCTTGAGATATTCGCGGGCGATCGCGTCGCAGGAGGCGAGATCGAAGTTCTTGGTCGCGCACTCCTCGTAGGTGTCGAAGAAGGCGAGCTCGCCGCTCTTGGTGACCTCGGCAAAGATCTCGAGGTCGTTCTCATCGGTGAGCAGGAAGTTGTAGCAGGCGATGTCGCGCGCGACCGTCTCGCCCGTGTAGCGGACGTCGCGGATGTGGTAGCCCTCGAAGTACTGCCGCACGCGCTCCTCCGCCTCCGAAGAGGTGATCTCTTCGCGCCCCGCGAGGCGGTTTTCGCCGACGTTCCCCTCGCCGAGGAAGGGCGAATCGGTCTCCTCGGGCTGTTTCCTTGTGCCGCCCGCGATCTCGCCGAGGCGGTCCTGCATCGTTCCCTTGCCCGTCAGAAAGGCGGTGAAATCCTTCTCCGTCATCGTCGAAACGAGGTCGTTGAGCTCGCCGTAGAGCTTATCGTTGATCTCATAGAGCGAAGCGACCGCCTCTTTCTCCTTCGCGGTGAGCGTGCCGCCCGCGGCGATGCGGGAGAGCAGCATCCGCGCATAGGCGCCCGTGCGGTTGACGAAGGCGGAGATGTCCGTGCCCGTCTCGGCGTCCACGGGGATCTTTTCGAGCGCGCTCTCCATGAGGGCGGCGTCGACGAGGATATCCGTGAGCAACTGCCGCTGTTCGTCCGCGCCTGCGGAGACGCGCAGCTTGCCGAGGTTGTCGTCGAGCTCCTCGGAGACCGAGACCATCTCGAACAGGGTGGAACGGTAGCCGTTTTCGCTCGCGACGCGGATGTCGTTCATGCGGAATGCGCCCGCGGTGACGATGGTGGCGAGCACGAGGCACGCCGTGCCGAGGGAGATGACCGCCGCCAGCCAGCCGCCGAAGCCGGGGGCGTGCTGTTTGCGTTCGGTGCGCTGTTCGCGGCGGTGCTTGCGGTCCTCCGCCTTGCGTACCCGCGCGTTCTCCCGCGCCGCCCTGCGCTCGGACCGCGCCTTATCGCGCGCCTCCGCCCGCTTTGCATGCGCCGCGCGCTTTTCCTTCTTTTCTCGGGCGATCCGCTGCCGCTTCTCGGCCTTGGATTCGTGACGGAGCATCTCCCTGCGGGCGATGCGCTCCGCGCGCTTCTCGACGCGCTTTTCCTTGAGCTCCGCCTTCCGCTCCTCCCGCTTTGCGGCGCGGTCGGCCTTCTTCTTGGCGATGGCTTCCCGCCGCGCGAGCTTCTTCTCGGCGATCGCCTGCCGCTTTTCGAGCTTTTTGGCCTTGATCTGCGCCCGCTTCTCGAGCTTGGCGGTCTTGACCGCCGTCTTTTTCTCCGCCTTCGCCTTCTTCTTTTCGGCGCGGAGCTTCGCCGCCTCGACTCTGCGGTCCGCCGCGGCCGCTTCCTTCTTCTTCGCGCGCTCGGCCTTGCCCGCCGTCTTTGCCGCGGAAGCAGACTTCGCTCTGCCCGCGGTGCGCGGTTTTTCCGCCGTGCGCTTCGCCGTGCCCGTCTTTTTCGCCGCGGGTTTGGCCGCAGGCGCCGTCTTGCTGTCGACGCCCTCGGGCGTCACACGGGTTTCCTCCACGCGCTCCACCTTTTCGGCGCCGCTGGAGACATTCTTTCCGATTGTCTTTTTCATCGCTCCCTCCTTAAATGGCAAAGACATGCTTGCCGATGACCGTCACCGTCTTGCGGTTGAAGATCCATGAACTCGTCGCGACGGCGGGGTTGTAATAATAGAGGCACCCGTACGTCGGATCCCAGCCGTTCATCGCGTCGCGGGCGGCGTTATACGCCGTCTGGTTGGGTTCGAGGTTGATCTGTCCGTCCGTGACCGCCGTGAAAGCGCCCTTCTGGTAGATGACGCCCGAGACGGTGTTGGGGAAGGAAGGGCTCTTGACGCGATTCATGATGACCGCACCGATCGCCACCTGCCCCGTGTAGCTCTCCCCTCTGCCCTCCGCGTAGATCGCCTTCGCGAGAAGATAGAGATCGGAAGATGTGTAATTCGAACTGCCTTGGTTCGAGGAGACCGAGCCGCCCTGCAACGCGTTGTAGGAAGCGTTCATGCCGAGCGCGGCATAGGTCGCCTTTCCGACGACGCCGTCCGGCGTGAGCCCGTTCTTCTTCTGGAAGGCGATGACCGCCTTCTTCGTCGCGGCGCCGAAGATCCCATCGACCGAACCCGAATAGTATCCCCAATTCTTGAGACGGCGCTGGACCTCCTTGACCTCGTTTCCTCTGCTGCCCTGCCGAAGAACAGCGGCCTCGACCGCGCACTCCGTGGCGGGCGCCTCAGGCAGGGAACGGCGCGCGGACGTGAATACCGCGCCGCCTGCCGCCGCAGCGGCAATGGCGACCGAAAGCGCCGCTGCCAACAAAACTTTCTTCATAATTTCCTCCTATGCGCAATGTGTGCAAGCGTGGAAAATTTATGCGGGGCGCGGGGTGCGAAAATCGCTCCCCCATCCCGCGAAGCGAAGAAATTTCCGCCGCGGCCTCGAACGCATCCACTGCTTCAAAAGGAAAAACCGCCCGAAATCGGTTCGGACGGTTTATTGTTTTTTCGGAAAGATCGATATACGTCCCCCGTTGTAGCGGCGGGGCGGGGAAGATCCGCGGCCGTTATAACAGCGCTTCGACCTGCGCTTCGAGCGCCGCGTACGTCGCGCTGCCGGGGAAGATGTAGCGGATCTTGCCCTCGCCGTCGAGGACGAGCGTGCGCGGATAGGCGCCGTTCCTGCCCCCGAGCAGGGTGTAGACCTCGCTGTCGAGCCCGCTGCCCGTATCCTGCGCAAAGCGGATCTGCCAATCCTTCCATGTGCGGGAGGGATCGTAGGCATCCTCCTTGTTCTCGATGAACTCCTTCACGGGCGCGGTGATGAAGGCGCTGTGGATGGCGACGACCTCCACCATGTCCCCGTATTTCTCCTTGATGCGCTCGAACTCGGGGAGCTCGGTGACGCAGGGGCCGCACCATGTCGCCCAGAAGTTGATGAGGACGATCTTCCCGCGCTGTGCGGAGAGGGTGAACTGCCCCTCCTCCATCACGAGCCCGAGCGAGAAGTCGTAGCAGAGATCGCCGACGCGGTTGCCCGAGAACTGCTGCCCGCCCTCGGGCGAGGGCGAGAGCGTGAAGGCGGGCTCGACCGCCGAATAGCGGTAGACGTACATCGCTTCTCCCGCCGCGTTCCGCCAGAACACGTCGAGATATAGATCTCCCTCCGCCGCGACCGTGACCGCGCATTCCTCCCGCACCGTCGCGGAAAAGTAGGTGAGCGCGTCCGCGGAGACAACGACGTCGTAGCGCCCGTAAAGTTCGGAGACGCGGTAGGGATCCTCCGCGGTGCCTTCCCCCGAAAGGAACGTGACGATGCCGTGTTCCCCCTCGCCCTGCAGAGTGAAGGAGACAACGCCTCCCTCCCCGCGCTCATTGCCCACCGCGAAGCAATATTCGGTGGAGACGGGCGGAGAAGGCGGGGTACGTCCGTCGATAAAATTGTAATAGACGAGCGCGCCGACGAGCACGGCGAGCGCCAACGCCCATGCCGCGACCCGCATCCAAAATCCCGCCCCGCGCTTGCTCTTCGCGCGCGTTCCTGCGCCGTTTGCGGCGGGTGCGGAGCTGTTCGCGGCAGCCGCGGGACCGTTTATGGCAACCGTGGGACCGCCCGCGGCGGGTGCAGGTGCGGCGGAGCCCGCAACGGAAGCGCGGACTTCGGGCGCCTCGGCTGCTTCGGCCGTTGCAAGGTGAGAGAGCGCGTTTTCCTCGGCGGCGGGCGCGGAGACGGCGTTTGCATGCACGAAGAGCTTGGAGCCCTTCCACGAGATCGCCTTCGCGGGGCAGATCGCAATGCACTCGCCGCAGTTGATGCACTCGTGGTCGCCGACATGGCGGATATCCATCTTGCAGTGCTCGATGCACAGTCCGCAATCGGTACACTTGTTCTTATCGAGCTTCACGCCGAACAGCGCGATGCGGTTGAAGAGGCCGTAGAGTGCCCCGAGCGGGCAGAGGAAACGGCAGAAGAAACGGTAGAAGAAGATGCACCCGACGACGACCACGACGAGCACGGCGAACTTCCATGTGAAGAGCCCGCCGAGCATGCCGAACATCGAGGCGTTCTCGGGGTGGATGAGGAGCAGCACGGCGCCGCCGAAGGTCCCCGCGGGGCAGATGTATTTGCAGAAGGCGGGGATCGCCGTCTTTGCAAAGACGCCGTACATCAGCGGAATGATGACGACGAACACCGCGAGCAGGACGTATTTCAGGTAAGAAAACACATACGTCCCCCGACTTTTTTTGACTTTGGGGGTGCGGATCTTGTAGAGCAGATCCTGCCCGAGCCCGACGGGACAGAAGAACCCGCAGATCGTCCGCGCGAAGATCAGGCAGAAGAGGAGCAGGATGCCGATCACATAGTAGGGCGCGCGGGTGCCCGATTCGGCAAAGGCATTCTGGAGGGAGCCGAGCGGGCAGGCGCCCACCGCCGCGGGGCAGGAATAGCAGTTCATGCCGGGCACGCAGAAGTTCTTCGTCGCGCCCTTGAAGATGTTCCCCGTCGCGATGCCCTTGATGTTCGCATTGAAGAGCAGCGCGCAGTAGACCTGGATCAGACGGCGCTTCGTGGGCTTATGCGCCGCCCACCACGCCTTGAACCCCTTCTTCTGCGGGGACGCGGGCTTTGCGGGCCGCGCGATGAGGCACGCCAAAATCACCGCGACCGCCATGAGCAGCCCGATGAGCGACATCAGCACGATGAAGATGAGGTAGTCCCGCGACATCGCTGCGTTCCTCCTTTGCAGATTCCGAAGGGCGGCGCGCCCAAGCTCAACCGAGCCCGATGCACTCCGTACAGATATTGATCGCCTTGAAGAGCACGTCCTGCTGCCCGCCGTTCACGATCCCGAGAATGAAAAAGGTCAGCCCGAGCGCGAGCACAACGAGGCGCATGGCAAAGATGAACCGCTCCGAGGCGAGGATCTCCCGCGTCTTTTTCAGGGCCGCGGGCGACTGCGCCGCAACGGGAGCCCCCCGCCCGAGCACGAGGAGACGCTTCATCTGCGCAAGTTCCCGCCCCGCGAGCGCGGATTCGAGGATCACCGCGCCGCAGCACAGCAGGAATGCCGCCCCGATCCACGGCACCACGTGGATGATGACCGCCTTGATCTCGGCCTTGGGGTCGGCGGCGGTGAAATGCGCGGCGTTGAAGAGATAGACGGCGCTCACGATCGCGGCGATCATGCCGAATGCCGCGCACACGCCCCACGCGATCCCGCGCAAAAGTTCGGTCTTTTTGAGTTCGGCGCGCGCGGCGAGAAATTCCGCGCTCTCCCCCGACGGCATGCGCCTGCGGAGACGGCGGTACGCCCTGCGCGCGTCGGGCGATTTGCGCCTTTCGCGGGCGGGGAGCAACACGGTGACGACGAACCCGAGGGCCACCGCGATCGCCCAGAGAATGGCGGGGACCGCCAGCCGCCGCAAGTGCGCGCCCACGATCTCCCGCGAATACATCGCCGTCTCCGTCCCCGCGAAATAGATCTCGGAGACCGCGATCAAAAAGAGGGCGCCGAAAACGACGGTGAACGCCGCAAGAAAAATGCCGTATGCCGTGCGGATCCTGAACCCGCGTTCCGCATGATCCATCGTTGCCCTCCCTGTGTGTTTTTTGTCATTATACCGCATCCGCGCGCGGAATGTCAAGCGTTTGATCGCAGCTGTCTCTCCCGCGCGCAGAAGATTTGCCCGCCCGCACCGAAAAACTTCCGCGCGGAAGGGGTCCGTCGCGCAAAAAATCACAGCATCCCCCCACTTTTTTGCGCAAAACCGCAGAAATCCGCTTGCATGGGCGGAGCGGGTCTGATATAATACAGCCATGGATCCCTTTGAAAGACGTGTTCCGATCCCCGAAAAACTGCTCGCCTACGGCTTCGAACGGCGGGGCGACGGCTATGTCGTCACCCGACCCATCGTCGACGGCGAATTCCTCGTCACGGTGGAAGTTGGGGGCGGCGTAAAGACGACCACCCTCGAGTGCGCGACGGGCGAGCCCTATGTGCTGCACCTCGTCGAGGCGGCGCAGGGCACCTTTGTGGGGCAGGTGCGGGCGGAATATTCCGCGCTGCTCGCGGAGATCGCGGCGCGCTGTTTTTCGGCAGACTTCGGCGGCGCCGCGGCGCGCAGGCTCTGCGAAGAAGTGCGCAAAACATACGGCGCAGAGCCAGAATTTCTCTGGGAAAAGTTCCCCGAGGACGCCGTACTGCGGCGGAAGGACACGGGAAAATGGTTCGGCGCGCTGCTCACCGTCGCCGAAAACAAGCTCGGGCGGCAGGGCGGCGCGAACATCGCGATCCTCGACGTGCGCGCCACCGAGGAGGAGATCGCCGCGCTTTCGGACGGGGTGCGCTACTTCCCCGGCTACCACATGAACAAGCGGCACTGGTTGACCGCCGTGCTCGACGGAAGTATCCCGCACGAGGAGCTCATGCAGCGCATCGCGTTGAGCTACGAACGCGCAAAATAGAAAAAACGACCTACGTCCCCTCGCTTCCGCTGTCTTGGCGGCGCGGCACGGGGCGCCGATCCGCGCGCACACGGGACGCCGCTCTGCGCGGCAGGGCATCGCGCAGAGCGAGAAAAAACAGGATCAAGGCATGCAAAAAGGGAGCTTCGCCGCTCCCTTTTTTCCGTATGAAATTCCCTTCCGCTCACTCGTTGAAGAGCGCCATGAGTTCGTTGACGCTCGTCACGCCGTCGAGCACGAGCGCGCAGCAGGCGTTCCAGAGCGGCACCATGCCGTTCTCCACGGAGAGATCGCGCAGGTTTTCGAGATACGTCTTATCGTTGATGGCGTTGCGCAGTTTGTCGTTCATATACATGATCTCATGCACGGCGGTGCGCCCTCTGTACCCCGTGTTGTTGCAGAAGGGGCAGCCGTTGGGATGATATATCTCGACGGGCTTGTCCAATTTGAGCATCGCCATTTCCGCGGGCGTGGTGAGCGCAGCCGTCTTGCACTGCGGGCACAGCCGCTTCACGAGGCGCTGGGTGATGACGCCCACCACCGCGTCGGCGACGAGGTAGGGCTCGACGCCCATGTCGATGAGGCGGTTGATGGAGCCGGGCGCGTCGTTGGTGTGCAGGGTGGAGAACACGAGGTGCCCCGTGATCGCCGCGCGGATCGCGATCTGCGCCGTCTCTTCGTCGCGGATCTCGCCGATCATGATGATGTTGGGGTCCTGGCGCAGGATGCTGCGCAGGGCGGCCGCGAACGTGAGGTTGGCCTTGGTGTTCACCTGCGTCTGGTTGATGCCGTGCAGGGTGTACTCCACGGGGTCCTCGACGGTGACGATGTTCACGTCGTCTTTGTTGAGTTCCTTCAGGAAGGAATAGAGCGTGGTGGATTTTCCGCAGCCCGTGGGGCCCGTCAAAAGCACGATGCCGTAGGGGTGCGCCAGAATGCGGTCGACGACGGCATTCTCCTGTTCGGTGAAGCCGAGCTCGGTGCGGGTGAAGTTGAAGGCGCTCTTATCGAGGATACGGATGGCGAACTTTTCGCCGTACACCGTGGGCAGCGTGGAGACGCGGAAGTCGTAGTCCGTATCCTGGATCGTCAGATTGATGCGCCCGTCCTGCGGGATGCGCCGCTCGGCGATGTTGATGCCCGAGAGGATCTTCAGGCGCGCGCAGATGGCGGGATAGGATTCAACGGTGAACTTCGCGCGGTCGACGAGCGAACCGTCGATACGGTAGCGCACGCGGACGCTCTTCTCGTAGGGCTCGATGTGGATATCGCTCGCGCGGTAGAGAATGGCCTCGTTCAGCAGCAAATCGACGAGCTTGACGGCGGGCGCGTTCTGGATCTCCTCGATGTCCGCCGAGGTCTCCTCCCCCCCGTTCGCCGCGGTCTCGTTGATGTCGCGCAGCACGTTGGTGGTGGAATTGGTCGCGGCGAGCGATTGGATCTTGGCGATGAGCTGATCCTTATCGACGAGAATGAAGCAGACCTCGCCCGTATAGATGGATTTGATGGCGGACAGCGCGACGAAATCCAACGGATCGCAGATCGCGACCGTAAGAACGCCGTCCTTCATCGCGATGGGCAGGAATTTGTTCTGCAACGCCGTGTTCCGCGAGATGTGTTCGAGCACGGCGCTTTCGATCACGAGGGAATCCATGTGGCTCACGGGCAGCCCGTAGTATTCGCCCATCACTTTGAGGGCGTCCTCCGCCGTACAGTACTCCGATGCAATGATCGTCCGTACGGGATCGCCCTCCTCCGCGCATTGCTCGGAGACGCGCTCCGCCTGTTCGCGGTCGATGTATCCCCGGATGAGGAATTCTCTGATGATTTCATTCTTATACATTCTCTTAAGCTCCCATTGTACTGATGATGCTGAGCATCGGCAAGAACACGGAAAGGACGATCAGCGCGACGACGATGCCCATGAAGATGATCATCATGGGTTCCAACAGCGAGGTCATGCGGGTGAGCGAGCTCTCCACGCGGTCGTCGAAATACCCCGTCGTTCTCCGCAAAACACTGTCCAGCGAGCCCGTCTTTTCGCCGACGGCGATCATCTGGATCAGGATCTCGGGGAACACTTTGTGGTTATGGAGGGCTTCGGAGATGCTGTGCCCCTCACGGATATCGATATACGCCTTCAGGAATTTGCGCTGATAGTAGCGGTTGCCGAGGATGCCGCTCATGATCTCGAGGGATTTGATGACGTCCTCGCCGCTCGCGACGAGGGTGCCGAACCCGCGGGCGAAGCGCGCCGAGACCAAACTCTCGGTCACCTTCCCCACGACGGGCAATTTCGCCTTGATCGTATCCCACGCGTATTTCACCGATTCGAAGCGGAAGGCGATGAACAGCACCAGAACGAGCACGCCGAGCGCGATCAATAGGATGATCCAGTGCGTCGTGACGAAATCGCTGATCGCAAGGATGGCCAGCGTGAGCCAGGGCATCGGGATATCGAATTGGGAAAGCGTCTTGTTGAACGTAGGGATGATCACCGTGACGAGAAGGACGAGCACGCCCAGCGTGATCACGAGCAGCACCGCGGGATAGACCATGGCGCTCTTCGCCTTGCGCTTGATCTTATCGTCCTTTTCATAGTAATCCGCGAGCTCCCGCAGGATGGCGTCGAGCGAGCCGCTGACTTCCCCGACGTACGTCATGCTGACGAAGAGCTCGGGGAACGTCTTTTTGTGCCGCGCGAAGGCGTCGCTGAGGAGCATGCCCGCGCGCACGTCGTCGTGCACCACGCCCAGAATGCGCTTGAACAGCGGGGAATAGGATTGGTTGCGCAGGGTATCGAGGGCCTCGATGATGGAGATGCCCGCCGTGATCATGATCGCGAATTCGTTCGCAAACGTCGTGATCTCCCGCATCTTCACCCTGCTCTGGACGGAGAAGAAGGAGACGGCGTTGTCGTTGACGACCTTGCAGTTGACGAGATACAGGTTGGATTCGACCAACATCTTGCGGAGTTCGTTCTCGTTCGCGGCAAGCAGCACGCCGGTCGACTTCTTGCTGTTGACGTCGATCGCGGTGTACTTATATTTCTTTACTTCGTTTTTATCTGCCATAGTGACTCCTTAAAACAAACGCAAATACAGCCCGATGAGGTCGTTCCCGAACAGCATGCACAGATACGCCGCCGCCGCGAGGAACGGACCGAACGCGAAGGGCTTCGCAGGGTCGAGCTTCCCCGCAATCTTCATGATCAGAAGATAGATGCAGGCAAGAACCGCCGAGGCGCCGATGCAGAGCAGCACCGAACGGTATCCGAGCACCAGCCCGAGGGCGCCGATGAGCTTGATGTCGCCGCCGCCCAGCCCCTCCTTTTTGCGGATCAGCCTGTAGAGGAAGTAAATCGCGAGGAAGAGCGCCGCCGCGCCCGCGCCGCCCGCGAGATGCTCCCACCAGAGCACCTCGTTGCTGCCGATGCGGCCCGTGATCGCGGGGAAAAAGACGCTGTACACCGTGACGGCGACCCCGAGGATCGCCACCGTAAGGTTCAGCGAATCGGGGATGATCTGGTGCTCGGCGTCGATAAAGACGATCGCGAGCAGCACGGAGGAGAGCAGCGCATATGCCACCGAATACACCGAGAGGTCGAAGAGCGCCAGCACGGCGACCCACAAAAGCAAATTGGCGAGTTCCACGAAAAAGTAGCGGAACGGGATCTTTTCTTTGCATACCCTGCACTTCCCGCCCAAGACGAGGTAGGAGACAAGGGGAATGTTATCGTACCACTTGATCTTCGCGTTGCACTTGGGGCAATGGGAGGGCGGCGAGGCGATGTTCATGCCGAGCGGCAGCCGATAGATGAGCACATTCAAAAAACTGCCGATGCACAGCCCGATGAGGGCGAGAAAGACGTCCGAAACGATCTCGACCGTGCCGTTCATGCCGCACCCTTCGTCCACGCCGTAATTTTTCCGTCGCTATCGAGGCGCACGCGCAGATATTCGCTGCCGCCCGCGCTCGAAACGGTGAGCGTATTATTTCCGCCGTCCGCGGAGAATGCCAGCCGATAGGTCGTTTTCCCCGAAGTTACCGTCCACGTCTCGCCCGAAATTGTTACGTCGAGCCCGCGGGTCTCAAGCGTTGTAAAAAATTTGGATTCCGCGCCGCCGTCGTGCTCGCCCTTCGTTTCGCGGAAAATCTCGCCGATCTGCGCGCAGACGCGCTCCCGTTCGGCGTTCCGCGCATAGAGGTCGGTCTCGGTGACCCGCGCAAGCATGATCGTGAGGACCATCGTGCAGACCGAAAAGACGATGAGCATAAGCATGATCGTATACGCCAATGCCGCCCCTCTGTTCCCCTTTTTCATGCCGCGCCTCCCACCATGGAATACGCCATCTCGCACAGCAGTTTGCTGCCCGCGGAGACTTGCACGGAGAACTTCAAAACCCCGCTCTCCTCTTGGAGCGAGAGCTTGCACGAATACGCCGCGCCGTCCGCGTCCGCATTCGGCTTGCGTTCGGCGCTGAAATAGGTCTCCTCTTCGTAGCCGGCGCCGGTGCTATCGTATGTGCCCGAAAGTGTTATTCCGAGCAAATCTTCCATGTTTTTTTGAAAAGAACTATATACGTCCCCCGCGTTTTCCTTGTCATCGGCAGCCGCGCGGAAGATCGCCACCGAATTTTCGCACAGGTTGACGGCAAAAAATTCGTCGTGGGCATTCTTTTGAATTTTGATCCCGGAGAGGATGATGGACGTCGCCGTGAGCGACACGATGGCGATCACCGCGAGCGAAATCACCACCTCCACGATCGTAAATCCGTTCCTTTTGGACCTCATCACAGAAGCAACCCTTTATAGTAGATTTTTTTGAAGCACGCGCCGTTCAGTTCGAAGGCGTGCGTGCCCGTAAGGTTCTGGAGCTTGACGCGCTTCATCTCCATGCGCGCCACCATGGCGCTGCGCGCGAAGGTATCCGCCGCGGCGTCGTCGATGCAGTATTTGAGCGCAAGGCGGTTCATGTGATAGCGCGTTGAGACGATATCGAACATCTCCCCGAGCGTGCGCAAAAGGAAGCGGTTGTTGTCCGTCGGACCCTTGCGGATGGGCGGCCGCAGCGCCTCGCCGAGGGCGTCCTGCTGATCGGGATCGGGCGCCGCGGGATGCAAAACGGCGGGGGCTGTGATGGATTTTTCCTTCATCGCGCCCACGTTCATCCCGTAGGGGATCTCGGTGAAGAAGAGCAGCTGCCCCTCCTTGACGACGACGACTTTCGTCGTCTCCTCGAGGATCGCGGCATACATCACCTGCGTGTTTTTGCGCGGCGGATCGCAGTTCAGGAAGGCGTTCGCGATCATCGCCGATTCGAAGGTGACGATATGGGACGTGAAACGGAAGCGCTTCAACGCGTTGTGGATGGCGATGAGGTGCGGATTCTTCGCCATGTAGGCGACGCAGGTCACCTTGCCCTTCTCCTTCTCGATGGGGACGAGCACGGTCTTGAACGTGCCCTGCATGGGGAACCGCGTGGCGAGCTCGAGGCGGAGGATATCCTGCTGGCGCTTGCCGAAGATCGTGGGCGTCTCGATGTAGTCGTAAAACACATATTTATCGGGCAGCACATAGATGAGCTTGGTGCCGCCGATCTTCTGCGTGCGGAAAAACTCGTTGAGCGTGCGCGAAAAGATCGCCTCGTAGTTGGGGACGCCCTCGCCGAGCTCTTCGGGCTCGAGACGGAACGATTGGTGCATCGCCGCGTCGTTCTTCTTGTAGATCAATTTCAGTTTGCTTTCTTTTTCGTCGATCGTGAAAATGATGTTGTTCATAGTTTACTCCGTCAGGCGGGGACGTTTGCCGCCCGCATCGTGTAGAGGATCTTGAAGGGCTCGCTTTCTTGCCGCAGCTTGACCTCGCAGCAGAAAATCTTCCCCGAGGCCGAAAACGCGACGCTTTCGACCGCTTCCAGCGCCTCGGTCGTCTCCCCCTCGCCCGTCATGCAGGTGAGCACGCCGTTTTGGAATTTCATCGTGTACTCCGTTCCCGAGGTCGCAGTCGCGGTGATCGTGTCCCTCTTCTCGGGCGAGACGGTGAGCGTATACTCCGATGAATCGAAGCGCATCAGCCAATCCTTGAAGAGGGTCTCCGTGCGCGAGAGCTCCGTCTGGCTGCGCGCGTCGAGGCGGAATCTGCCCTGCGAGCGGGTCGCGAGCAGGGTGACGGTGACCCCGAGGAGCCCGACGAGCGCGATGAGGACGATCGCGATCGAGAGCTCGACGAGCGTGAAGCCGCGGTTGCGCGGATTCGGTTGTTTGGTGCAAGGTTTCATATTCCCATTCATGTTGCGGCCGCGCCGCTTCGGCGCAAATCGCACCGCGAGACGCCGCGGACTGCCTTTGGGCGCAGGTTACGCGTGCGCGCGTCCCCTTTTCGACCACATTTGTCACTATTTTATCACAAACCGCCGTCAAATGCAAGAAAAATCACGGGGTTTTACAAAACTGAAAGCCGCTTACGGACTTATTATGCGGAAAAATCCGCAGAAAACGCAGAAATTCCCGAGATCCGCCCGCCGCGCGCAAAAAACGTTTGCGCGCGGCGGGCGGCGCAGGACAAAATTCGAGACCCCGCCAAGCCCAATCCGTGCGGGATCTCTGTGGTGCAACCCCTTTCCGCGTGCCCCTTCAGGCGGACGCGAAGGGCGTATCGGCGATGCCGACGCCCTCGTAGGTGTTGCGGTAGATGCAGAAATAGAAGGGCCCGTCGCCCGCGGCGAGGTGGAACATCCCCTGCAGCGAGCCCGAGAAGATGGTCGTATCGGTGAGGGCAACGCTGAGGCTGGTGTAGACGTCGTTGTTGATGCCGCCGCCCGCCGTCGTCGCCTTCACGCTCTCGCCGTTGAGGAACACGTCGCTCAAATTGTTGCCGCCGCCGAAGAACGCGATGCCGCCGTGCACGTAATCGACCCCGTTCACCTTCTTGATGACGGTGCCGCCGCCCTTGGTCTCATCGTAGCGTTTGAGCAGATTGTAGATATCGAGCGTGAAACCGCTCCCCTCATAGTCCCCGCTCACGAGGGTGGAGCTATCCATGTTCGAGGCGATCTTCCAATCGTAGAACTTGATATCGCCCTCGAGATCGAGCACGCTCCTGTAGCTCGTCGCCGCAAGGTTTTTGAGGTTATCCTTGTTGCTCCCGATCCACTTGTAGAGCAGTTCGCCCGCGAAGTGGGTATCCATGCCGATGCAGAAGATGCCGCTCGTGTAGAAGCTCGTATCCTTGATCGTCGCGGTGCTGTCCCCCTCTTTGGCGGCTTCGGGGATCCTGTCGGGGTCGAAGAGGTCCTTCTTCGCCTCGTCCCACGGCTTGGCGTTCTCGTTCCATTCGCCGAGGTCGCTCTTCTGCGTGGGATAGACGAACTGATTGCTCCCCTGCTTGTAGATGAACTCGCGGGCATAGGCGAGGATGCAGTTCTCGATCATGAGCCCCTTATTGGAGAAGGACCGCACGACCGTTCTGCCGTTCTGCACGGTGGAGTTCTTCACCGTCACGTTGTCGCCCACGACCTCGAGCACCGTGCCCACATAGTTCAGGTTGGAGAGGTCGCTCACGTTGTTGCAGTTTTTGAGGACGACGTTATCGAGCGTGACGCCCTCCTCCGCCATGAAGCCCACATTGCCCTGCCCCGACACCGTGAGCCCCGCCGCGATGACGAATGCGAGCGGATCGGCCGCAAAGACGTCGTTGAGCCCCGGGATCGCGATGCCCGTATCGGGGGCGTATTCGGAGGGATAGGCGAAGTCGTGCAGGTTGAGGGTGTGGCCGTTGCCATAGACATCGGACTTGAACACGATCGCCACCTTCAGCATGGTGCTCATCTTGCTGTTTTTGAGGAAGTTGGTATCGTAGGTGGAGTCGAAAGTCACATAGTCGTAGGGCGCGCCCGAGGCGTAGGCGAGGTGGCGACTGTTGGCCCTGCCGAGGTTGGCCTCGCTCTCGAGGTTGACCCGCAGCGCCATCGCCGTGCCGTTCTCCGACTTGTTGGTCGCGCGGAGGAGATCTTCGTAGGAATAGACGTTGACGCAGTCCTTCACCTCGAAGCGGAGCTCGCCAAAGATCTCGGGCTTTTCCGCGCTCGAGATCTTTGCCGTGTAGACGCCGACCTCTTTGGGCGTGAAGGAGAGCTTTGCGCCGTCGACGGAGTAAGTGCCCGCGGGCAGCCCCTCCACCGTGATCTCCTGCGACGCCTTGGAGGGCAAAACGGAGACGTTGATGACCTCGGTGTGCCCCTTGGTCTCACCCCCCGAAAGAGCGTCGGTAAAATCCAAAAGACCGACCACAGTATCCCCCTTTTCGGTGGGCGTGGCATAGTTCGCCTTGATATATTTGGGCGTATCGCCCGAGACCATGAGCATCGCCTCGAAGGACTTGCGGAAGGAGCCGTCGGGGAGCGAAGCCGAGATCGTCGTCGTCCCCTCGGAGAGGAAGGTGAGCGTCGTGCCGTCGATGGCGGCGACCTCGTTGTTGGAGGAACTCCACACGAGGGACGCGGCTGAAGTTTCGGGGATGACCATCCCCTTCAGCTCCATCGTCTGTCCGAAGGATTCGAATTCAAATGCTTCGTTCGCCTCGTACTCGATCTTGATGTCCTCGGGCATCTGCGGAACGGTGAGAGAGATCAGTTTGGTAAATCCCATCGCCGCAAACGCCACGAGAAGCGGGAGCACGAGCATGATCGCCAAAATTCTCTTTTTCATAACAGTTTGATCTTCCTCTCCATGGTTTTGAAATATCTGAACGCCACGATGCCGCAGTAGAGCGCCGAAAAGATGAGCGGCACGCTATAGACGAGCATCGGGCCCGAGGCCTCCTTCAACAGGAAGGTGAACCCGATCGCCGCCGCGCCGAGCAGCACCGAGAACAGGAAGGACCGCACGACCGCCCGCGACGTGTTGCGTTCGGCGTCCATTCCGCCGAGATCGTTGTTGAGCATCCCGATGATGGAACCCGCGGCGGAAAAGAGCGCCGTGAGCAGGATCAAAACGCCTTCGAGGGCGCTGAGCGTGCCCGTCGCGATGAGAACGACGACGGTGATGACGATCGCGAACGCCGCAATGCCGAGCGCGAGCAGCAGTTTGACGCCGATCTGCAGCCCGAACGGGACGGGGATCGTCTTGACGATCGAGAGCTTGTTCCCCTCGCGGGAAACGGCGTCGCCCGCGAACGTGTTGGAAATGGTGGAATACAGCACCACGACGAGCAGCGTGAAGGGCCCGACGAACGCCGAAGTGAGCATCTGCGCCACGACCTCCTGCAAAACGCCCATCGTAAGGTAGGTGAGTGCGGGCAGCGAGAGCACGATCGAGAGATACGAGAACATATATCCCGGCGTGCGCACGAGTTCGTTGATCTCCTTGAAGAGCAGCGCCCCCACGACGGAATGCTGCCTATCCGCCGAGCGCTTGTTGCGCGGCGCATGCTCCCGCGCGGGGCTGCAATAGAGCTTCACCGCGAGGAAAAATCCGCCCGCAAGCACGCCCGCGATCACGGCAATGCACACAAAGATCCGCCACAGGTTCCCCCCTTCCGCGAACAGCGCCACGGAGGACGAGAACACGAGATACCGCGCCGCCGTGCGGATGCCCGCCACCATCGTGGAGTTGAACACGAATTGCAGCCTGCGGTCGCGGATGAGCCCGATGATGAGGTCGAGCAGGTATTTGTAGCCGAAGAACAGCAAGCCGACGAAGACCAGCGAGCCGATCAGGAGCAGCGGCCCGCGGCTCAACAAAAATTCCTTGATCTTATGAAAGACGGGCGAGACGAGGAGCGCGACCGCCGTCACGGCGAGCGCCATCACGACGACGCACAGCAACATCCTGAAATAAAAGCCCACGCCCGCCCCCGCGGAGATGCCGAAGGCGATGAGCAGCGGGAGCGACATCGCCCCCACGGCGAAGAGTTCGTAGAGGAAGAGCGCCGCCGCCTTGCTCAAGATCACCGTGTAGGGGTCGAGCGGCAGGGGCCGCGTGATCTCCTTGTCGTCCGCCGAGAACATCATCTTGTCCGCCTTGTTGAAGGAGAGCACGACGGAGAGCACAAACACCGCGCACAGGAAAATCGCGAGGATCTCCACCGAGATCCCGAGTTTGAGGAATCTTTGGTGGAGCTGCAAGAAGAGATAGACGAACGCCGCCATCACGAGCGCCACCGTCAGGATCCCGAGGACCGAGCCGAGCACGTTGCGGCGGCGGGTCCGCAGCCCGACCAATTCTTTTTTCAAGAGAAGTCCGAATAAATTCATTGCCGGTCGAGCTCCTTCGTGACTTCGAAGAAGTGCGCTTCGAGCGATCCGCCGAATGTTTTCAGGTCGATGACCTCCACGAGCTTCCCCTTGTGGATAAACGCCGCGCGGTCGCAGATCTTCTGCACCACGTCGAGATTGTGCGAGGAGAAAAACACCGTGCCGCCCCCCCGCTTGTGCTCCTGCATCGCTTCCTTCACTTCCTGCACCATCGCGACGTCGAGCCCCGTCAGCGGCTCATCGAGCACCCACAGCCCGGGCGCGTGCACGAGCGAGGCGATGAGGCAGATCTTCTGCTTCATGCCGTGCGAATACGTCCCCGTGAACCTATCGAAGGCGTAGCCGATGCCGAACCGCTCCACGAGCTTCTCGATCCGCTCCTTGCGCTCCTCCCCCACGCGGAACACGTCCGCGATGAAGTTCACGTATTGCCTGCCCGTCATCGCTTCGTAAACAGCATGGTCGTCGGGACAGTATCCGATGCGCTTCTTCGCCTCGAGCGGCGCCTTCGCCACGTCCGCGCCGAACACGCTGATCGTCCCCTCCGTGATCGGCAGCTGCCCCGTAAGGCACTTGATGGTCGTCGATTTCCCCGCGCCGTTCTTGCCGATGAACCCGAAGATCTCCCCCTCGGGCACATCGAACGAAACGCCGTCCACGGCCTTCACGCCGCCCGAATAAACTTCCGTGAAATCCTTGATCTCGATTGCATTCATCCGAATCGTTCTCCTTGATTTTCTCTATGTACTCTCTCCCGCGGCCCCGCAGGCCCTCCTTCAAACTACGCCCCCGACGAACCTTCGCCGGGGGCGCTTTTCGGGATCAAATTTTACGGGACGAGGCCTGCCGTGGCGATCGGACGCCTGCCGCAACCGCGCGCCTGTGCTCCGCGCGCACCGCCTCTATGGTCCATTATACCGTGCGCATTCAGAAAAGTCAACTGTTTCAACAAAGAATTTTTGCGCCGCGGGGAGAATCTTCGCGCCACGCCCCGCTTTTTTGCACGGATACGGGGGGCGGACGGCGCCGCTTGCACCGACGAAACCCCCTGAAACCAGGGGGTTTGTGGGGGGACGTATGTCGATATTCCGCCGTTATGATTGTTTCTGCCACGTGCCGCCTTCGGAAACATATGTGCCCGTTTGCGGCGTTTCGACGCCCGCTAACGTGAGAGTGGTTGTAATGTCTTTGTATGATACGCTCGAGCTCGAACTACTTGAAACTTCTTGTGTAGCAATAGTTACTTCCCCTTTTACTTCAAGATTTGCATTGCTACCCGTAGTCAAAACAGTACCTGCTAATTTATTGGCGATGAGTGTACCGTTGACAGTGAAGGTTGCTTCTGTGTTCTTCTCGTAGTCTCCACCTGAATCATAGATTCCGCTAAAAACCCCACCTTGATATACTACAAGCTCACTTGCATTCATGGTGACATTTTCACCCACTGTGAGGGAAGCCCCGGGAAGAAGTTTGATCTTTTGCGCAGTCGCATTAACTATCGCAGGCTTGCCATCTTCAAACGGGCTCAATGTAACATGATAGTACCACGAGAGCGGGAAAAAGACAGCCTTAGTGCGCATATTAAACTTTGCAATCATGGCGTCGATTTCTAATGACAGCGAATTTAACGACATGCTACCTTTGATCTCAAGGTCTGTAACGGCGGTGCCGCTATCAAACTTCGCAATAGCTTTAGCGTTCTCTTCCAACTTAATTAAACTGACATCATTATTGCCGATAAGCGTAATATCTGTTTGATTATCTTGATTAGGTTTCCCCGTATGGAGGTTCGCTTGCCCCAAAACCTTCGCACCATAGAATACAGTTAGTTTTGGATGAACGTTTTCCATAAGAAAACGGTTAAACGGAGAGGTTTTGAGATTGCTTGAGGGATCCGGATTGAATGCCCCCATGATGCCTCCTACCATATTTAGAAAAGCATTACCGCCGCGGTGTTCACGAACAATAAACGGCATTTTAATGGAGCCATTTTTTTCCAATATCACTTCCGAATTGTTGTCTTTCGTTTTCTCCTCAATGAATCCCAGCGATGTAATGGCACCCGACGAAACGATTTTCGCATTGTCGCCCAACACAAGCCTTGCATAGCCCGATGCCGTTTGCCCCGCATATTTTGCAGTAGTTGTACTTGACGGATTCGAACTCAATCCATTTCCGCCGGAGGTGATGCCGCCGATATTCAGCGTTCCGAGGTTCGTGATTGTCACCCCTTGATCCACATTAACAGTCAAATCACAGAATCCGGTATTTCCACGCACAGATTGTTGGTATTGACCCGATTGCGTTGTACCGTTGAACCCCGGCGTTGGATTTTTAGTTCCTTCTCCCCCTACGCCACGAGTTGCATCTTGTGCGCTATCATACGGCAAAAGGAGCGTGACATTTGCGGGAATAGTGATATCGCTGGTGAGCGTGTATCCATTATACTTCAAAGTAATTGTAATTGAATTTTTGTTCAAAGTCTGCGCTTTTTTCACCGAATCTATGAGTTCAACAAGACTTGTTGAATAATTCAGTTCCGTGGCCTCTGCTGCGGTTCCGACCAAATAGAACGCGCTATAATTTGCCAACTCCTTTATTTCTTCGGCCTCTGCCACCGCTTTGTTATTTTCTAACTCGGCAAACGCATCACGCATGCCTGAAAGGGAATCCTGCTGAATTTTCTCTTTCTGAACTTTATCTTCGATAATTTCGGTATTTCCTACAAATTGTACTGCATCACCACACGGTACTTCATCCTCTGCCGAAGCAGTTTCCAAAGTCTCGGGAAGAACGACAAGCACATTTGCGTCCTTGGTTTTTTCGGCGAACTCCTGCAAATCCAATTCGGTGCACTCTTCGTGGAACACAACGCGGTCGATCGTCTTGGAGGTGGCGTCCGAAACGGAGAGTTTGCCTTCATCGCTCATCGCCATGCGGAACATTTCTGCCGCCTCACCCTCGGCGTTCTTGCCTACATAGAGCGTGGAATTGATGATCGGTTGGAGCTTATCGCGAATGCCCTTATCCACACTTTTCAAGATGTCGGCATTTTCTGCGACGGCCGCCTTATTCGCAATGTTGTGCAGCTTGTAGAGCGCTTCGGAGAGCGCGTTGCCGCCCGTGCTCACGATGATGCAATCTGTGAAGATCTCTTCGGGCGCGTAGGGATTCACTGCAAAATAGCTGCTCCCATCGGCCGCATTCGCGATGACGATATCGCCCGCATCGAGCGTCTTTTTGAGGTTCATGCGCTCGAACTTGTTCGTTTTTTGGTTGTAAACGATGAGCATGTCGTCGTTTTTCGTCGCGAGATCGGTGCCCGCAAGCCCGTTTTCATTGAGCACTTTGCGCAGGTTTTCGGCCGTGGCGTTCTCCTTGATGTCGAAATCGGTCGAAAGAATGGTGTTCATGTTCGCCACGAGCTGCACATCCGCGCTGTTGTTCGCGTTGTCGATCACGGTGATGAACGTCGGGATCAAAACGGCCGCGAGGATCGCGATGACGGCGATCACGATCACGAGCTCCACGAGCGTGAATCCGCGCTTGATTTTCGCAAGCGTTTTGTTGTTACGTTTCATAGTTCTCTCCTTTTGATTTTTTTCGTCCCTTTTTTG
>CANQKF010000001.1 GCA_947624445.1 uncultured Clostridia bacterium | reverse complement strand
AAAAAACCGCCCCACTGAAGTGAAGCGGCTCTGCGCAATGGGTTTGGTACAAATTTGGTACACTCAAGAAATCGTTTTGAATGTTTGTTACAAAAATTCAGCCGTTAGGTGGGATATATTGTGGTAATACTCCCACCTAACCACTAAATATTGGCGCAGAGAAGAGGATTCGAACCTCCGGACGGTTCACCGCCGTCACACGATTTCCAATCGTGCTCCTTAAGCCACTCAGACATCTCTGCAAGCCTCTCTATTGTACACGATACCCGCAAAAAATGCAACCGATTTTGCGGGGATTCGCCGAGATTTTTCAAAACTTCCCGCGTTGGCGCGCAGAAGAGGGGCGGCGCGGGGGAGAATTCGCGCAAATCCCCGCGGATTTTATTGACGAATACGCAAAAACCGACTATAATAGAATAGAGCAGCGGCAGAAAATCCGCAGGCTGCGCAAAATACTTCCATGAAACGCTATGATATCGCCGTCGTGGGTGGGGGGATTGCAGGCTACACCGCCGCACTCACGGCAAAAAATCTTCTGCTCGACGTCCTTTGGCTGGGCATTGCGCCCTTCGGAAAACTTCCCTACGCCGTCAAAGTGAAAAATTTCCCGTCGCAGACGGGGAGCGGGGAGGAGTTTGTCCGCGCGCTCGCGCGTCAGCAAGACGCCGAGGGCATTCTTTTTACCGAGGCGCGGATCGACGGCGTCTTTTCCGCGGGCGGGTTCTACACGCTCACGGCGGGGGAGCGCGTCTTTGAAGCGCGCACGGTCATCCTCGCGACGGGGGTGGAGACGGCGGGCGCCATCAAGGGGGAGCGCGAGCTCCTCGGGCGGGGCGTGAGCTACTGCGCCGTGTGCGACGGGGCGCTCTACCGCGGCAAGCGGGTCGCCGCCGTGCTCTCGGGTGCAAAATACGCCGAGGAAGCCGCCTATCTTGCGCGCTTTGCGGAAAAAGTCTACTGCTATTGCCCCGAAGCGCTCGAATTTCCGGAGGCGAACATCGCGCCGCTTTCCGCTGCGCCCACGGCGGTCGTGGGGGAGGGGCGCGTTGAGGGGATCCGCACTGCCGCGGGGGAGATCGCGGTAGACGGCGTCTTTTTCTGCCGCGACGGCACGCCTCCCAAGGCGCTCTGCGGCGGACTCGCGACGGAGGGCGACCGCGTGCTCGTCGACCGTTCGATGGCGACCAACCTCGCGGGGCTGTTCGCGGCGGGCGACGTGACGGGCCGTCCCTATCAATATGCGAAGGCGGCGGGCGAGGGTTGCGTCGCGGCGCACAGCGCGCGGGATTTTCTGCGCGCGCACCCCGTGTGAGGAGGGAGCTGTGGAGAAGATCTTAAGCGCGCGACCTGCATGCGGCAGGGTGGTGGATCTCGCATACACCGCGTCGTCCATCGCGGGCGCGCCGCAAAAACATGCCTTTGTCTATCTCCCCGCGGGCTACACGGAGAAGAAGCGCTATCCCGCGCTCTATCTTCTGCATGGCATCGGCGGCGACGAGGGCGAATGGGTGGACCGAAGGGAAAATGGACGGGGGGCGTGTATCGATATTCTCGATCGGCTCATCGCTTCGGGCGAGATCGAAGCGGTCGTCGTCATCTTCCCCAACGGGCGGAATTGCCCGCAATTTGCCGACCGCTCCTACGATATCCAAAACGGCACCGTCATCATGACGGACAACGTGCGCGGGTTCTACACCTTCGACCGCGAGCTCCGCGCCGACCTCATTCCCGCGGCGGAACGCGCGTTTTCGCTCCGCGCGAGCCGTTCTGGGCGGGCGATCGCAGGGCTCTCCATGGGCGCGATGCAGGCGCTCAATCTCGGCACCTTGTGCCTCGACCTCTTCTCGGCGATCGGGAGCTTCTCCTGCGGCCCGACGACGGAGTGCGGCACCATCCTCGGGTTGCGGCTCGCGGCGGGCGCCTACCGCACACGGCTGCTCTATGCGGTCTGCGGCGAAGCGGACGATCTCTCCTATCCCTACTATCTCGCCCTCGGGCAGGGGCTCAAAGAGAGCGCGGGGGAAGCGCTCGACGGCTTCGTGACCGAGAGTCTCCCCGGCAAGAAGCATAACTTCGAGGTCTGGAACTACGGCGCGGAAGCGTTTTTGAAGCTGGTCTACGGCGTCCCGAAGGACGGCGGAAAATAAAAATCGCGGCAACTTGCCGCTCGGAGGTTTGCAAACAGATATGGACGGCAGCGACATATGGCTACTCGTCTCCCTCATTGTGCTCGTCGTTCTCTCGGGCTGCTTTTCGGCCACGGAGACGGCGTACACGAGCTTTTCCACGGTGCGCATGCGCCGCTACGCGATCAAAAAGCCGACGGCGCGGCTTGCGCTGAAGATGAGCGAGGACTATAACAAAGTCCTCACGACGCTCCTCATCGGCAACAACATCGTCAATATCGCGGCGGCGACGATCGCAACGGTGCTTTTCACGCGGCTCATCGGGCAGGATCTCGGCCCGACCGTCTCGACGATCGCGCTCACGGTCGCCGTTCTCATCTTCGGGGAGATCACCCCCAAGACGCTCGCAAAGGAGGCGCCCGAGCGCTTCGCCTGCTTCATGGCGTATCCGCTCTACGCGTTTTACCTGCTCTTTCTGCCCCTCAACATCCTCTTCGGGTGGTGGAAGAAGCTCATCTTCCTCATCTTCGGGCTCAACAAAAAGAAGAAAACGATCACGGAGGCGGAATTCAAGATGCTCGTCTCCGACGTCAAGGAGGAGGGCGTGCTCAACGAGACCGAGCACGATCTCATCACCAAGACCCTCCGCTACGACGAACTGCACGTCGGCTCCTGCATGATCCCGCTCGACCGCGTGGTCCTCGCCGAGGTGCGCGACGGCTCGCATACCGTCTATAAGATCTTCCGCGAGACCAACTTTTCCCGCCTTCCCATCTACAAGGGGACCAAGCAAAATATCATCGGGATCCTCTACCGCGCCGACTTCTACGAGAACCTGCTCGCGGGGCGGCGAGACTTCGAAAATCTACTACGTCCCGTCTCGTTTACCCAGACCGACGAAAAAGTTTCCGACCTCATGAAGCGCATGCAGTCCATGCGCGAGCACATGGTGATCGTGGGCTCGGAGGGCAACGCGCTCGGGCTCATCACCCGCGAGGACATGATCGAGGAGCTCCTCGGCGACGTCGACGATAAATACGATCTCACGCCCGTCACGTCGCCCCTGCAGCCCTTTATCCCCGAGCCCGTCGAACCCGAGACGGTGGACGAAACGGAGGAGTGACCGTGCGGCTCTATATTCCCGTCGCGACGGGCGTCGAGGCGTCCGTCAAGCGCGAACTTGTCCGCCTCGGCTATGGGGAGTGCCCCGCCGTCCGCGGGAGGATCGCCCTCGAGGGCGGCTGGGAGGACGTCGCGCGGCTCAATCTCCGTCTGCGGGCGGGCGAGCGCGTCCTCATCGGCATGGGGGAGTTCCCCGCGCCGACCTTCGACGACCTCTTCGCGGGCGTTTCTTCTCTCCCGTGGGAGGAATTCCTCACCCCGCATGCCCGCGTCCTCATCGACGGCAAGAGCTTCAAGAGCCGTCTCGCCGCGGTCAAGGCGGCGGGCGGCGTCGTGAAGAAGGCCATCCTCACCCGCCTCAAAGCGCACGGCGCGCCGCTGTTCGACGAAAAGGGGGAGCGCGCGATCGTCGGCGTCTCCATCTTCGAGGACGTCGCGACGGTCACGCTCGATACGAGCGGCGACGGCCTCCACAAGCGGGGCTATCGCGTCCTCACCTACGACGCGCCCCTGCGGGAGACCACGGCCGCGGCGATCGTCGAGGATTCCTTCTACGGCAAAGACCGCGTCTTTTGCGATCCCTTCTGCGGCAGCGGCACGCTCGCGATCGAGGCGGCGCTGTACGCGCGGAACATCGCTCCGTGCGCCATGCGGAACTTCGATTTTGCGGCGTGGAAGTGCGTTCCGCCCGTCCTCGCGCGGGAGAGGGAGGCGGCGCGGGAGGAGGTCTGCCGCGGGGAACTTGCGCCCATCTTCGCAAGGGACATCTCGCCCCGCGCGATCTCCGTCGCAAAGGAGCATGCCGCGCGGGCGGGCGTCGCGGGGGACATCCGCTTCTCGGTTGCCGACGCGGGCGACTTCACCTCCGCGGAGAAGTTCGGCGTCCTCGCCGCCAATCCGCCCTACGGCGCGCGGCTCGGGGAGAAGGAGGAGCTCTTTCCGCTCTACAAAAAGTTCTCCCGCGCTTTCCATGCGCTGCCCGCATGGAGCGCCTATGTGATCACCGCCTATCCCGCCTTCGAGCGCGCCTTCGGGCGGGCCTCGCGCCGCAGGATCCTCTTTAACGCCAACATCAAATGCGGATTATACACCTTTTTCGGGGAGAAGCCGTAAGATACACAGGAAGCCCGCCGCTGCGGCGGGTTTTTCCCTGCCCGAATAAAATATTGTGAATGAAGCATGAATTTTCTCCGAAATGGACCGTTAATCCCTTGACAATGCCACGCGCGTAGTATATAATTTCACTTTGTTTATAAACCAAACGCTGTGAACGAAATTCAACGGAGAGGATACGCATGGAAATCAATGAATATTTGATCAAATTGTTCCGCACGATCAAAGACATGGAGAACATCGACCTGTTCCCCGAAGCATCCAAGCTCTCCCGCACGGAATTCCGCCTCATCCGCGAGATCGTCATCGAGGGGGAACGCGGCAAAGACATCATCTCCTCGGAGCTCGCGCGGCGGCTGGGCGTCACCCGCTCGGCGGTCTCCCAGATCGTGACCAAACTCGAAAAGGAGGGGATCGTGCAGCGCGTCGGCGCGCCCGACGACCGCAAGATCGCCTATGTGCGGCTCTCCAAGCGCAGCCGCAGGATCTTCCAGGCGCAGTGCAGGCAGGCGAACGAGATCATGGATCGCGTCGTCGGAAAACTCGGCGAGGAGAAGATGAAGCTGCTCATCCAGACCTACGATGAATTCTCCGAAGCGCTCGCCGCGGCGCACGAACAGGCGCGCGCGCAAACGAACGTCGGCACGAAGAGGAAAACGGAAAAGAAAGGAGCAAAAGACCATGCTGAAACTGACAAACATCACGAAGGACTATAAGATCGCCTCGGGGGTCGTGCACGCGCTGCGCGGCATTTCGCTCGAATTCCGCAAGAACGAATTCGTGTGCATCCTCGGGCAGAGCGGCTGCGGCAAGACGACGCTTCTCAACATCATCGGCGGGCTCGACCACTACACCTCGGGCGACCTCGTGATCCAGGGCAAGTCCACCAAGGACTTCAAGGACCGCGATTGGGACGTCTACCGCAACCACCGCATCGGGTTCATCTTCCAGACCTACAACCTCATCCCGCACCAGACGGTGCTCGCCAACGTCGAGCTCGCGCTCACGATCGCGGGCGTCGGCAAGGCGGAGCGCAGGGAGCGCGCGCAGAAGGCGCTCGAGCGCGTGGGGCTGGGCGAGGAGCTCAACAAAAGGCCCAACCAGCTCTCGGGCGGGCAGATGCAGCGCGTCGCGATCGCCCGCGCCCTCGTCAACAACCCCGATATCCTGCTCGCCGATGAGCCCACGGGCGCGCTCGACAGCAAGACGAGCGTGCAGATCATGGATCTCATCCGCGAGATCGCGGGGGAGCGCCTCGTCATCATGGTGACCCACAATCCCGAGCTCGCCATGCAGTATGCCTCCCGCATCGTCCGCCTCAAAGACGGGCAGGTCGAGGACGACTCCGATCCCTATTCGGCTTCAGAGGAAGCGGCGCAGGGGCCCGCGGAAGCCAAAGCCGAGGCCAAAGCTGCGGAAGCGGAGGCTCCCGCGCCCGCAAAGAGCGCGGGCAGGGCAAGGCAGAAGAAGCCCCGCGCGAAGATGAGCTTTCTCACGTCGCTCCTGCTCTCCGCGAAGAATCTCCTCACCAAGAAGGGGCGGACGATCATCACCTCCGTCGCGGGGAGCATCGGCATCATCAGCGTCTGCCTCGTGCTCGCGCTCTCGAGCGGCTTCGGCGCCTACATGCGGCGCACCGAGGAGGATATGCTCTCGGCCTATCCCGTCTCCGTCACGGAGACCGCGCTCGACTACACCGCCGCAATGGAGGGGCTCACTTCGCCTTCCGAAATGCCCGATCTCAAGGAGCTCGAGGCGGGCAACAAGCTCTACATCAACTCCTTTTTGACCAACCTCGCGCAGGGCGTCGCCATCATCAACACGATCACGCCCGAATACATCGAATATCTCGAACAGGGCGTAAAAGAGCACCCCGAATGGTTCTCCGCCCTGCAATACAACTACGGGTTCGAGATGATCGACGCGCTCTACACCCGCATGACGGTGGGGGGCAAGTATTCCCCCGACCAATCCGACGTACGGGAGCGCATCTCTTCGGTGCGGTCCATCAAAGAGTTCCTCATCGAGGAGCTGATGAAGGCGCCCGGCGGGGAGCCCTACCGCGCGCTCCTGGGCTTTGTCGACCTGTTCACCAACGTGTTCAACAAGATGCCGGGCACCTCGGATTTCTCCTCGGCGGACTACGGCAAATATGTGCGCTCGCAGTACGATATCATCGCGGGCGAATTTCCCAAGGATGAGCACGGCGCCGTGCTTGTCGTCGGCGAGAACAACGACATCATCGACCTCACGCTCGTCCAGCTCGGCTTTTTGACCGAGGAGCAGTTTTTGACGCTCTTCAACATCGGGCTCCCCGAGGATGAGGAAGAGGCTGCGGCGCAGATCGCCTCCATGCGCACGGAGATCGCACTCACGGAGGAGGAAGTCGATGAGGAGGAGGTGACCCGCATCTCCTACGAAAAGATCATGGCGCAGCCCTATGTGCTCTATCACGCCAACGAGCTCTACAAGGCCAATCCCGACTACAACAACGACGATAATTGGATGACGAATTCCTCCATGCGCGGCGGGTATCCCTTCAACTACACGGAGCTGCGCGACGACCTCGGCGTCGGCGAAAACGGCGAAAAGGGCATCAGCTTCAACATCACGGGCATTCTCCGCCTCAAAGACGGGCTCTCCTACGGCTGCCTCGAAGAGGGGCTCAATCTTCCCGAAGCGACCGTGGAAAAGTATATCGAGATCAACAAAGAAGCCGAGATCGTGAAGTGGATGCGCGATGGCTCCGCCGTGCCCGAAAGCATCCTGTCGCTCATGAAAACCATGGCGAGCGGCGCGATGGCGGGCCTGCTCGGCGCGGATACTCAGCTCTATTTCTCGCCCGCAGAGCCCCTCGACGACAAATATCAAACCATCACGATGTCGACGGTCTCCTGCCATATCGCGGCCTCGGTGGAGCCCGCGATCCGCGCGATCGGGGCGGACGACAGCGTGAGCGCCATCTCCATCTATCCGACGAACTTCGATACGAAAGACAACGTCATGGAATACCTCGACGATTGGAACGAGACCCACCCCGAGAGCGAGCAGATCACCTACACCGACCGCGTGGGGCTGCTCATGGGCATGGTGCAGACGATGCTCGACGTCATCACCTACGTGCTCGTGGCGTTCACGGCGATCTCGCTCGTCGTCAGTTCGGTCATGATCGGCATCATCACCTATGTCTCGGTCGTCGAACGCGTCAAGGAGATCGGCGTGCTCCGAAGTCTCGGCGCCCGAAAGATGGATATCCGCAACCTCTTCAACGCGGAGACCTTCATCATCGGGCTTGCGGCTGGGCTCATCGGCATCGTCGTCACCTATCTCATCTCTGGGATCATCAGCGCGATCATCTTCTCGCTCTCGGGGATCGCGGGCATCGCGTCGCTCCCGCCGCTCACCGCCTTTATCATGGTGTGCGTGAGCGTCGCGCTCACCCTCATCTCGGGGCTCATCCCCGCGCAGGCGGCGGCACGGAAAGATCCCGTGATCGCGCTCCGCACCGAATAACTTTTCCGCGCTTCGCCCATACTGTAAGAAAACGCAGAGGGGTGCGGCATGAAAAAGAAGATCAGAAAGCTGACCGACGCGGAGTACGAAGCCTATCTCCGCGCCCTGCTGAAAAAGGAAAAAAGAGAGGACCGAACTTGATCGGTCCTCTCTTTTTTGCGCAAAAATAAGGGGGCGAAACAGATTCCCCGAAATTCGCGGAATTTCGACATACGTTCCCCCGCATCTGTTTGGAATAAGGCGTATGATTTCTGCAAAATGCGCGCGCGGAGGATGGCATGGCAAGGAAGATCGTGATCACGTCGGGCAAGGGCGGCGTCGGCAAGACGACGGTGTGCTGCAACCTTGCCGTGCAGCTCGCGCGGCGGGGGTTCCGCACGGCGGTGTGCGATCTCGATTTCGGGCTCAACAACGTAGACGTCGTGCTCGGCGTGGAGTCGCTCGCGACCTACGATGTGCTCGACGCCGTGGAGGGGCGCTGCCGCGCGCGGCAGACGCTCGTCAAGCACCCGCGCTATCCCACGCTCTACACGCTCGCCTCCAACCGCGTCTCCGAGCGCTACATCTCCCCGCAGGCGGTGCGGCTCGTCATCGATTCCTTTGCGCCGCAGTTCGATTACATCCTGATCGATTCCCCCGCGGGCATCGAGGAGGGCTTCCACCGCGCGGCGTCCTGCGCCGAGGAGGCGCTCATCGTCACGACGCCGCACATCTCCGCCATGCGCGACGCCGACCGCGTTGCGGGCATTTTGCAGAGCTACAAACTCACTTCGACGGGGCTCGTCGTCAATCTCGTGAAGCGGGATCTCTTGCGCAAGGGGGAGATTTTGAGCCGCGAGGAGATCGCCCACACGCTGCGGCTGCCCGTCGTCGCCGTGATCCCCGAGGAGGACAAACTCTTTTTAGACAACGTGACCGAGCGCTCCCGCGCCTTCCGCGCCCTCGCCGAGACCTTTCTCCCGCGCGAGGAAAAACGCGGGGTCTCGGGCATTCTGCGGAGGTGGAGACAATGAAGCACGACAGGGCGCGGCTCATGAAACTTCTCGAGCGGGACAAGGCGGAGATCAACGAGGCCTCCCGCCGCGCCGCCCTCGAGGATTTCAAGCGGGTCGCAAACGAATATTTCGAGACGGACGGCGGCTATCTGCTCACGATGCGGGAGGACAAAGAGACGCGCGAACTCGTCTTTACCTGCCGCATCGTTCGCGTAAAAAATTTCACGGTATTGCCGTAAAATCATGTTTTTCGCGATTGACATTCCCGCCGCTCGGTGATATAATATCGGGAAAGGGTGGACAGAATGGAAAAAATTATGCGAAAATTTGCGATCCTTACGGACACGGGGAGCGATCTCCCCGAAGCTTACTACGCCGAGCACGAGGTCGGAAAGATCTGGCTCGGCTTCACGATGGACGGCGTGACGTACGACGGCACGGAGACCCCGCTGCCCGATACCAAGGAGTTCTACGGCGCGCTGCGGGGCGGCGCCATGCCCAAGACCTTTCAGGTCACGCCAGAGCAGGCGGAGAAGCACATCGAGCCCTATGCCGCGGCGGGGCGGGACGTGCTCGTCGTCGCCTTCTCTTCGGGGCTCTCGGGCACCTATTTGAGCTATCTCGTCGCGGCGCGGGAACTCATGGCGCGCTATCCCGTGCAGATCGCCGTCGTCGATTCGCTCTGCGCCTCCTACGGGCAGGGGCTCTTGGTCGATTACATCGTCAAAAAGGCGGATGCGGGCGCGGATCTTGCGGAGACCGTCGCCTATGCGGAGGACTTGAAGCGCCACATCTGCCATATCTTCACCGTCGAAGATCTCTACCACCTCAAGCGGGGCGGAAGAGTGACGGGCGCCACGGCGTTCGTCGGCACCGTGCTCAACATCAAGCCCATCCTGCATGTGGACGACGAAGGGCACCTCATTCCCATCGGGAAGGTGATGGGGCGCAAGAAGTCGGTCTCCGCGCTCGTCGAGCGGATGAACGCGACGCAGACCCTCGGCCCCGACGACCCCATCTACATCAGCCACGGCGACTGCGAGGAGGACGTCGAGTACCTCATCAAGCTCCTGCGCCGCGATTACGGCGACCGCCCGATCTTCGTCAACATGATCGGAAGCGTCATCGGCGCCCATTCGGGAGCGGGCACGCTCGCGGTTTTCTACCGCGGCTCCCACCGATAAGCGCTCCGCGGCCTCGCCGCGTAAATTTGGCAAAGAAAAATGCGCCGACTGGTTTCAGTCGGCGCATTTTTTCTCGCAGGCCAGGGGGGTTCCTGCGATGGGGTCGGCGCCTCGCCGATCCCAAATTCGTGGGGGGACGTATATCGATAAATCGCTCTGCGGCGCGCGGGATCAAGTCCCGTCGGCGCGGGGAGGGGACGCAGGGCGCTCGGGGATCAGGGCTGCGGCCCGTTGCAGGATCTTTTCCAGCTTGCCCTTCAATTCGGTCTCTTTTTCGCGGGAAAGATCATACTTTGCGCGGTTCTTCCTGCCGCGGCCCATGCCGAGCCCGATCGCGGCGATCAGAAGAACGCCGAACGCGCACCCGCACCAGACCGCCGCGGGCGTCCCGGGGACGAGGAGCAGCAGGATGCCGGCCGCCAGACCCGAGACGACCGTGACGGCGATCAGGCACCACAAGAGGACGCCGAGATCGAACGCATGCCGCTGCTCGTGCCGCGCTTGCAGGAGTTCCCGCTCGACGCCGCAATATTCGGTCTCCAAATCGCGGATCTCGGCATAATTCCGCATGCCCGCGTTGCGCGAGAAGCGCAGAACGGCATAGTGCGGGGGATCCGCCTTGCTCCGCGGACGGGGTTCCCAGCGTTCGCCGTCGTATCCGTCGAGGACGGTCTGCTCCCCCGCGGGGCGGGCGCTTTGCCCTTCGGCGCGCGGGGTTTGGTTGTAAACGATCTGGAATTGCTCCAATTTCCATCCGAATTTTTGCAATTTCAGCGTGCATCGATCCACTTGATCCGGTTCTACGCGCACGGTCCTGTATTCTAACATATCCTCCTCATCGCAGGGTAGGTCATAATATAGATAGAATACTCTCAAAATATGAGAATGTCAAGCAAAATTCTCAAATTTTGATAAATTTTTCAGTAATGCAGAGAACTGTAAACGTGGAATTTCGGCATAACCTGAAACTGCTCCGCGCCGCAAAGGGGATGGGGCAGCGGGAACTCGCCGCGGCGCTCGATACGACGCTCAAAACCGTGTCGCATTGGGAGACGGGTTACAGCGAGCCTTCGATCCAGCAACTCATCATGCTTGCGGATATTTTCGACGTAACGTTAGATGATCTCGTCGGGCGGGAATAGCGCTTTCCGCCTTTTTTCTTGCGAAAATGTGTCTTTTCCGCGAAAATCGTTGACTTCAACGCGCACACTTGGTATAATGGGAATATGATGAACGGCAAATTTCAAGCGATCTATGCCGAGGCGGGGGCGGAGGCGCTCTTTCTCGAGTGCGATTTTTTGCGCCGCTATCTCACGGATTTCTATTCGACGGACGGCTACGTCGTCCTGACCGACCGCGAATGCGTGTTCTTTGCCGATCCCCGCTACTTCGAGGCGGCGGAAAAGGCGCTCGCGGGGAGCGCGGTCCGCGTGGCCGCAGGCGCCGCGAAGGAGGCGTATGGCTATCTCGCGCCCTACCGCACGATCGGCGTGCCCTATCCGTTTGTCGACCTTGCCGCGGCGGGCAAACTCACGGCGGCGGGGCATGAACTCAAAGATTGCATGCCCGCGTTGCAGCATGCGATGATCCAAAAGACGGAGGAAGAGCTCTCCCACATCCAGACGGCTTGCACGATCGCGGAGGACGCGCTCGCGTCCATCCTTCCCGAGATCGGCGAGGGGATGCAGGAGCGGGAAGTCGCCGCCCTGCTCGAATACAGGATGCGCAGCCTCGGCGCGAGCGGGACGTCCTTCGAGACCATCGTCGCGTTCGGGGAGAACGCCAGCGTGCCCCATCACGAGACGGGGGAGAGAAGGCTGAAATTCGGCGATCCCGTGCTCATCGACTTCGGCTGCAAATACGAAGGCTATTGCTCGGACTGCACCCGCACCTTCCTCTTCGGCGACGACGGCAAGCACCAAACATTCAAAGAGATCTACGGCCATGTGCTCGAAGCGCACATGCGCGTGCTCGAAGAACTCCGCGCGGGCATGACGGGCAAAGAGGCCGACGAGATCGCCCGCGCCGTCCTCCGCAAGCACGGGCTCGCGGCGTATTTCACCCATTCCCTCGGGCACGGGGTGGGATTGCAGATCCACGAAGCGCCCACGCTCTCTCCCCGCGGGGAGACCGTGCTCGAAAACGGCATGGTCTTTTCCGATGAGCCCGGCGTCTATCTCGCGGGCGAGCTCGGCGTCCGCATCGAGGACACCGTGACTTTAAAGGACGGCAAGGCCGCGTCCTTTATGAGATCCGAGAAAAATTTGATCGTTTTGTAATCAGAAAGGAGATAAAAATATGGCACAGATCATGGCAGGCGACATCCGCAAGGGCACGACGTTCGAATACAAGAGCGGCGTCTACACCGTCACCGAATTCCAGCACGTCAAGCCCGGCAAGGGCGCGGCGTTCGTCCGTACGACGCTCAAGAACGTCGTCACGGGGCAGGTCCTCTCCGACGAGACCTTCAACCCCTCGACCAAGCTCGAGACGGCGCAGGTCGAGACCAAGAAGATGACCTATTCCTACAACGACGGCGAGTTCTACTACTTCATGGACGACGAATACAACATGACGCCCCTCAACCGCGACCAGGTGGAGGACGCCCTCCGCTATATCCGCGAGAACGATATCGTCACCGTACGCTTCCTCTACGACAAGGCGTTTTCCGTCGAGCCCGAGAACTTCGTCGAGCTCAAAGTCATCGAGGCGGAGCCCGGCGTGAAGGGCAACACCGCGACCAACGTCACCAAGGCGGCGAAGGTGGAGACGGGGGCGACCTTCCAGGTGCCCATGTTCGTCAACGAGGGCGATACCATCCGCATCGATACCCGCACGGGCGAGTACATGTCGAGAGTTTAACCATGAAATTTGTCGCACAGCGCGTGCTGCGTGCGGCGCTTTCCGTAGGCGATGTGCCCGTCTCCGAGATCGGATGCGGGCTTGTCGTTTATTTCGGCGTGCAGGCCGGCGACGCGGAGGAACAGGCAAAAAAATGCGCGGAAAAGCTCGTGAACCTGCGCGTCTTTCCGGATGAAGCGGGCAAGATGAACCGCTCCGTGCTTGATGTGGGCGGCGAGATCCTCTTCGTCTCGCAGTTCACCCTTCTCGGCGACTGTTCGCACGGGAACCGCCCGAGCTTCACCGCGGCCGAGCGCCCCGAGCGCGCCGCGCAGCTCTACGACTACACCGCCGTTCTGCTCTCCGCCCGCGTCCCCGTGAAAAAGGGGATCTTCGGCGCGGATATGCGCATCGAGCAGGTGAACGACGGGCCCGTCACCATCCTCTTCGAGGTATAACATGAAGGTCCTCTACCTTGGTACGGGCGCCGCGGAGGGCATTCCCGCATGCTTTTGCAACTGCGCCTTCTGCCGCGGGGCACGGGCGCGCGGGGAGGTGCGTTCGCGGGCGCAGACGCTCTACGGCGATCTCTGCGTGGATTTCCCGCCCGACGCCTATTATCACGCGGTGAAGTTCGGGGTGGATCTCTCCGCGCTCCGCTATCTCGCCGTCACCCACGCCCACATGGATCACTTCTATGTGCAGGATTTCGTGCTGCGCGGCTACAAATACGCGCGGGATCTTACTTCGCCCATGCTCGAGATCTTCGCGAACGCCGAGGCGCTCGAGATCTTCGAAGAGGGCACGCGGCGGGAGATGCGGCCCGAGGTGCGGCGCGGCATCGCGCTCCATCCCATCGCGGCGGGCGGAACGTATTCCTTCGGGCCGTGGCAGCTCACGGCGCTCCCCGCCTGCCATTCCTCCCGCGAACCGCTCGTGTTTCTCCTCGAGCGCGGCGGGCGGCGCATCCTGCATCTCACGGATACGGGCGCACTGCCCGAACGGGCATACGCCATGCTCGCGGAGGCCCGCGGCGCGCCCCTCGATCTCATTACCCTCGACTGCACCTTTTTGTTCGGGGAAACGGCGGCGGGCGCCCGCCACATGGGGCTCGACGAGAACGCCCGCACCCTCGCCCGCTTCGAAGCGATGGGACTTGCGGACGGGCACACGAAGCGCGTCATCACGCACTTTTCGCACAATTCCGCGCCGACGGCGGAGGAGCTGCGGCGCGCGGAGGAGACGTACGGCGTGATCGCCGCCTACGACGGCATGGAGCTCGAAATTTAACGGATGGAAAGGCCGCCCGCCGCGCTTTCAAAGCGCGGCGGGCGGCGGTCTATGAGGCCGTTCCGCTTCCATTTTTCCCCTTGTTGGAGCTGATTCCGAGAAAAAAGCGCAGAGGGCGCGCCCGAAACCGAGAAAAGCGCGGAAAAAATGCAAAGAATGGGGGAAAGCTCCTTGCATTTTTTGAAAAAAAGAGTAAAATAAAAGAGGAAAAGAAACTTGTCCGCAACGCGGCGGAGGGAGCACCGAATGGGATTTTTTGCCCGCATCCAAAACTTATTCCGCAGGAAGCCGCCCCGCTTGGGGCTCGCCCTCGGCAGCGGCGGCGCGAAGGGCATGGCGCACCTCGGCGTCCTCAAAGCGTTTGAGGAGGAGGGGATCGCCTTCGGCGTCGTTGCGGGCGCTTCGATCGGCTCGATCGTCGGCGCGCTGCTCGCCAAGGGATTCACTTCCGCCGATATGACGGGCATCGTCGAAAACCTCAACCGCAAGGAATTCGCGCGGAACCTGCGTCCCTTTGCCGATCTCTCCTTTTTGGAGAGTTTCCTCGGGCAATATCTCGAGGGGAACATCGAAGATCTGCCCATTCCCTTTGCGGCATGGGCGACGGACGGGGAGACCAACAGCGGCGTGCTCCTCGATCGCGGCAAGATCGCCCGTGCGCTCACGGCGTCCGCCGCGATCCCGCCCTTCTTCCGCGGCGTGGAGTGGGAGGGCAGAAAGCTCTACGACGGCGCCTTTTCCAACGCCGTCCCCGCGGACGTCTGCCGCGGCATGGGGGCCGATCTCGTGATCGGCGTCGACCTCGCCGCCTTTCTCAAACCCGAAGAGGAGAAAGGGGCGATCTCCCGCCTCATCGGGGGCGCGATCGGGGCGCTCGGCGCGCTCTCGCAGGTCCGCTACACCGAGGACGCCCGCACGCGCGGCTATGCCGCCGCGGATATCATGCTCCGCCCCAACCTCAAAAACTACGCCGCGACCGACGTGAGCCACGCCGCCATGGACGCCATGTTTGAGATCGGCTACAACGAGGCGCGGGCGCACATGGCGGAGATCAAGGCGGCGATCCAAGCCGCGGGGAAGAAGCGCCGTGCAAAGAAGTAAGGATCCCGATGTAAAAGCGCGGATACGGCTCGCCGTTACCGTCGCGGTCGCGGTGGCCGCCGTGCTTCTTTTAGCGCTCGTCGAGGCGCTCGCGCCCCTCGAGCGCATGCTCCCCGCGCAGTCCTTTCCCGCGCGGCAAGAAGGGGAGGCACGCGTGCATTTTCTCGACGTCGGGCAGGGGGACTGCACGATCGTCGAATTCTCGGACGGCGCCTGTCTGGTCGTCGACGCGGGCGACGGCGGCTTCCTCTCCGATACCGCCGTGACCCGCTATCTGAAGGGGTTGAAGCCCAAAGAGCTCTACGTCGTCGCGACGCATGCGGACGTCGACCACTGCGGCGGCGTCGCAGATCTCCTGCGCAATTTCCGCGTGGAGAAGCTGTACTTGCCCGTGATCGGCTCGCAAAACAGCTTCTACCGCGAGATGCTCGACCTCGCCGCGGCGCGCAACGTGCCCACGCAGACCCTCACCCGGTACGACAGCATTTCCCGCGAAACGGGGGAGTACGCTGTGTGTCTTTCGCCCCACAAGGCGGATGAGACGGAGGAAAACGAGTCGTCCGCGGTGCTCTTTGTCCGCGCGGGCGGCGTGAATTTTTTATTGCTCGCGGATACGTCCGCGGCGCGCGAACGGCAGCTCGCGGCGGAGTACGGGATCGACCGCACGATCTTCGATAGCGGGGCGCTCCCCGTGCGGCTCGATGAAACGCAGGTCGTCAAAGTCGCCCACCACGGCTCGGGCACCTCCTCCACGGCGGAGCTGTTTTCCCTGCTCGGCGCGGAGGCGGGCGTCATCTCCTGCGGACAGGGCAATCCCTACGGGCACCCCGCGGGGGAAACGCTCGCGCGGCTCACCGAATACGTGCAGGACGTTTACCGTCTCGATGAGCTCGGCGGGATCACCGTCACGGCGCGGGCGGGGGAGTTTACGGTCTGCAAAACGGAGGAACTATCATGAGGATCACGACAGCGGGAGAATCGCACGGCAAGGGGCTCTACGCCATCATCGAGGGCATGCCCGCAGGCCTCACGGTCGATCCCGCGGCGATCGGCGCCGCGCTTGCCCGCCGCGCGGGCGGCTACGGCAGGGGCGCGCGCATGCGGATCGAACAGGATGAAGTCGAACTGCTCTCGGGGGTCCGCGATCTCGTCACCCTCGGAAGTCCCATCGCCGTCGCCGTCAAAAACCGCGACTACGAGAATTGGAGAGAGTTCATGGCGCCCGAGGGCTGCGATACGTCGTCGCGCCGCCTCACCTGCGTCCGCCCCGGGCATGCCGATCTTGCGGGCATGAAGAAATTCGGGCAGACGGACGCGCGCAACGTGCTCGAACGCGCCTCGGCGCGGGAGACCGCCGTCCGCGTCGCCGCGGGGGAGATCTGCCGCGGGCTCTTGGAGGAGCTCGGGATCTATGTGCTCGGATTCGTCCGCGCCGTGGGCCCCGTCTGCGACCGGAGGGAATACGTCTTTTCCGAGCTCGCCGCGCGCAGCGATGTGCTCGGCATGCTCGATCCCGCGCTCGAGGCGCAGGCGATGGCGGAGATCGACGCCTGCAAAGGGGCGGGCGATACTCTCGGCGGCGTGCTCGAACTGCACGTTTGGGGGCTCAAAGCGGGCTTCGGCAGCTGCATGACCTACGATAAGAAGCTCGACGCCCGCCTGTGCGGCGCGCTCATGAGCGTGCAGGCGATCAAGGGCGTCGAAGTGGGGCTCGGCTTTTCCGCCGCGGCGCTGCGCGGCAGCCTTGTCCACGACGAGATCTTCCCCGACGGCACGGGCGGCGTCTACCGCAAGACCAACCGCGCGGGGGGGATCGAGGGCGGCATTTCCAACGGGGAGGAGATCGTCCTCCGCGCCGCGATGAAGCCCATTCCCACGCTCATGCGGGGGTTGCAGACGGTGGACGCCGCAACGGGGCTTTCCGCCTCCGCCGCGCCCGAGCGCAGCGACGTCTGCGCCATTCTCGCCTGCGAGACCGTCCTCGAGGCGGCGCTCTGCGGCGAACTCTGCGCGGTCGTGCTCGAGCAGCTCGGCGGCGATACCCTCGCCGCGGTCAAGGAGCGCTACGGGAGGTCGGCATGAAAACCATCCGCCTGAACGTGCGCTGCGGCGTGCGGGAGAGCGCCGTATTTTGCAGAAAGCACGCCTTAAAGGCGCTCGCCGCCGCGCATCCCGAACTGTGGACGGCGGGCGGCATGATCTTCACCGATTCCAACGTCGCCGCGCGCTACGGCAATGCGGTCGCGCGGTGGCTCGGCGGGCTTCCGATGTTCGTCATGCCCGCGGGAGAGGAGCACAAGAACGAAGAGACGCTCTTTTCCCTGCTCGGGGCGATGGCGAAGGCGGGGCTCCGCCGGAACGCGACGCTGATCGCCCTCGGCGGCGGCGTGGTGGGGGACGTCGGCGGGCTCGCCGCGAGCCTCTACATGCGCGGGATCGCCTGCATCCAGGTCCCGACGACCCTGCTTTCACAGGTCGACAGCGCCGTGGGCGGCAAGACCGCCATCGACTTTTGCGGGGTGAAGAACCTCGTCGGCGCCTTCTATCCGCCGCGGGAGGTCTACGTCGATCCCGTCTTTTTGGGCACCCTTCCGCATGTTGCGCTGAAATGCGGCTTGGGCGAGATCGTCAAACACGGCGCCCTGCACGCGCCCATCTTCGCGCGGCTTTCCGCCGCGGAAGATCTCTTCGATCTCGGCTTTCTCGCGGAGATCGTGCCCGAAAACATCGCCTTCAAGGCGGGGATCGTGCAAAAGGACCCCTTCGAAGGGGATCTGCGGCGGTGCCTCAACCTCGGCCACACGACGGCGCACGCGATCGAACTCGCCTCGGGGCTGTCCCACGGCGAATGCGTCCTCTGGGGGCTCATCCTCGAGAGCGGGCTTGCCGCCCGTCACTGCGCGGCGGATCCCGCCTTTCTCGGCGCGCTCGCGCAGCTCTGCCGCAGGGTGCTCGGAGAGGCCGCCCCGCCCCCGCTCGAAGCGGCGCGCGCCCTGCTCGATAAGAAGAATACCGCGGCGGACCGCGTGACGCTCACCGTGCCCGTTGCGGCGGAAAAATACGAAATTTTGGAGCTTCCCTACCCGCAGTACGCGGCGGAGCTCAAAGCGCTCGGGGAGGAATTATGCTGAAACTTGCCGTCGTCGGAAAGGACGTCTCCGCCTCCGCCAGCCCGCAGATGCACACGTTCATCCTGCGCGGCATGGGGAAGCGGTGTACATACGAACCTGTCTCCGTGGCGCCCGCCGAATTTTCGGCGCGGGCGGAGGAGCTCTTCCGCAAATACGACGCCTTCAACGTCACCATTCCGTTCAAGGGGGAGATCATTCCCTATCTCAAAGAGCTCAAGGGGGACGCCCACCTCTTCGGGGCGGTGAACACCGTGCTCACCCGCGCGCGCGTCGGCTACAACACCGACGGCTTCGGCTTCTCGATGATGCTCGAAAACGCGGGGCTCTCCGTCGCGGGAAAGCGCGTCCTCGTGCTCGGCGCGGGCGGCGCGGGCAGGAGCTGCATCAAGGTGCTCGGCGCGGGCGGCGCGGAGGTGTACGTCTATGAGCGCAACGAAGAGCGCCTCTCGATGGTCTACCGCGAGCTCGGCGGCTTCAATCCGCTCGCCGTGATCCCTTGCGTGCCCTACGATATCATCGTGAACTGCACGGGCGTGGGCATGCACGACACGGTGGGCAAGACCCCGACGGTGCTCTATGCGGACGGGCGCGCCAAGTCCGTCGGCGCCGAGCTCCTCGCGCAGTGCGGCGTGGCGGTCGATCTCATCTATGTGCCCGAGGAATCCGAGTTTTTGCGCGTCGCAAGGGAATGCGGCAAGCCCACGCTCTCGGGCGGGGCGATGCTCTTCTATCAGGCCTACTGCGCCGACTGCATCATCTTGGGCCGCAAGCCCGATCCTGCGGCGGCAAAGGCGCTCTGGAACGCATACAGGGAGGAGAATCCATGAAATTTTTGGTACTCAACGGCGTCAACCTCAATCTGACGGGCAGACGCGAGAAGGAGATCTACGGCGGGGAGACCCTCCAAGAGATCGAGAAGGAGCTTGCGGCCTTCGCGGAGGAACACGGGCACAGCGTGGAATTTTTCCAAAGCAACTGGGAGGGCGATCTCTGCGCGTACATTCAGGAGGCCGAGGGCAAGTACGACGGGATCGTCCTCAACGCGGGCGCCTACACGCACTATTCCTACGCCATCCGCGACGCGATCGCCGCCGTTTCGGTGCCCGTCGTCGAGGTGCACATGAGCAACGTGCACGCGCGGGAAGAATTCCGCCGCAACTCTGTTCTCACTCCCGTCTGCAAGGGGGAGATCCTCGGCTTCGGCAAATACAGTTATTTTCTCGCATTGGAGAGTTTTTGGCTATGAATATCATACTTTGCGGCATGATGGGGGTGGGCAAGACGAGCGTGGGCATCCGCATCGCAGAGCTCACGCGGCGCAGATGGTTCGATACGGACATCGTCATCTCCGACCGCCACGGAAAGATCTCGGATATCTTCGAATACTACGGCGAGGCGCACTTCCGCTCCCTCGAGACGGAAGTCGTCAAGGAGCTCTCCGCGCTCGACGGCCTCGTGATCTCGACGGGCGGCGGGCTCGTCCTGAAGCCCGAGAACAGCGAACTGCTCAAACAGAACGGCAAGATCGTCTTTATGCGGGCGAACTTCGAGACGCTTCTTAAGCGCGTCCGCGCCGATGAGACCCGCCCCCTGCTCAAAGATACGGGCAAGACGGCGGAGCGCCTCAAAGAGCTCCTCGACCGCCGCACGCCCGTCTATGAATTCGTGGCGGACATGATCGTGGATACCGACGGCAAGTCGGTCGACGAGATCGCGCGGGAGATCGTCGGGCGCGTGGGGGAGACGGCATGAGAGCGCTCGTCACGGGCGGCACGAAGGGCATCGGGCTCGCCACGGTGGAGCGGCTCCTCGCGGCGGGCTATGCGGTCACCGCGCTCTACGGCCACGACGAAGGGGCGGCGGAGGCGGCCCGCAGGCGCTTCCCCGCGGCACGGTTCTTCCGCGCGGACGTCGCGTGCGAGGAGGAGATGCGCGCCGTCTTTGCGGAGATTCCCTCCCTCGACGCGCTCGTGCTCAATGCGGGCGTCGCGCTCTTCGGGCAGGTGCAGGATACGACCTTTGGCGACTACCGCCGCACGATGGATACCAACTTCGGCGGCGTCTTTCTCGGCGCAAAATACGCCGTGCCCAAGATGCTCGGGCGGGGCGGCGCGATCGTCGCCGTCTCCTCGGTCTGGGGGGAGACGGGGGGAAGCTGCGAGAGCGTCTATTCCGCCGCGAAAGGGGCGGTGCAGTCCTTCGTGAAGGCGCTCGCAAAGGAGCTCGCCCCCGCGCAGATCACGGTCAACTGCGTGAGCCCGGGCGTCGTCGATACGGCGATGAACGCCCACCTTTCGGCGGAGGAGCGGGCGAGCCTGATCGGGGAGATCCCGCTCGGGCGGTATGCGCAGCCCGGGGAGATCGCCGATGCCATCCTGTTCCTTTTGCAGAGCCGCTACACGACGGGGCAGATCCTGCCCGTCAACGGCGGATTCCACATCTGAACCGCGCGCCCGTGAGGGGCGCGCGCTGCGATCGTTTCGCCTGGAAACGGGCGATTTTTTCATTTTGCGAAGTACTATGTCACGCATAATTGTAAAAAATGGGAAAAATTTTCTCTAAAAAAAGAGGATTTTTTGTGTTTCACGGCGAATATAACGGGTGAATAGCAAAAAACAAAGGAAAAAGGAGGGAGAATCATGAGCTTGGGCGGCGAATTCGGCGAATTTATCCGCGAACTCAAAGAGCGCGTCGAGATCGTCGAGCTCATCGGCTCCTACGTTCCCCTCGAGCGCCGCGGCTATCAATATTGGGCATGCTGCCCCTTCCATCACGAAAAGACGCCCTCCTTTGCCGTCAACGCCGCGGACAAGTACTACCACTGTTTCGGCTGCGGGAAATCGGGGGACGTCATCACGTTTGTCAAGGAATACGAGAACGTCGATTTCATGCAGGCGGTGCAGTTGCTCGCCGCGCGCGCGGGGCTCGAGGTGCCCGCCTACGACGACAGGGCCGCCGAGGAAGCCGCGCTCAAGAAGAAAAAGCGGGACAGGCTCTCGGCGCTCATGCGGGCTTCGGCGCGCTTCTATCTCGGGAATCTCTATTCGGGCAAGGCGCAGGAACACCTCGATTACGCGGCCTCGCGCGGGCTCACGCCCTCGGTCATGAAGAAATTCGGGCTGGGCGCCTCGCTCGACTACAACGGGCTGCCGTCCTTTTTGCTCGCCAACGGCTATACGCCCGAGGAGTGCGTCGAGAGCGGCGCCTGCGCGCGGACGGAGGAGGGCAAGCTCATCGATTCGCTCGGCGGGCGCTTCATCATCCCGATCATCGACCAGCTCGACGAAGTGATCGCCTTCGGCGGGCGGCTCATGCGCCCCACCGACCACGCCAAATACAAGAACACCCGCGAGACGCCGCTCTTCAACAAGAGCAAGGCGCTCTACAACATCAACCTCGTCAAGAAGGAGAAGCGGGCGGGCCCGATGCCCGAGCTCATCATCCTCGAGGGCTATATGGACGTCATCTCCGTCTATCAGGCGGGGTTCAGGAACGTCGTCGCGAGCATGGGGACCTCGCTCACCAAGGAGCAGGCGCGGCTCGCCAAGCGGTACTGCGATCAGGTGCTCATCGGTTACGACGGCGACTTCGCGGGGCAGAAGGCCAACCTGCGCGGGCTCGAGATCCTCAAAAACGAGGGGCTCAAGGTGCGCGTCATTCCGATGCCCGAGGGCATGGATCCCGACGACGTTGTGCGCGGGCAGGGCGCAGAGGGGTACAGGAAGTGTATCGACGCCGCGATGCCGCTCATTGATTTCCGCATCCTCGCGGCACTGCGCAAGCACGACACGGGCGACCCCTACGAGCGGCGGGAATTCGTCGCCGAAGCGGTCGCGATCGCGCGGGAAGCCGAGAGCGCCGCAGAGCGGGAAGAGCTGCTCGGCAAGATCTCCGGGCTCTCGGGGATCAGCCGTTCGGCGTTGCAGCGCGACCTCGAACGGGGCGCCGCGGCGCCGCCCCCGCCCGCACAGCAGGTCGTCCGCGAGGACAGCGCGGACGGCGAGAAGAAAGCGGCGCGGTTCGTGCTCGCCGCCTGCCTCTTTTCCAAGCCGTACAGCCTGGATTGCGACCTCAAAAACCGCATCTTCGAGGACAAGGACCACAGAGCGATCGCCGCCTACATCGCCGAGGGGCGCGCGGCGGGGAGCGTACGCCCGAGCGGGCTTTTCGACCTGCTCGATCCCGACGGCGAGCTCTCCGAAGTGCTCAATCTCGACTACGGGGACAACCTCGACGGCGAACGTGCGGCGCAGTATTTCAGGGATTGTCTCGCCCTGCTCGACCGCCGTGCCTATTCCCGCGGCATCGCCGCCGAGCGCGCCCGCTACGAGAAAGCGGAGACGGCGGAGGAGCGGCAGAGCATCTTGCAGCGGATCCGCGAACTTACGGAACTGAAAAACAAGTTGAAGAAGTAACCGGAGGAAATATGAACGTCAACGACCAGAAACTCAACGAGCTCATCGAAAACATCGCCGCGACCTATAAGATGAAGGGGAGTATTTCGACCAACGCGCTCTGCGACCTGCTCGAAAAATACGAACTCACCCCCCAGCAGATCGAGCAGATCTATAAGGTCCTGCCCGAGATGGGGATCGTCATCTTCGACGAGGACGAGCGCGACCGCGAGCTCTTCGAACAGGCGCTCTCGGATATCGGGCTCGACGATCCCGTCAAGATGTATCTCAAGGATATCGGCAGAGTCCCGCTGCTTTCGGGCGACGAGGAGATCGAGCTCGCCCGCAGGATGCAGGAGGGGGACGAAGCGGCCAAGCGCCGCCTCTCCGAGGCCAATCTCCGCCTCGTCGTCTCCATCGCGAAGCGGTACGTCGGCAGAGGGATGCTCTTTCTGGACCTCATCCAGGAGGGCAACCTCGGGCTCATGAAGGCGGTGGAGAAGTTCGATTACCAGAAGGGGTTCAAGTTCTCGACGTATGCGACGTGGTGGATCCGCCAATCCATCACCCGCGCAATCGCCGACCAGGCGCGCACCATCCGCATCCCCGTCCACATGGTGGAGACGATCAACAAGCTCACGCGCGTCTCGCGCATGCTTTTGCAGGAGAACGGCAGGGATCCCACGCCCGAGGAGATCGCCGAGGCGATGGGCATCGAGGTGCAGAAGGTCATCGAGATCCAGAAGATCGCGCAGGATCCCGTCTCGCTCGAAACGCCCATCGGCGAAGAGGAAGATTCCCATCTCGGCGACTTCATCGAGGACGACAAGACGCAGACCCCCGGGGATTCGGTCACTTTCATCATGCTGAAAGAGCAGCTTTTGAGCGTGCTCGACACCCTGACTCCCCGCGAAGAGAAAGTGCTCCGCCTCCGCTACGGCATCGACGACGGCAAGCCCCGCACGCTCGAGGAGGTCGGCAAGGAGTTCAACGTCACCCGCGAGCGCATCCGCCAGATCGAGGCGAAGGCGCTCCGCAAGCTCCGCCATCCCTCGCGGAGCAAGAAACTGCGCGACTTCCTCAACTGATGAAGGAGCGGGTTGCGTATATTTGTTCGTTTTTGCCGCGCTGCCGTGTCTTTGCGGACATCGGCTGCGACCACGGCTATATGACGAAATATATGTTGGAAAATCAACTGTGCGAACGCGCATACATATCGGATATCAGCGCGGCGAGCCTGCGAAAGGCCGAGCGGCTTCTCGCGAACGAGATCGCGGCGGGCAGGTGTTTCCCCGTCGTCGGCGACGGGCTCGAAGGCCTTCCCGAGCCCTTCGATCTCGTGCTGATCGCGGGCATGGGCGGGGAGGAGATCGTCTCCATTCTCGAAAAATTTCCGCTTCCGCAGCGGTTTGTCTTGCAGCCGATGAAGAACAGCGAGAAAGTCCGAAGGTTCCTCGTCGCCCGCGGCGCGCGTTTAGAGTGCGACGTGACCTTTTCAGAGGAGCGCAGACAGCGGAGATATTACGATCTCATATTGGGCAGCGCGGCGGGGGGAGACGCCTATACCGAGCGGGAGTTCCGCTATGGGCGGGACAACCTCAACGGCAATTCGCCGCTCCCGTTTCTGAACAAGATGCAAGAGGAGCGGGATAAACTTCGGAACCGTCTCGCGGCGGACGGCATGAATGCGAAGAGCCGCGCCGCACTCACCGAACAATTTCGCGAAAGAGAGGAGATCATCGATGAGATCCAAAGAACTCTATGAACTGATCGACGGGCTCGCGCCCTTTGCCCTGTCCGCAGAATACGTGGCGCGGTTCGGCGCACGCGACAACAGCGGGATCATCGTCGATCTCGGGGAAGAGATCGCGGGCGTGCTCTTTTCGCTCGATCTCTCGCTTGCCGCGGTCGCGGAGGCGAAGCGGGCAGGGGCGAACTGTATCGTCACCCACCATCCCGCCATCTGGGACGCCCCGCGGCGGATCACGCCCGAGGATACGCCCGCCCTGCAACGCTGCTTGCGGGAGGGGATCTCGGTCATCTCGGCGCATCTCAATCTCGACGCCGCGGAGGGCGGCATCGACGAATGGATGATGCGCGGGCTCGGCGGAAAGACGCCGCTCGCCTGTATGGAGCAGCTTCAGGGCGGCGCCTACGGGAGGGTATACGACGTCCCGCCCGCGTCCCTCGGGGAGTTCGCGGCGCGCGCAAGGGAGACCTTCGGCACCGCGCGGACGGTGGTCTACGGCGACCGTCCCGTGCGCAGGGTCGCAAGTTTTTGCGGCGCGGGCTTCGGAACGGACGCGATCCTCTTCGCCCTGCGCCAAGGCGCGGATACGCTCGTCTCCTCCGACCAGAAGCATCACCTTGTCGCGGAGGCGGTGGAGCGGGGGCTGAACGTCCTCCTGCTCACGCACTATGCCGCCGAGAACTACGGATTCCTCCGCTTTGCGGCGCGCGCCGCGGCGGGGCTCCGCGTTCCCGCAACCGTTTTCACGGATCCGCGGCTCATGTAAAAAAACATATTAGGAGAATACATATGCCTGTTTCAAACGAATTGTTGGAGTATCAGAAGGTAGACGGCGAACTGCGCAAGATCGAGCAGGAGATCGCCGCGAGCGAAGAGCGCAAAAAATACATGCAGGCGCGTAAGTTCATCGAGGCGGCCCGCGAGAAGCTCGAGACGCAGGAAAAACATGCGGCCGAGCTCCGCGCGCTGCGCGACGACCTCGTCCGCCGCGTCGACGAGACGACCAAGGCGATCGAGGAATACGCCGATCTCGACGAGATGCTCGAGGAGGGGGGCGGCGACATCGCCTTCTACAAAAAGAACGCGCAGGCGCTCCTCGAAAAGCTCCGCGCCGTCAAGAGCGAACTTTCGCGGCTCATCTCTGAGGTCGGCGCCGCGACGGAGGAATACCAGAAATTCAAGAAGCAGACCATCGCGATGCAGAAACAGTACCGCGAATACAAGGAGAAGTTCGAGAACATCCGCGATGCGCACGGCGAGGAGGTGAAGGCCATCAACGCCCGCCTCGCGGAGATCGGCAAGAAGATCGATCCGCGCATCATGGAGCGCTACATGCAGAAGCGCAAAGAGCGGATCTTCCCGATCATCGTGCCGCTGAACGGCGATTTCTGCATTTGCGGACGGGATTTCCCGCTCGCCCAGCAGGGTTCGCTCGCGGGCGGCGGGGTCGTCGAATGCGAAAATTGCCGCCGCTTCGTCTATAAACCGTAACCGCGCGCGGGGAGGTTCTGCATACGATGGGAGTATGCAAGCCGTTCATGCCGTTGTCGATCTCGGAACGATCGTCGAAAACGCCGCGCACATCGCCCGCGCCGCGGGCCGTCCGCTCATCGCCGTCGTCAAGGACGACGCCTACGGGCACGGGGCGGAGCAGGTCGCCCATGCGCTCGCCAAGTCGGTCGCGGGATTTGCCGTTGCCACCGTCCGCGAGGGTGCGGCGCTCAGGATCGCGGGCATTGGCGGCGAGATCCTCGTGCTCACGCCTCCGCTCGGCGCGGATGACGCCGAGGGGATCCGCGCCTACCGCCTCACGGCCTCGGTCGGGTCGGCGCGCACGGCTGCGCTCCTGCGCCGCGGAACGGCCGCGCAGATCGCCGTCAACACGGGCATGAACCGCTACGGCGTGCGTCCCGAACGCGTGCCGCGGCTCTGCAGGCTTTTGCGGGCGGCGGGCGTCGGGGTCACGGGCATATATTCGCATCTCTACGACCCCGCAGACCATGCGGCAGTCGCCGAACAGACCGCCCGTTTCCGCCGCGCCGTGGTGCTCGCCCGTGCGGAGGTCGGGGAGATCCGTTCGCATCTTTCGGCTTCGGGCGGGCTCTTCGTCCCCGAAGGCGAGCTCGTCCGCGCGGGGCTTGCGCTCTACGGCTATCTTCCCGCGGGGGCGGACTATGCCGTCTCGCCCGCGATGAAGTTCTATGCCGTCGTCGCCGACCGCAGGACACGGCTGGGCAGCGGCGCGGGCTACGGCAGGGCAAAGCAGTCGCTGACCGAAATGCACACCCTGCGGCTGGGCTACGGCGACGGGTTTTTCCGCAGCGGAGCGCCCTTCGCGGAGGGGAAACTCTGCATGGACGCCTGCATCTGTGCGGGCGCCGCCCCCGTCCCCGTCGGGCGGGAAGTGCCCGTCCTCGGCGACGTCGCTTCCTATGCGCTTGCCCACGGGACGACGCCCTACGAGGTGCTCGTGCGCCTCGGAAAGTGTGCGGAGAAAACGTATATCGGCGCTTGAAACAAGCGCACGCGGCGGAGCGGAAGGGCTCCGTTTTTTCATGTACGGAAGGGCGGCGGCGCCGATCTTGCGAAAATTGCGCCCTTTCTTCGCGCGGCGGGGGAATTCGGGTTGACATCCGCCCCGCCGCCGTGGTATAATGGCTTGAGAAGCAACTTCGGAGGAAGTATGTTAAACGAAGCACCGAAAAAGAGGAAAAAACGGGAGGCGGACGATTCCGATCCCTCGGCTTTGCGGCTCTTCCGCCGCACGCAGTGGGAGTGTTTCCGCCGCGCCGTGACGCCCTATCTCATGTATTTGTTCATGAGCCTGCTCTGCCTCGTCTGCCAGCTCATCGGAAGTCTTGCGGCAAGGGTGGCGCTCGGCATTCTCTGCATCGCGGGCGGCGCGTTCTACAACGCAAACCTGTGCTACAACTACGGGAAGATGCACTACGGCGCATACGTCGCGGGCGAGCTGCACAGAAAGAGCGTCGCCGAGGGGATCGCCTCGGGCGGCGACCACCGCCCCGAGCGCGAATACCGTCCCTGGAAGGGCTTTCTGATCGGACTCTACGTCGCGCTTCCCGCCATTTTGCTCGGGATCGTCGCGGGCGCCATCCCCGAGAAGTACGTCATGACGGGCGGCGGCGTCGCCTACTACGCGCTCGTGATGTTCGCGGGCTGGGCGATCATCCCCATTTCGTGGTTCGGCACGAAAAAGGGGGCGGACGGCGCCCCGCTCGGGCTGCGCGTGAGCCCGTATTTTTCCATTCTCATGTGCATTCTTCCCATCCTCGTGAGCGGGATCGCCTACCTCGTCGGCGCCGCGCGGGAGCGCGACGACCGCCTCAAAAACGCGGAAAAGACCGAAATCGAGCGGGGCGGGAAGAAAAAGAAGGCGAAGAAATGAGGGTGATCGCGGGAAAGTACCGCGGGCGGGTGCTCGCGGGGTTCCGCGGCGACGCCATCCGCCCGACCTCCGACCGCGTCAAGGAATCGCTCTTTGCGGTCCTCACGCCGCGGCTTGCGGGGGCGCGCGTGCTCGATCTCTTCTGCGGAAGCGGCGCCCTCGGCATCGAGGCGCTCTCCCGCGGCGCACGGGAAGCTGTGTTCAACGACATCGCGCGCGAGAGCGTCGCGCTGTGCAAAAAGAATCTCAATGCGATCGGGATCGCGGCGGAAATTTCGGTGCGCGATTACCGCGCCTGCCTTCTCGGGGCGGCGGGAAAGTTCGGGATCATCTTCTCGGATCCGCCCTACCGGGAGCGCTACACCGAGGAGATCCTGCGCCTTGTGCGGGAGCGGGACCTGCTCGAGGAAGGCGGCTGCGTCGTCGCCGAGAGCGAGCGGGAGGAGGTTGCGCCCGAGGGTTGGGTGCGCGCCGACCTCCGCAGCTACGGAAGGACGAAGATCGCGATCTTCGAAAGGAGCGACCCATGAAAAAATGCGTTTTTGCGGGCAGTTTCGATCCGTTCACCGTCGGGCACGCCGAGACCGTCGCGCGGTCCCTCGCGCTCTTCGACGAAGTGGTCGTCGCCGTCGCCCAAAATCCCGAAAAGCGCTATCTGTTCACGGCGGAGGAGCGGGCGGAGATGATCCGCGCCGTCTACGAAGGGGAGCCGCGGGTGCGGGTCGTCTGCTGGGACGGTGTCGTCGCGGATCTTCTGATCGCCGAACAGACGCCCTTCTATGTGCGCGGCGTGCGCAACACCGTGGATTTCGAATACGAGACGGCGGATTACTACGCGAGCCGCAAGCTCGATCCGGGCATGATCCCGATCTATCTCCCCACGGGGCAGGAGCTGCTGCACGTGAGTTCCACGATCGTGCGGAACTGCATCCGTTTCGGCAAACCCTATGAAGAATACGTTCCCAAAGCGGTCTACGAATACATCGGCAAGAGAGGAAAATAATGTTTGAGAAGCAAATCGAGATCCCGTCTGCGGAGGAGATCATCGCGGAGTGCCCCGTCCCCAAGGCGATCGCCGAGATCAAGCGCGCCCGCGACAGGCTGGCGATCGACGTCATCACGGGCAAGAGCGACAAACTGCTCGTGATCGTCGGGCCCTGCTCCGCGCACGAACCCGCGCCCGTCCTCGAATACGTGCGCCGCTTGGCGACGCTCAGCGAGAAGGTGCAGGACCGCCTCGTGCTCATTCCGCGCATCTACACGGCAAAGCCGAGAACGCGCGGCATCGGCTACAAGGGGATGTTCTCCCAGCCCGATCCCGAGCACAAGGAGGATACGCTGCGCGGGATCCGCACCATCCGTAGCCTGCTTCTCTCCGCCATCGAGGAATCGGGGCTCTCGGCCGCCGATGAAATGCTCTATCCCGAGAACTACGCCTATGTCGAGGATCTCGTCACCTATGTCGCGATCGGCGCGCGGTCGAGCGAAAACCAGATGCACAGGCTGGTCTCGAGCGGCGTCGAGCTGCCCGTCGGCTTCAAGAATCCGATGAGCGGCAGCATTCCCGTGCTCATCAATTCCATCTATGCGGCGCAGAGCCCGCAGGTGTTCAAGTATCATAATTGGCAGGTAAAAACGGAGGGCAATCCCTATGCCCATGCCGTTCTGCGCGGTCGGGTGGATAACTACGGCAACGATATCCCCAACTACCACTACGAAACGGTCATGCAGGTCATGGACAGCTATGCGCAGGCGGGCGGGCTCAAAAACCCCGCCGTCGTCATCGACGCCAACCATTCCAATTCGGGCAAACACTTCAAGCAGCAGATCCGCATCGTGAAGGAAGTGCTGCAAAACCGCCGCCAGGACGGGGACTTCAAAAGGATCGTCAAGGGATTCATGATCGAGAGCTTTCTCGCGGAGGGCTGCCAGGAGCACGATATCGAGTTCGGCAAGTCCATCACGGATCCCTGCCTCGGTTGGGAAGATACCGAGCGCCTGATCCTCGATATCGCGGAGAGGGCATGATGGATCGGCTGTATGCAAGAGAAGAGGACCTTCTCCGCGACCGTAAGCGGGCGGAGGAGGAAGCTGCGGCGGCAAAGATGCGCGTGAGCTGTTTGGGGCCCGCGGGCAGCTATTCCCAGCTCGCCGCGCACATGCTGTGCGAGGACTACGAGATCGTGCTCTGCCACAGCTTCACGGAGGCGGTGCAACGGCTCCTCGGCGGGGAAGTCGATTACGCTGTCCTTCCTGTGGAGAATTCGCTGAACGGCGGGGTCAACGAGTGCCTCGATCTGCTCGCGGAGGAGGATGTGTTCGCGATCGAAGAGCTTCCGCTCACCGTCGATCACAGGCTCGCGATGCTTGCGGGCGTCCGCGAAGCGGAGATCGAATGCATCTATTCGCACGAGCAGGCGATCCGGCAGTGCTCGGAGTACATCTTCCGCCGCTTTCCCAACGCAAAGTGCGTCTACACATCCTCGACGGTGGAGAGCCTCGACCATCTCGACGCGCATTCCGCGGGCATCGTGGGCGCGCACGTCGCGCGGGACGGAGTTGTGCTTTCCCCCGAAAATATTGCGGATAACCGAGGGAACTTTACGCGGTTTCTCCTGCTCGAGCGCCGCAAACAGCCGCTCGGGTACGAGCACGGCGCCATGGTCTTTTTCTGCGCCGTCTGCGAGGACCGCCCCGGGGCGCTTTTGGGGCTATTGAAGATCTTCCAGCGCCAGCGGCTCAACCTCACCCGCATCGAGTCCCGCCCCGTCAAGGACCGTTTCGGGACCTACCGCTTCTTCATCGAGTTCGCGGGCGACCTTGCGAGCGAGTGGGTGCGCCGCGCGATCCGCGAGGCGGAGGCGTATTGCACGCAGTTCAAGCTGCTCGGCGCCTATAGTTAGAGCAGAAACTTGGCCAAGAGCAGGGCGGCGGCGCCCGCCACGATCCCCTGCAAGAGCTTTACGCCGAGAAAGGGGAGCGTTTTTACGTTCGCCCGCCGCAGAAAGACGAGCTGTTGCATGAGCACGCAGCTTCCCCCGAAGGTCACGAAAAAGGCGGTGAGCCCGACGGCGAGCGGGGAGCCGATCTGCGCCATCGCGCCGCAGCCCGCCGTCATCTCGATGAGCCCGCGCAGCGTTCCGTCTGCGATCGGCGGAAGCGCGAGCGGGGCGGTGAGGTCGCTCACCATCTGTCCGAAAGCATAGAAGATCGCGATCGCCCCGCCGACGAACAGCACCGAGAGCACGGCGCCCGAGAGCGCGGAGGAAGTATCCGCGGGCTTGGCAAGAAGGGCGTCGGCTTTGGGCGGTTTCGCGCGGCGGAAGAGGAGCGCGGAGACCGAAAAGACCCCGAAGAGGTGGGCGAGCCAGAGGATCCAGCCGATCCACGGGCGCGCATACATGCCGCAGCCCACGGCGCCCACGAGGAAGGCGGGCCCGGAGGTCGTCGCGAGGCACGCGACGCGGAAGCATTCCTCCTTTTTGAGCCTTCCGTCCTGCGCGAGATCGCCGATCGTCCGCGCGCCGACGGGATAGCCCGAGACGACGGAGAGCAGCGCGACGCAGGCGCCCGTCCCCGAGACGCGGAACACGCGCCGCGAGAGGGGGGAGACGGCGCGGGAGAGCCGCCCGAAGAGTTTGAGATCGGCGAAGATCGCCGTGAGAAAGAGGAAGGGAAGCGTTGCGGGGAGCACGCCGACCGCCCACAGGGAGATCCCCTTCGAGACACTTTCGGCATAGTGCGCGGGCGCGATGAGCAGGAGCGCGATCGCCCCGACGACCGCCGCCGAAATCAGTGCGTTTTTGATCCGATCCAACGAAATATCCATAGCTTAAATCTATGCAAACGAGGGGGGACGTTATGAAAAAATTGGGGCTTGCGCTCGGCGCGGGCGGTTCGCGCGGCGTCGCGCATATCGGCTTCTTACAGGCGCTTGAGGAGGCGGAGATCCGCCCCGAATTCGTCACGGGCTGCTCGATGGGCGCGATCGTCGGCGCATGCTACTGCGCGGGCGTCTCCCCCGCCGCGATGCGGGACGCCGTCGTCGGATTGAAGCTCCGCGACCTTGCGGCGCTCAATCTCAATCCCGTGCGCAGCAACGGGCTCATGCGGACGGCGAAGGCGCGCAAACTCGTCGCCGACCTCATGGGCGAAAAGACGTTCGCGGAGCTTTCGATCCCCTTCGCCTGCGTGGCGACCGACCTCGAACGGGGGCGCGTCGTCGTGCTCGAAGAGGGCAACGTCGTCGACTGCGCGCTCGCCTCGAGCTCGATCCCTGGCGTGTTCACGCCCGCGAAGATCGGGGAGCACGGCTATCTGGTCGATGGCGGCATCCTCGAGCGCGTCCCGACCCGCCTTCTGCGCAACATGGGGGCGGAGACCATCGTCGCCGTGGACGTCCTCGGCAATCTCATGCAGGCGAAGGAGCTCAAACCCAACCTCGTCAGCACTCTGCTCCGCTGCATCGACATCATGGATACCCGCACCACGCAGCGCAAACATCTCATGCGCAAATACGTCGACCTCTGGCTGGAACCCGATCTCGGCGACATGGACCAATATCAGGTCAAGCGGATGGATTTCGCCTATGCGCAGGGCTATGCGCTCGGCAAGGCGAACGCGGAGATGATCCGCAGTCTCTTGGTGGAATAAATGGATCTCTTTGATTTTAACGAAAACGAGGAGCGCGCGAAACCGCTTGCCGAGCGGATGCGCGCCTCGACGATGAAAGACTTCGTGGGGCAGGCGCACCTCGTCGCGGAGGGCTCGCTGCTTCGCCGCGCCATCGCCCTCGACCGCCTCGGCAGCTGCATCTTCTGGGGGCCTCCCGGCTGCGGCAAGACGACGCTCGCCAACATCATCGCCGCGCAGACCAACGGCGCCTTCATCAAGCTCAACGCCGTCAACGCGGGCGTTGCGGACGTCAAAAAAGCGGTGGAGACCGCCCGCAACAACCTCAAAATGTACGGCAAGCGCACCTATCTCATGCTCGACGAATGCCACCGTTTCAACAAAACGCAGTCGGATTCCCTGCTTCCCGCGATCGAACAGGGGACCATTCTCTTCATCGGCTCGACGACGGAGAATCCCTATGCCTCGATGACGCCCGCGATCGTCTCGCGGTGCCGCGTCTTTCACTTCGAACCGCTCACGGCGGGGGAGATCCGCGGCGCCCTCGAACGTGCGCTCACGGATCGGCGGCACGGGCTCGGCAGCTATGCGGCGGACGTCGACGACGACGCCCTCGCGCATCTTGCGGCGGCAGCGGGCGGAGACCTGCGCACGGCATACAACGCCCTCGAGCTCGCCGTGCTCACCACGCCCCCGCAGGAGGGAAGGATCCACGTGACCCTCGCCGACGCCGAGCAGTCCATCCAGCGCAAGGCGCTCTCCTACAATCAGGATCTCTACTACGATATCCTCTCGGCATTCTGCAAGTCGCTGCGCGGAAGCGACGCGAACGCCGCGCTCTACTACGCCATGCGGCTCATCGAGGGGGGATGCGATCCGCTGCTCGTCATCCGCCGTCTCATCGCGCACGCCGCGGAGGATGTGGGCATGGCCGATCCGAACGCGCTCGTGATGGCGGTCTCCGCGCTCACGGCGTTCAAGAACATGGGCTATCCCGAGGGGCTTCTGCCGCTCTCCGAGGCGATCATCTACGTCTGCGAGGCGGAGAAGAGCAACACCGTCGTCTCTGCCATGGACGCCGCCCGCGACGACGCGAAGAACGCGCCCGACGACGCCATCCCGCCCTACCTGCGCGACAGCTCCTTCGGGGACCGCGCCATGAAGGCGGCGAGCGCGGCCTACAAATACCCGCACAGCTACGGCGGGTATGTCGAACAGCAATATCTTCCGGACAGCCTGAAAGACCGCGTCTACTACACGCCCTCGGAAAAGGGCTTCGAGCAGACGGTGCGGGAGATTAGAAAGAGAAAGGGAAAGAAGCAATAACTTCTTTCCCTTTCTTGGTCACATGGCGCCTGCAGCAGCGATCAGAGCAACGATGATGATGACGAAGTAGATGACCGCGATCACCATCTCCGCGATGCTGATGATGATGCCCGCAAGGGCGAGCCCCGCGCCGCCTTCGCCGCGCTCTTTGCACTGTTTGCGCGCGATGATGGAGCACACGAGCCCCGCGATCGCCACAAAGAACGAGAGCACAAAGCCGACGATGGCGAGCGTGTTCGTCTTGGGCGTTGCGGCGGGCGCCTCGCGCTCCACCGCAACGCCGCAGTTGGGGCAGATCACAGCCTTGTCGTCGATCTCTTTTCCGCAATTTTTACAGAACATACCATCCTCCTTGGGTGAAAGTACATCCATTATATTCCCATTATAATGGGAAGTCAAGTATTTTTCCCACTATTGTGGGAAAATATTTATATGGAAACGGGGTTCGGGGAACGCCTCAGGGCGCTCCGTCAGGAAAAGAACATCGGGCAGGTGCGGCTCGCGAAGGAGATCGACGTCGGTAAGTCCATCATCAGTCTCTGGGAATTGGAGCAATGTGAGCCGACGCTCTCCAAGCTCATCGCGCTCGCAAAATATTTCGATGTCTCGATCGACTATCTGGCGGGGCTCGAGGATTGATGTCACATCGCATATTTCGGCATATTCCGACGGGATATGCCTTTTTTCATGCCGTTTTGGGCGCTATAATGGCGGAAACAGACGGCTATGAAAGTCTATATCGAAGTTGCCTTTCTCGAAAATTTTCTGATCGACGGCGTGCTGTTGTTCCTTGCCCTGCAATGCGCCCGCGTGCGCGTTTCATGGTGGCGGCTGGGGCTCGCGAGCGCGCTCGGCGGAGTGCAGGCGATCGTTTTCCCGCTGTTGTCGCTTCCCGCGTGGGCGGCGTATCTTGCAAAGTTTACGGGCGGCGCGGCGCTCGGGCTCATCGCCGCCCGCGGAAGGCGCGCAAGGCCGTATCTTCTCACGATCGCCGCATTTTTCCTCATGACGTTCGCGCTCGGCGGGCTTTTGACCGCGATCTATTCCTTCTTCGGGATCGAGACGGAGGGCGGCGAAGGCTTTCTCGTCGAACGCGTCCCCGTGGGGCTTATGGTGGGGGGCGTATGTAGTTTTTTCATTGCGATCGTCTGCGGCGCGCGGCGGTTTTACCGTTATAGGCACACGGCGCGGAACATCCTCGAATGCGCGCTCTGCGCCGCGGGGCGGAAGGTGCGATGGCGGGGCTACGCCGATAGCGGGAACCTGCTCGAATTCCGCGGCAAGCCCGTTTGCGTCACCTCGGCGCAGGCGATCTTCGCGCTCTTCGGGCGGCATCCGCACGCCGAGGGCCACATGACGATCGCGACGGTCAACGGGCAAAAAACTTCGCCCGTCTTTTCCTGCGATACGCTCGCGATCCGTACGGGGGGAGAGACCCTCGAGCGGCACGGCGTGCTGCTCACCGTCGGCGACGTCGCGGGCGGGGTCCAGCTCATTCTGCACACCGCGTTATTGGAGGCATAGCGTGAAACTTTTCGAACAGCTCAAGGCGTGGCTCACCGAGCTCAAGGGCAGCGAGAACGTCATCCACTATCTCTGCGGAAGCGAGGCGCTCCCGCTCCCGCTTCCCCCCGAGGAGGAGGCGGAGATGCTCAAAAAGCTCGAGGAGGGGGAGGACGCCGAGGCGATCAAGGCGAAGCTCATCGAGCACAATCTGCGGCTCGTCGTCTATATCTCGCGCAAATTCGAAAACACGGGGGTGGATCCCGACGATCTCATCTCCATCGGGACCATCGGGCTCATCAAGGCGGTGGGCTCTTTCCGCGCGGAGAAGAACATCAAGCTCGCGACGTACGCCTCCCGCTGCATCGAGAACGAGATCCTCATGTATCTGCGCAGGACCGTGAAGCTCAAGAGCGAGATCTCCATCGACGAACCGCTCAACACCGACTTCGAGGGCAACGAACTCCTGCTCTCGGATATCCTCGGCACCGACTGCGAATCGGTCTACGGCGGCGTGGAATCCAACGTGGAAAAGGAGCTCCTGCGCGAGGCGCTCGAGAAACTCCCAGAGCGGGAGCGGCGCATCATGTGCATGCGCTTCGGGCTGGGCGGAAGAGAGGAGATGACCCAAAAGGACGTCGCCGACGCGCTCGGGATCTCCCAGAGCTACATTTCCCGCCTCGAGAAGAAGATCATCGAGCGGCTCAAAAAGGAAATTTCCAAATTCGTGTGAGGTTTGCGGCAAAGAATTTATGCGCACGCATTGACAAGCGCCGCCGCATTCGGCTATAATAGCGGTAGAACAAGCTCCGCACGGAGCAAGAGGAGTGACCTATGATAAAGAACGTCCCGCCCATGGGATGGAACAGCTGGAACACCTTCGCCGAGAACATCAACGAGGAGCTCATCCTCTCTTCGGCGGATACGCTCGTCGCGTCGGGGCTCAAAGATGCGGGCTATGAATACGTCGTCATCGACGACTGCTGGGCGCTGAAAGAGCGCTCCAAAGAGGGCAAGCTCGTGCCCGATCCCGCCAAATTCCCGCACGGCATGAAGTACGTCGCCGACTACCTCCACGCCCGCGGACTCAAACTCGGCATGTATTCCTGCGCGGGGCTCATGACCTGCGCCGCCTATCCCTCGAGCTACAACCACGAGTTCGTCGACGCCGCAACGTTTGCGGAGTGGGGGGTGGACTTCCTCAAATACGACTACTGCTTCAAGCCGCGCTCCGTAGACGGCCCGAACCTCTACCGCCGCATGGGGCTTGCGCTCGCGGGCTGCGGAAGAGACATCCTCTTCAGCGCGTGCAGCTGGGGCGCCGACGAAACGCACGCGTGGATCGGCTCCACGGGCGCCAACATGTGGCGTTCGACGGGGGACATCGTCGATACATGGGAATCCATCAAGGAACTCATCAAAAAGCAATATGAGATCTTGCCCTACGGCGGCGTCGGGTGCTTCAACGATATGGATATGCTCGTCGTGGGCATGCACGGCAAGGGACACGTCGGATTGAAGGGCTGCACGGAGGACGAATACCGCCTGCACTTCGCCGCATGGTGTCTGCTCGGCTCGCCGCTCATGATCGGCTGCGACCTTCGCGCCATGGACGAAGCGACCAAGCGCATCCTCACCGATCCCGTCCTCCTCGGCATCCAGAAGGATCCCCGCGGCGCCCGCCCCTACCTCATGAAGATGTGGGAGAACGAGGATCTTCCGATCTTCGTCCGCGCCCTCGACGGCGGCGACCTCGCGGTGGGCTTCTTCAACCTCGGCGACGCGCCCGCTTCCCTCTGGGTGACCGCGGACGACCTCGGCGTGCCCGAGATCTCGGGAATGCGGCTTGCGGGCAGCGCGGCGTACACAGGAGAGGAGCTCGTCTCCAAGAACGGCGTGCTCACGTGCGACCTCGCGGCGCATTCTTGCGCGGTCTATCGCTTCCGCGTGGTGAAAAAATGACCTGCGGGCAATGCGGCGCCGCGCTCTCCTACAACGAACTCGGGCTGAACAAAAAGTTCAATGCGAACGCGCAGGCGCCCCTGTGCGCCTGCTGCCTTGCAAAAAAGCTCGGCGTGACGGTCGCCCGCCTCAACGAGAAGATCGAGGAAGCCCTCGCCGCGGGCTGTAAGCTCTTTGTCCGCCTTTAAGTTGTTTTGAATATGTTGCGCTGCGCGCCCGCCGATCGAATCGGCGGGCGCGCAGCGCAAGGTCTCCCGTGCGGCCGTCCCGCGCTCTTTCGACGCATTCCGACGTAGTTCGGCACGGACTTGCAGCGTTCGCGGCGTGCCTCCCGCTACAATGGGAGCACGCCGTTCGCGCATAACCGAGCGCGGATTGCAGATACTGTTTTTCCCGGGCAGCGCTACATAAGGAGGAACAGTATGCTCAACAAGGTTGTCATTTGCGGTGTGGATACCTCCGGGCTTCCCAAGCTCACGGCGCAGGAGAACGAGGAGCTCATGCGCCGTCTCAAGGCGGGCGACAAGGCGGCGCGCGACCGCTTCATCGTCGGCAATATGCGGCTGGTGCTCTCGCTCGTCAAGCGGTTTTGGGCGAAGAACGCCAATGCGGACGACGTATTCCAGGCGGGCTGCGTCGGGCTCATCAAGGCGATCGACCACTTCGATCTCAAATTCGGGGTAAAATTCTCGACGTACGCCGTCCCGATGATCCTCGGCGAGATCAAGCGGTATCTCCGCGACGGCAACAGCCTGCGCGTCTCCCGCTCCATCCGCGATACCGCATACAGGATCCTGAAGGTGCGCGAAGGGCTCGAAGCGCGCGACGAAGAGGCGACCATCGAGCGCATCGCCGCCGAGATGCAGGTCAAGGAGCGCGAAGTCGTCTACTGTCTCGACGCCATCTCAGATCCCGTCTCCCTCTATGATTCGGTCTACAACAAGGCGGGAGACACGCTGCAGCTCGTCGACCAGCTCTACGACGAAACGCAGTCCGATGAGATCTGGACGGAGCGCGTCGCCCTGCGCGAGGCGATCGATCGGCTCACCGAGCGCGAGAAGAAGATCCTGCGCCTCCGCTACTACGAGGGCAAGACGCAGACGGAGATCTCCGCGGAGGTCGGGATCTCACAGGCGCAGGTGAGCCGCCTCGAGAAGAACGCGCTCGCCGCCGTCCGCAAGGAAATTTTGTAGCGCAGGCAACTTTTCGACAAATTCCGCATACGATGAAGGTGTGGAAACGAGTTATGTGGAACTGCGCAAAAAGGAGACCGTGAACCTGCTCGACGGCAAGCGCCTCGGCAAGGTGTGCGACGTCGTATTTACCTGGCCCGAGGGAAAGCTGCTCGGCATTGTCGTGCCCGGGGGCCACGGCATCCGCTGGGGGAAGGCGGACCTCTTCATCGACCTGCGCTGCGTGAAGAAGATCGGGGTCGACGTCATCTTCGTCGAGATCAAGGCGGCGCCGAAGCCCGAAAAAAAGCGCGGAAAGTGGGAGGACGCGCCTCCCGAACCCCCGCCGTTCGCGCGGGACCGCCGCGACTACGGAGAATACGAATAGGCAAAAAAATATCGGTGCAGAGGGGTTTTTGCACCGATATTTTTTGCGTTTGCACAGTAGTATGCGTAACATAATACTATTTTCCATGCCGATTTTGTAAGATCGAACGGCAAACGCGGTTCACTCCGTGCCGAGCTTCTCCGCGATCTCGCGGGTCCGCGGGTGGGTGAGCATGGCGGCAAGTTCTGCCCGCGCCTCGGGCGAGGGGTGCTCCGAAAGTTCCGCGAAGCAGCGGAGCCGCTCTGCGTAGACGGGGGCCGTGCGCCGCATGCGCGGATCCTCGGCAAGCGGCAAAAACACCGTGTGATATTCGCGCGCAAAGCCCGCCTTGTCGCCCGCGGCGAGGGCGGCGACGCATGTCCAATAGCTCTTCGCGGGCAGGAAGGCGCGCACGGTGATCTCGCCCAAATACTCGCGAAAGGCCTCGTCGTCATACAGCCCGAAGCAGGCGACGGCGATGCAAAGGCGAAGCGCGTCGCAGATGGGGGCGCGCGCGTCGGGAAGCCACGTTTCGAGCAGAAATTTTCCCTCTTTCACCGCCGCTTCGAATTGTCTTGCCCCGATCCTGCGGTTCACCCGCCTGAGCCACAGCTGCGTGAAGAGGATGTTTCCCAGCCCGAATGCCAGCGCCCCGCCGCAGATGATATACACCGCCGCACCGCTTTCGATGACTTTCGTAGCGCTCAGCGCGACGGCGAGCGCGATCAACACGAGCAGAAGGCCAAGGAGCACGAAGAGCCCCAATTTTCCCCGCTTTTTTGCGGGGGGAACGGTGTGCGAACGCGCCGAAACTTCCTCTCTGCGCCGCGGAAAACTCGCATACAGCATGCGTTTGCGCTTCACCATGAGGACGGCGGAGACGATGACCGCCGCCTCTCCGAAGGCGTGGATGAGGATGAATACGCCCATGAGGACGGCCGTCCACACGCTCTCGAGGGCGCCCGAGCCGTAGGCGGCGAAGAGGACGATCAGCATGCAGAGGGGAGCGCCGAAGAACAGGAGGATGCCCGCGACGAGCCAAAGTTTTGCCCGCCTGTATTCGCGGATCAGGACGTCGATCGCAAAGGCGATCTCTTCGCTGTCTCCGTTTGCCTTCTCCGCGGTCTCTTCTTTGCGTTTGCCGCGGAGCAGTTCCTCGATTGTGACGCCGAAGATCTCCGAAAGTTTTGCGAGCTTTTCGGGGCGGGGCTTGGCGGCGCCCATCTCCCATTTGCTCACCGCCTTGTTGGAGACGCCGCAAAGCCTCCCGAGCTCGCTCTGCGAAAGGCCCTTCTCCGTGCGGAGTTCATAGAGGAAGTTGCCGAAACCGTAGTCGTTCATATTGCCTCCTGTCGCCTCGGATTATATCACAGCGCGCGGGCTTTCGCAAGCGCGCGGCTATCGAATCAAAGTAGAACTTTTTTTCGGGCGCAAAAAACGCGAAAAAAAGACCACAGTCCCCCGTGGTCCGTTGGATTTTTTCTTTCCGAGCGCCCGTGCGCGGCTCATCGGGGATAGCAATCGCACATCCTGCCGTCGGGCAGATAGCCCGTATCCGAGCACTTGTCGCAGACGTATTTCGGGATAAAATCGCGCTCCGAAAGTTTGAGGCGGGAGAGCGCCTCCGCCCGCTTCCTGCGCGCCGCTTCCATGCGGGACGAAATCTCGGGCAGAAGTTCGGGATGATAGACCTCCGCTTTGGCGAGCTCGAGTTCGCCCTTGGAGAGGGTGGCGTTGGCGTCGCGGAAGGCTTCGTCCTTTTCGGCGATCGCGAGCGCGCGGTCCACGCGGCGCTGCGCCCTCTCGCGGAGCCCCGCATAGTAGCGTTCGCGGTCGCTCCGCGCGTCGGCGGCGACGGCGACCTCGCTGCGGAATTCGCTCCGCCGCTGCGGGCGCGTCTCCTCGGGGATCGCGGCGGGCGAAGCCACGCCTTCGCGCTTCCACTCCGCGAGCAGTTTGTTCATATAGGGGAGGGGAGAAGCTGCGCCCGCGCTGCGCTTTGCCGCTTCGAGGATCATCTCCTCGGAAAACGACGCCTTCCATGCGGCGATCGTGTTGAGGGTCGCCTCGGAGCGCTTGACGACGCCGCACGCCCCCTGAATGCGTTGCAGGAGCCCGAGAAGGGTCTCGCGTTCGGCGCAGTACGCCGCGATCTGCGCCTTCTGCGTCGTCCCGTTTGCCGCAAGCGCCGCGATGCACGCGTCGAGCTCGGGGAACCCGTATCCGAGGTGCAGCCCGAGGGCGGCGAGCATGAGGACGCTCTCCTCCGCAAAGCCGAGGTTTTCCCATTTTTGGGCGTATTCTTCGACATACGGGCGGGGGTTTTGCACCTTGACGCCCAACTTCCGCGCGACCGCAAACACGAGCTCCGCGCGACGTGTGCGGAGGGCGAGATAGTCCCGCGCCGCGGCTTCCGTCTTGGCGTCCTTTGCGATGAGTTCGCCGACGAGCAGGTCGAGGGTCGCCATCGTGCCCTTTTTGAGGGCCTCGGCGCAGGCAAAGAGGGCGCCCGTCTCGACGCCCGCGCCCTGCCACTTGGCGAGGAGGGCATAGTCGCCGTCCTGCGGCTTGCGGTAGATGCCGAGGAGGGAGAAGAGCTTGGTAAGTTCCGCCTCGTGGATGTGGAAGTCGGCGTATTCGCTCTCCACCTGTTCGTATGTATATTTGTGCTCGCGGACAAGTTTGTTCGCGGCGTTGAGGATGTGCGAGACCGAGAGTTTCGCCCCCTCGCGGTTGGCGTAGTAGGCGACGACGAGCAAAAACGCCTGCTGCTGCATGGGCCCGTTTTCGAGGAATTCGAGGATCCGCTGCTGTTCATAGGGCTTCAGGTCCTTGCCTGCCCGCTGCAGGAGGGCGAAGAGCTCGCGGTTAAATTCGGCGTATTTTTCGGGGCGCACGGGCTTGGGCTTGCCCACGGCGGCGCTGACGGGCAGGTATTCGACATAGAGCGGTGCATGCGAGAGGACCTGCACGAGCCCGCATTCCTCCCAGAAATCGAAGTACTCCGCGAGGCGCGGATAGGGGATGCCGAGCAGTTGCGCCGCCTGCGCGCCGTCGAGATCCTTTCCGCTCCCGCAAAGATACAGCCCGTAGAGATAGACGCGAACGGCGTCGCCATCCGCTTCGGGCAGATATTTTTCGATAAAACGGTTTTCGACGCTCGTGAACGCATTTTCCGCGAAATCCTTCGAGAAGGAGCTGAACGACATAATTTCCTCCGATTTTTCCTCTGCTTTTTTCCGAAAAATCCCGTCAATACTTGCTTTTTCCGTAAAGCAAGTGTATAATAGTATAGCACAGCCGCGGCAAAAAGCAAAGTAATTTCGCGGCAGACGGGAAATTTTTCGGCAAAGAGCGTGGAATGAAGATCCTGCATACATCCGATTGGCATCTCGGGAAGCGGCTCTCCGAACGGGAGCGCCTCCCCGAGCAGATCGAGATCCTCGATGAGATCGTCGGGATCTGCGAGGAACGGCAAGTGGAAGTCGTCCTTGTCGCGGGCGACGTGTTCGATACCTATCTTCCGCCCGCAGAGGCGGAGGAAGTCTTTTTCCGCGCCGTCAAGCGGCTCGCCGCGGGGCGGGCGGTCGTCGTCATCAGCGGCAATCACGACGACGGCGTCCGTCTTGCTGCCGCCGCGCCCATTGCGGCGGAAGAGGGGGTCTACATCTTCGGGCGGGGGATCCCGCACCCGAGGGAGGATGGGCCCGTGCGCGTCGTGCAGTCGGGGGAAAACTTCCTGCTCCTCGAAAACAAAGCGGGCGAGCGGGTCTATCTCAATATTTTGCCCTACCCCAACGAGGCGCGCCTCAAAGAGGACAAGACGGAGGAGAGCTACGCCGAAAAGACGAAGCGTTGGATCGCCGCGGGCGACGCCGCATACGACGGCACTGCCGCCCACATCCTGCTCTCCCATCTCTTTGTGACGGGCGGCCGCGTCTCGGAGAGCGAGCGCGCGATCGATCTCGGCGGCGCCCGCGCGGTGCCCGCGGAGAACTTCCCCGCGACGGGATATGTCGCGCTCGGGCACCTGCACCGCAGGCAGACCATCCGCGGCAACATCCATTACAGCGGTTCGCCCCTGCAATATTCCTTCGACGAAGCGAACACCCGGAAGTGCGTGCTCCTCTTCGAGACGCACGGAACCGAGGTCTCTCCGCCCGAGGAGATCCCGCTCACGCGCGGGAAAAAGCTCGTCCGCCTTGAGGCGAATTCGCTTGCGGACGCCATTCTCGTGCTCGGAAAGAATCTCGGGAGCTATGTCGAACTCACCCTGCACCTCGCTTCGCCCCTGACGGCCGCCGAGAACGAGCAGCTCCGCGCGGCGAACGAGGGGCTCGTCTCGCTCAAAATCGTGTTCAACACGGAGACGCAGGCGGAGCTCGTGCGGCGCTCCGAGCTCGACGCGGGGGATCTCTTCACGCAGTACTACCGTTCGCGCTATCCCGAGGATCCCGCGCCCGAGCTCAAAGCGCTGTTCCTCGAACTTCTGGGGGCGGACGAATGAAGCCGCGCTATCTTGAATTTTGCGGGATCAACTCCTTCTCCGAGCCCGCTTCCATCGATTTTTCCGCGCTCCTCGAATACGGCATCTTCGGCATCTTCGGGGATACCGGCTCGGGCAAGAGCACGATTTTGGATTGCCTCGGCTTCGCGCTCTACGGCGAAGTCCTCCGCGCCCGCAGCGGGAGCATTGCGGATATCATCCACTACGCGAAGGACAGCGCCTATGTGAAGTTCGAATTCGAGATCGTCTACGAGGGCAGGCGGCGCATTTTCCGCGTGGAGCGGGAACTCAAGCGCAAGAACGCCCAGCAGAGCGTGCGCGTCTACGAGCGCGTCGGCGGCCGTCTCGCCGTGCTTGCCGACGGCGTCCGCGAGTGCAAGGCGCTCATCGTGCGCATCGTCGGGCTCGAACAGGGGGACTTCGAGCGCTGCATCGCCCTCCCGCAGGGCGAATTCGCGCGCTTCATCAAGTCCGCGAAGGGGGAGCGGCTCAAACTCATCGCCCGTCTCTTCGGGCTGGAACAATACGGCGAACAGCTCGTCAAGAAGGTCAACGTCCGCTACACGGAGGCCGACCGCGCATACATCGCGGCAAAGACAAAGCTCGAGCCCTTCGAAGAATACACCGAAGCCGGCTGCGAGGCGCTCAAACAGGCGCTCGGCGCCCAATGCGCCGCGCTCGCGGCGGCAAACGTCGAACTCGCGCGCGTTCAGGCAGAGGAGCGGGATCTCACCGCCCGCGACGCCCGCCGCGCGGAATATGAAAGAACCAAGCAAAAATTCGATGCGCTCGAGGCAAAGCGCGGGGAGATGACGGCGCTCGAGGGCGAACTTTCCCGTCTCGAACGCGCGGCCGCGGTCGTTGCGGCGATGCGGGAGGGAGAACTGCTCGGCGCGGCGCTCCGCGACGCCAAGGCAAAGCGCGACGCGGCGCGGCAGACCGCCGAACAGAGGAGCGCGGAATTTCTCGCCGTCTCCGCATGGGACGAAGCCGCGGCGGACGCCGAGATCGACCGCCTTGCCGCGCTGTGCGTGCAGGCGCGGTCCCGCAGGACCCTCGAGGAGTCGTGCGGCCGCATCGAACGCGAACTCTCCCGCATTGCGGAGGAGACGCGGCGGGAAGGCGCGCTCTTTGCGGAATTTTCCTACGAGACCGAAAAGGCCGGGATCGAAGCGCAGCTTGCGGCGCTCGGTACGGAGGACTTCTTCGCGTATGCCGAAGCGCACGGCACGGGCTTTTTGGAGCGCGCGGAATACGCGGCGTTCGCCAAAGAGCTCGGCGGATTGACGGAGAAATACCCGCAAATTGCGGCGGACAGCGCGCCGCTCATCGAAAAATATACCGCCCGCGCGCAGGGCGAACAGGTGGATTTCGCCTCCCTCCGCCGCGACTTCGAAGCCGTGGAAGCGGCGCGGGAGAAGGCGCGGGGGGCGCGCGTCGACCTCGAGCGGCGGAAGAGCCGCTACGATGTGCACACAAGCAGGCTTTCCCAGCTCGCAAGCGAATTCGACCGCCGCAAGGCGGAACTCGCGGCGGACCGTCAGGCGCTCGAAAAGCTGCCCGCGGCGCCCGAGGGCGCGGAGACTTCGCTCGCCGCGCTCCGTGCGGAGAAGCGGGAAAAGAGCGAACTGCGCCGCAGGAGCGCCGAAGCGCACAACCGCGCGCAGGCAGAACTCCTGAAAGCCGAGGCGCGCGCCGCGGCGGCGCAGGAGGCGTACGACGCGGGCGCAGAGAAATACCGCAACGCGCTCGCGGCGGGGGGATTTTCCCGTGCGGAAGAGGCGTCCGCGCTCATCGAACGCTTCGGCGAGGAACAGACGGCGCGCACCCGCTGCGAAACGTACCGCGCGGCCTATGCCGCGGCAAAGACCCGCCTCGAAGAGCTCTCGGGGGATGATTTCTCCGATCTCACGGCGGAGCGGCTTGCGGCGGCGCATGCGGCGCTGAAAGAGGCGGAGCGCGTCTGCGGCGAGGCGTCGAACGCGGTCGCCGTCTCCGAGCGCGAACGCGTCCGCTACGAAGCGGCGCTCGAAAAGAAGCGCGCCTATAAGGCGGAATACGCGGCGTGCAATGCCGTCCGCGAGCGGCTCTCCAAGCTCAAAGAGCTCATTTCCGCCAATAAATTCATGGAATACGTCGCAGAAGAGCATCTTCAGGCGATCGCCGTCCACGCGAGCACCAGGCTCCTGCACCTCACGGACGGCAGATATTTCCTCCGCTACGACGGCGGCTTTTTCGTGGGGGACAACTTCAACGGCGGGGGGCTGCGCGGGGTGCACACGCTCTCGGGCGGCGAGACCTTCCTCGTTTCGCTCTCGCTCGCGCTCGAGCTCGGCGCGGAGATCTGCGCGAGGTCGCTCCGTCCCATCGAATTTTTCTTCCTCGACGAAGGCTTCGGTACCCTCGACGAACGGCTCGTCGATACCGTGATGGACAGCCTCGAAAAGCTCAAGAGCAACAATTTCACGATCGGCATCATTTCCCATGTCGAGGAATTGAAGCACAGGATCGAACGGAAACTTTACGTGAAGAAAGCGACCGAAAAGCACGGTTCGCAAATCATTTCGGAGTGAGGTAAACGGTTTGGCAAACTCGATATTGACCCCGATCACACTATGGCAGGATTTCGACGAGAAACTTCCTTTCGAAGAGGAGATCGTCGAAGAACGGCGCGAGAACGGCGTCATTGCGCGGGATCTCTACTTCGGCGGCCGCAAGACGAAGGAGGGGCGCGTGCGCATCTATGCCCGCTACCTCATGCCCGAGACCGAAGAGAGCTTTTCGGTGGTGCTTCTGCTCTTTGAAGCGGGGCTTCCCTTCGATGAGACGCTCGCGCTCCGCTATGTGCGGGCGGGCTACGGCGTGTTCATGGCGGATTACTGCGGCGAAACGGACGCTTCTCCGCTCTTCACGCGCTATCCCGCCGATATCGACTATGCCAACTTCGTGCGGGCGGGCCGCCGCGCCGAATTCTGCGACGAGACCGCCCGGGAGACGAGCTGGTACGAATGGGCTTGCGTCGCGCGCTATGCGGCGCTCTACCTCTCCAAGCGCGCGGAAGTCCGCAAGATCGGCGCCATCGGGCTCCGCACGGGGGGCGAAGTGCTCTTCAAGATCGCGCCCTATGCGCCGCTCGCCTGCATGATCTCCGTGTGCGGTGCGGGTTGGCTCGCATACCGCGGCATCGGCAGGTTCGAGGGCAAGAAGATCGTCTTGAGCGAAGAGCGCCACCGCTTCATCGCGGGGCTCGATTCGCAGAGCTATGCGCCCTATGTGAAGTGCCCGGTGCTCCTCATCTCCGCCGTCAACGATAAAAAATACAACTACGACAGAGTGTTCGATACCTTCCGCCAGATCAACCGCGACGTGGAGAAGGCGATCCTCTTTTCCGCCCACGGGAACGGGCTCGTCGGCACGCATTCGCTCGTCGATATCGACCTGTTTTTCGAGAAATTCCTCAAGGGCCGCTCCGTCTTTTTGTCCGATTCGATCGATCTCTCCGTCGAGGAGGACGGCGCGGGCAACCTCGTCGTGCGCGGCAAGTTCGACCCCGCGGGGGAAGTCAAGGAATACGGGTTCTTCTACACCGAAAACGTCTCGGGGTTCAAATCCCGCGATTGGACGCGCGTCCTCGGCAAGGCCGACGCGCTCGATAGCAACAACGTGGGGACGATCCCGCTCTCGCTCTACAAAAACAGTACGCGGGCGCTCGTCTACGTCTTTGCCAACTATTCCAACAACTTTTCCGTGACTTCCAAGATCTGCGAAGTCAGCGTCGGAAAGCAATATGCGAACAGCTGCCTGCGGAGCCGCGTCGTCTTTCAGGAGGCGGACGGATTCTACGGCATCTCCCTGCTCCGCACCCAAAAAGATTCGGTCGCGGACGTGTTTTCGTCGGGCGCCGCCTCGGGCGTGAACATCGCCGCGGGCTACGGCGGGATCCGCGGGTTCGACGTCTGCCACGGCGTCATCTCCTACCGCGTCGGCGAGCCCCGCTATGCGCCGACGGAGGGGGCGTGTTTCCGCTTCGACGCCTACGCCAAGCGCACGACCCGCCTGCGCGTCGTGTTCTACCGCGACGAAGAGGAACTCTGCGGGTTCTTCGACGACGTTGAAGTGGAGGGGAGCGGGAAGTGGAAGAGCTTCCTGTTCGAGGCAAACGATTTCAAATCGGAGACGGGCGCGCCGCTCGGCGATTTCCGCGGCGTCGTCTCCGTGGTCTTTCAGAGCGAAGAAGAGGCGCTCGTGAACAATGTACTCTGGCTTTGATCCAAACGTTCCCCCGAAACGGGGAAAGGCACACAGGCGCAGACCGGACTTTCTCGGGACCGAATCGGGGACTTTTGAAGGTCTTTTGCGCTTTTTGCTCGTTCTGCTCTCGTTTATTCTGGTGTTCACGGCGGGGCAGATCTATTTCAGCGCGCGCTATTTCGCCGTGCAGATCAAGGGGCCCTCGATGTACGATACGCTCTACGGCGGCGAGAAGGAGGGCGGCGACTACACGGGCGGCGATTTCGTCTATGCGGACCGCTACGCCGATGCGGGGCGGGGAGACATCGTCATCATCAACGTCGACGGCTACGAGAGCTTCCCTTCCATACGGAAAGGGGAGACGATCATAAAGCGCATCATCGCCGTGGAGGGCGACCGCATCAAATGCGAAGAGGGCGTCGTCTGGCTGGACCGCGGAAGCGGCTACGTTCCGCTCGAGGAGCCGTATTTGCCCGAAGAGACCTCCACGGGGGACTTCGAGGAGCATGTGCTCGGCAAGGGCGAAATGTTCGTGATGGGCGATAACCGCACAAACAGCGCCGATTCCCGCATCATGCGCACGGAGTGCCTGCACCTCGACGACGTTATCGGCGTCGTGCCCGGCTGGGCGCTGAAATGCAAGCGCCTGATCTCCGCGTGGGAACGCTTCCGCCTCAACGCGTATTATGCGTTCCATCTCGCTTAAAATTCGAAAAACCGATCGGAGGATCATATGAGTTACATTCAACTTACTGCAGACAGCACTTGCGATCTCGGCGTATACGGCGTACAGCGCAACGTGGGGATCATGCCGCTTTCCGTGATACTCGGGAAGGACACCTTCCGCGACGGCGTGGATATCGAGCCCAAGGACATCTTTGCCTATGTGGAGCGCACGGGGGAGCTGCCCAAGACGGCGGCGCCGAGCATCGGCGAATACGAGGAATTCTTCCGCGGCTATGTGGAGCAGGGCAAGACGGTCATCCACTTCGATATCTCGGCAAAGTCCTCGTCCTCCTACCAATATGCCGCCGAGGCGGCGAAGAAGTTCGGCGGGAAAGTCTTTGTCGTGGATACCAAGGCGCTCTCCTCGGGGCAAGGATTGCTCGTGATGAAGGCTTCGGACCTTGCCGCAGAGGGCAAGAGCGCGGAGGAGATCTTCGAGACCGTGAACGCTTTGCGGGATAAGACCAACACTTCCTTCATTCCCGACCGCCTCGACTATCTCTACAAGGGCGGGCGATGCTCGCGGATGTCGATGTACGCCGCGAACATCCTCAAAGTCCACCCGCTCATCGAGATGGAGGACGGCCAGCTCATCGCCGCCACAAAGTACCGCGGCAATATGCAGAAGTGCATCGATAAGTACATCGACGGGCTCGCGGAGAAATATCCGAAGTACGACCGCGCCCGCTGCTTCATCACGCACAGCACGGCGGACCCCGAGCTCGTGGAATTCGCCAAGCGGAAAGTCGCCGCGACGTTCTCGTTCCGCGAAGTGCTCGAGACGGTCGCGGGCTCCGTCATCACGGGGCATTGCGGCAGGAACACGCTCGGCGTGCTCTTCATCGCGGAGTAAACGGGGGAAAGATGGTCAAACTCTATCGGGACGAGGACTATTGGGATGCCTATCTCCAGCGGCGCAAACTGCTCGCCGTGTTCTTTGCGGTGACGGCGGTCATGCTCGCCGCGCTGATCGCCACGATCGTATTCTACGTGGAATTGCCCTATAAGAGCGGAGACAGGTGGTGGGTCACGGCGATCGCCTGCGTGATCCCGTCCCTCTATGTGATCTTCTGCTTTCTCTTCATGGGCATCAAATTCAAGCGCTCCAACTGCTATTGCAAGATGCTCAAATATATCTCCGTCGGGCTCAAAGAGAGCGCGGAGATGCCCTTCGAGGAGGTCGACGATTGGGTGACGCAGGACGGCGTGGACGTCAACGTCGCCGTATTCTTCGTCTCCAACATCAAGCGGGACGACGTTTTGAAGCGCCGCATCTTCGTGGACGGGGAAAAGGATTTCCCGCCCTTCGAAAAGGGGCAGTGGGTGCGCATCATTTCGCAGGGGAACCTGCTCATCGAATATGAATTGCTTGCGGATTGAGGAGGCGGTATGCGCGCGGTCGTAACAGTCACGGGAACAGATCGGAAGGGCGTCATCGCCTCCGTGAGCGGCTTTCTCGCCGAACACGGCGCCAACATCGAGGACGTCTCCCAAACGATTTTGGGGGACCAATTCGCGATGATCATGATGGTGAACATCGCGGAGGGAGGGGAGACCTTTTCCGAACTCTGCGAGAAGATCGCTTCGCTCGGGCGGGAGATCGGCATGAACATCCGCCTGCAACACGCGGCGATCTTCGACGCCATGCACACCATTTGAGGCGGACGATGCTGAACGAGAACCAGGTGCTGGAAACCATCGAAATGGTGGAAAAGGAACATCTCGATATCCGCACGGTCACGATGGGCGTTTCGCTCCTTCCGTGCATCCGCGCGGATGCGAAGGCGACGGCGCGTGCCGTCTACGACCGCGTCATGCGGCAGGCGGAGGGGCTCGTGCCCACCGTCTTGGCGCTCTCGCGGGAATACGGCATTCCCATCGTCAACAAGCGCGTCTCGGTGACGCCCGTCTCCCTCGTGACGGCGGCGTTCCCGCAGGAGAGCGCGCTTGTCGGGCAGGCGCTCGACAGAGCGGCGCACGCGCTCGGGATCGACTTTTTGGGCGGCTATTCCGCCCTCGTGCACAAGGGGACGGCGGACTACGAAGCCGCCTTCCTCGCCACGATCCCCGAGGTCCTCGCGGGGACGGAGCGGCTCTGCGCCTCCGTCAATGTCGGCTCTTCCCGCTCGGGCATCAATATCGACGCCGTCCGCAAGATGGGGGAGCTCATCAAAGAGACGGCCGAGCGCACGGGCGCCGCATGCGGAATCGGCTGCGCCAAGCTCGTCGTGTTTTGCAACGCGGTGGAGGATAATCCCTTCATGGCGGGGGCGTTCCACGGCGTCGGCGAGGCGGATACGGTCATCAACGTCGGCGTTTCGGGCCCGGGCGTCGTGCAGCACGCGCTCTCCTACTGCCCCGACGCCGACCTCACCGACGCCGCCGAAGTCATCAAGCGCACGGCGTTCAAGATCACCCGCGCGGGGCAGCTCATCGCCCGTGAGGCGGCAGAGCGGCTGGGGGCGCGGTTTGGCATCGTCGATCTCTCGCTCGCGCCGACGCCCGCCCGCGGCGACAGCGTGGCGCATATCCTCGAGGAGCTCGGGCTCTCCGTCGTCGGCTGCCACGGCACGACGGCCGCCCTCGCCATGCTCAACGACGCCGTGAAGAAGGGGGGCGTGATGGCGTCCTCCCGCGTCGGCGGGCTCTCGGGGGCGTTCATCCCCGTCTCGGAAGATATCGGCATGATCGAGGCGGCCGAGAGCGGCAAGATCTCCCTCGAAAAGCTCGAGGCGATGACTTCCGTCTGCTCGGTGGGATTGGATATGATCGCGATCCCGGGCGATACCCCCGCGACGACGATCGCCGCCATGATCGCCGACGAAGCCGCGATCGGCATGATCAACAACAAGACGACGGCGGTGCGCGTCATTCCCGTGCCTGGGAAGGGGGTCGGCGAGACGGTCGAATTCGGCGGGCTATTGGGTCGGGCGCCTATCCTGCCCGTACATAGCGGCGACGCAAGCAAGTTCATCGGAAGGGGCGGGCTGATCCCTGCGCCCATCCACAGTTTCAAAAATTAAGGAGGAGAAAGGATGCAAAGATCGGAAATTCCCGAAAAATACAAATGGAAAGTGACGGATATTTTCCCGTCGGACGAGGCGTGGGAGGCGGCGTTCTCCGCCCTCGAAGGCAAGCTCGGGTTCGCGCAATACCGCGGCACGCTGGGCACGGCGGAGGGGCTGCTCGCCTTCTTTGCGGCGGACGAAGCGCTCTCGGCGGAGGCGATGCGGCTCTATCTCTATGCGCACCTGAAGCGGGATGAGGACGTCCGCGTGACGAAATATAGCTCGTATATGTCCAAAATATACGCGTTTTTCACCCGTATCGACGCGGAGACGGCGTTCGTCACGCCCGAGCTCACCGCCCTTCCCGACGAAGTGCTCGACGGCTATCTCGCCGATCCCCGCTTCCGCGCCTACGACTACCGTCTTTCCCGCGTCAAGGCGAGCAAGAAATATACCCTCTCGGAGCGGGAGGAGGTCATCCTGGCGCAGGCGAGCGAACCGCTCACGACGGCAAGTCTCGTCTTTATGATGATTGACAACGCCGAAACGGACTTCCCCGAGATCGAATATCAGGGGGAAAAGGTCAAGCTCTCGCACGGGCTGTATTCCGTCATCATGAGCGGAAAAGAGAGAGAGAAGCGCAAGGAGGCATACGAACTCTACTACGGCGCATACCGCAAACTGCTCGGCACCATCGCGACGACCTACTTCGGCAACGTGCAGAAGGATATCTTCTATTGCAAGACCCGCGGCTACGATTCCTGCCTGCAAATGGCGTTGTTCGAAGAGGACGTCGACGTCTCCGTCTACCGCAATCTCGTGGACTGCGTGCACGCGGCGGCGCCCCTCATGCACCGCTATATCGCGCTCCGCAAACAGGTCATGGGCTACGAGACCCAATATATGTACGATATCTATCCCTCGCTCGTCGAGGACGCCGAGCTCAAGCTCTCCTACGAGGAGGCCTACGACCTCTGCCTCAAGGGGCTCGCGCCGCTCGGCGAAGAGTACCTCGGGCTCTTCAAGAAGGGGCGCGACGAGGGCTGGATCGACGTCTGCGAGAACGAGGGTAAGCGCAGCGGCGCCTATTCGAGCGGTATCTACGGGATGCATCCGTTCGTGCTCCTGAACTACCAAAAGACCACGCACGACGTATTCACGATCGCGCACGAGATGGGGCATTCCCTGCACACCTACTATTCCAACGCCAACCAGCCGCGCGCCAAGGCGGACTATAAGATCTTCGTCGCCGAGGTCGCGAGCACGGTCAATGAGGTGCTTCTGCTCAAATATCTGCTGAAAACGACGACGGACGAGAAGCTCAAAAAGTATCTGCTCAACTACTTCATGGACATGATCCGCACGACGCTCTTCCGCCAGACCCAATTCGCGGAATTCGAGGAGAAGGCGCATGCGATGGCGGAGGCGGGAGAGCCGCTCAACAAGGACAATCTCTCCGAACTTTACAGGGAGCTCAACGCGGCATACTACGGCCCCGCGATCGTCCACGACGACAACATCGCCATCGAATGGGCGCGCATCCCGCACTTCTATACCTCGTTCTACGTCTACAAATACGCGACGGGCATCACGGCGGCGCTCTGCATCGTGGACCGCATCATGAAGGAGGGCGCGCCCGCCGTGGAACAGTATAAAAACTTCTTAAAGGGCGGGAGTTCCACGGATCCCGTCTCTCTGCTCAAACTCGCGGGCGCCGATCTCACCCAAAAGACGCCCTTCGAGGCCGCAATGCACGAATTCGAGGCCGCGCTCGATGCATTCGAAGCGCTCGGCAAGTAAGCCAAGGAAAAAATATTATGCCGAACAATCAGATGCCGCACAATCTCGACGCCGAATCCGCACTTTTGGGGTGCCTCATCCTCGATGAGGGCGTCCAGACGGACATTCTCGAGAGCCTCCGCGAGGAGGATTTCTACCAGGAAGCGCACCGCCTCATGCTCGTCGCGATGAAGAAGATCTTCGCGGCGCACAGGACGGTGGACGTCGTCACGCTCACCGACCAGCTCGACCGCGACGGCACGCTGGAGCGGGCGGGCGGCCTGCAAGCCGTCACCGAGCTCGCCGAAAACACGCCTTCCGCGGCGAATTACAAGCAATATCTTGCGATCGTGCGCAGGGACAGCGTCAACCGCGCGCTCATCCGCGCCTCCCGCGATATCGTCGAGAACTGCCAGAAGGGCTACGAGGAGCGCGAGGCGATCGCCTTTGCGGAAAAGCTCGTCTACGATATCTCCAAGTCGGAGGACGGCAACACCCTCGAGGGGCTCTCCGACGGCGGCGTCGTGCAGAAAGTCCTCGAAAAATTCGAGGGGATCCAGGCGGATCCCAACGCCTACCGCGGGTTGGAGACGGGCTTTACGCGCCTCGACCAGATCACGCACGGCCTGCAAAAGGGGAGCCTCGTGATCATCGCCGCCCGCCCCGGCATGGGAAAGACGTCGCTCGCGATGAACATCGTCGAGTACGCCTGCCTCGTGAAGGGCAAGACGGCGGCGGTATTCTCCCTCGAAATGCCGCGCACGGAGATCGTGCAGCGCCTCCTGTGCGCACATGCCGACGCGAGCATGGAGAAGGCGCTCTCGGGCAAGCTCGTGCAGCGGGAGTGGAAGAATCTCTGGATCGCGAGCGATAAGATCAAGCAGAGCAAGATCTTCATCGACGACTCCTCGAGCATCACGCCCGCGGAGATGCTCTCCAAGTGCAGGCGGCTCTCCGCCGCGCAGGGCGGGCTCGATCTCGTCATGATCGACTATATCCAGCTCATGGGCGGGGAGACCAAGAGCTCGGGCAACGACTTCAACCGCACGCAGGAGATCGCCGCGATCACGCGTTCGCTCAAGATCATGGCAAAGGAACTCGATGTGCCCGTGATCGCGCTCTCCCAGCTCCGCCGCATCCAGACGAAGGAGCCCCAGCTCTCCGACCTCCGCGAATCGGGCGCGATCGAGCAGGACGCGGATATCGTCATGTTCATCAACCGCCCCGACGTCACCGCGACGCAAGAGGAGCTCGCGAAGGGGAACATCGTCAAGGGCGCCGCGGAGATTGTCATCGCCAAGCACAGAAACGGCTCTCTGGGGCGCATTCCGCTCCGTTTCATCGGCGAGACGACCAAGTTCATCGACGTCGAGGACCAAGGCCGTCCCGACGAAGAGCCGAACTACTCCCGCAAGGGGCTCTCCGCGCCCGCCGACGAAGATCTTCCCCCGATGGACGACTTCGGAGACTGACGATGGAAACCAGGATCCTCGGGCGGACGCGCGGCCGGTTCGACGAAGCCGCGGCGTTCCTCAAAGCGGGGGAGGTCGTCGCCTTCCACACGGAGACGGTGTACGGCCTGGGCGCCAACGCCTTCGACGACGAAGCCGTCCTCAAAGTGTTCGCCCTGAAAGGGCGCCCCGCCGATAATCCGCTCATCGTGCACGTGCACGGGGACTACGACATCGCGCCGCTCATCGACGGCGAACCGCCCTATGCGGCGGCGCTCCGCGCGGCGTTTTTGCCGGGGCCGCTCACGATGGTCTATCCCTCGACGGGCAAAGTCTCAAAATACGTCTCCTGCGGGCTCAACACGCTCGCGATCCGCGTGCCGTCGTCGCCCGTCGCGCAGGCGTTTTTGCGGGCGGCCGATCTTCCCGTCGCCGCGCCGAGCGCGAACCTTTCCAAGCACGTCTCGCCCGTCACCGCCCAACACGTCTACGACGATTTCCACGGCAGGATCCCGCTCATTTTGGATGGCGGCGCCTGCTCGGGCGGCATTGAGAGCACCGTTTTGGACTGCACGGGGGAGATCCCGCAAATTTTGCGCGAAGGGCTCGTCACGCGGGAGATGATCGCCTCCGTCGCGGGCGATTGCGGCATTTATCGCCGCAAAGAGGGCGAAAGGCCCAAGAGCCCGGGCATGGCGTATAAACACTATTCGCCGCGCTGCGAGACGGCGTTTTGCCGCAGCGCGGAGGAGGCGAACGCGATCTACGACCGCGAAAAAGCGCGGGGCGGCGCGCCCTGCATCCTGTGCGAGAGCGGCGCGATCGCGGCGCTCGGCGGGCGGGCGGCGCTCGATCTCGGCGGCACGGGCGAAGAGATGGCGCAGCGGCTCTATGCGCTTCTCCGCAGAGCGGAGACCGCGGCGACGCTGCTCATCGGGATCGAACCGCGCGTGCGCGGCGGCGTGATGGCGGGCGTCATGAACAGAATGCTCCGCGCCTTCGGAGGGGACCATGAAACATAAGAAGATCTTATTTGTATGTACGGGAAACACTTGCCGCTCTCCCATGGCGGAGGCGGTCCTGAAACACGCGCTCAAAAAGCAGAAGATCTCGTGGTACAACGTGCGTTCCGCGGGCATCCGCGCGCATGAGGGCAGCCCGATGACGGCGGAGAGCCGCCAGGCGCTCACCGAGGCGAAGATCCCGTTTTCCAAGACGTTCGCCTCCCGCCGCGTCACCGAGAAGATGATCGCGGAGGCCTCAGTCGTCATCTGCATGACGCAGGCGATCGCAGACGAGCTCTCCGCCTTTCCCAACGTGACGACGTTCAAGGCGGCGGGCGGCGCGGAGATCCCCGATCCCTACGGGCAGGGCATCGACGTCTACCGCGCGACGCTGCGCGTCATCCGCGAGTGCATGCCGCGCATCATACGGATCCACTGTCCGCCCATCGAGGAGGACGCAAAACCGATAACGACATAAAAAGCAAGAGAGACAGAAAAGGAGGGGACATCATGAAAATCGCCATGGGCTGCGATCACGGCGGGCTTGCGCTCAAGCAACAGATCGCGGCATATCTCACGGAAGCAGGGTACGAGGTCATCGACTACGGGACGCACTGCGCGGATTCCTGCGACTATCCCGATTTCGGGCTTGCGGCGGCGGAGGCCGTCGCAAACGGGGAATGCGAGCGGGGGATCGTCGTCTGCACGACGGGCATCGGCATCTCCATCGCCGCGAACAAGGTGCGCGGTATCCGCTGCGCGCTGTGTTCGGAGCCGCTCTCCGCGAAGATGACGCGCCTGCACAACGACGCGAACATGCTCGCGCTCGGCGGGGCGTTCGTCGGCGTCAATCTCGCGCTCGAGATCGTGCGCGTGTTCCTTGAGACGCCGTTTTCGGGCGAAGAAAAGCACATGCGCCGCATCGGTAAGATCGCGGCGATCGAGGAAAAGTACTCCCGCTGATGTTTGAGACGGATCCATGGAGAAATTGCGCATGACAAAGGCGCTTCGCGATAAGATCGTGGAATCGCTCACTTCGATCTTGCCGATCGCCCTGATCGTGATCGCGCTCGCGCTCACGGTGACGCCGCTCAAGGCGGGAACGTTCGTATTGTTTTTCACGGGCGTTTTTTTACTGATCTTCGGGATGGGGCTCTTTACGCAGGGCGCCGATATGTCGATGCTCGTCATCGGCGAGCGCATCGGCTCGGCGGTCACCAAATCGCGCAAAGTCTGGCTCATCGCGCTGATCTCTTTCATCATCGGCATCATCGTGACGATCGCAGAGCCCGATCTTCAGATCCTCGCGCGGCAGGTGCCCGCGATCGCGGGAAAAACGCCGCTCGGGAACTATCTTCTCATCCTCACCGTCGCGGTCGGCGTGGGGATCTTTCTCATGATCGCGATGCTCCGCATCGTGCTGCACATCCGCCTTTCCATCCTGCTCGTCGTGTTCTACGTCGGGGCGTTCGTCGCGAGCGCCTTCGTGGATCCCTCATTCTGGGCGGTCTCCTTCGACGCGGGCGGCGTGACGACGGGCCCCATGACGGTGCCGTTCATCATTTCGCTCGGCGTCGGCGTCGCGTCGCTGCGCGCGGGCAGCGGGGGACAGGACGACTCCTTCGGTCTCGTCGCGCTCTCGAGCGTGGGGCCGATCATCGCCGTGCTCGTGCTCGGCATCGTGTTCAAGGTGCAGGATCCCGATTATCCCTACGAGGCGCTCATGGAGGTGACGGATACGCGGGGCGTGCTCTCGGCCTATCTTCACGGATTTGCGGACTACGCCAAAGAGGTCGCGATCGCGATCTCGCCCATCGTCGCGTTTTTCCTGTTCTTCCAGCTCTTCACGCGCTCCTTCCATAAGCGCTTGGTCGTGAGGGTATTCATGGGCTTCTTGTATACCTTTCTCGGGCTCGTGCTCTTTCTCACGGGCGCGAACGTCGGCTTTATGCCCGTCGGCAGGGCGATCGGAGAGGGGCTTGCCGCGCTCTGGAAGGGGGCGCTGCTCATTCCCGTCGGCATGCTCATCGGCTATTTCATCGTTGCCGCCGAGCCCGCCGTGCACGTTCTGAACAAGCAGGTCGAGCGCATGTCCGCGGGCGCGATCTCCGCCGCCTCGATGAAGCGCGGGCTGTGCATCGGCGTGTGCATTTCGCTCGGGCTCGCGATGCTCCGCATCCTCACGGGCATCAATCTCATGTGGATCCTCGCCCCGGGATACGCCATCGCGCTCATCCTCACCTTCTTCACGCCGCCCGTGTTTACGGGCATCGCGTTCGACTCGGGCGGGGTCGCGAGCGGCGCGATGGTCTCTTCGTTCGTCCTCCCGCTCGCGATCGGCGCATGCTACACGCTCGGCGGAGGGGATACCTCTCTCATCATGACGCAGGCATTCGGCTGTATCGCTTTCGTTGCGCTCACGCCGCTCATCTCCATCCAGGTGCTCGGCATCCTCTATAAGCGCAAGACAGGCAAGATCAAGCGGAATTTCCTCTCCGTCGAGGAGAAAATACTCGAATACGAGGTGGAGTGATGGCGGAAAAGCACGAGGAAGGCAAACAGAGATCCAAGAGCGCGCCGCACAAGCCGTCGGGCGGAAGAGGGGTGCACTTTGCGGCGCAGCACGGCGGGAAACAGCCCGAGATGCCCCTCCGCGCAAAGTTGCTGATCAGCGTCGTCAACCTCAAGGACGAGGCGCGGCTGAAAGAGACCCTCGACGCCTGCTCCGTCGCGCTCTCCTATACCTTTGCGGGAACGGGCACGGCGCGGTCCGCCATGCTCGACTATTTCGGCATCGGGCAGACCGAGAAGTCCGTGCTCATCTCCCTCATCCCCGAGAGCGACGAAGCGCTCATCCTGCGCGAACTGCGCAACAAGATGGCGCTCTACCTCGTCGGGCGGGGCATTTCCTTCACGGTCCCGCTCTCGGGCGTCTCGGGCATCGTCGCAAAGGGCGTCACGTCGGCTTCGACCAACAAAACCACGGATAGGGGCACGATCATGAAATCGGAAGATAGAAAATATTCGCTCATCGTCGCGGCGGTCGCCGCAAACTATGTGGACAGCGCCATGGAAGCGGCGCGCGAAGCGGGCGCGGCAGGGGGGACGATCGTCCGTTCCCGCGCGATGAGCAACGAAAAGGCGGAACAGTTCATCGGCATCTCCCTGATGCGCGAGCAGGAGATCCTGATGATCCTCACCAAGAAAGAGGCGGCGATGCAGATCATGAACGCGCTTTCCGAGCGCGTCGGCGCCAAGACGGAGGCGGGCGGCGTCATCTTTTCGGTCCCCGTCGACCGCACGGCGGGCATCTCCGCGGACGAAGCGGCGAGCCTCGAAGAGAACGCGAAGAAAGAGGGGGAGAACCGATAAAATGGCGCGCATGATCCTCATCGGGGGCGGTGAACTCAAAACGCAGGAGACGCTGAAGATCGACGCCTACATCGCCGGACTCGCCAAGGCGCATGCGGGCGAGCGGCGGCCCTGCATGCTTTTCATCCCCACGGCCAGCCACGACTGCATGCCTTACTACAACACCTTCCATAAGGTCTACACGGGCGTCTTTGGGCTCAAAACCGACGTCGCCCTCACGGTGGGGCGGGAAATCGACCCCGAGAAGATGAAGAAGAAGTTCGGCGAGGCAGATCTCATCTATGTCGGCGGCGGGAATACCGTCTTTATGCTCGAATCGTGGAAGGCGACGGGCCTGCTTTCGTATATCGGGGAGGCTTACGGCCGCGGCGTCCCGCTTGCGGGTCTCTCCGCGGGGGCGATCTGCTGGTTCGAGGAGATGTACACCGATTCCGTCGTCGAGGGGGAATACCATATGCACCGCGGCCTCGGGTGGTTAAAGGGAAAAATTTCTCCCCATTACAACGAAAGAATGCTTGACTTCGATCGTATCCTGTTGTATAATAGATACTGCGCTTGGGGCGTCGAGAACAACGCAGCCCTCGAGATCGCAGACGGCGAACCCGTCCGCAGCGTCTCGGCGGGCGGAAAAGTGTGGAAGCTCGACGGCACTTCGGGCGAGAAGGTCGTCAAAACGGAGTTTTGAGCCGCGCAGAGGCAGTCTTCCGCCGCGGGATCGCCCGCGGCAAAACAATATGCGGATGTGGCGAAATTGGCAGACGCGCAGGTTTCAGGTTCCTGTGGGAGACCATGTGGGTTCGAGTCCCACCGTCCGCACCACAAGATATAGTGGTTGTCACTTACTGGCAGCCACTATTTTTTCTTCATTTTCCTTAGAACCAATCCCTTATTTTGGGACCAAATTTGGGACTAATTTGGGACTTAGACCTGTGGTTCGTAGGAAATTTTCGTTGCTTCCGACAGCTGAAATTCCTCGGAGAAATGGGTGTAAACTGACTCTGTCATGTCCCGCTTGTTTGCGGAGTGTCCGACCCACAGCTTCACGATTTCCTTCGAAACTCCGCACTCCTGTGCGCGGGTGATGAACGTGTGGCGAAGGTGATGCGTCGTGTGGCCTTCGAGATATTTCGGCACGACGCGGGAGAGACGGTCGTCCGTGAAGCAAAGGTTCTCCTTGGTGAAGTGTTCGATGTAGGGACGGAGCATGGGGGTGATCGGAACCTTTCTCGTCCGCTCCTTCCCTTTGCGCGTCTTCGCGCAGGAAACGGTGATCCATACCCCGTCCGTTGACGCCGACTTCAGCTCGGAGCGCCTCATCCCCGTATAGAGAATGAAGACGATTGCGTAGCGGCAAGGGTCATTGTTCTCGAAGAGCTTATTCACGAGTTCAAACTCTTCCTCACGCGATAGGGCAGCCCCGCTTTTTGCTTCGTATGTCGGTTTCTGGATTTTCTCCGCGGGGTTCCTCTTGATAACTTCATCGAGAGTGGCGCAGTTGAAGATGTCCTTCAGCGTGACGTACAGTTTGAGAGCAGTCCTCGCCTGACCTCGTTCTATATACGAGTTGATGAACTCATCGATTTCCATTGTGTGGATGTCTGTGATAGGGACTTCCCCGAAGCGGGGGAGCAGGTGGTTCTTCAACTGCAAACTAATTTCCTCGTATGTGATTTCCTTGACGCGAGGTTTCTTGGTGACGGTGAGCCATCTATCGGCAAACTCCCCAAATGTCACACCGCTTGCAATGCGCTTTTTTGCCATTATCGGCATGGTCTCTCCTCCTGTTTCACACCTGACAGCGTCGAGGAACTTGCGTTTGGCGACCGCGAGGTCTTTTGCTGAGGCGTAGAATTGGACGCCGCTGATTGACATTCGGATTTCATAAATTCCGTTTGCCTTTTGCCTAATCCAGCGTCCGCGCCTTGCTTCGTTCAACCGTTCTTGTAGTTCTTGTGGCATAATTGACATCTCCTTTTTGGTGAACCTCAAAGAGAACAGCGTATCAGTTCCAGAGATTTTTTCGATAGTGGGAATCGGCGTAGCACTATGTAGCATCATCTGCAACGCCTGTTCCCGCATACCTTCTGTCGGTATCTCGTTTAGAATCTGATAAATTGTCGATAGCTCTTGGAAGTTCAAGTATGTATGTCCTCAAAAGAAGATTGTCGATGTAGCTGGCAGATTATATCTTCGCCTGCATGAACAGTTCGAGTCTCTGCGCTCGCATAATGAATATCATGCGGAGCTTTTCGCAGATGTCGTTGTATTTCCTTGTGAGTTTTTTATTCCCGAAGTCCTTTTCCAGTTCCACGAGGACGTCGAATTTTGCGTTGATCAGCTCTTGTTCCAAATCCCCGAACATATCCGGCGCGTGTGAATTTGCTTCGGCAAAATCCATAATCTGTTTAGCCGTCATTTCTTTTCTCCGTACACTTTTGCACATTCAGGCAGCGGGCTTTATATTTGCGGCAGTATCCGTATGCGTGTGTCATGCCGATTGCATGGTAGCCGTTCGGCTGATAGTAGGACGACCAGCGGCGCCGCTCGTAGCTCTCGCATTTCTCACACTTCCTGACGTTCATCCTGTTTCATCCCTTCGATTGCCCTGATGATGTTCTTCTCTGCGCTGTCGATTCTGTCAAGCAGCCTTTGGATTGAGCTTTCCACGCTTACTTCCGAGAATAGCTCCTTCCTTAGCGCAGCGAGAAGAGCGCCTCTCACATCGCCGTAGTACCCGCACCAGCGCCATTGCGTTCTCGTCTCCTTTGTTTTCTTTGACGTCACGGGGACATACGTTTCGAGCTGCAAGCAGTTGTCGTCCACGCGGCTGATGCGCAGGGTGTCTGTTATGTAAATCATTTTTCCCTCATTTTGGCTCCTTGGCTTCGATACAGAGCCGTGGTAGCGTTTCAGCGGCATTGCCGTTGTGGCGCCCGCGGCAGAGTGCCGAAGCCGTGGAGCTTATTTTTTTCTTATTCCTTATGGGGCGCTTACAAATGAAGTACGCGCTCCTTGATTTCTTGCGTTCTTCCTTGGTTCCAAAAGTTACTGCCGATGTACCCGCAAGTACGGCGGGCGACGTTCAGTTTGCTTTGGTCGCGATTGTGGCAATGGGGACATTCCCAGACGAGTTTGCCGTCCTCCTCGACAATTTGGATCTCACCGTCATATCCGCAGACCTGACAGTAGTCGCTCTTTGTATTGAGTTCGGCGTACATGATGTTGTCGTAGATGTAACGGATGACGGCAAGCACGGCGGGGATATTGTGCTGCATATTGGGGACCTCGACATAGGAGATAGCTCCACCCGGGGAAAGCGCTTGGAACTCGCTTTCGAGTTTGAGCTTGCTGAAAGCGTCGATTGGTTCTGTGACCTTGACATGGTAGCTGTTGGTGATGTAGCTCTTATCCGTGACGCCCTCGATGATGCCGAAGCGTTGCTGAAGGCACTTCGCGAACTTGTATGTCGTACTCTCGATGGGGGTGCCGTACAGGCTGTAGTCGATGTTCTCCGCGGCTTTCCACTTTGCCGTCGCTTCGTTGAGCTTCTTCATGACAGCGATCCCGAAATCCTTGCCCTCGGGTTCCGTGAGTTTCTTCCCGGTCATTCTGTAGACGCACTCCCAAAGTCCCGCGTAGCCGAGCGAGATAGTGGAATACCCGCCGTAGAGGAGCTTGTCGATTGTTTCCCCGCTCTTCAAGCGGGCGATTGCTCCGTGCTGCCACAGGATAGGGGCGACGTCCGCAATCGTGCCAAGAAGGCGCTCGTGCCTTATCCGCAGAGCGCGGTGGCACAGTTCGAGACGCTCATCCATGATTTCCCAGAACTTCTTTTCGTCCCCTCCGCTTGAACAGGCGGCATCCACGAGGTTGATGGTGACGACGCCTTGGTTGAACCTGCCATAGTACTTCGGCTTGCCGTTCTCGTCGAGGTATGGAGTGAGGAAACTACGGCAGCCCATGCAAGGGTATGCGTTCCCGTTTCCTGCTTTGTCGATTTTGTTCTGAAGCATGATTTTCTCCGAGATGTAGTCGGGGACGAGGCGCTTCGCCGTACATTTTGCGGCAAGCTCGGTGAGATACCAGTACTTTCCATCCTCGGTTGTGTTGTCCTCTTCAAGAACGTAGAGAAGCTTGGGAAACGCAGGGGTAATCCACACGCCCGCTTCGTTCTTGACGCCCTCGATCCGCTGGTTGAGAACTTCTTCAATGACGAGGGCGAGGTCTGCCTTTTCTCTTTCATTCCGGGCCTCATTGAGGTACATATTGATTGAGACGAAGGGGGTCTGCCCGTTTGTCGTCATGATGGTGTTGATCTGGTACTGGATAGTCTGTACACCGCGCTTGATTTCCGCGCGGAGACGGCTTTCCGTGACCTTTTCGATATACTCGTCGATTTCGGGCTGAGGGTCTCTTTCGAGGACGCCGTCCCTGACGGGGAGAAAAAAGCAGGGGAACTCTTCGAGTTCCTTCTTGACCTCCTCGCGTATCCGTTGTCTGCTGACCTCCACGAAGGGCGCGAGGTGAGTGAGGGAAATTGTTTGCCCGCCGTACTGGCACGAAGCGACTTGCGCCATAATCTGCGTTGCGATGTTGCACGCCGTGGCGAACGAGTGAGGTTTCTCAATCATCGTTTTGTTGATGACCGTGCCGTTTTGCAGCATATCCTCGAGGTTGACGAGGTCGCAGTTATGGCTGTGTTGCACGAAATAGTCCGCGTCGTGGAAGTGGATAATTCCGCTCTTGTGGGCTTCGAGAATGTCGGGAGGAAGGAGGTATCTTTCTGTGATGTCCTTACTCACTTCTCCGGCGATGTAGTCCCGCTGCGTCGGGATGACGACAGGATTTTTGTTTGCATTTTCCTCTTTGACTTCCTCGTTGTTGAGGTCCACGACAGAGAGGATCCTCGCATCCGTTGTGTTCCGTTTGCGCGTCATGGCTCTGTCGTAGCGATAGCGAATGTATCTCCGTGCGAGGTCGTTCTTCCCGCTTGCCATGAGGTAGTTCTCCACGAAGTCTTGTATTTCTTCTACCCCCGCGGGGCGCCGAAGCGCGCTGCATTTTGCCGTGACCTGTTTGACGATAGTGTCGATCTGCTCAGGCAGCAGCTTGCTGTTTTCGTTGACTTCGTTGTTTGCAGAGTAGATTGCCTTCTTGATTTTTTCGGAAGAGAACTTTACTTCTGTTCCGTCTCTCTTTATTACGTTCATACCGCTTGTTTCTCCAGTTGATTGATGAATTTTGCCGCTTGCCGTTTAAGGTCACTGATGCTTCCCTCGTTTTCAATGAGGTAGTCGTATTCCATGTCAAACACCTCCGAATCGGCGTGGTTTGACGTGATGTGGGGGACAGAACTCCGAGTTACGAGTACGGTCTTTGCTCCGAACTCCTTGACCGCCCTGCTGATATGCTTCTTTTGCCTCATGTCTACACAAAGAAGCTGAGGCTTCCCTGTATCGATGCTACCGAGAAACTCTCTTGCGTTTCTCTCGAAGTATGTATACGGACGGTCGTTATACCAGTCGCTGAGGTCAAGCAAGTCGGAAAGAAACTTTCTGTCTTTTTCTCCCTTGGAGCCGTCCCAGCCGAGGAAAGATGCGACCTTCTTGATTTGCCCGACGATACTCATGTGAGTTACGTCTGCGCCGCATTTCTCGAGAGCATCAACGAACGTATCCTTGCCGACGCCGCCGCTCCCGTTGACAATGATGATGTGCTTCATTCGTCTACCTCATCTTGGAAGATAAATTCACTGGCGTATGGAAGCGTCCTCGCCCACGCAATGAAATTTGGCTTCGTGGGGTCATCGAGTCCCGACCACTCATTGAGCTTGTGCGCCCGCCGCTGCTTGCAGATTGAGAGCAGATTCTCATAGTTCATCGTGACCGTTCGCGTCTGCAACCAGCTTTCCGGGAGCCAGCGGATGAGTTCTTTCCAGTAGCGTTTGTCCTTTGTTTCGAGATATTGCTTCCGCAGCCCCTCGAGAAAAATGATGGTGAGCGAAACAAACCTGTGTGGTTCGTCAACCATCCCGCCATACCCAGACGCTTTATAAAGATTTTCGTGATAATCGTCGGTCTCAAAGCAGTCGATTGTGATAGGGGAGGAGACGAGTTTGTGCATAGTACTCGTGCTGTTGGCTACGGTTCCGATTTTATAGGTATCAAATTCCTTCCACCAGTAAAGGGGAGCCGTTATGTCAACAGACACGAATATCTGCCGCAGGAACTTCCGATGCTCGCTACCGCCATGAATGAGAGCCTTTGCGAGTGCCATATCGTTGTTTCCGATGATATAGCTGCCATCCACAGCGCACTTGCTATCGGATTTTGCCCAGCTGTTTTTCGGGTTGCGCATTCCACGGAGGGCGCCTTCAAAGTTGAACACCTGTGTGTTCTTGAATTTCATCCTTGCCCTCCCAAAATTTCATCGATGACAATCTGCCCCGGAAGCGGAGGTGTTATGCCGGCGGGAAGAAGAGTGTACCCGCACCCATCGCAAACAATCTTCGCAATTCTGGATGAGAGATTGCTGCTATGTATGATAGAGACATTGTGTGATTTGCATTTCGGGCATACCATGTCAAGATACCCGTCACGCGAAATCGTTGTTGCAAATGACTTTTTGATATTCATCACTCCCTTTGTGTATTTTTTATATCCACGCGATGGTTGTCTTTCCCGCGAACCCCTTCTCCCAAACAAACCATGCGTATGCGACGGCTGAACCGCGCATTGATGCAAAGTCACCATTCGGGGCGCAGAGGATTCGTTCAGAGAAGACGTAAACGCAGCGCGGTGGAGTATGTTTGAAGATTTCGCTGTAGCGCGACTTTCCTTCGAGGAATGTCAGCTTCAGGAACATATAGCAACATCGCCCAGGCGATAGCACATCCAGCGCTTTTAGGACAAATTCCTTTGCTTGCTTATACGGTGGGTTCGTCACGATATCGAAATCGGACTGGATTGGTGCATTGCTTTGCGCCAAGAAGTCCATAATGCCGTCTTGCCCTTCGTATCCTCGGTTTTTGATGTCTGTGCTATGGACCTCATAGCCGTGTTCTGTAAGCCTTCGGGACAGATGACCCGCCCCGCAAGCACATTCCCACACAACCCTGTGTGGAGTTTCTACCGTGAGGAGCTTGTCGATTGCCGCGGGGTCTGTCGCATAAAAGTCATCCTGTTCCCGCTCGGTTTCACAATGATTGCTCGCGCCGAGCGTCTTAAAGACCGAATTGCTGTTCCCAGCCCAATCTTTGTGCGTCATTTGTTATTGCTCCTTTTGATAGTCTTGCAGATACCAATAGCCAGATTTGTTTTTGAACAGATTGGCGGCATAAATGATGTCTCCGGGCTTAATCGGCGTCTTGTCGTACACGCTTGCCCGAATTGTGAGACGTGCCATTTTGGCACTTCCGAGGCTTTTTGTGCCAACGCGGTATGACCACGTGTTGCCATTTGCATCGGATAGAGGAGCGACGTCTGTTATCAGAAGACGTCGCCTATCTTCTTCTTTGCCGGTTGCAACATCTGCATAACCGAGAATTTCCATGCTGTACTGGATTCTGGTTTTCATCGTCGGCGGTTGCTTCGGGTTGTTGTGTATGTATTCTTCGATGTCATATAGGCATTTCATTGCCTGTTCATCGCTCTCGATCTTGTATGATGCAGAGGAACTGCCATCTTTATTTAAGAATTTGCAGTTTCTCCGCATGACCTCTCGAATACCAGCGTCCTCGACGCTGTCTTTTCGAACAGCTCGTGCCTTTCCTTGTTTCAGGAGTTCCCATGCGTCAAGCAGAAAGAGTAACTCGTTGATGTTCCCGTACTGCTGGAAGTAGTCAATCATGACGAGGGGCTTGACCTTTGCTGCCTTGACGGACTTTTTGTCGAGCCACGAGAGTACATCAACAAAGGAGCCAAAACACTTTTTGCTGCACTCGTATAATGTTGAGCCGATGCCGGCGGAAAACCCTTTGATTGCTGAAATCGAGTTGACGATTTCGTTGTGTTCATTGTCGGCCTTTGTCGCACGATTGTCCTGTCCAAACCTGAATGGCGGGAACTTTATTCCGAAGTAACTCTCTGCTTCTTCTTTGAGCGCCGTCATTTTGTCCTTGTCGCCTTTTTGTTCGGCGAGGGTCAGCAGCACTTCGTAGAATTCAAGGGGGTAGTGGGCTTTGAGCCATGCCCCATAAAGACTGTCGAGGGCGACGCAGTATGAATGCGATGCGTTGAAGGAATATCTGGACGAGTCCTCGATGATCTGCCACAATTCGTGAGCCAGTAGTGCAGCTTCTTCCTCGCCCTTGTTCTCCTTCTTTATCATGACGTTCATGAGACCGCCGATGAACTTTTCCTTATAGGCAAGCACCTTCTCGGCTCGTTTTTTTGCGATATTCTTGATTGCCGTGTAGCAATCACTCATATCGATACCTGCGAAGTGGAGCGCGGCCATTTCCTGCTCTTGATAGAGGAGAAAGCTATTCGGCATTTCGTCCGTTTGTATAAGGCTGTCGAACGCTTCCACTCCGTAGGAGAAGGGGATGCGGTTTTCGAACGTCTTGTACATCGACTTAAATCCAGGGCGAATGGCGGCGACAAATGCGCCAAGCTCTGAGATGTTTTTCGGCTTGTACTTTGCGACGCGCTGTGCCGTTCCCGTCTGCTCGCATTGGTTGATACCTATTGTGCAGCCCCTCTCATAAATCTCCCACGCCTTATCGTCTGGGGGACACATTCTCAGGAGTTCTGTTACCGTAGGTGGCTCCATGCCGATGCGGTGATAAACACGGTATATCAGGTCGACGACGGAAACTTTGAGCAAATCGTTCTTTAGGAAGTGACAGGCCTCAGCCCAATGCCCGTCCATGATGCAGCAGAGGTGATCCTTGACTTTGACAAGCCCGATTTCCTTGCGAATACTTCCTTGATATAAAAGATAGCTACATGGTGCGATGCTCCACGAGGTCACGAGGCCGAGATAGTCTTTGCTCTTCTCATAGATGTCATGGTACTCCTTGTCGATGTAGTCCATGACGTCGATATCGTCTTTCTCATCTTCACCGGCGTGTTTTACTGCCATCTCATATTTTTTGATTTGGTTAGAGACTGCGTTTGCAATCTCAAAGGAAAGTCCTTGTGACTTTGCATACAGCTTCCACGCCGCGGATTTTTGCATTGTCCCATAGGCGACCATCGGGTAGGCGTGGTCTTCGCCAAGGACTTCTTGTTGCGCTTTTGCGAAAGGTTCTACTGGAGCGCAGTTGAAATCAATATCGGGCAGCGTACCGCTTTGCAAAATCCTCGTTGTACTCATGAAACGTTCGGGGTACATCTTGATTTTTGCTGCAATTCTATCGACCTCCGTGAAGCCGAGAAGCATATTGGTAAAGAACGATACGGCGGAACCGCGGCCACTTTTCGTCAGCCATCCGCCGTTTTCCTTTCCTTTTTTGATGATGTGGTAGTTATCGATGAAGTAGTCGGCCATTCCCGTGTCTTCGACGGTCTTAACCTCTTTCATGATTTCTGCTTCGTACTTCGGCCAATTTTCTTTGGGGATTTTCTTTCTGTACTCGCGCCATCCGTCCCAAACGAGGTGTTTGTAGATCATGTTTCGCTCTTCTTGCGTTTTGTCGGGATAAAGGGAAGGCATCTTGATGTCCGAATTGAAAATTGGAGTGTCGTATTCCTCGACGTCAAGGAAAACGTTCGTGTTGTCCATGGCATCGCGGATTTCCTCATCGGACAAAACGCATTGTGCGGCGAACCTTTCATAGGCTGTGTCGCCATCCGGATAGTCAAGGTACCATCCTTCCTCGTCTGGATAGGTAAGACCCTTTGAGACGAGAAAGTCGGAACGTACCTGTCCCTCCGATGGGAGAATATAGTGACTATCACATCCCATGATGAGTGGGACATTTAGCCTGTTATGAAGGGCGAGGATTTTTCTGTTGAGGTCTCGCTGCGCTTCTGTATTGTGGTATTGCACCTCGAGGAAGAAGTTTTTCCCGAAATGTTTCGCGAACCGCTCTGTTATTTCTTCGATGTCCTCGTATCGCCAGTAGGCAATGCAGGCGGTTGTGACAATAATATCGTCCTTCGGCAGAGACAAAATCAGCGGAATGTCAAGGCGCGGTTGTCCGTAGAACCCCGTGATGTTCGCTTCGGAGAGGGCATCGTTTAACGCCTGACGCCCGCGCTCGTTTTTTGCCCCAAGGAAGATGTGGCAGTTACTTCTATCCTTTTCCGTCCTGTCTTTCACCCAGTACGCTTCGGCACCGATGAGCGGCTTAAGTCCGTATTCCTTTGCGGTTTTGACGGTTTCCCAATACGCCCCTTGCCACCCATGCTCGCAAGATGACAGGACTTTATGTCCAAGCATTTTTGCTCGCTCTGCGTAGTCCTTTACGGTTGCGGCAGAGTCGGAAATCCTGACGTTGGTATAATGACTGTGTTTGTGATAGTTGACGAATGTTCTCATTTTGTCCCTGCCGTGTCGTTTTTCTGTTGGGCTATTCGGCCCCGCGTTGGGTGTTATAGATTGCCATTATGTTGGCAATTATCTGCTCGTAGCTTCCAATATCGCCATCTATTGCGCAATATGGGATATCCCTGTCTTTAAGGAGTGAGATTACGGTCGCTCCAAGGGCATCCGACTCCGCTTCCGTTTGGCGCCGTCCAGCTGGATTGTATGGTTTAACCCTGAGCAGAAGATAATTGAGGTTGTTATAACTGTTGAAAACGTCCATTACCGTCCTATTGAAGTTCTCGGTAAGACGTTTGTCGCTGTTGTACATGATGCTGAGCGGGAGCGGACTATCGGTGACTATGACATCTACCTTATCGGCGCAGCGGCTTATCCTATAAGCCTGTTCACCAAACACATAGGCTTGGTTCTTAAAGGCTTCATCGTTCCGCTCCCACGTTTTGTCTTTCGCAAACTCTGTTATCAGCTCCGCGTTGACGCCGAGCATTTTGATTTTCGCGAATATGTATGCCGCTCCTGTGCTTTTGCCCGCTCCCGGCACTCCGAAAAGATTTACAACAAGTGGTTTTTGGTTGCTCATTATTCCTCCTGCGGATCTCCATAAACCTCCCGCTCATCTGCGTGAGGATAGGGGAGGGGATGATGTGCGGTGTTGTCCCACAGATACTGGTGACTGTACTCGCTTTCATTCGAGTAGAATCTTCGAGACGGAACGTCGTAATAGAGGTTTACCTTCTTGCCCGCCTTGCCACGCATCCTGTCCTTTATGATTGTGACCTGCACGTCATGGTCGTTCTTCTCGGGGTCGAGCCGCTTCAGGCTCAGGGTTCTGTGTGCGAGGTTGATGATGTTTGCTGTGCCGCTTATGTCGTAAATGCCGACGTCTGTGTCGCGCTGGAGCTTTCTCGGATGGGCGACCAGTATCACGGCTACGCTGTATTTAATGGCGAAGCGTATCAGCGCATTGATAGTTTCCGTTTGCTTCAACATCTCGTTGTTCTCGTTGGACCCCAAGTCAAGAGTCATAAGATTGTCTATGATGAGAAGCTTCGAACCATATTTTCGAACACAGTCTTCCATCGATTGGAGAACGTCTTCGAATTTATTGCTCGCATCGTCGCGATAAACAGACCATCTTCCGCGGTAGTAGTTACTTATCTCTTCCTTCGCCTCTGGTGTGACCTTGTAAAAGGCACAGGAGTTTCTGTCTTGGTACTCCTTGATGTTTTGAGGGCCGGCGAATATGTAGTTCAACCACGATTTCGTCATCCAGCAAGGCATTTCCCTTGAATAAATCCAGACATTTTTCTCGTCGTCAAGTGCGTTGCAAACAAGCTGGCTGATGAAGCTCGTCTTGCCTGCCCCGGGTTGCCCAGACAAAATCGTCAGCGTTCCGTAGAACAGGCGCATGAGTTCCGCGTCGATCTCTCTTATTCCTGTCGTTATGCCGTCTACTTCGTCCAAATCGGTTTCGACAATATCAGAAACATCTTGGACGCTCGGTACCGGCGCGTCCTTGGCGTTATAGAGCAACCGGAGAACCGCTTCTTTTCCCTCATAGTACAGGACGTGATTGAGGTCTTTCATCGGGTAGTCGCGCCCAGTTGTGTCGTCGTGGTGGACGCGGGGGACATCGACGAATTTTGTTCTCCACGAACCAAGCCGATAGACACATTCTTTTTGCATCTTCATGCCCGCCTCATCATTATCCGAACAGATAATAATGCTATCGAACTGCTCGAGCCAATCGAAATTTTCCTCGATCCAGCCGTAATTATTCGCTCCGAGGGGGACTGATACAGCGTTCGTGAAGCCGCTCTCGATGGCCGCCATGCAGTCGATTTCGCCTTCGCAGATGACGAGGGGTGCCGTCGTGTTGATGCGGTTCATATTGAAGAGTAGCGGGGTGGTATCTGCGCCTTTTTGGCACCACGCCTTTATTTCGCCGTTGTTCTTGTCGATCTTATGAGAGGGGCGATACTTCACCATCCTCAACACGTCATTGGTGTCGTAATAGTTGAAGACGATATTTCCATGTGCATCCTCTCTGACGTCGACAAGGTCAATGGTTTCCCGTGAGATTTTCCTCTTTTGGAGGTAGGCATACACATGCTCTTTCCCGTTAATGGGTTCCTCTTTCGGATAGATATATTGGAACTGCGTTTTAACGCCCTTTTCACCGAGCGGAACCGCCATCCCGGCCTCCTTGAAAAGCTCTTGGAGCGCGTCGAGATATGTCAGCCCTGTACTCATATAAGCGTCGATGATGTCGGTGTTGCGAGCGCAGCCGAAACAGTGAAAGCTGTACGACTTCGGGTTGTATATGAAACTCGGCGTATCCTCGTTGTGCCAAGGACACAGGGATTTTCTGTTTGTCGCGTCGTACTTTTCGAGATGAAGAAGCTCTGTAATGAGTTCAGCGTTTCTGTCTCCGAGCTTTTCTTTTGCTTTTTGGATTGTTTCCTTTTCGACCAGAATAAGCGTCACCTCCGATATCAGTTTTTGAACTCACAATGCTCTCGGTGGTCGCACAGGTGTTGGCAATAGAAGTCATCGGGTGACGCGTCATATACCCAGCACTCACGGATTTCTTTGACGGTTTCCCTTGCCCATGCCAAGGCCTCTTGAAGTTTAGTCTCGTCGAACGGTATATCTACGGTAATGCCCTTGCGGAACATGACAAAGCGAAGAAGGTCGGGGTATTTGCCGTATTCTCGCTTCACATAGAGCGAATAGAGATACAGCTGTCTGGCATACTCTGCCTGCTCCTTCTTGCTTTTGAAGGCGCTTTTTGACTTGTAGTCCTGGATAATCAGGCGTCCTTCTTCGTCCTCCATGATGAGGTCGATAATTCCGTTGAAAATCCAGTCGTCAATCTCGTAATCGAATTTTTTCTCTACCCCCAAGATTTTCTTATCGTCGTAACCCGGGAAGTTGCTCAAATATTCGAGGCCTTGCTTGTAGTAAAGCCCGCGCATGTCTTTGCATTTCGGCGTGGAGGGGAACTCTTCGGGAACTGCCGTATCAAATTCCCACTCATACACGTCGGCCAAATCCCAAAGGTCGATACTTCTGTTTGCATAACGCTCCATAACCGAATGAACTTCTGATCCGTATGAGCTGAAGCAATTCCCTGTACCTTTTTGGTGATCTATGTATGTAAGTTGGTATCCGTATTTACACGTTTGGAACGAGGACAACTTCGAAAACGAATATCTTTCTTTTTTCACGTTGCCCTATGGCGAAACTTCCAGTTACCACGGGAAGTCGTCGTCTTCTCCTTTGGAGCCTTCATCGGATTCCTTGGGGGTCTCTGCCGCGGGCGTCTTCTTCTTTTCGTCCGCTGCGGCGGTAGGAGTGCTTCCTTTGCTGTGCTGTCCGCCCTGTACGACTTCGGCATCGAGGATGAGGAACTTGAAGTACGAACGCCATTCGTCGTCTTTCTTGAAGCGTTCGTTCGTCATCTTGCCCGCCTTGATGAGGATTCTGTCGCCGCGCTTCACGTCCTTGAGGGCCGTGAACGCCTTGCCGATGCAGCGGGCGAACCATGACGAGTTCACATACTCGCCGTCCTTGTTCTCGGATGTGGTGACTTGGAGGTCGATGTATTTTTCGGCTGCCTTGACCGTCCATACTGTTGCGTAGGTTTTTCCTTCGAAATAGATCATTTTGTTTCTCCTTTCTGCGAGGTTTCTTTTTCGGTGGGCTTCTTCTTGGCGGGCTTCTTCGAGTCGGTGAGTACCTTCAACTCTTCGACGATTGCATTGCAGACATCAACCGCTTTGATGCTCGCGGGGTTGCCGTTCCCGCCGTTGTGTTTCGCGACGACCGCTGTAAGCTCGTCCTTCTGTACACCGGCCTTAAGGGCCGCAACGCCAGCGTCGCTTACTTCTTTCTTCGCTTTTCTGATGGCTTCCTGTTCTTTCTTCAGCCGCTCTTCTTCCTCTTGCTGCTCTTTTTCGTCCTCGTAGTCCGCGACTTTGCGTTGCTTGCTGCGGTATGCGTCGGGGTCGTCTTCTGTTGTAGCGAGCTGGAGAGACTTCATGAGGAAATAGCGATTGCCGTAGGTTGCGCCAGCGCCGAACGCCTGAGAAGCATCGCCCATTTGACCTATGTATGCCCATCTGTTTTTGATCACCTGAGTGGGGTCATCAACGTCGACCCACGTGTACTCCACCTCCGCCGATACGATGACTTCGAACACGGGTACTGTGACGTCGATTTTATGGAACTTCTTATCTTCGCCTTCGACCGACCGCGTCTTTGTTGTTTCCGTCTGATAGGGGGTGATTGTGAGCGTACCGGGAACGAGGCTCGTATAGAGGTTTACGCCGTACTGCAACATTCCTCCCGTTACTTTTGCTTGGATTTCTTCCTCAGGTACGTATTTATATCCGTACCCTTCCTTCGTCCTCTGCAGAACGCCAGCGGCCTCTGTGATTTTCAGAAGCTTTTGATGCAGGTTCAGCGTTGGCTTTTGCTCGATTGTTTTCTCTTCTTCCTTTTCCATATATCCTCCTTTTGATTGTTCACTTAATGCGACTCAGCTTGGATGCCGTTTATTACGACGGCGTCAAAGTCGAGAGTGGTTTGCGTATCTTGCCGTTCTGGGTGCAGCTTATCGCTACTTAGGCAGCGAGAGAGGCTGTCATGTACCAAATTTGCCGCGATTTCAGCGTCGTAAAAATGTGCGGCTGTCGCTTGGAGCGCATAGGCTAATGCGGCAAATCTATCTGAATCGACGACGGGAACCTCCATGGTATTGGTGCGATAGGCGCCTCGGTCCTGTAGTATCTCCCCCGAAAATGTTCTGTCCATTTACTTCACGGTTTCCTCCATGAGATTTGAGGCTATCATGTCCGCCACATTCAAGAGAGTGACGAGAGGGGAGCGGTCGCTTGCATTGCTCGCCCCGAAGTCCCCGCCCTTGACGGCATTGTCATAGCCGCCCATGTGCCACCTGATTGCGAGTAGTTCCTCGAGCGAAAGCTTCATGTACCATTGGATCAGGATGCAGCTCTTTTCGCCATGCCCGAGTGGTACTTTTTCATCGATTTCCCATGCGAGCTTTTCTTCCCAAACTCCCGTTTCTTTGTTCTTTACGTTTCGGAATGTCTTCTTGTAGAAGTTGATTTTGCAGAAGTCATGAAAGAGGGCGACGATTGCAATGGTTTCAGGCGAGGCGGCGGGGTAGTAGCGCCCACACAAATCCGTGAGAACGTCGTATACGTTCAGGGAGTGTTGGCACAGCCCGCCCGCAAAGTTACCATGAAACCTTGTGCTTGCCGGAGCCGCGAAGAAGTCGGATTTCACGATGAAATCGAGTAACTGCTCGATGCCGTCTCGATGGATTGTGTTCTTGCAGATTTCAAGAAACCTTTCTTGTGGTGTCATATATGTCTCCTATATGTCTAAATATGATTTGTACGAAAAAAAATTATTGCACTCCTTCGAGTACAAACTTTTCCCATGCTTTATCATCGTTCGCTGGCGGCACATCACCCTTGCCCAAAACAGAAAAGCTCGTCCCAGGGAGGAGGTTTACTATCATCTGCGGATTGTCTGCACCCCACTCGAATCTTTCGACCTGAAATGTGACGTCTCCGATTCCTGTTATTTCAATCCACGCGCCATCCTCTTTTTGCATATAAAAGCGCATTTTTCGATTATCGAAGACATCCTTATAACTTAGCGGCATTATTCGTCATCCTCCGAAAAGTATGTATCAAGCGCCGCCATTGCAGCGTGTGCGCTCATCCCATATTCATCCTCGAGGGCAACCTCGATTTCCGCATAACTCCAGCCAGCCTCGATTGCGGCGCTTATAAATGGTTCTACCTTATCGAACATATCTTGTCTCCTCAGCCGATAAATACCAGCTTGTCGATGTAGTCTCTGTCTTGCGTGAAGATGGGGATTTCCGTGTCGGCTCTCCACTTATGGCGGAGAACGCCGTTGATTTCCTCTTGAACCTTTATGATGCAGGTTCCACGTTTCTGAGCGGTGGGGTAGTCGTTCCAGTTAACGCCGTACTTGCTGAAAAGAAGCTCTTGAAGGACGTCGCATTTCTTTCCTTGCATTTCCTTGTGGCTAAAGTAGCTTTGGGCGACCATAAGAATGGAGTTTCTCGTTGCATCGTCCTGTCTCCAAATGAAGTAATTACATACCTCTTCTTTGGGGAGAATAAATGCTCGTGCATCGAACATCGCGCCGGCATCGATTGCCTTGCTATATGCGTCGAAGTTGCTGGATTCGAACTCACCCCATGCTGCTTCCGTGGAAACGCGATGGAACACATGGTCGTCTTGCAACTCCGTGACGAACTCATAGAACTTCCGATTAAACGCAAACGTCGCCATGCTCGCGGCGACGCTGACGAGCTTCTGAAGGTTATTATCGAACCACGGCTGTGTCTTCTTTGTGTCATAGTCTTCGAGGAGCAGGCTGATTTCGTCAGATTGTATGTAGGCGAGCTTACAGCCCGAGATCCTTTCACAAAGGAATTTAGCCGTATCGCGCATGGCATCGGCGAGGACGGGGTCGAATGGGCGCCTGAAACCGCGGGTGAATGTATGGAAGGCTTTTCCGTCGATGCGGATGATGACGGGGCTTCTCTTGGTGAGGTAGATGCGGGAGACGTTCTCATATCCCTTCATTCTATCGCCGAGTGTGTCAGTTTGCATTGTTGCCGTTCTCCTCCGAAGCATCATGCACTTCCTCAAACTCCTCAATGGAGCGTTCTGCGGAGGCAAGGCGTCGCTTCGTTCCGATTGTTCTGTCGCTCTCGCTCCAATCGTCCCCGCCGTGGTTACGACACGTAGGGTCGAATGCCTTGCTGCCGCGGTATGGCTTCCGCCTTTCCTTGTTATGAAGGATTGCCTTGTCCAAACTCATCCGCCACCTCCTTAATCGGCTGTCTCAATGTCGACATCGCGTCCTCCGAGAAAGTCGTCGCAAGTCCCATACTCCTCCAGCTCATCGGGGGGACAGCTGTAAAGCTCGTTCTCGATATCGTCCTCGTCATACTCTCCTTCGCCGTAGCCCATGTGCTTCATGAAGCCTTTGAGCTGACCGTCGCTGAAAGTGTACGTCATGGTAACTTTTCCTTTCATTTTTTCCTCCTATATTTCAAAGAATTGCAAGATCTGATAAATATTTTTCCACCCGTGATTTACCGATGTCAAAGTAGCCGTCGTCTTTTTCGATCATTATTCCGCGCCTGTTTGTGTTAAGGCAAGCGATTGCCGTACTCATAGAACCTGCGCAGTTGTCAAGCACTATGTCACCCTCGTCGGTGTATGTCTTGATAAGCCATTCCAAGAGCGCCACAGGCTTTTCGGTTGGGTGAATGGCGACGCTCGGATGCGGCTTTGGAAAGCGGAGAATGCTTGTGGGGTACTTTTGTATTGAATCTTTCCTTGTGTCTTCTACAGGTCGATACTTCCCGTAATTCCGATTGATAGGCTCTTTTTCTAAGTACTTACGCCCCTTATCGTGCGATGGCTTTCCCTCGGTGAACTGCGGGTGATAAACGGGCGGTTCTTTGTAAAAGATGGCTACTTGCTCGTGCTGACGAAGCGGCATACGCTTTGCATTTAAGAAGCCTGTCGGCATCTCCTTGTTCCATATGAGGTCATAGCGGAACATTGGAAGATTGCTTTGGACAAGTTCTATGTAAAATTTACCTTGCGCAAAGAGCGCAACGCAGCCGTTAGGCTTGACGATGCGCTTGTAGTGCGTCCACAGCGAAGCGAGGTCGAGTGGCTTGTCGCCTGAGTTCTGCGTTACACCATACGGCAAGTCACACAAAACCATGTCGACCGATTTGTCGGGGAGCGCTGCCCCCATGATTTCGAGGCAGTCGCCCTTGTAGAATGTAATTCTGCCCATTGTATGACTTTCTCTTTTCTGTGTTCGTCCTCTTAAACTCAATCAAAGGTATCTTTGATGGTACGTCATTTGCCAAGTTTATATATGGTGACATCACAGTCGCCAAGTATTTCTTTGATGATTTGCAAAACGGTGTTCCAGTTGCCACCCCCTCGGCCACAGCCGAGGTTATAGGGGATTGCAATGGATTGCCCCATAAATTTCCGGCGAATTTGTTTCAAGCAGAGCCTGAGCGCGGTATAGTCTGTATAAACTTTGCCGTCCCTGCCGTATTCATACTGCGAAAACATACTCGCAACATAGTGCTTCCAACTATCGTCTATTGGAGTAAATAGGGTGCGACCAAACATAGAGATGCTTCCAAATTCCCTGAGGCATTGTTTGTAGTCATCATATACGCTTGGATACTTTTCTTTAATCTGTTTTGCGATGCCGCTACCCATTACACCTTTGCAGTTGACTTGATGACAAATCACAGCACAGGTACTCCCCAAAAGATCACCTTCTTTGAATGTAATCATTAGAAATTGTCTCCCATTTGGTGGTATAAGCTATTTAATCTTTTTGTTCTCGATGCCCCACATCATGCAGCCATCTTGAACTCCCTTGCTAAATTCTCGCGAGAACTTCTCAAAGGGCGTTTCATCTTTTCTGTTGTTGTCTTCTTGCATCAGCTCACAGAAGACCTTCTTCATCTGCTTGACCGCCCAATATACACCTCTCCCGAACTCGTCGTTTGGCTTTATCATTCTCATGATGGCATCGGCTCGCTCGAGGTCGAGGGCAGCGAGGATATCGTCCATGATGTAGTCATGGAGGGTCCTCAGAACTTCGTCACTTACTTCAACGGTAACCTTCATATCAGTAGAACGCGCTCCTTTGTTCGGCAATAAAGGCGAAGATAGATCGCGGAATCATCTTGTACTTTTTCTTGTACAGTTTCTTCACCAGAACTTTGCCATTGACCCCGATGATGGAGCAAAGCTCGAAGAACCAAGGGGAGCTGAAAAACTCCTCGAGTTCTTCCTTGGATACAATCTCGTTGTCCCGCCCAAAGGTGCTACCTTTTTGGGCTGCGTCATAGTCAAGCACCGCTTGGAGGATTATTCCGGCGGCAAGACCTCTGGCTGCGCGTTCGTCCTTGCTGAGTTCTTTCATTGTTATGTATCTCCCGTCAATATGTCCAAATATGATTTGTAACGGTTATTTTTTTCTCCGCCATCGCAGCGGAGAAGACATAGGGCAGCTCTGCCCTATATGTCTAAATATGACATAAGTATATCACAAATAAGGCGGGCGTGTCAAGCAGACAACGCCCGCTTTGCTTATTTGTTTATGCGATTTAGAAGTTCTTCGTACCTTCGTGCGCCGATGTCGTCTTTTTTATCGTAGTAATGGTCTTGCAGCAGGGTAACGTAGTCGAGTACAGCTGGCGCGATATAGCCTCGCCGAGACGTAAATCCTCCCGTTGCGACGAACGCTATCAGCGCGACCAGCATTACCGTCACTAAGACGATGGCTGCTATCCCGACTGGTAACGATTTTGTTGCAAGAGCCGTGATGAACAGAGCAACTGTCGCCAAGAGATAGATTGCAATAATCCAGTCGGCGACGAGATTCCACTTTCTTTTGATAAAGGGGAAGATGTTGAACTCTTCTGTTTCGTCTTTTGTGAGGGACAACGCAACAAGCCGCGCTTCGTCCTTGCGCCGTTTTCTATTTTCTGCGGACAAAGAAGCTCGCTCACCGTTGTCGTACTCATATATTTCTCGAACCTTTGCAGTTAGAGGACTCCATGGCGAAATGGGAAGGTATAGCCTTGGATGTTTTTCCAAAAGGCGTTTGTATGCGATTGCACGCTCTTTCTTCCTCTTTTGTGCGTCAGCACTTGCCTCAAACCGCGTTCTGTCATACGCATACCCAGCGGAGATGACGGTTCCTTGCGCGACCGATAGACATTGCTTGAGGATCAATTTTGCAGGTATGGATTCGAAAAATCCACTCGCAAGCCCGAGCAAAAGCTGATTTGGATCTTTATACTCGTATATACGCCCACCTTTCTTTACAGGCTCAGAGTGATTGTAGTCTCCCAATAGCAAATCGAGATTGTTTGGATCTGGCGTATGGGCCTCATTTTGCCATATCATGTGTATGGCATCAAGTTCTTCCCATTTTTTGTCGCCAACAAGCGAAGTCTCTGCCCACAAAACATATTGGCGCACCTTCGCTTCGTTGCTTGCAATCGCTCTCTCCTCGTCCTCAGCGTATGGCTTTACAAATCCTGACGTGTCCGGGAGAAGATAGCGAATAAACTCCTCAGGCGAGGGATGCTTGGAGTTAACGTATCTATCCAGCCCGTCTATTGCGGCTCGCAAGCATTGACAAAAAGCAACGTCTTGCAGAGCTATATTTGTTTTTGTTGCTACGTGCTTCCTTTTGGGCGACTTTCCGCCAGACGTGTCGCCTAAGATAAGCCCAGCGAGAAATGCGGAAAATTCAGACACAGAAAACCTCCTCTGTCTTCTTTGCCGCATTCGTTCAGCAAAGAAGACTGTTTATATTTAGTTCTTCTTTGCCGAAGCAAAGGGTTATGCCGCGAAGGCCTCGACGAGCGAGACTTTCAAAAAGCTTACGCGACGCTTGCGGATGACGACATAGGACGCCAACCCGCTCGCAACGAGTTTGATTGTCGGGCGCCACGAGTTCCAAAGAGCCATGACGTCCTCTGGAAAGAGGGGAGTTCTGAACTCCATGCGCTGCCCGTCTTTCATAACGAGTTCAACGATGGAGTTCTCCGGGAGGCTGATTTCCGTATCAACTCCCACATCTTGCAAGTTTAGCATATATCTCCTTATATATCGCCCGCCTCAAGAGCTTCTACAAAACGCAGGTACTGCTGTTTGTAGTTTATCGCCGAGACCTGATCGCAACCCATGATGGATGCGATTTTTGGCAATATCGCTTTGTCGGATTTGTCGTTGTATATTTCAAGGAAGAGCGCGTTCTTTCGCAAATTTCTAAAAAGAATCGTTCTCTGATAATAGGGAGGAATGTTGTCGTTGAACCGCATAATGGTGTGTACGATGGCGTTCTCTGAGAGCTTTGGAACGCGAATTGGCGGGGCGCTCCTAAAAAGATATTCAGAGTCATCGAGTACCATCAATTTACCGTTCGGCAAAGACTTATACGAGTTGAGGTCGCATAAGTAAAATAGCGCGGCGAATGAAGCTCCCGTTATCTCATATGTCATATTCTTTCGCGTTAAGATGAACCTATCAAGGTTAACCATGTGGAGGTCTGATCTTTTCATATCCACGATTTCGCTCAATGAGAAGCCATGCCACCCAAGAACACATATCGATTTCATGATAACCAAGTCCGTTGTGGGGTTGTATCGGTCGCCGAGAACCGCTTGGCCAACCTTATCGATAAACCCAAGCATCTCGTCTAAGCTGCGAAACATACTGATGTTTTCTTGGGAGTCCACAACCTCTTCGCGAGAGGGGACTGCTCCATTGACACCGTACATATCAAACAAGCAAACGAGATAGCCTTTAATTTTCTGGTAGTGGGAGCGGGAAACGCCGCAGGCTCCTTGGATGAAAAAGGATTTGCATAGTAAGGAGCGGTTCGTAAGAGCTTCTTCGAACGGAGTTTTGCCGATAATTGCAAGAAAGTTATCTATGAATCTCTTGACGTCATCTTTCCTCGCCTCGTTGGCATCGGGGTAGTATTTTGCCAAAAATGTCTCGTATTCTATCATGCTTTTATACCTCTTTCTCTTCTATCATACAACATTTTTAGACATATGTCAAGTCGTATATGAAGATTTTATGTATAAAGCACAACCCCGAGGCATTTTCTTTATGCCGCCCTTTTGATAAGTTCAAGCGCGATGAATTTCATCAGCTTGAGTTCCTCGCGGCATGACAGCCGTACATTGAACTCGATCCCTCCGAACTCATTGTAGTATTCGAATAGCCTGTCGTCTCCCTCGGGATAGCCCTCTGTGTATAAGGTCGCCCGAAGTTGTGTGTATTTTGTCGCTCTGACGCAGAGCGTCGCCTTGGAAGGGGCGCTCGGAAGCCCAAGCGGGTTTCCCATCTCGAGAGCGTCATAGCTGAGCGTTATAAAAGCTGCGTTCTCGTCCGAGTCTTGGTCCAACAACTTAAGAAGGCTGATATCGAAAATCAAATCGTCCGTTCTCAATGCTATTCCGTTTTTGTTTGTCTTTGTGCTGACAAGTTTCATTTCGTTATCCTCCGTCTTTGGCTGTCATTATCTTCTCGATCTGGTCGATCTTTGCCATCACATCATCCATTGTCGCGTTCGTACCGGCGACAATCTCGTGTACATCCGTTTTCCCGAGGACGAAATCGCTGACCGCGATCCTCGCTCGGTCAAACATCTGCTGGTAGGTCCCAAGATACTTCATCGTGACACGCTGGTCGCTGTGGTTCAAAAGCCCTTGAATTTTCGTGATAGAGTTCATATCGATGCAGGACTTGTCCACGCAAGCAGCAATGTTCGCGAAGCTCTTCCGCATCGTGTGAGAACCTATTGTAATGGGGAGTTCAAGCGCTTTCCCCGCATCGGACAGTATCTTCCATCCGTATTCTTCAAACATCTTTCCCTGCGTCTTTGCGCTCTTAAAGAGGTAGTCGCTCAGATTGAAGCGCCAACGCATTGAATTGAAGAGCTTTGTTGCGGCATACACAACCGCCTCTGTGATAAGGCAGCTATTTATCTTGCTGGTCTTTTGTTCGACAATGGTCAAACGCTTGCGGAAGGTCTTCTTGTCCGGCTCGAGAAGCGAGCTGATTTTGAGAGAGAGCAGGTCGGATATGCGGAGGCCAAGGCTCACACCAATCGTCCACATCGCCCAATCACGAATCTTTCCTCGCTCAAGGAAGTAGTTTTGGATTGCCGCGAAATCTTCGTATGACCTTATCGGATCCGCGGCATGAGGCTTTCTTTTCCCGTCGGATTTGAAATCCGTATACTCCTTCGGCTCCGCAGCCTCCATCTCTGCCTTTGTCCTTCTCTTTCTCATTACGGGCTTGTTCTCAAGCTCCGTGATTCTTTCTTTCAAGCGTTCAACCGTCCTTTCTGCGTCGGAACGCAGCGTTCTCTCAAGAGCGAGCTGCTCTGTGAGAGTTTTGTTTTCGAGTTCAAGACGAGATGCTCTCTCGGCGTCCGTCTCGAAGATACTCGGTCTCGGTACGCGGAAATCACCGCCATCAAGTTCAAAAAGATGTTCCATCTCGTCTTCTCCTTCTTATTTTTCTTCGATGTAGATTGTCTCGAACTCATTGAGCATCCGCAGGATTGCTTTGAACACGGGGCAATCGGTACACCCACTCGGCGTATGTATGAGCTGGCACTTATTGGTGCCAGCAAATCGGCAGACGACATCCTCGTCGCCGTTTTGGTTTCTGACTGTCTTTGTCAGTGGCTCGTAATCGGTCACTTCAACCTCCTATTCCGATGGATAGCATAATTTTTTTGTTTATATCCTCGATTTTCTGTCTGTTTCTTACTTCGCCAAGCTTTCGCCTGATCCTCGATTTATCGATGACGCGAATCTGTTCGCAGAGAACCGTTGACGCCTTAATGATGTCAGCGTCGGATGGCGTTAAGTTAACGTGTGTCACAATCGGTGTCTTATCTTGGGATGTAAGGGGACAGATGATTGTGGTGGGGGAGTGTTGATTTCCTACTTCGTTCTGAACGATTACAGCGGGGCGGATTCCGGCCTGTTCGGAGCCAACTTGATTTGCGTCTAAATCTACCAAATATATCTCGCCGCGGTGCATAACTGTATAAGGCGTTAAACCTCCTCGAGTGAAGAAATTGCATCATCGATGTCGGAAATGGCATCATCAATGCTTGAACTCGCATCTTCGGAATGCTGAGAAAGCGCTCTCCCGGAAAGATTCTCCGGCGTGTTTCTCAGCGCCTCGTCCTCCTCATACCTGATGTCTGTTAAGTCGTCCTTGCAATCTTCCAATCGCGAAACGATTTTTCGTATTCTCCTTCTCCTTTTTGCGTTCACATATTCCTCCGTCAAACATTTGTTCGTTTTTATATCATACCACTTCAAAAAGCGCTTGTCAAGTATTTGTCGGTGTTTTTTGAGTGGCATTTTTTTTATCAAAGCCCGTGCTTCAACAGGAACTTGTTGCTGATGCACTTGAAGCTCGTCGTGTTGTCGTGGTCTCTGATGACCAAACCTTCCCTCAAAGTATCGTGAAGCACCGACTTCCCATCTGCGTACTCCAGCATTTCATCGAGAGAGGGGGGGAGGAGATACTTTGCGTCGATGATCGGGACCCACTTGATGCCGAACTCCTTCACGATGTCCGTCGCAACGGCGCTGTCGATTTTTTTGCCATCAATGATGAGGTTGAAGGCGTAGAAATCGTGTCCTTTGAGGGCGTACTTGTTCCCTTGGATACCTTCGCCAATGGTTTCGCCTTGTAGCACAACCACCTGAGCATTGTACCGCTCCATGAGCTTTACAAGGACATCCTTAGCATTGTACTTTGCCGCCATCTCGTGATAGACGTTGCCTTCATAGAAGCACTTCTGTTTCATGTCCTCTTGACGGACGTTTCTGGAACATACCGCGAAGTCGCACTTGCGGCGTCCCTCCTTCCGAAGTCCGAACGTTGTTGACGTGCCGTCGATTTTTTCAGTTACGACCATCTGTTTCCCGGCATATTCTTCGAGAACATGGGGCATATTCTGGATGCGGGTTTCGTCCGTCTTGACGATCCAGTCGGGGAACTTCTTGGGCTTGCGCCGCGGGATGAAGAGCTTGAAGGCGATGTTCCTGAACCACTTGAAACGCATGAACCATTGGAAGACCTTGTTCTTTGCGAGCTTCTTGTGGCTTTGTTTCAGGGTTTGCATGTTGTCCGCAGGCTTTCTCTGTGGCACTTCGTCCTCGACCTCTTTGATTTTCAGTACGGTCGTGACGTCGTCGCCGATGGCATATTTCTTGTTGGTATGTAAGATGGACATGGGGAATACGATACCTTGCGAGAGGACGCCCCGCATCTTCTGGGTCTTGATTTTGTAGTGCTTCGGTTCGAGGAAGGCGAAGTCGGGATTTTCCTTATCGACGATGCTGTCGATTTCGATATACACGCAAAGATCACCGAGTTCGAACTCGTTCTTCTTTGCGATACATTGCCACCCGAGAACACCGACAAGCTCGATGCGGTCGGCTCCCTCAATGGGGCGCTTCCATTCGATTCGCTCTATGTGAGCAAGTTTTCTCATTTATTTACCTCCAATTTGTATTAGATGAACCATGATTTTTCTTCTTTGCACGGATGTTTCTGAGAACATCGTCAAGATCGAAAGCGTACATGTGACAGTTCCAGTGGTCGCATCCGAAAGCCCGAAGGATACAGTTCTGGCAACCGGGCTGCTGCTTGCAGTAGGTGACGACGGTGCATATTCCTTTGAGAAGCTCCTTCGTAGTTATTGTCTTGCCGTTCGGCAGAACATCGGGTACATCCCAGACTCCGAGAAGGACACCATACAGCATACGGTAGTCGTCCCCGGGGAGATATGTACGGGCAAATGTATCTTGGGAATACATTTCGATGCGCTTCGTAGCATCGGATGTTGCTGTCATGTAGTACTCCTTCACGGCAGCCAATCGCTCTTCTCTGGAAAGGTCGTAGTTAGGGTTTTCTGGATAGTGATACGTTTCCATGTTTTCTCCTTTGCCTTCAGTGTTTATTGAATACCACCGACTGTCCGTTTTTGATGTTCCAGCATTGCAGACAATGCGTACAGTCCCCCGAACACTCCGCCGCGGTCGTCGGAATCGTTTTGTTTTCTTTGTCCTTGAAGCGGACGTATGCAACGGGGAAGTGATAGGGGTTCTTGATTTTGAAGTCGTCGCCCCACGCGCTGAAGACGATGTGCAGGTTTTCGGGGATTACGCCGCCGTTATGTATAAAGCCGTTCACGATTTCGAACTTCTTTGTGAAGGCGAGAAATGATGTCGCTGGCAGCTCCTCGGCAACCTTGATGACACCCTTGAAGTACCGCCCGTCAACGAAGTCGCCGGCGGCGTGCCATCTGAAGTATAGGTACGACACCATCCCGTTGTTTATTGCGAACTTTACGTCCTCAAAATACTGGTCTGGATTCGCGAAGTATTCCCTGAGATTGTGATGCAACGAATCTTGGACGTTCTGAAAGCGATATCGACCTTTGGTGGCATAACAATCTCTTGCGCAAGGACAGTTTCGGCGGCAAGTTACAATCGGTGGAAGGTTAACTGACGGTATCACGCCGAGCTTGCTGTTCGTTGTTGAAATTTTTACCATTTAATACTCCTCTCATTATGATTAGCTCAAAGAGGGGAGATATTAAGTTGATCAGCCTCCTTGGGCTATCGTGTTTGGTGCTTATTCTTCTGCACCCCTTTCGGGGTGCCGATTTCAGTCGATGGCTGGATTAGAACCCGAAAGCCGGAGCCACGCCATATGAATAATAAGCGGAGTGAGAGTAGGCGGAGCCGTAGTAGCTGACAAAGCAGAAAGTGAGGCTGGTGTCGGAAGAAGCAGAACGCCCCCACCAATACGCCGAATAATCGGCGCTGTTTCTGAACTTGCAGCGATGGCACTTCTGTGCATAGTAGGGATACTGCTTACCTGTGTTATCCTTGGAATAGACGGTCTTGCCGAAGATCTCCATCTCGCTATGCAAAAACAGTTTGCAGAGCTTCCCATCCTTTTGCACGGGGATGATGCCGCTTCTGATGTCTTCGGGGAGGCGCTTGTTGAACAGGTTGTCGAGGTAGTCATCCATGTCATCCATGGAACACGATTCCTCGAGAACATTCACCGCGGTGAATGTTATGGGGACGAGGTTGCCATCCTTGTCGGTGTCATGATAGAAGTCGGCAATGGCAACGGTGAGGATCTCTCCATCGTCGAGCTTGATGTCAAGCATGTCGCCGACCTTGAAATACTTTTCGACATCGCCGCGTGCCTCGATTTCCTTGATTTCCTTTACTGTATAGGCAGAGAGCGGCTTGCCTTCCGTGGGCTTTGCTTCGATGTTCGCGGGCGCGCCCGCGAAAGGAGCGCAGAGAGGGGACAACTCAAATGTCGGAGTCTCCCCCTTGAGGTTGATGTTCAGTTCAATTTGAATTTTTGCACAGTTTGTTTCTTCCATGCGTTATTTTACCTCCAAAATTCTGAGTTCAAGGTGATCGTGCAAGAACCAGTCGTTGTCGCGTTCGATATGCCACCAGAGTTCGTGTTCTTTGCCGTCCGTAAATTGCTCATTACAGTCAAGCTCGTAGCCGTCCAACAAGTTCCCGTCGTCGTCAAAGGCGTCACCAACCCAGCTGATTGAATTGTCGTTTTCGTTTTCGATGATTTGGTGGAAGCGTTCAACTGCCTTATCGTAGGTGTCGAATACTTCTACTTCGGTATCCTTCGCGTCCTCGGTTGCCCAATCAAAGATAATTGCGTAAACCTTCATATTCTTTCCTCGTTTTCTTCTACATACATAAAGTTTTGCGGAGGACGGGTGATGCCTTTCGCCCAGTCCCAATAGTCTTTGCAATAATAATCGAAGCAGCCGAAGGCGATGCAGCCTCGGTCGCAACCATTTTCTTTATGTTCTGAGCAATAAACGCTCTCCAACGGCTTTGTGAACTCCCGCAGTTCTTTCGGTTTGTCATAGATTTTGAGATGTGAAATGTGCCAGCCGTATATATCTTTGTCATTCCCATATGCAAGCATTTCGCTTTCAGTCAAGCAGGTTGCTTTTTGAATTTCAATGTCACTCGGTCGGGTTATTAGAAAACACTTGTCGCACACGAACTCGCCGATGACTTTTCCACTTCTCTCTATCCATTTCACCTCGTATATTCCTTTTTTCGGCTTTCCGTCCCTGCCTATGAATGGAATCTGGTACTGCTGGAAATCGTCCTCTTCTCTCGTTTCGTAGATGAGACACCTGAATGGCAGCTCGCACGTCGGGCGCACCTTGCGAACTTCGACTGTCTTTTCGCCCTTTATGATATTGCGGCAGAAACGAGGATGTATTGGAAGCAAAACTGATGCCCTCATTCCGCTCCTCCGCTTAGTCCATCCAAGAATGCGTTTGCCTCCGACTCAGTCATAAAGCTACTGAGCGTTACGCTCTTGGTCTTTGCGCTACGATAAATCACCTGCCAAATCGTAATTCTGCCGTCTTCATTTATGTACCGCGGGATTTTGCATGGAAGGTCGATTATGTCGCGAGGCTTATCAATATCAATTTCGCTCGGGCATATTACATCCAGCAGGTCACAAAAGTCGCTCGCATCACATCCGACGCAATGCCCAAGTCCGCGCTTTATGCAGATGGCCTTTGCTTCACTCAACGTGAAATCTTTCATTCGCTGCTCCTCCCTACTTCGATTGGTTGTACTTAAGACGCTGAGCATTCCGCTTTTTGTTGAAGACTGGTGCCTCAACAAATTCTGGACATTCTTTAAGTGTGTAGCTTGGATATCTTCCATGCGGCGCTTTGAGGAATTGGCATACAAGCTTTTGGTTTTTCCCGTATGCTCCTTCAAAGTCGCTCCACCTGCAGCTTTTGCAGCATCCTTTCACCCGTTTCGATATATTCACTTCGAACCTCCTTCATCAAGGGCGTCTACGCACGTTTTGAGATAATCAAGAAGCTGAGTTACACTCATGTCTTTGTCTTCGATCTCACGGCTAAATCGTGTCGCCTTGCTGTTGTTTATGGTCAGAGCGAGGTACCCGTCTTTGCCTTTTGTCTTTCGCCCGTATTGACTCCCGAGAGGGAGGTAGTATAATATGATTTTCAGGGGCTTCTTGATTTGCTTCGCCATACTTTCTCCCTATATATTTTAGGTTGGTTGCCTTAAAGGGGTATTTTTGCGCCGTCACGCATTATCCTGCAACCGCCGGAGTGGGCTGCTTCACTTCCTTACCCACGATTAGAAGGGGACCGTTTAGACGGTTAAGCCATGTAGGGGCTTCGAGGAATACTCCCGAATTTAACTATCCAGACCCCGTGGTACTCGCAGAGAGGCTCGAACTCTCGACCCCCGCCTTAAAAGGGCGATGCTCTACCGACTGAGCTATACGAGTGTCTATTTCGCATTGTGATGTTATCCCCAAGTGGTTCCCATCAGCCTCACCATTCGTTTTCCCCAGTCAAAGTCTTTGGGTAGCAAATACTTGGAGTATGTTGCTTTGAGTTGGCTGATCATGTCGTCCGCATCCTTATAGGGCGCCTTGAAGAGAGACGGATACTTTGGCAAGTCGAAGATTACCCAGTCATCGAGCGTGGCGTCCACATCTATAGATGCAGATTGGTCCAGCAATGGAATAAAATCTCCCTCTAAATCATTCCCAAAAGTTTGCTTTGGAACGATGCTGCCACCGTCTACGATATACTCATATTCCAGACATTCACACAGCTCGTCCATGTCTTTGGGGCGATTGCCATCGCCGTCCTCAAAGGCCGAACAATCAAGCTCGTCATATTTAACGACAACGCCCATGGCATCCACGGCATAAGTGCGCATACTCATTTTCAAATTCCTCCGTGATACTCAGTCCGTTGTCCGAAGGAAGTAGTCCAACTCCTCACCCTTGAAGTGGTTCATGGCGTAGTTTTCGGCTTCTTCCCAGAGTCTGTTGTACAGTAGTGCGTATTCCCTGTTACTCTCGTTATGCTCCCAGATTTTCCAGTTGAGAACCATAACGATTTCCGTGAAGTATTTTACATTATCACCCCAGTTCCTTTTTGCGTTCTGATAGGTGTCGCGAATTGCTTTGGTGCCGAACCGCTCGGCAATACCGAAGTCGGTATAGTACGTTGTGATTGGCGCATAACCCGTCATCGCTTCGATGTTCCAGTCTTTAACGGCAAACATATTTCTTGCTCCTTTTTTGTTTATATGAGAAAGTCAAAATCGGCAGGGGGGACGATGGCGTATTCGTCCACGCTGAAGTACAACTCCTCATCGTCAATGACGGAGAGGGCGTCGTCGATATTTTTTGAAAGCTCTTGATAAGTATTGGCGTGTTTGTATTCGAGGTCTGTTACGAGGTCGAGATGCTCTTGGATTTCTTCAAGGTCAAGCCTCGTCCCACAGCCGTCGAACTCATCGGAGAGATAGACATAATCTCCGTCCGCCTTATCTTTGGCAGGGAGACATCCATCGAGATAGTACTCTTCCCCGTAGAATTGACCCGTTTCATCATACTTGACGAAATATCCGCATCCGCATTCTTCGCCAACGTATGCGATTTTAACGTCGGGATAATATTTTTCGACGATTTTCTGCCACATTCCGACTTTTGCATCCCATGCGGTTTCTGTTTCAATCTTAAAGAAGACCAAGTCGTTTCCGAAAGTTATTTCGACATCGCCGATATATGTAACAGAACCGCGGCAGTCTACTTTTTCGTGGCCATATTCGGGGAGAAACACATTGGCGTAGTCACCCATCCACCCATGGCCAAAGTCGTTCTCTACGGTAGATTTTCCATTGCGGATTTCCTCGAAGCGGTCGTGCATAGCGCGAAGCTGCTCCTCATACTCGGAATAAAAAGTGATACCTGTGAAGCACCAATTAGGCATAATACTTTCCTCTCTGTTTTTAATGTTGGAGGCTCACCGAGGGGATGGCCCCCGTTTTCTATAATGAACCATGGAAGGGCTTAACGTACCCTGTATGAGCCGTGCACGAGCAACGGAGACTTCCCATTTCGCAGGAACATCACAACGCGCGCCTCTTGCTTCACAAGGGAAAAGGCAACCCGCGCACCAAAATGGCGGTGGTGCGTCCACCGATAGACTGGGTTTTACGTGCGCCTATCTGCACGGCTGGAGCTGACGGTGGGGGTTGGACCCACAACCTGCTGATTACAAATCAGCTGCTCTACCATTGAGCTACGCCAGCATGTGATAGGGGTTTCCCCGCTATCATTCTGATAAGACTTCGCGCTTCTCCTCGAGAACAAGTGGCGCTCCACATTTATGACACACTTTGAGTGCTTTGCAACGGGCTTGGATTTTTGCCCAGCCCTCGTAGTAGTTGAAGGTTTCAAGGTCCGTAATCTCGTCTCCGCATTCGGCGCACCAAGCCCTGCACCTCCACGGCTTGTTGCCGGGGCGCTTAGAAACTTTGCTCTTGATATTCAGTTGAATTATGTATCTTTCATGCTCCATCAGCTGTCCTCCTCCATTGTCTGAATGCGTATGTCATCGATATTCTCGACAATGACAACTCTTTTCCCATTGTTCACCAGCTTCGAGACATACGAATCGAAAAGGTGATATGGGAATCCGCACATCGGAGTTCTTTCCTGAAGCCCGATAGAGCGGCTTGTGAGCGTGAGATCGAATTGCTCGACCAATCGCTTTGCACTCTCCCCGAGGGCTTCATAGGAGTCACCGAGGCGAACGATTACGATTGCGTCTGGATACTGCTCTTGCAGTTTCAAGTATTTTGAAACGAGGTCTGTCATCTTTCCTCCCCAGAAAACCGCGGAACGAACAAATTGAAGTTCTTCCCGTCGCTCTGCCTGTCGATATTTGCCTGTATGCCGATGAAATCATGGGCAAAATTGGCGACATCCGCCGCGAGAAAATCCTCGAGGCGGAGATTGAAATGCTCTGTGGCCTTCTCGATGTCGATGAGCGCTGTAACGCGGGAGCTGCAAAGGATATTGAGTTCAGTCGCCCGACCAATGATTTTGTCAATCAGTTCGTACTGTTCCTTTTTTAGCATAATCCCTCCGTCTTAGGCAAAGATGTCTTTCATCTGCGCCCAGAAGTCATTCTTCATCTTCGCGAGCAGCGCCCTGTCCATATAGTTGCCGTTGTCATCGGTGGGGATATACGCATCGTCTTCGAGCAGCCCGAGTTCATGTTCCCGCTTGTAGATGAGGCGGTCTACTCGCTCCGCGAATGTTTTCGGCCGCGGCGTGAGGTTGTCGGGAGGGAGGACTATGGGCTTGTTATCCTGTATGAACGCGGTATAGCTGATTTTGTCAAGCTCTTCTTTGGTGGTTGCGGCCTTAATTGCCGCCTTGTATTCTTCGATGGTTGTCATATCGTTTCTTTCTCCTATTCCGCTTCCCCGCAAATACTTAAGGCATGTTCGGCGTTCCTCTCCATGAAGTTGTTTTTCAATATGCTTTGCGGTAGCAAACACTATGGAAAAACAAGAAGATGGAGAGAAGCTCTCTCATCGCAATACGTTCGGTATGACCGGACGCCCAACAACAAGGTTATGTATGTCAGAATCCGCTATTTGCGGCAGAAGCAAATCGGTTTTTTAGATGTGGCAGTCGATGATCGTCATGTAGTCGTCCTCGTCTGCATTTTTGAATACGAGGTCATCATATCCGTCAACCCACCCGAGAATATCCTCGTCCGTTGACATACCCCACCAGCCCATTTGACCTTGCTGGTGCCACTTGCCGTCCTTGGTAATAATGGCGTAGGTTGTGAACATGGAAACGGCTTTTGCATAGTTTTCCTTCGTCTTGTAGTTGTCGATGAAGTATTCTTTTCGGTAAAAGACATCTTTGAGCATTGCGCGTTCTTCGTCGTTCTGTGGCTCTTGCCCATCGATGTAAAGCTCCCAGAAGCGTTCGGCTCGCTTCCTGTCTCTTTCGCACGTGGGGAACACGAGGTCTTTGATCTTCGCCCCGTCGACTCTCATGCAGTCCACATACTGAGAGACGTATGGGTCGCTTTCACCGTGAACCCAGCTCTTCTTTCCGATAGTCACCTGCCTCCCACGCAAGGCGCCGGACTTTACATACAGGTATCCTGCCCAGCGGCCTCCGATTTCCCACCAATCCCACTTTGAGTTTGGATTGTAGGGGTCGATGACGCCGCCATCGGGAGTTCTCTCGTAGTACTCTTCATCGTCATAACAAGACAGCTCCGCCTGGTAGCATTGCTCATCCGTCCATTTGAGCATCTGAGGGACTTTCTCAAGACTGCTCCTATCCGAGAAGGGATTCTTCGCGAAGAAAGCTTCCTCGTCTTTTTTGTACTCTTCGTAGTCTTTGGCGAGTTTCGCAATCGTTTCTTTTCGTGAAGCGATGAGTTGCTCCCTCGTAATGACATTCCTGCACTCCAGCTGTTCATCGTAGGGAGCGAGAATTTCCTCAAGCGTAGCCCTCGTCGGTTTCCCGCTTGTAATTACCGCAACGGAAAAGTGTGACATGTTTCCTCCTGTATATTTTTTCGTTTATTGTTTGGCGGAAGGTGAGGGATTCGAACCCCCGGAAGCTTGCGCTTCAACGGTTTTCAAGACCGCCGCATTCGACCGCTCTGCCAACCTTCCATGCACTCTATGCCCCTGCAAGGTCGCACTGATGCAAGAAATCGACGACGCCCCGAAGATCATCGGAGAGATTTCTGTAGTAGCGCGAGTCGAAGAACGGATCCATGTGGACGTTTACGAGCCATGCGACCGTTGCCCGTGCCTTCGTTGCCATTCCGCAACATTCCTCACAACCAATGGAGAAATAACTCCCAACGTTATGATGTCCGTAGAAATGAGCAATCTCCGTTTCGTTGCCGCGGCAATCCGCGAAGCTTTTGACGAATCCTTTGCCAATGTCGTGCAGATACGCCGCTATAGCCATAGTGGGGGAACTGCACACGTTGAAGTCGAACTCACGGCCAGACGTTCGTTTTGTGACTTCACGCACAACGCGCCTCGTATGATCTCCAACCGTCCCGCTGTGGTGAGGATTATCGTTCCGAACAGACAACCAGCCCTCAAGCTCAGACATGGTATAGGGCTTATCGTTCATCTTGAACTCAATACGCTTCCATCCCTCGTCGTAGTAGGGTGGCTGAAAGGCAAGAAGCATACGCTTGATGACGGCTTGTCCGACGGTTCTTTCGCGATGCGAATCCCTTTCGATGCAGGTTTCGTATCTCGCCCAGATGACGCAGGCAAACTTCTCCGTTGAAGAGGGGAGGCGAGAGAGGAGATCGCGACGGCGTTTCCGCGAAATATTGGTTGCGTCGTAAATTACATCGCAGCCATCTTTAAGTGCGGCTACCGTTCTCTTGTACATGGTGTCGAACACCTTAGCGGGATTGGATTGGTCGGCCTCGTTTCCGTAAAGCTCACCCCTAATAGCATCGGAAGATATGTATTTTACGTTCTTGTTAAGGCGAAAATCATCTCTCGCGCGCCGCGTAGCATATGCAGACTTCCCCGAACCGGGAAGTCCGATGAGCATGAGAAATTTCATTATCCGTATACTACCTCCCCGAACAGCCCCCATTGCACGATTGCATCGGCGTCCGCTGCGTCGATATTCGCACAATCGAGGCAGTATACGCCATTCTTATCGCGATGCACAGCCCGTTTGAAAACCTCGGGATAGGCGTGCAGATATTTCCCGATGGCATTCAGTAAGCTGCTCTTCGTGAGGAACGAGGACGACCCGTCGTTTTCAATGAACTCGAGTTTTCCTCCGCGGGAGATTTGTTCGCTCGCGAATTGTCCGAGATACCCGCCAACAGGCTTGACGGCGGTACACCACATGGGAGTGATGCCGCCCTCGAGAGCGATACACATGATGTCGTCGATGTCCTCGTTGGTTACGGCAATTTCATACTTGAGGCTTATTGTTTCTTTGGGGGTGTTCATTTTTCCTCCTTTCTTCTCCGCCTTGGAACGTTTATATAGACTTCATCGCCGTTCCTCAGAACCTGATATTTTTCAGGCGATTCCCAAACGGGGTAATAATAGTAATTGTGTGGCACTAAGTTCTTTTCGATAGAAAGCGGTGATGAGTATTCGTCGCAGGTTTTCTTATCGAAATATCTCCACTTGGAGTCCAAGCAAAATACATACATATATTCGGCAAAGCTCTCCATGAAGCCCTTGACGGTGATGGGGTAGGGCGGCTCATATGGCTCTCCTCTATCCCTGTGGTATGCGCAGCATTTCTCAGGCGTCTCATCGAGCGATGAAAGTTCGCCGAGAATCAGAAGTTCATTGACTTTCTGCCGTGTATCATAATTCTTTGTAAGAATTGGTCCATGATGCAACGGGTATCCGTCCCAATGACAGTATATTCCCGTGTATGTATGGTCTTCGTTTTCTCTGCAGATATAGCTTCTGGTAGACATTGGTTCTCCTTGTGGATGGTTTGGTTTGCAATCCTTTCGAATGGTATGAATGATGTACTGGAGGTCGAGACATGCGCGCTAAGGTTTATGTTCTTGAACGAGTTCCGTCGTATCAAGTCGCCTCTTATCCGCCAATGCTTCAAGGCTTAACTGTATCTGATGCTCGAATTGCTCGCATCGGTTTAACTTCGTGGGGATTGTCTCGTCTTCGGACGGTGCGCTCCTGCTACATCCACCCTTATTTCTTGGATGACCAGCAGGCGCTGCCTTCTGGATTCGTTCTTTCTTCCCCAGCATTTTGGTACTTTTGGCGTCGCCAAAAGCTCTATTGTGTAGGGCAATAGAAATGACGATTGTAAACCACCTATTTTTTGTTTGTCCAAGCCCAAATACCCAATGGGATCTCGTCCTTTAGGATGAGATCCGTTCGTCAGCTTGAGTTGAAAACTGACGACTTTCGCGTCACACCCGACTTTGTCTGGTGCCCAAGCGCCAATGGATTATGTAAGCGATGGAATAGCTATTTGAGCTTGTATTAAGCCGCCGTGAGGATGCTCTTGATGGTAGCCATGACGTCGCGGTTGAACTTCTCGCTGTAGAACTTGATGATTTTATCAACCTCATCCTTTTCTACCATGCGGTAATAAGCGATTTCGCCGCTGAGCGATTGTGTGTCGCCGATACTCCACGGGTTATTCTCCGCAAAATCTCTCATGAAGGAGTATACCTTTACCTTGAAGAGCTTCTTCTTTGCGTGGCCGATTGTGATCTTGTTGTCTTTGTTGAGCATAACCCCCAAGTTCCAGTTGCGCCCCGCGGAGCTGCCGTAGCGCGTCTTCGCTGTGTTGAGCGTAAAGGGAGCCTTGAACGCATCGATGATGCCCAAAATCGTATCCTGCACTTCGCGCCACTTGAAAGAGATGTCGCTCGATATGAGAATGTCATCTGCATACCTCGTATATACGAGGTAGGGCGTATTGCCGCGAGCAATTTTTGCGATTGCGTGATCGATGGGAATCATGAAAAGATTTGTGAGCATGGGGCTGATGGGGGTTCCCTGCGGAAGCCCGCCGCGGAGGAAGCACAAAGACAATGCCTTATGAAGTTCCTCTGCTCCATCGGCGCGGAGATACAGTTCGTTGAACGGGAAAATCATCTTGAGCTGAGACTCCACGAACTCCAAGGTAGTGCTACCGAAGAAGTTGTGGAAGTCGAGTTTCAGAAACCACCGCGATCTGTTCGCCTGATGGCGCTTTACCGCGTCAATGGCGCATCTCCTCGACACATAAGCAAACGCACACGTATGGTGGCTTGCAAACATTTTGTGTTCGAGGATGGACTTAAGCTCATACAGCGCGATGCTTAACTCATCCTTTGGCGCATCAATGGGGCGCAGGCCGCCGCTCCTCTTAGGAATTTTGAAACTTCTGTAAAGGGGCGTCTTGTCCTCCATCGCGATAAGAGTTTCGTACTTCTGATTGAAAGCCTTGAGAGCGTCAACCATTTCGTCAAAGTGGATCTGCTCAAGCAGACGACCGGGCGTCGACCTACGGTATGCCGTTCTCGTGTCATTCATATCTTTTTTGTTCAGCTGTGCCTGAAAGGTCGCCTCATCGATGCCGTAGATGATGTCATCGATGGATAATTGATATCCCGCTTGCTTTACTGGGATTGTAATGTAAGGCATAATTTCTCCTAATAAACTATGTGTTGCATAGGAATCATCTGAGAATGCGCATCGTTACCTCCACACGGGTTCTGTGGTTCGCGGTGCGTCCATTTAAGGTTTGATCGCAATCGATTTTTCTCACTTTCGGAGTCCCATTTGCTGATTTTCTTGTTGGAATTGGCTTCTTGCGACTCTTACTTGGGGCTTTACAGGTCGTCCGCGGTTGCCAAGAGCCTCTCTTCTCTTCGCACTGTGGGCGGCGTGCGGTCTTCCTCCCTTTTCTTCCTATCATTTTGGTACTATGAATTTGATCCATAGCCTCATGCGAAATGAGAATTGCTTTATTAGTGTTGTGTATTTAGCAGACGTATGTCTCAAATGAGAATGCGTCCGCGACAATGATGCTCCTGAGCTTCTTCGTTCTCACGAAGTTCATGAAGTTGGCGACGCCATATGAACTGATGACCCTTACGGTAGGGGCAACGCCCATTTCGACATTACACGCAGTCATTGGCGTCGATTCCCTCGCTTCCTCATGAGTGAAGTCCATGCTGTTGATGAGGTTGTTTACCGCGTCCGGGTCTTTCCAGTCGGCTGCATAATGCTGTCCACCAGTGAGCGTCGTTCTGAAATCAAACATCCCTTTGATGGACATATTCTGCTTGTTCTTTTCGGCGATTTTACGCCTTGTCTCGATGTTGTCGACGCAGAGGAAGACGTATCCGCTCAGCCTCGTTTTCTCCGTCCACCCATCGGGATGAACCTCGATGTCGATTTTCGATTCGGGGTTGATTACAGTTAGTAAACTCCTGACCGCTTCGACCTTCGGACGACCTATGTCGGAGTTCACGAACATCTGATTGGCGAGATTGTGAGCCGAAACCGTATCAAAGTCATACAAAGAAATCTTTGTGAGGCCGAGGCGGATGAGAAGCTCCGCTACCGTCGAGCCGACCGAACCACAGCCGATGATGTGGCAGCGGTCAACGCCGATGGGATTGAAGTAGTCCTGCGATTTTGTGAGATCCATTTTCTTCTCCTTGGGAAGTTATTCCTCGTATCTCCCGCTGTAGTGCTTGTAACCGTAGCTATAATCATAGCCGTCATAGTCTTTGATACCATACCCGTTGACGGGGTGTCTGTCTTTCTTCTCCTGCGGTTTGCTGCCACCCTTTCCCTTGGACAAAGGTGCCGCGGTGGGGGAGGTGGAGGGGATGGGTGCTGGCGTTTTGACGACCGATGCCGCTTCCTCCAAAAAGTCCGAAATGCGTGAACCGTCGCCGAATACAACGTCAAGCACTATCTCTGTGTGGAGGTCGTCCTTTGTGTACAAAGAGTTGTTTTTGAGGTCGTAGATTTGAGCGCTCACGCACCCGCTCTTGTTGATGATGAGGAAGATATAGAAGTCATCCCTGTTCTTACTGCGTTTGGACCCAAAATTGCGGATTATATCACGCCTGTACTTCATGTCGACTTCCGACGGCGATACCGCCATGTTGACGTGAGAATGTCCGTGAAACCGCATCTGGTTGAAGATGTTGTCGGGGAGAAAGTTGATCCATTCCTCATAATCGTCTTGGTCAGAGGTTACGGTTGCACCGGTAACGGTGTGTGGGAAGAGGATGATGTCCTTTACGAGGAACGTCGTCGCATCCACACGTTCGACTGTGCCGTGCCATTGGACTTCCGTCGTGTACTTTGAAACCAGCGCTTGGATTTTCGCCCAAGCTGCTACCGAGAGAAGTAGCGTCGCTTTTCTGTTGTCCACCGCGGTCGCGGTACCGATGAGCGCTCCAACATCCTCTGGGGTGATGTAGATTTTCCTTGCCATGTGTTTCTTTCCTCGCTTATGATGCTTTCTTGTGGGCTTCCTCGACGTACTCATAGAACTCGTGGGGGGTCATTTCGACTCCGTTGTCGGCGATGATGCACTTGATGCTCGTTGACGCATTCTTCAAGTCAACGAGGAACGAACTCAACACCGCGATATCTCCCATATTGAGATTCTTTGCCGCGGCAATCGTTTGCTCGATTGCCAAATCCCACTGTCCATCCTTCATGTACCTGTTGATCGGCGTTTCGTTTCCGCCAAGGCAACCGTAGTGTCCAATGTGAGGATGGATGATGCACGTTGATGCTGTGTTCCCGGAACGCCCGTTCATTCTGGGCCTGAGAGAGGAGAGGTTTGTGAGGCGGAAAACAGCCTCTGCTCTTACAACGCCGAGATGTTCCTTGAAGATCGCATAACAGATGCCCCTTGTCTCATCGGAAATGGCGCGACTGTTGAACGGGGAATCTGCATTGTTGAACATACGCAAGAACTGCTCCTCGTTGTAATATTCAATCGTCTCCGTGATTGCGTAATCGAGGTATCTGCCGTCCAACTCCACCACATCGCCAGTATCGACAATGGACAGCTGCCGATGGCGCTGGAAGAATCTGAGAACGTCTCCGTTGCCGCGCTTCTGGGCGAACATTGCATCTTGAAGCTCGACGTTGACCTTGTCGTATTCATCGAGCTTTTGCGCAATGTCTTCCTGCAGATAAGCAAGTTCTCCTTGGATTTTCTCGAGGGCTTTTTGAGTGTTTACGATTTTTGCTTTTCGCAGTTCATCTTCCCACCCCGCAAGTATTCTTTGAAGGGCGGCGCCCCTGAGGTCGACGTCGCTACATACGCTATCAATGACAGAGCGGAAAGCCGCTTCGTCCCCTTTGTTGATGGCTGTCATGAGGCGTTTGTCGAGTTCGTCGTCGTGGAAACGCCACGGCAGAATCCTGAGCAAGCACGACGCGAGTAATTTTCTAAACGAGGGGAGTACCACGTCTTTTACGATGATAACCGCCTTCCTCAGTTGCTCGTTGATAAAGATGTGCGTTTCACCGGCTTTTGCGAACAGGAGCGCAACGGGGTACGGAGGCTTATCGAGAGACACCCAGCCCTCAAGCGTAATCTTCGGGGGACGCATAGATGTATGGGCGACGATGAGCAGCTCGCAATCGCAATCCGTCGCGAGCTTATTCCAGTCGTTGTTAATGAACAACATGCCGGAGCGGCTCTCCGCCTTGATCGGAGCAACCGTGCCAAGGTCTCCCGTGCGACTCCGAAGGGCGGCATATCGAAGAACCGTTTCAACGACGTTGTCATTGAGGAACGACGATTCTCTGTGCTTGCGCCCATCGAAGAACACATCCGCTTCTGCTGACAGAAGCCTGTTGTTCGAAATTTCCATATCCCGTGCGCTCCTTTGGGATTATTCTGCTGCGCCGTCCGCTTTTACGATGCTGGTCAGATCGATTTCCTGCCCGTCGCCGATACCTGCTCTCGGGTATTTCGTGGCGAGATCGGAGAAGGGGAGGTCGACATCGCCGCTCTGGATGATGGTCCCGTTGACGTTGACCATCGTTCCCGTAGCATCGGCGTCGAGGTCCTTGAAAACCTGATTGGGCGTTGTGTTGATGTCGACAACGACGGTCTGGCGAATGACATTGGTGTGAACGTGAACTTGTATCATATATTTTCTCCTTGAATTTTTGAAGTTGGTGGGGCGCTTATTGGGCGCCCCGATGTCGTGTGTCAGGCGTTGACCGAAATCGAATCGACGAGCGCCTTGCGTGCTGCTGCCACCTTCTGCGCTTCGGCGGGGATCGTCTGCTCGAGGGTGGCGAGATACCCCTGAACCGTGCCGAGCTTGTCCGCGATGTATGCCTTCGCTTCATCCGCCGTGAGACCCGCCGGCAAAGTACCCGTGAACACCGCGGTTCCGTTCGCGTCTCTCGATGTGCTGCCGAACGTGATGCCGAACTTCACGAGATCGTTCTTCCCTTCCGCATAGTCGACCGCGAAGAGTGTGTTCTTCGTCTTTTCGTCGACAATCTTGAGCGCGGAGGGGTTGTGTTTCTTGAGCAGCGAGATGTCGTCCACCTTGATGCTGGAAACGAGTGCGTAGGTGTCTGCCGTGATAGATACCTTCATGTCTTTTCTCCTTTTCTTTTTTTATCTCAACCTTTCGGATTGGATACGAGGAACCCAGCACATTGCCCCGCCCCTGCGCTGGGCTGATCTCAATTTCTGGGAGAGTCACCGTGGCGAGCGGGAACCACGGTGGGTTACGGATTTCGTTGTCCTATCTCGCTCCGTCTCCCGGCAGTAGTATCTTAGCCATACGCTCCGATAGGAGAGCATAGGTGCAGCCACGGTTCTCGTGGCGGATAGCGAAGTATCAGCCGTTCGCCTGCTCGCTTGGGCGTGGTCATCATCACACACCGGTATCGTGCGCTTTACGACGTTCACGACGCCCAAACAATCCGATTATTACTGCGCTTCGCGGCGACTCCGCTGCGCAGGGTGGTTACGGATCCCCCCGAGGTGTGCCTGTGTTCATCAGACACCATCCCGACCCCTATTCGCATTTGTCTAAAAAGTTCTGCAACAAATGCTTGTGTATTGGTTGCTTCACCAACCTTGAACATAGGTGTAGAAGTTTGTATCTGTTTCTTTATTATCTACATGGCTCCTTGGTGGTTGTCGCTACAACATTGAGTAAATATCGCTTAATATTGTCTGCGCCAACCTCTTGAACCGCAGCATGAAGCGTTTCGCGGGTGGGGAAGTAAATTGTTCCATCGATGTAGGCACAGCTGACAACGCGATACTGAAGCCCATTATTTTTAGAGAAGTAGACATACCAATGGCGATTTGAGGGCGTCCACTCGTTCTCAGGCTCGCCAGCTTCTATTGAACGACGTTCAAATAATTCGCGAGTAACCATTCTTGCAACTGCTTCTTTTGCTTCCCGCTCTGTCTTATAAACAACCGCCGTCTGGGCCGGAGTGATAGGAGGGTAAGCGGTTTTCTTTGCAACAACATGGTTGATAATAAAGATTTCCTCTTTTATTTCGTTTTCCATAAAGACTCCTTCTGTGGGGGGGCTAAAACTCCGTCCACTCGGTACATTCGTCTTCTGGAGACGTTATGCACATTTGCTTGGCAACGAGGTTGCCCGGCTCGAGGACGAACTCGCATTTGTGATATTTTTCATCTGCAATCTCGAGAGCTTCTTCGGCCGATTCAGCTTCGACTTCGAACTCCTCGGATACAGTTTCTTCGATACATACCTTGAATTTTGGCATAGCTCCTCCGTGGATTATTCTTTCTTGTTCGGCGTTTTCGGAACGCGCTTCCTGAGAAGCTCATCGTAAATTTCACGCGCCTTTTGATACGCTTCCTTGTCGTTGTGCATATCCTTCCCCGGTGCGGAAAAGGCTATGGCCTCGCAGAGGAAAGCAAGTTTACCTTTGGTTAGGTCTTCTCTGACAACGTATTCGATGCAGATATCGTAATATATCCCAATCTCCTCGGGGTAGTGTTCGGTATAATCCCAGTTCTCACCTGTCCCCATCAGAGACTTGGTTGTCATGACGCTTTTTTGTTCGCGCAGCTCAAGCTCCGTGATGATGTAGACTCCGTCAGCAACCTTATTCATGAACTCGTTGTATCCGTATTCTTTATAGTTCATAGCAATCTCCTCAGGCAACGGCGCACCCGAAGATCGCAACCTGAATAATTCTGTCCGCGATCTCCTCGGTCAAGTTTCCCGCGCAAAACCGTCCGTTCCAAACGATGGCATGGTCTGCGGCGGCGGAGATTGGGTCCTTGCGTGGAACGCATCCATATAGGACAAGGTACCTTGTGATGCCGTCGAGGAGCTTGCCGAACGTCAATGTGTGCCACCTGTCCTTAGCCGCCTCGTGAAAAAGCAGCGTACCGCCTTTTGCGATTTGCCTATATGCAAAGTCGTTGCTGTACCCGTGCGGACATGCAATGTCGTCGCACCACTTTGACCTTCCCCACCAATAGGCGAGGCACATAAGGTCGTCGATGTCTCTTGCCGTTATTGTGAACGGCATGATCGCGTTAAGTTTGTAATATGTATCCATGACTTGTGCTCCTTACAGCTCCTCCAATAGCCCCGGGACGACGATGTCGTTGATACGCCGATATTCTTCTTCACACTTGATGAGCGGCTTCTCTTCGGGGATCTCTGTTTGCCATGAACCGCCGCGGTATAGCAAAGCGGAGTAGGACTTAGCTGTGTAAATCGATTGCATGAGTTCGACAATCTTCCATATCTCCTTATCGGAGAACGGCGTCTCTGCAAAGAAATCCTTGAACGCGTCGAAAGCGCACTTGTCTTGCTTGTTCAAGAATTGGTAGTCGAAGTGCGTATGTGAAGCGATGTCAGCGGCAAGTTCGGGATGGTTGGGGTGGGTGTATGTTTCGATGTACCCAGCGCTCCAATACCAGTCGCAATCCCACGAGCTTTTCTCGAGCCAGCGTGGGATGCCGTCTTTCCCAACACCAAGAAGATAAACTTTCCTATGCCCCGGACGGGCAATCACGCTTCTCTTCTTCATTGTTTTCTCCTTGTTATGCTGTCAGGCGCCGAGCTGTCGACACTATGTCGACGGCTGGAAGCCAATTATTGGGACCGCCGTGATAGTCTCTCGCGTTCGCAGCCGTCCTCATCATGACCGCTTTATTCCTGTCACCCCACAAGCCAGACCCCTTTCTTTCGTCCCAGAAGGGTTCCGTCGTGATGTAGCAAACTTTGCCCGTTTCGAGATTAGTGATGAAGCCAGAACACCCATGCTTCTGCCTGTTGATGTTGATGTTCTTGATGTCACACTGGAACGGCAACCCTTTGAACAGGTTCTTGACTTTTACGGCGCCTATGTAGTTGTAGTACCGCAAGCCAGCCGAAATGTCTTTCATACGAAACCCTCCTGTTAAATTTGTTTGGTGCATCCTAACGGTATCTCCCCGCGCGGATACATAAGTGCTGGTCTCCGCTATCGCGCTCAGTCGATCTCGCTCCTCCTCTGAAGTGAGACCCCGTAGCTGCCCAAGCATGGTGCCAGCCGAGCCATCTCGAGTTTAGCCCTTACCCGCTCATGCCACCCTTGCGAGAGGAGGGGGAGCCTTTACTGTCTTGGGGTCTGATAATCACCCGCCCCTTCTGGTGGACGGTTTAACCGTTTATTAACCGACAAGGCGCTGGTGGAGAATAGTGGACTTGAACCACTGAGAGCGCGTGCAAATAGGCGCCCCACTGTGGTTTTCGCGTCCATTGCTTTGGCTATTCCCCATAAGCGCAGCTTTATCGTAGCCACGCAACTCCCGGCCCACGCGCCCCGTTGGAGTGACGTCCGATTTCACGGAGGAAAGCGGTTATTCCCGTGTATAAATTAGGTTTATCGTACCTAAACCCCGACGTGCTTGACGCCATATGATGCCCGCTACCGCACCACCGATAGAGGGGAAATGGGGACGTCCGATTTTACGGAGGGAATTGGCGTTCCCAATGCGTTCATACTCCTATGAGTAAATCTGGGATCTTGGGATTCTGGGTATCGCAGGTGTGGATTTCTTGTTGACATTGCTTTGGTTTGTTGTCAAGCGTTTTAGGTCAGCAACTTTTGGATTTGTTAATGTTTCTTTTCCCCGCCGTGGGGTTTTAGGCCGCTTTCTTTGATGGACTATCCATTGCGTGCCTGTCCAAGTTGCCAATTCTTCGCAGTTAAATCTCTCCTGATGTAAGCTTGTTTCAGTGAGCTTCCTTGGATGCCTCTTCTTCCCCGACATTTTGATACTTCTGACGTAGTCAAAAGCCAAAGCAAGGCTTTGAATGCGAGTATGAGTGTATGTCTAAATGTGACATAACGCATCGATTTGTTTACCGCCGCAAAAAAAGGCGGCGGCTGCTGTTCGATGGTGCCATTATACGTCATATTTAGACAAGGTGTCAAACATTTGAACGTATGTTCTGGAATTATTTTTTTTATTTCACCTTAGCCCTTGCTGGGGCTAAGCTCCACTCAGGTTCTTTTCTGAACCTGACACGGCTTTGCGAAGAACTCATCACTCACGATAGGGTGGGTGAGTTCGTAGGAATGGATCTCGTCGATAAGCGCATACTTCTGCGCTTGGATGCGGAGATATACCGCGTCGCCTTTACGGACGACCAAAGACGCGCCAGTGTTATTAAACAAAACCCGCGCCTGTCCGTCTCTGTCGACTTCGTCCAAGACTCTGTCGAGGAACTTGAGTGCCCTTGCCTTCTTGCCGATGAAGTCGGCGGTGATGTTATCCATACGATTCTCCTTTTTTAGAATGAAAAAAAGCACCCCCAAAAGGGAGTGCTACACGGGGCGCTTTCTCAAATCTTAACGAACAAGCATTTGTCAAGCGGCACGCATTGAATTTTGCTTTCCCAGACCTCTCGCCTGGGGTTATAGTCGCTCGCTATGCGAGCCTTGACCGATTTCGCGACGGTAACTTCTACGACTCTCCATATAGCGTCATCGAACTTGAAGTAGTCGCCGCGCCGAACCTTTTCGAGCGGCTTCGGTACGCCCACCAAGAGATCGAATGCTGTACGGTCGATCTCGGCGGTTTTTGCCGCGCCTTTCTCATACCAGCGGTGACCCGCCCTTTGGAAATATCTTTGGCATACATCCGCCGACTTGTCCGGGTGGCGCTCGGATTGATCCGCATCAAGCGAACCGAAGATCTCGCAGTCGCTGGCGTTGTAACCACCGAATGTAGACCTAAGATAGTGGATGCAATCGTAGCACCACTTCTTGCCATTCGCTACCGCCACGCGTATCTGATTGTCAAAATCGTTATTCGCGTCCATCATTTTGTCCTTTTGTGCCAGATAGGGCATTGGCGTTACTTGGGCTGATAGGGGTTATCCATGAAGAGCGACATCAGGAACGACCCATCTTCGAGACCAGTCCCGCTGAGGGTTAGCGCCTTGCAGTTCGCGAGGACGCTGAGGAACTCGTCTTTTGCGTTTTCTTCATCGCCGATTGTGAGATCGTCAACGAAACGCATTTCGATTGCGACGGGTTCGTCACGCTTCTTGATGACCAAGCACTCGATTTTCCCGCCGTTTCTTTTGGCGAACGCATCGCAGTAATCGAGGATGCGTAAGACGTTCTTCGCCTTTTCGCTATCCACGACATACTCCTTTCCGTCGTCCCCGTCGCGGCACTTCTCGAAATATGCGCGCCCGACCAGTTTGCAAAATTCTTCTTCGATGATATCCAATTTATCCTCCTTTGCGTGAGCACGGCTAAACGATGCCACGCCGATTATTTGATTGTTTCCGCGCGGCAACCGTCGATTGCCTGTGAGGGCGTGATGCCCTGATAAAAAGATAGGCTGGACAATACGTAGTACCATCCAGCCCCATGAAAGCTACCATACCACAACCACCACGTTGCGGATGGTATAACAGGTTAGCCACCACGCCGACCTGTCGTGAGTTAGTATATCACATGACGCCATGGGGTGTCAAGTGGAATTGCATGATTCCGCAAAATTTTTATCCCCCACGGTACGAGCAGCCGTAACACCAGCCGCGGTTGCAATGGTCGCACGGATCGTATGACGCTGTTTCTTCGTCACGCAACTTCTGTTCCTGCAGATATTCGTCGATGGTCATTTGATGCGGCAAGGCAGCCATATTCGCCTCCATGTCACGTCAGACGGCGCGGCTCGTTGTAGAAAAGAGTATGGCGGCACTCTTCACGATATGCCGCCATAGCCTGCTTCTTCGTATAGTAGTAGTATTGTCTTACACCCAAGGAGCCGTATATCACGACAGCCCCTCGGACGTTATACTCTACTGCGTAAATGTCGCCGCCCTTTCGCATAGGTTACGCCTCGTCCTTGTATCCCTTGTAGCCGTCGACGCCGTATTTGCCGTTCGTCACGAGGCGGTAGCAGATGTCCACGAGGATGCGACGGAAGAAGGAGTCGTTCGATACCCTCACGGTGAGGTCATGCTTGCCGCTCTTTTTCCCGTAGAGGTCGTCGAGGTATGCCACGTCGTGGCTGTTGACTTTGTATGCGACGCCGCCCTCCGTCATGTCGCTCGGCATGATTTCGTCGATGACCGTCTGGAGGAGCTTGCATACCTGTGTGTTGCTGGTCGGCGTTTTGCCGAGATTGATTTCCTTCACTTTGTCGCGGAGGAAATACGACGTTGCGATTTTCTTCACGTCCGCCCCGAGCTGGGTCGCGGCGCGGAGGCACATGAGCTGGTTGACGCGAGACGCCACGAATGCCCAATTTGTATCGAGCTTTGCTTTCTCGCAGAATGCGAGGAGGTCGATGTCTCTCGACTTCTCGACCATGTCGACGGACATGACGCGGGGATTTTCCTTCGTGCCGCCGCGGGTTTCCTTATGCCCGAGGATGGTATACGTCCGTGCCTTGATGATTTCGACGATGGGGTTGTCCTTCGTCGTGAACTCGGCGTATTTCGCTTCCGCGGCGAGTTTAGCGTACTGCTTTTCCGCTTCGTCGAGGGCGGCGATGGCGGCGCTGTATGCCGTCATGTCTACGGGGTTCTTTTCGAGGGCGGCGTTTGCGTCTTTCAACGCCACGTCGAACTTGTCGCGTGCGACTTCGAGGGGGGTTTTCATTGCTTCTGCCATAATGTTACTCCTTGAGTATAGATTTTTCGGGCTGTTGGTTGGGTATCCGCGCCCACCGCGAGGAGGTAGCCCATGGGCGTAAAGAGGGCGACGCCCGCAAACACAGGCGACGCCCATAGTTTTTTAGAGGTTGATTGTATTCACGCTATCCGCAAATCGTATCGACGCAGGACAAGTACATAACGCCACCCCTTGGGGCGCGACTATGCACATCACGCAGGACGGGATTACCTTCCATTTGACCGCGAGACGACGTTGACCACACGCCCCTTGGGGCATGGCGACGCCTAACGGACGTATTATCATGCGAGGATCGTACTTGCGACATCACGCATAGGCACACGTTGCACAAGCCGAGTTTAGGTTTGATGCCATACCTGTTGCCGATTTCACTATCCGACTCGCCGTAGGTCTACTCCCATGCGGCTTAACCGACGCCTTTTTGTCGTCAAGGTAACGCCATGCAAATTCTATCGCCGTCCATGGTCGGCTATGCCCGCAATCAGCCAGCCCCATTCGGAGCTGCCCACTCTCACCACGAGGAGGAACGAGCATTGAGAGCGTTCGGGGTCGTCACGCTACGACCCCATCGGAGGTAATTATCCGTTGATGTCCCGACGGAGGCGGGTCATGATTGGTTTGGGACGTCATGCCGTCCACATTGCCCGTCGGTGGGCGTGACCCCGTGCGCTTGCCCCACACGGTGGGGCTATGTATTCCGCAATCACGCGGCATTAGCCGATGTCACTTGCATGTGTTCGTCACGCAGGACTTTTTCCGTCACGTCAACCCATACCGAGTTGCCGTATTCTTCGCCGATGTCGACGAAAATCTTGTCATACCCGAGATACTTGACGCATTCACGGGCAAACGTGATGTCGTAGTTATCTTGCCATACGCAGGCATAAACGCCTGTTTGCTCGAAGTTTTCGGCATGAGCCAAGATGAAGCAAGTACTCCGAGAAAGCTTGCTTGGACGGACATAAACGTTCATTTGCACCTCCACGAGGATTTTTACGCAACGCAGCCCAAGGCGAGCCGAGCGGCGGGGTCGCCGTCGTTCACTACACAGGGCGAGCTGTCAACCCCTTTAGGGGTTAGCCGCCGAGCCGCCGAGCCGAGCCGTGACCCGCGCCCGTGAGGGGGCGAGCCGAGCGGCGGGGTCGCCGTCGTTCACTACACAGGGCGAGCTGTCAACCCCTTTAGGGGTTAGCCCTCACGGCTCGACGGACACACGGAGAAGCACCCCCCCTCGTGCTCCCCCCAAGAGGACGCGCTCCCGCGTATGGGCGCGTACACACGGGCGTACAGGCACACGGACACGGGCGGAGGGGCGCAGCGCGACGGGCGCGTATAGGCGCGTATGTGCGCGCGCGTAGAAAAAAACAACCCCGAAGGGGTTGCCTTCGGGGTCGGTCGGGTCGAACGCCCTTACAGGGCGTTTTTCGCGAGGTGGGAGCGGAAGTGTTCGAGCAACTCGGGGTTCTTCTTGACTACGTCAAGAAGCCACTCGACGGTTTCGCGGTTGTTCTTGCTTGCTTTTTGCTTGCTTATAGCAAGCAAATCGGCGATGTCACCGTTCGCAACGTTGAGTACGAAGTACTCAAAGCACTTCCAGCGTTTTTGCGGGGCATAGGGGTGAGCTTTTTTGACTTCGTCAAAAAGCGCGGCGAGCTTTTCGCCTGCATACGCCTCCACGCTCTCGGGCGGGATTTCGCAGCCGTCGTCCTCGGGTTTAACCCCTTCGGGGTTAAGGGACGTCAAAACGGCGGCAACGTGACGAAAGTCGCGGTCAACAATCTCTCCCTTCGGGAGAGATTTGTTGGTGCGGGCTTTGTAGTCGTCTCGGCGGTCAAGCTCTCTCGCGAGCGCCTCGAACGCACGGGTGACGGCGTGGTCGGTATCGCCTTCGGCGATAGCCGTCCAAACGGCGAGGACTACGTCCTCCCGCCAATCGTCGATTTCCGTCTGGGTTTCACCCAGACGCTGGGCGAGGTCCGCGTACTCGTCGGGCAGGTAGGGGCGAGCGAGGATTGCCTTCTTGGTCACTACGTGACCAAGCCATGCGAGGACGTTGTCGAACCGACGGTATCTCATATCGCAGATATGAGATACGCCGACTTCGGCGACGATGCGGGACAGCTCGGCTTGCATGAACGAGGTCTTGACTTCGTCAAGGGGGGCAACGGTTGCGGTTGCGGTGGTGGTGGTAGCTCTCATGGGTTTCTCCTTCCCCCCGTAGGGGGGAACCGACCGTCCGTGGCTTGCGTCCCCCTTTGGGGGAGCGGTCGGCTGCCGTCGGCGGGGTTGCCGTCGGCGGTTTGATTATATCTCGCGCGCGGTTGCTGTCAAGCGTTTTGACCCCCTCGAAAAAAATTTTTTCCCCCGTAGGGGGAAGGTGGGCGATTTTTGAAAAATTTTTCGGCGGTCGGCAACGGCGGGCGCGGGCGCGAAATTTGTGAACGCGAGCGTGTGTTATGCGCGTAATAGTGACAGGCGGGCGCGCAAGGGGCTGGGGGCGACCTTGAACCGCGGGCAGGGTGAACACTTTATTTTGCGCGAGCAAGCGACCCTTTACATCACGTGGGTGTGTACTATTTATTTTGCGCGCAGGCGAGTAGATTGTACGCGCACGTGCTGGGGCGCGTATGGGCGACTTGGAGGGGGAGTGCAGAGGGGGAAGCCCCCTTGACAGCGAGGGCAAACAAATACATTTTGCGCGAACCCCTTACTTCACGTGAATACAATTATACAACGTGCGCGAATAAATAGTACGGGCGGAAAATGAATAGGGAAGGGAGAGGGGGGAAGGGGTGGTGAACGATTTATTTTGCGCAAACGATTTACTTTTTGCGCAGTCCATTCTATTCGCGCGTGCGTTCCAAATTTCGCCCGCGAGCGCGAAAATAGGGAACGCGCAAAATATATGGGTCAAAGGAATATTATCTTTTTGGCGTTGATAACATCGCCGTGGGGGAGGGGGGAGTTTTACATACCAAGCGCGCACACGCGACCTATAAATTTTAATGTCTGCTACTCCTCACTCTCAACGCCCCATTTACCCGAACGAACTCCTCGGCATTCACCTCGGAAAATCCTCGCAAGGAAGGGGAGAACTCTAATAGATCAATTTTGCAAGAAAAAAATATTAACTATTCTAAGCTCGTAAAAAGCCCGTACAGAAGGAGAGAACTCTCGATAAGATCGCAAAAGTGGCAAAATTGCTTCTTTTGAGCGCGCTCCGAACAAAGCCCCGCGCCTTCTTTTAAGTACGCATATCTATTACTATTATATATAAGTACGCGTACTTATACAGGAAGCAAGTTTGCATACCTAATTAAGTATGCAATATAACGCAATGGTTTATAGAAGCGTATTTGCAAAATCTATATAAGTACGCATACCTTAGGTACGCATACTTATATAACGAAAGAAAAAAGAAAAGAAAAAATAGAAAAAAAGAAAAGATTTTGCTCACAAATCTTCCTTTTACTGGCTTAAATGTTTGACACCTTGTCTAAATATGACGTATAATATAGGTACAACCGAAAGTTACAGATAAGACCAAACCTCAAGACACATTACGCGACACCGGCTCTGCCGGTACCCACTCCCGCGTGGGGGTGCAATCGACAACGCTTTAAGTCATTTGAAGCCACGCGGCTCCTCGCTAATCGAGGGCCTCTTGCGAGGAGCCTATGTTTCCGACTTCGTACATGTCTTAATGTCTTTGGTTTTATCTCTTCCTTTTTAGGCGCGAGTGAGAATCCCCCGTACTATACGGGGTGCCAAAAGTCGATTTGCAACCCCGGGGGTTGCATTTTTTGTTTTCATTCGCCTCTTTTAGAGGCTTCCATAGGAGGATTTTTTAAGGTGTACGAAGAAGAACCGAAAAAGACGAAGGTCAAGGTCTGTGACGCCCTCTGCGGCGCGGGGAAAACGTTGAGCTGTATCAATATGATGAACTCCGATACGGAGCATAAATACATCTTCATCACGCCGTATCTCGACGAAGTTGACCGCATTAAGGACTCTTGCTCTGGGAGGGGCTTCATCTCCCCCGAGCGGCGCCCCAACAATAGCTACTCTAAGCTGAAAGATCTCCCTGACCTCATACGGCAAGGCAAGAACATCGCCAGCACACACGCCTTGTTTGCTTGCTATACGGATGAGATCAAGGAACTCATACGCGCGCAACATTATATATTGGTGCTTGACGAGGTGATTGACCTCTTCCAGCCCGTCAATATCGCGACGGGAGACATCGAGTTTCTCAAGCGGAACAACATTGCCCGCGAGGAGAATGACGGCATCGTCTGGAAAGATGACGACTATAACGGCGTTGTGTTCAGCGACGTCATGAGGATCTCCAAGTCCCGCGACATGGTCAACTACGACGGAAGGTTCTATTTCTGGGCTTTGCCTATCGACATCTTCCAATGCTTCGAGCAGGCCTACGTGCTGACCTATATGTTCGAGTACCAGCTTCTGAAGTATTTCTTCGATGTCCACGGAGTTGAGTACGAGCTGATAGGGACGCGGCGGGTGAATGGTATCTATCAGTTCTGCGAGATGTCCGAGATGGACAGGAAACGTGACCTGAGCGGCCTCATCCACATCGTCGGCACCGAGAAGCAGAACGCCATCGGAAGAGACAATTATTCGCTCTCGTCGGGTTGGTTTGACCGAGCCTTCCAAGAAGAGGGGAAGCCGAAGCTTGAAGCCATCAAGAAGAACATCTACAATGTCTTCCGCCACATGGCGCCTTCTGCGTATGACGCCCGAATGTGGACGACGCTCGCCAAATACCGCTCGAACCTGAAGGGGAAAGGGTACTCAAATTCCTTCGTCTCCTTCAACCGTCGGGCAAGCAATGAGTTCGCTGACAAGCGATACCTCGCCTACTGTATCAACGTGTTCATGATGCCGTGGATGAAGAACTATCTCCATCGCCTCGGCGTCGAGAAGATCAATCAGGATATGTACGCGCTCTCGGTTCTCGTTCAATGGATTTTCAGGTCGGCTATCCGCAAGGGCGAGGAGGTCTGGATATATGTCCCGAGCAAGCGGATGAGATACCTTCTCGAGCATTGGATTTCCAATCTCGCGGCGGGAGAGGACCTCAAAGAGATAAGATACCATCATCGCGCACCGAAGACGAAGAGTGGCAAGAGAGAAGCCGCGGTGATGAGGCAATACAGAAAGTAATATGGAGGTACAGACAATGACAGCTTGTGATAATTGCCTGTGGGGAGATAAATGTCGCGATGAGCGCGGGACTTGCGAAGACTACGTTCCGCTCGAGGGCGACATTGCGGAGTTGGAATACGAAAAAGACCTGCGGATGCGCGTTGCGGAATATAAGAAGGTCGTTGCGGAACAGCAGGGGCTGATGAAGAAGAGGTGCAGATGAAGAGTAAGGGGCTACGCATTTTATCGGTAGAGGCAAAAGACCTCTATGCTGCAATGCACATGGTCACGCCGTCACCTTGCGGCTACAACATCCGCACAAAGGACGGCGCCCTGAATCTCAAGAAGTTCGAGAACACCCTCGATTGGAGCCTCGACACGATGAAGATGCAGGATGAATATGAGCGCGCCGCCCGTCGGAAGGATTTCTCCTTCTCTCTTTGCGGGCGCCGATACACCCAAGTCGCCATCAACGTCAAGTTTTCCTATTCCTATAAGGAGTTCAACAAGGCGGGGAAGAATACCTATGTTCGCGCCGGCTATGACTTCCGGGATTGCGAGTTTGAGGACGGCGTGTGCATTGCGGACGGGATTCTCATCGGAATACAGACGAACGTGGAGATCAAGACGCCGCTCGGCGCAGACATTCTCCCGCCGTACTTTCGCTTCGTCGACGGCTGCTATATCCTTGCGGGCGAGCCGCCCGTCGTAAAGAATAAGGCGGAGCTTCGGCAAGACCTCTACGAGAATGGGTTCTATTGCGACGGCATCTACTATGTTCGCTACAAGCGCAGCACGGGGAGCAGTCGCGTCGGGAAGTGCCTGTTCGTAAACGAGCTGATCTCTAAGAGAATGGCGCGGTGGGACAGATGCGGCTTGACCATTCGAGAGAACGCGCCTATCGATCTCGCGTCATGGGAAGCGTATACGGCGCTTCCGATGAGCAGCATCATCGACACGATTGACATCCCCCCGGAGAGTATTCTCGTCGTAGACGACTTCGAGAGCAAGTTCATGGATAATGTCGTCGCCGTTGAGGAAGTGGATAACCGCCTCGTCGCCACAAAGAAAGATGTCGAGGTCGTTAACTGCATCTGGGATGGCGAGTCGCTGCTGGATGAGAGTATGTTCGGCAAGTATTCCGCGAAGGGGATGCTGCTGCTTCGAAACCGTTTCTTCAAAACGTGTGCCTTTAACACGAACATTCAGAAGTGGTTTGCGGACAACGGTATAACGGACGTCAAGCAGCTCAACGGCTTCACTCTTGCTAAGGATGTTTCGCAAATCAAACTCATCACGACGCCGAGCAGCGTCAAGTACCTGAAGTTCGGGACGATAGACCAATGGCTCGCGAACATCGAGAGTACGTTCGGCATTGTGAAGTTCGAGAAGGCGACGCACTTCTTCGGCGGCAGGATGGTTCAATGTCATTATCAGCTTCTCAACACCCTGCAACTCTCTTATGAGGACATGGAGGAGATTCTTCGCCCGTCGCTCGAGTATATCAACGCCGTCAGAACGGATCCCGCGGTTCTTCGGTATCACATCGGATATGCTTTCAAACCAGAGGCAGAGGATGAAGCGTTCGCGCCACTCGTCACGAAGAATGAAATCGTTTTCAAACTCCTTGGCATCAACGACAAGTTCAGCCAGACGAAGATTTACAAGGAGTTCCGCGACGCCATAGTAAAAGGCTTTTTTAGAAACTTAAAGCGAGGACACGTTCTCCTTGATGGGAATTACTCAACGCTCCTCGGAAATGGCGTAGAGCTTCTAAAACAGTCTATTGGAGCCTTTCACGGAGAGAGCGGCATTGGGGTTGGGAATATACACTCGCACAGGTTCGCCTACGGGAAGACGCTCCTCGGCTCGAGAAGTCCGCACGTGACGATGGGGAACGTTCTTCTCGCTCAAAATGTTGCGAGTGAGGAGATTGACAGGTACTTCAACCTGACGAACGAGATTGTATACATAAACTCAATCGGGGAGAACATACTGCAACGCCTTTCCGGGGCCGACATGGATAGTGACACTATCCTACTGACGGATAATGAACTTCTCATCCGCGCCGCGAGGAAGAACTACGGCCTCTATCGCGTTCCCACAAACTGCGTGAGCGCCCAAAAGACGAGACGCCATTACAACTCCGCAGATAAAGCCGACTTGGATGTGAAGACAAGCGTCAATAAGATAGGGGAGATCGTCAACCTCTCGCAGCAGCTTAACAGTCTCTATTGGGAGCGGCGCCACAAGGGGGCGACCCACGAGATGGTTGAGGAGCTGTATAACGACATCTGCAAGCTCGACGTGCTATCAGGGGTCGAAATCGACAAGGCAAAGCGGGAGTTCACAATCGATAGCGCCAAGGAAATCGAAATCCTCAAGCGGAAGTACCACATTGAGGAGGACGGGAAGACCATCAAGCCGATGTTCTTTAAGATGATAACGACCGAGAATGGGTTTGAACTGCCGCCCGATACGCACTACCGCTACTTCGAGACACCGATGGACTACCTTCAGAAGATAATCGCATCGGCGAAATACCAGCAGGCGCGACGTGCAAGCAAGAAAATCATTCCTCTCATGGATATTGTTCGCAAGCCGTCCGCGGAGATTAAGACGGGGAAGTACAACATCATCCGCGATAAGGTCATCGAGATGATACGGTTCTACAAAACAAAGATTGCGGAGACCTATATCGGCTACGATGACAAGGACAAGACGGCACGACTCCTCACGCGAGAGATTGCGTCTTCATTAAAGCAGCAATGTGTCGCCGCTATTGAGAAGATGTCGTCGCACGAGTACCTGATGTATCTCGTTCTGCGCGAGGTTGAAAAGAAGGACAATCAGCAGATCAAGAGCCTGATGTTTGATACGATGTTTTGCAAGCCGAACGAGACCTTCATGCGCATGATAGAGGGGAGCAAGGAACCCGTTTATATGCTCGAAGAAGATGCGGACGGGGACGAAATTTACTATGGATTTCACTTCAAAAGAGTCTGTTCAGAAGGATGATTTTCGTCAAAAACATACAAAAAATCGGCTCCACGGTACACCATCCGTTTTAGACGGGTGGCAAAAAAATCCCTACTATACGTCATATTTAGACAATAGCAAAAATTGAAAAACGCGACCGTATAGGAAGAGAAATGGAAAGGGCGCCCACTTTGAGAGGCAAACACATCAAGGAGGGAATATGATAGACACTCATAAATTGGAAGGCGAGAACGAGGAACAGTACATCTGGCGCCTCGGACAAGCGAAGGATTCGGGGGAGCTGGATCTGAGCTGGGACCAAATCGCCGACCTCATCAATAAAGAGTTCCGCGAGGACGACAGCGAGTATCGGAATGAATCCGCGTATCGCAAGCCGTACTCGCAAGCGAAAAGGTTCTACGAGGCGAATGTTTTCAAGGACCTCACGAGCGAAGCATACTCTGGGATTCTCCGCGACCAAAGAAGAGGGCTTCTCCTCGAACGTCAAAAGCTGCGTGACGAGAAGCTGGAGTACAACCGCTGGCTCAGAGAACAGTCTCGCGACGAGCTGATCTGTGAGAAGATTTGCGACGCCGTGAGAGAGTTGCAACCGCTCACTATCCCGCGTTATATCACGCCGGTTGAGGGCGACAGGGAAGCCGTGTTGTGCTTCGCGGACACGCACTATGGGGCGGAATTTTGCATCAAAGGACTCTTTGGTGACATCATCAATGAGTACACTCCTGAGATTTTCGAGGATAGAATGTCGTCTCTACTGACGCAGACAATCGACATTATCGTTTCGAAGGGCTTGACGAACATTCGCGTCTTCTCCCTCGGGGACGAAATCGACGGCATCCTCCGCGTGTCGCAGCTTATGAAGCTCCGTTACGGCATCGTCGAGTCGACGGTGAAATACGCTGAGTATATCTGCAACTGGCTGAACGAGCTTTCGCGGTATGTACACGTCGATTTCTATACGGTGAAGGGCAACCACAGCGAACTTCGTCTCATCAACCAGCCGAAGGGTACGTTCACCGACGAGAACATGAGTACCGTGGTGAACGAGTTCATTAAGGTGCGCCTGCACGGCAATCCAAACTTCACATTCCATACGAACGAAAGCGGGCTGATTTTCGACTCAATCTGTGGGTACAACGTTCTCGGCATCCATGGAGAGGTGAAGAACATGGAGTCCGCGCTGCGGACGTTCAGCAACACATATGACGTCATGGTCGACATTCTTGTCGGCGCCCACAAACACCACTTCAGCGCAGAGACCGTAGGCAGAAACCGCGAGGTCGTAAGCATCCCATCCATCATCGGCATCGACGACTACGCGCTTCAACTCGGCAAAACATCGAACCCGGGTGCGTTGCTCTTCTTCCTTGAAGCGGGGCGTGGCATCGTGGAACAGTACAATCTCAAAGTGTAAGAGAAAATAAGGATATAAGGAAGAAAAGGAATGGTAAACAGGAAACAATTCGGAAGAGGGTTCGCGGAGGCGTATGGCATTACATACAAATCTGCCGACCAAATCGTTAGAGACATCTTCGAGTACCTCGGTACTGTCGTCTTCGTGGAAGGCGAAGATCTCACAATCCCCGGCTTCGGCGCTTTCAAGCACAAGACCGCAAAGCCGAAGCGGGTCAGACACCCCGCAACTGGCGAGGTCGTAACAAAGCCGGCGCGTGACTTCGTAAAGTTCACCCCGTCGGAGATGCTCAACACAAGAAAGGAATAAGACACAGAGAGGGGAGCAATGAAAAAGCTTAATGCGGTAACGCAAGAACAATGGGAAGAAGTGTGCGAGTTCAATCGCGACATCCTGCAATCCTTCTTGGCTGATTCCGTAGAGCTTTCCCCAAAATCCAAGAAAGCCTACGAGTCAAACCTCAAGATTTGGTTTGTGTGGGTGAAAGACAATCTAAACAACAAGCGGCAGATCGACATCAAGCCGCTTGAATATAAGAGGTTTCAGAACTGGATGGTGAACCGCGGATGCTCGTCCGCGGACACGAACAACAAGCGGGCAGCGATCTCGTCACTCAATGGGTATATCGAAATATATTACCATGATGACTATCCCACGTTCCGAAACTTCATCAACAAATCGATAAAAAGACCTCCGAAAAATATCGTTCGCGAGAAAATTCCTCTCACAAAAGAGGAATTTCGCCATCTGGTTGATACGCTCAGAAGTATGAACGAATATCAGATGCTCGCGTATGTGTTGTTCACCTTTGAGGCGGGTTGCCGCAGAGAGGAGAGCAGACAGGTTACAAAAGACATCGTTGCCCTGCCGCCCATTATAAAAAAGCGTCCGGTGGACGGCGGGGATTGCGACGCCACCGAAGAGGTCAAGGTCTATTACACGAAGCCAATTCGCTGCAAGGGGGGAAAGATACGTCGCCTTGCCTTTGGCGAGGAAGCCATGGATGCCATGAAGCAATGGCTCGCCATCCGCGGCGATGACGATTGTCCGTACATGTTTGTGACTAAGTACGGCGGTGGCGTAAGGCAGATAGGTGAGACGACCTTCAACAACTGGTTCACAAATACAATATCACCGATCGTCGGGAGAAGTGTCCATCCGCATACGCTTCGCGCGTCTCGTGCGACACAAGCCGTGGTCGAAGATGGGAAGGACGTCGAGGCGGTCAGACAGCTTCTTGGGCATGAAGACTCGAGTACAACGATGAATTTCTATATTGTGCGCGAGGAAGATGATGCCGTCGAGGGTTTGTTTTGACTGAGGGAGATAAGGAGGAAGCATAATGAGTGAATTGAAACCTGGGGGCGGAAAGCCGCTTGGCGGCTCATTGCTCGAACAGGTAAAGATAATGCGCTATGCCCCGATCAAGGTAAACAAGGATTTCCAAATGCCGAAAATCCCCGTGCAAGAAAGACGCAGCTCGCGGGAGTACTATTGTACGTGTTGCGGGAAGTCATACGGCACACAGGACAGGAACTTTTACAAGGCAAGCAATTCCATTTTATGGAGGGGCAATAACGGCTATCTCCCAGTGTGCAAGGAGTGTGCCGAGACGATATATGCCGCTCTCGTAGATTTCTACAGCGGCAACGAAGAACACGCTTTGCGCCATTGGTGCGCAACGTTCGACTATCCCTACGACATCGAGGCGTCCTCAATGACGGCGGGATATATTCCATCGACGAGGTCGAGACTTTCTCTCTATCCGTCGAAGCTGAACACTAAGCAGGTGATGATGCGGGGGCGCAACTTCCTCGACACGGTGAAATACGAGTCGGGAGAGGCGTCGCGTATCAACACTATGAACGACATCGTATCTCGTGCAAGCGAGGCAGAGGAAGGCACGTTCGAGGTCACGAGGGAGATGACAAAGAACTGGGGATTCGGGCTTAAACCAGAGGACTATGAATGGCTCCAAGAGCAAGAAAAGGATTGGCGCTCGCGCGTAGAGTGCAAGTCAAAGGCTCAGGAAGAGCTTATCCGCATGATCTGTCTCGCGCAGCTTAACGTTCAGAAGGCGCAGCAAGGGAATGGCAAAGTCGCGGACGCCATGAAGGCGTTCCAAGATTTGCTCGGCGCCTGCAACCTGCAACCGCGTCAAAATCCCACCGATGATTTCGCAGACCAAGAGACGTTCGGCACACTCATCAAGATGTATGAGAACGAGCGCCCCGTCGGAGAAGCGGATGAGGAGTGGAAAGATGTCGACGGGATTGCAAAATACATCGATACATGGTTCCTTGGGCATCTGTGCAACCTCGTTCACGTCACTAATGATAACGAGGCGGCATACCGCGAGGAGCTTGAGAAGTATACCGTCAAGCCGCCGACATACGAGGCGGACGAAGATGCCGTTGATATGTCTTTGCTCGACAGATACAGCAGCAAACGAGACGACAACGAAGGCGGAGAGGGCGGTGATGAAGAATGACGCCAGCAGAGGTTAAGAAGACAGATGCCGAAATCAAACTGGAAAAACGGAAGCGGGTCATGGACGGCGTGGCTGCATGGGCGGCGTTTTACAGGGCGAATCCGCATAGGTTTGCAAGGGACTATCTTGGGCTTACCCTCAAGAGGTTCCAGCAGATAATCCTCTTTGAGATGTTTCGGAAGGTAAATTCCATATACTTAGCAAGCCGCGGCGGGGGAAAATCGTTCCTTCTCGCCGTTTTTTGCGCCTGCTATTGTATCCTTTACCCCGGCTCAACAATTTGTCTCGCCTCCAAAACGAGGGGACAAGCGGTTGAGGTTATCACGAAGATACAGACCATCTTGATGCCAGAGTCGGCAAATCTCCGTCTCGAGGTTGCTGATGTGAAAATCAATCAAGCAGAATCATTCCTCTCATTTCGAAACGGTTCAATCATCAAGGTTGTCACGGCGTCCGATAGCGCACGACATAACAGAGCCACCATCTTAATAGTGGATGAGTTCCGCCTGCTGGATAAGGTGGTGATCGACATGGTTCTCAAGAAGTTCCTGACCGCCCCCCGCCACCCGGGGTATCTCGATAGGCCAGAATACGCAGGGTATCCCAAGGAGAGGACGAAGGAATTGTATGCAAGCAGTTGCTGGTACGAAGGGCATTGGAGTTACGAACAAGTCAGGTCCTATGTCGTTAATATGATTCGCGGCAGAAGTTATTTCTGCTGTGCGATGCCGTATCAGCTTGCCATCAAGGAAGACCTACTTGACCGTGACCGCATTGAGGACGAAATGTCTGAGAGCGACTTCAACGAATTGCAATTCTACATGGAAATGCAGGCTCTGTTCTGGTCGCAAGCCTCAAGCGGGCTATACAAGTACGACGAGGTGGACAAGAACAGGGTCATTCGTCGTCCGTTCTATCCTCGGGCAATCACACAGCGTTTCCCAGATAAGGCACTCCGCATCCCCCCGAAGAAAGAGGGGGAGATACGGATTCTATCCGCGGACATTGCGCTCATGTCGTCTGCGAAAAATAAGAACGACGCGACTTCAATCTTCATCAATCAGATGCTGCCGGCCCCATACGGCGGGCGGTACATCAAGAACATAGTGTACACGGAGAACAACGAAGGCCTGCGCGCCGACGACCAAGCACTGGCCATAAGGCGTCTATTCTCTGACTTCGATTGCGATTATCTCGTAATCGATAGTAACGGCATCGGTCTTCCTGTGACAGATCTATTGATGGGAGACATCTACGACCAAACCACAGGTGAAGCGTTCGGCGCCTTGTCATGCTGCAACGATGACGAGGTTGCCAAACGGTGTACCACCCAAGGGGCGCCCAAGGTGATTTGGGCAATCCGCGGCGCTCCAGAGTTCAACTCACGGTGCGCTCTCGGGTTGCGCGAGGAACTCAACCAAGGGCATGTCAAGTTCCTCATTTCGGAGTACGACGCGGATGAGGCGCTTGAAGGCAGCATCAAGAGCTATGGTACGCTATCTCCGCAGGATCAGGTCGCCTTGAAGCTTCCGTATATCCATACGACGCTTCTCGTCAACGAGCTGATCAACCTCGAGTACGAGGCGAAGAATGGCGTCGTGCGCGTCAAAGAGAAATCTGGTATGCGCAAAGACCGTTACAGTAGCTTGAGCTACAACATATACGTTGCAAAACAAATTGAAAGGGAACGTGCAACATCCTCCAAGAACAAGATGGAGAACTTGACGCTCTATTTCAGAACGCCGAAATTCGGCAGAAAAGACAAAGGAGGTAAGTAATGGCGAAACATCGGAACCGGAACCAAGGACAGAAACGCGGTACTCAAAGCCATTCGAACGATGCGCAGTATGTCAATGTTCCGTTGTGGTACATGCGGGAGATGGTACGCCAGCTTACGTACAATCCCAGAGATCCATCGTCGAAAAAGAGTAGCAACTTCTCCGTCTACTCAAAGGAGAACATCCTCTCTTGGCTGAAAAATCCTACGACGGACACCAACGAAAAGAGCTTGCGTAACGCATCGAACTACATGTATGTGTCGTCGATGCACTATAACAGGCTTCTTAACTACTACGCTGGGCTGTACGTCGGCGCCTATGTGATTTCACCGCTCGGATTCAGCAAAGACGATGTTAAAGACAATTTCAAGAAGAACTTCCGTAAAGCCGCCAGAGTGCTTGAGCTTATCAACGTGCCGTATGTTGTGCGGTGGGTTCAGCTCATAGCGCTTCGCGAAGGGGCATTTTACGGCGTGTGGCTCACAGACAGCAATTCCGCATTTATACAGAAGATTGACCCCGACTATTGCAAAATTACGGCGATTTGCGACGGGTGCTTCGTGTATAAGGTCGATATGACCAAGATCGCAAGCAAACTGGAGTTTTATCCACCCGAGTTCACGAAGATGTACAACGACTATCTCGCGACGGGGGACCAATGGCAGGAGGTGCCGCTTGACATCTCCATCTGCGTCAAAGGGGACAGTTCAGTCCTCGATTACACAATACCGCCCTTCGCGGCGGTGATGCCGTCACTTTATACCATCGCGAATACGGAAGAGCTTCAAGAAACGGCGACGGAGCTGAAGAACTATAAGATGCTCGCGGGGCAAATCCCCGTGGACGACAAGGGCAATCCGCTCATGGACGAGCCTATGGTTACGAAGTATTATAACCACGTCGCGAACGCTCTTGGCGACGATGTCGGGCTTGCGCTTACGCCGTTCAAGTTCGATACGTTCACCTTCGAGAATAAGAGCGGCGTATCGGATGTCGACGATCTTAGCAGAGCGGTTTCAAACTTCTGGTCAAACGCTGGTACGTCTGGCTTGCTTCATGGCAAGGACAATGACACCGCGGGAGTCATCAAGCTCGCCGTCAAGAACGACGAGACCTATGTGCTTGGCATGGTGCAACAGATTGAGCGCTGTATCAACAGGTATCTGAAAATCGCTCTCTCTGGAGCTACGAAGTTCAAAATCACAATTCTTCCCATCACCGTCTTCAACCGCGAGGAGTACATCAAGTACTATAAGGAAGCCGCGGCGTTCGGGCTTGGGAAATCACAATATGCCGCTGCGCTCGGTATCCATCAGTACGACATCGCGGGACAGGTCTACATGGAGGACAATCTTCTCGACTTCGATAGCCTCACTCCGCTGAAGAGTACATATACGAATGGTGCTTCCGATGATGCTGGGAGACCAGAGAGCGCAGATGAAGACCTGTCAAAGTCTGGCGAGAACACACGGGCAAATGACACGAACGCCAATCGATGAGGTAAACCGACATGGAACAGGCAAATTTTTATATCAAAATACAGGAAAAACCAATAGCTGATGCACTTCGCGAGAGCGGGTTTGCGTGCGCGGAAGAGTACGTGACTGTTAATAACGCGGATGGCGGGTACGATATCCACCTTTACAGCTTCCCAGAGTCTCCCGAGCTTATTAACGTTCTCGGCGGACTTCTCGAAGCGGCTGGTGACAACATAACCATCGTGCGCGAACAGGTGCTTCGACTTTAAGGAGGGACGGGAATGGATGAAATCATCAAGATAGACTTCACAAGCAAAATAGTCCCCGTCAAGCCAATCAATGACCAACTCACGCTTTGCAAGTGTTACGTGTTGGCACTTGGGAAAAACGGGAACAGGACAATTCTATCCAAAAATGCCGTTGACAACGCACTCCCCACGTTGTTCAACATCCCAGTCGTTGGACACATCTTCGTCGACGAAGACGGGAATATCAGAATGGGGGGACACGACGTCTCGCTCAATAAAGACGAGAACGGCGACTATCATTTCACAAACATCACCATTCCTTACGGGACTGTTCCCGCACAGGAAGACGTCCACTATGAGGAAGTGGAAGAGAACGGCGCGAAACAGACATATCTGGTTGCCGATATCATCCTCTGGACGGGAAGATACCCCGAGCTGCTTGATGCCAAGTACAACGAGGACATATTCTTCTCACAGAGTATGGAAATCCTTCCCCTTGAAACCAAGAAAGAAGGTGAGTTTTTGGACGTCAAGGGATTTCAGTTCTCTGCTCTCTGCCTGCTCGGAAAGAGTGACGACAAGAGCAAGAACGTTACACCATGCTTTAAGTCCGCGAGAGTTGAGCCGTACAAGTTCGCAGAGGGGAGAACGTGGACGGAACTCTTCGCGGAGTTTAAGGAGCAATTTACCAAAAATTACTCGGCGGAAAACGTCGTGAAAGGAGGAAAGATGGAAGCGGAAACTATCAAAAAGATTTTGCTGGGGTTTGGCATGGCAGAAGACACAGCATTATCCTTTGAAGTCACCGAGGGAATGACGGAAGACGAGCTGCGCGACAAAATCAAAGAAGTCTACTTTTCAGCAGAAGAGCATGAAGATGCTACTGCCGACGAGACGACCGACGTTGCGGAGCCTGCCGCAGAACCTTCTGACGGCGCCGAAGCCGAGGAACCCGCATCCGAGGATGAGCCGATTACGTATGCCATCAGGACGACATACCAAGAGAGATGTGACGCGCTTTGGGATGCGCTTCACGCGCTCGACGCTTATGATCATGCTTCGTATTCATGGTATTGTCTGATTGACTTTGACAATGAATATGTGTACGTGCGGCATCATTTCGGCGTCGACGGCGTAGAGGAGAACAAAGAAACAATTCGCATCCCCTATACGCTCAACGAAGAGAACAAGGCGGTTCTTGCCACCGATGCTGGTGAGCATGTCCGTCTCGTGTGGCTCACCAAGGAAGACGAGGACAAACTCGCGGACAATCAAGCTCGCTATGCCGCCCTCGAGAAGTACAAGGCAGACAGAATCGAAGATGACAAGCGCAAGTCGTATGCGGCAATTCTCGAGAAGTTCTCGGATCTCGCTGAGATCGAGGAATATCAGGTTGTCATGCGCGACGCGATGACCTTCGAAAGCGAGGACACTCTCACGGAGAAGCTGTATGCTATCCGCGGGAAGTATGCAACAGGGAAGCCCGCTAAGAAATCCGTGGATTCAATCAGAATCCCCGTCGGTTTCAGCGAGAAGAAATCCACCCGTAAAGAGGAAGAGGACGAGTTCATGGCTCGCTATCTTCGCAAAGAATAAAAAAATACAAGGAGAAAATGCAATATGACAAAATACGCATGTGTGAGAACAGACAATATGTCCGGCACCATCGAGGGCAAGGACCTCGTATCACTTATGTATGATGGCGACATCGAGAACGGCAACGTCCTCGCGATCGGCGCCTTCATCGAGGGCGAGCGCGAACTCCGCACCGGTACCGTCCCCCAGAAGAACACGCCACTCCGCGACCTCGCGCTCGTGGCTACGCCCGAAGTCATCAAGAGAAAGGATTACTATGGGCTGAGCGAGTTCATCAACGAGAAGGGTACGCCTATCCGTGGCTATCGCCTCACTCCCAAGGACTACTTCTCCGTCACGAAGGAAGCCTTTGACGAGGGCGCGTCCGCGCAGCTCAAAGTCGGCGGCGTGGTCGAAGTCAAGGAAGGCTCCACGAAGCTCAATGCCGTGGCGTCCGCGACCGAGGAGACCACGACAATCGGCAAAATCGTCCGCGTTGAGGGCGACTGGTACGTCGTTGAGGTTGCCGACTGTCAGTAACTAAACCTCGGGAATCATCCGCGGCGAGTCCGATTGGCAGTTCCGAGCAGGTTCTTTCCATGCCTGTGAGTAAACTCATAAGCGCGGATACCAAAATCCTGCAAGATGGTACCGTTCTCGGAACTGTACACTACGTCAAGGACTTCTCGGGGTTCAGCGACATCCCCGACGAGCAATCGGGATACTACTTCCCGCTCCGTCTTTCCGCTAAGGGTAGCAAGATGACCCTTAAAAAGAACGGCACCGTTGTCGAAGGGAGGACTAATATCGATTTCGATTCCGATATCATCTTCCGCCTTGAGGACAAGAACACTGTCGTCTCGGTGGAAGTCGATCAGAAAGAAGTCATCAAACTTGCCTTTACGAAGGCAACATTCGACCCTAAGAGCTAACGAGAAGAAAATCGGCATCTCGTTTGTCTATGGTCTAAAATAACAAATTCAAGGAGAAAAAATATGGAACTTTTACAGGTTATGCTCGATGCCGTGAAAGGCAACGCAATGGAGAACTACACAAAGGGTCAGACCTCCGAAGCCATCCGTAACGCGCTCGTCGAGGCCAACGGCGGCTCCACGAAGATCAACATCAAGACCGCATATCGCGGCAGCAAGATTTTCTCGCTCATCGAGGAGCTTATTCCTGCCATCGTTGACGAAGGGTTCAAGGATACTGACGTCATCTTCTCGCTCGTCGACTATCGCAACATCGCTGACGGCGACGAGGCCGAGTTCGAAATCGAGGGCGACTCGCTTTTCATGGTCGCGGACGCTGCGGCCGGTATCAAGGGCGTGAGACGTCAGCGCATCGACGCTACGCAGAGCGTTCCCGTCAAGACGACCGTCAAGATCGTTCGCGTGTACGAGGAACTCAATCGCCTTCTCGCCGGTAAGATCGACTTCAACAAGTTCGTTGAGAACGTTGCGAAGTCCTTCAAGCAGCAAATTCTCAGCGACGCATACAAGGCGCTCGACGCCATTTCGACCGACACCATCGGGCTTTCTTCCGAGTACGTCGTGTCCTCCAACAAGGAAGGTGCGGAGGAAGCGCTTCTCGCCCTCGTCGACCACGTCGAGGCTGCGACGGGTATGCCCGCCCGCATCTACGGGACCAAGGCGGCGCTCCGCAAGGTTCCCAATGCCGTCCTGTCCGATGAGGCCAAGAGCGACCTCTACAATCTCGGGTACTTCGGCAAGTTCAACGGGACAGATATGATTTGCCTCAGACAGACCCACAAAGCCGGCACATCCACATTCGCCCTGAACGACACGAAGCTCTTCGTACTCGCGGGCAACGACAAACCCGTCAAGGTGGTCAACGAAGGCACTGGCCTTCTCATCGACGGGGATCCCTATGCCAACAACGACCTCACGAAGGAATACGTGTACGGGCAGGGGGTCGGCGTTGCCGTTGCGTGTTCCGCGAAGATGGGCGTGTTCACGTTCAGCGACTAATTTCACCTGCGCCCCGTAGGCACCAGACATGCCTACGGGGTTCTAAGTAAAAGAATTACAAGGAGAAACAAGGAATGACAGAAGAAACCAAAACGACCAAGAAAACACCGAAGACAGTCGCCCTCCATGACGGTGTATCCGTCAAGGTTCGGAGCGGTTTCTACGGGAAACTCTATTTCAAGAACCCGCGTAGCGGGGAGCCTTTCGCGTGGAGCGGAGCAGGGGATGTTCAGTTCATGACGGTCGGGGACCTGAAGACCATGAAGGCGCAATGCCCCGGGTACTTCCGGAACAACTGGCTCATCATCCTCGGGTGCGCGGATGGTGAGGAATGTACGGCGAACGCGGCAGAAATCTGCAAATATCTCGCCATCGACCACTACTACAAGGACTATATCGACCCTGCGTCGTTCACGTCCGTATGCGAGTGGAGCGAAGCAGAAATTGCAGAGCGTGTTCCCATGCTTGCCGAAGGGGCGAAACAGAACCTCACGGTTGCCCTCAAAGGCTTCATCGAAAACGGCACCCTCGACTCCAGACGGAAAATCAAGGCGTTCGAAAAGGCTCTCGGCTGCAACCTTCTTGAAGATTAAGGAGGGAGTATGCCTACAAAATTTGAGGACGTGTATGGGCGGGCAGTTTTCAGGTTTACTGACCACACGTTTTTGACAACGTGCATCGAACTGAAACAAGAGGTTCTGGAAAAGTACCTGATGTCCGCTATCGTTGATTTTCAACCAGCGTGCGCTGTCAACCTGAGCGACTACGACCTCGAGGCGAAGCAGTTCAATGTCGACCTCGATAATGAGATCATCGAAATTCTTGGACTTGGGATTGCTTTCTACTGGTTGAGCGCGCAGGTTCTCAATAGGCAGCTACTGCGAAACATCATTCATAACAAGGACTACACATCATACTCCCCCGGCAACTTGCTGAACGAGGCAAGGGGGCTGCGGGAAACACTCGAGCAGGAGTACAGAGGAAAAATCAACACCTATTCCTTCAGGCACGGCTCAATCGACAAGTTAAAGGTGTGAGGTGAGCCATGAAACAGTTACAAAGTTTTTTGCTCAGTCTCCGCGGCGACGTATATCGGCTCCTCCCGATGAAGGAGGACGAACTCGCTGGCGCCGACAACCACCTCGATGAATACCTTGACTCGCTCATCACAAGCATGAGCGGAGCCATGCTGACATATCCAGCCCTTGCAGAAGAAAAACTATACATTTATGCGCTGAATAATATGAACTTTATACACTCGAACAGCGTTGAGTTCCCGAAATGGAGAAAAATTATTTTGGGTTCGACGCGGTTCATAGATGACCTCTACGGGCATTTTGGAGGTAAAGACAATGGTGCATAAGGACTTGGATTACTACCGCTGGTGGTTGATGTGTAAGGCGCGCGCCGACAAGGACGAGGAGAAGGACTTTGTGCTACAAAGCTACACCGATGACCTCGAATCTTCGTCGGCATATCAGTCGGATGCTCTCGTAAACGGGGAACCGCAGCCGATGGTCGCGACGCGCAAATCGACGAAGAAATGTCAGGTAACGCTGTCTCCGGATGGGAACATTCACATCGGAGACTTGGTGTACGTCTTCAATGAATACTGGATTTGTGTCGAACTCTATATCGACGAATACGGCATGAAATACGGTGTTCTATGGATGTGCAACCAGATTTTCCACTACCAAGACCATAATCTCAAGGAAATATCCAAGTATGCCATCCTTGACGATGGCTCATACACGAGCGGAAACGATAAGCCAATTCTCGTCACAGACAACAGCTTCCGTTGCTACATCTCTTTGGACGATGAGAGCCGTGCGCTGTTTATCGACAAGCGCCTCGCTATCGGGGTGATTTACGACTCAAACGGCGCCCCGATTCTCGAAGTCGGAAAGATTAAGTGGATTGACATGAAGAGCAGAAATTTCGGCGAAGGGAGCCATCTGATGCTGTTTGGCATCAATGATGACGCCTACAATCCCGAGGCCGATAACCTCGAAAAACTCATCTGCGATTATCGTGCGGCGACGGGAGAGGAGACAAGTACTCCCGACGAAAGCACGGGCGGCACAATCACAATCGATGGTCGTGCGTCCATGCGAATAGGAAGCGGGAGGACGTATTCCGCGAAGGTCGTCGGCGTTGACGGGACAACCATCGCATCGCCAGAAAACCTTCTTTGGGAGGTCGTTTCAGACGTACAAGGCATAACGATCCAACCCCTCGGGTCTACGTGCTTTGTGAGCGTGAAGGAAGACGACAACCTGTCCGGGGAAAGGTTCACGCTTAGGTGTTTAAGCCAAGACGGGAGCTATGCGCCGGGAGAACTCGAAGTGGAGGTGATGTGATATGGCGAAGACGTACTTGGACCAAATCGTGGAATATCCGTCGAAGGTCATGCTTCGTATCGCGCAGAGCAAGGAGTGTGCTGGATTACTCGTCAACAAGGCGTTTGATACCGTTTCCGAGGACGACTTCGACAATGTGCTTGACAACTTCATCAAGGACTATCAATACATCGACGAGACAACGCAGACGGTTGGCGCCTACGTGTGGGTTGAGGCAGAGGTTGACCGCGTGGAGAACAAAGCCATCAAGGGGATGAAGTTGTACGTCACAATAGCGTGCCACAAGAACTACATGAAGCTCGATAAGCCGACGTTCAAGGGCGTCATTGGAAACCGTCGAGACAATCTCGTGCGGTACATCGATAAGGTTTTGAATGGCTCTATGTTCATGGGCATCGGAATACTCAAGCTGCAATCCGTGAGAACGTTGTCGCCGATCAATGGCTTCGCGGTAAGAGAAATCACATATGAAGTCCCCGACTTCAACCTTGTGGAGATCAACGAGTGAAATTCACCTACGAAGACCTGCTGAGCGGAGATTCTATCCCCGTCGGCGGGATTGGACATATTCGCTCACCGTTTCTATACGAGCTTAAGCCAACAAAGGGAATCGGCACCACTGGCTACTATCTCTACCTAAACATCCTATCGTGGGACAAAAATGACCTTATCAAGTTCATGAGGACCGTGAGCGGTCGCTCACTAAAGGCTCTCAGCAACAACGAGAAACTAAATTCATTTGACGTGTTGACGGTTTTGGATGCGCCGAGAAAGCTATTGCAAGAAGCAATGGCTTTTTTTATGGATGAGGAGCTTGTTTGGGACGGGAAGAGGCGTGTGTTCATCGCGAAGGCGAAGACAAGTGACGGCGCGGTGGGTTGTATTGACCGCGACAATTTCGATGACGTGCGAGACATGATGCTGCAAGTCAACTACATCAATGTCGGGAAGTCGGCTAAGCCGACACGGCACTCTTCTGCGGCGTCAAAGGCGCTGTGGGAGAAGGCGCAGGAGTGTTTGAAGGCTCAGGCGAAAAAGACTGCAACCGACAGGAGAATGGACCTCGGTAACATCATTTCCAAACTATCATGTGGCGGGACTGGATACAACCTGCTGAATATATACAATTTAACCATTTTTCAGTTATATGACCAATTCTTCCAATACGGGTATTTGAGAGCCATTGGCATAGGCGAACGCGCCTACTCGACTCACGGCGGGAAGGACTTTGACATACAGGGATGGTTGAAACCAATAACAAATCTATAAGGAGAAAATGTCATGAAGAATACTACCAAAATGGCAAACCGGTACGGTCTGAACCTCAAGTTCACGAACATCAAGGACGAGACCGATACGGCGGTCATTGACTTCGTCAACGAAGTCTCTATCGAAGTGACCGGCGAAATCACATGGGCGACCGGCGGGCAGGCGCATGGGAAGATGATCGGCTTCAAAGACCCTCGCGAAGGGACACTTTCGATCTCGACTCAGGTCACAGATATGCGGCTCATGCACCTCATCTCGGGCGGCAAGCTCACCGACGAGGGCGGCGTCGCGAAGTTCAAGGACGACATCCGCGTGGCGCTCAAGTACTACAAGATCGAGGGCGATACTGTGTGGCAGGATGAGGAAGGTACCACATACGAGGAACACATCACAGCGTATAAGTGCCTTGTCAAGCCCAACTACAACGCAACGTACAACGGCTCTGGCGATCCCATCAGCCTCGAAATCGAGTTCGAACTCGCAACGGACGCGGACGGCAACTTCCTCGACATCGAGCGTCACGACGCAGGCGACCTTGCCTACGCCGTCATCGCTCCTATCGAGCAGCAGACGTACACGGATGCGCCCGTCACTCCCGAACTCACCGTTACGTATAACGGTGTTGCGCTCAAGAAGAACGTCGACTATACCGTCGAGTATAGCTCCAACACGGGCGCTGGAACGGGCAAGGCAACAATCAAAGGCAAAGAGGGCAGCAACTACACGGGCGAACAGGCCGTTGAATTTGAGATCGTGGCGGGCGGCTAAGCCTCGTCTCTCATGGCCGAATACAGTAGCCGCGGCATAACAGTCGCGGCTATTTTTCTACAATATGAATAAAAGCAAACCCAGTAACCGGTCAAAATATAACGTGGGAAGGGGTGATTGTTCCGACAGGACTTTCGACGGTATTGTCTTCGACAGCGCCATGGAAATGAGGTACTATCGGGATGTAATCACCCCACAACTCGCGAGCGGCGAGATAACGCATTGCGAGCGGCAGAAATCCTATACTCTGCAGCCCGCATTTAAGCACGGCGGCAAAAGTGTTCAAGCCATAACCTATAAGGCGGACTTCTATACCGTTGACAAGTATGGGAAAGAGCGTGTAATCGACATCAAGGGATGTCCAGATGCGGTCGCCCTTCTTAAACGGAAAATGTTTTGGTATCTGTTCCCGAGTATCGAGTATGTCTGGATTGGGTACTGTGTTGCCGATGGCGGTTGGACAACATATGAGAACATTCTCCAGGGCAGAAGGGAGAGAAAGAAATTAAGGAGATTAAAGGAGAACAAGGATGGACGAAAATAAGAAGAATTTGCTTAAGGAATTTGTTGAGCGTGAGGCTCCAAAAATGCAGGAGCTAAGGTACGGCGAAGGAGAAGGGGAGTTTTCGGTAAAGGTTTACCCCGTTTTGCCGCTCAGCGAGAGAATTAAAATGGAGAAGGAAATCTTCAACGATGTCTTCATGGGCGATGCGGACAACATCGCGTCATTTGTCCCGTGCTATATCGACCTCGCGAAGCGCTATGCGACAATCAAATACTTTACAGATCTCGAAATCCCCGACACGGTAGATGAGGCATGGTTTCTCTTGAACTATACACCAATCTACGACGATGTCGCCGCAATCCTCGGAGAGGAACTCGGAAAGATTTTCGACGAGGTTGACAAGCGCATCGAGGCGCATTGCAACTATCTCGAAAACAAAGCGGATTTCAATGCGATTGTCCGCAAGCTTTCGGATGCCCTTCAAAAGTTCGAGGATAGGATTCCACAAGAAGACATCGCAAAAATTATGGACAGCATCAAGGGCGGCGTCGGCAGTATACTGTCGAGCGACCTCATGAAGGCGTTCATTAAAAAATAAGGAGTAAAAGGCGAGAAAACATTGGATGTGCCGCTCGGCATATCGAAGGAGACACAATGCTTTATGCGCTACAAGTCATAAATCTTATCATCGGGATACCGAGCGCCCTGTTTGTCCTTCTTACAACGCTGTGTAAGCCGTTCCGGAAGTGGCTGATGGGGCGGCGCGAGGATCGTGAAAATTCGCACGAAACAGACAAGTGTTTGCTGAGAGATAGAATTACATCCATCTACTACGAACACCGCGATACAAAAACCATCGATATCTACGAGTACGAAAACATGGAACGGCTATACAACCAATATAAATATCTTCAGGGTAACTCCTTTGTCGATAAAATCTGGAAAGAGGTCAAAGACACTTGGAATGTTATCCGATAAAGAGTTCTGCATAGACGGAGCTGGGCGGTCTTGCCCAGCTCTGTTTCTATGATTACACAACAGGGGGATGTATCATGTTAACCGAAGAATACATCATGAAGCTTCTTGAACGCTATGCGAACAGCAGAGCCGGCAGAGAAGAGTTGAAAAGACAAGGGGTTGACATCCCAAAGGGAGAACGTATTACTGCGCCGAAAGCTGGAGAAAAGCACGTGACGATTGAGGAGCTTACAAGGTATGGCGAAGAGATGAAGTCTATATTATTTGCGCACGTAAACCCTTTGATAAAGTCTATCTCGTTTGACGATATAGTCGTTGGTCGCCCAAAGAAGGACAAGGAGGGGAACTGGAGCCTTACGGTCTCATTCCGAAACGGCTCACTCCACCGCGACTCCCTTTATACTGGTGCAAACGGTGAGTACGAAAATGGGCTTGCCAATATCGTGCTACTCTTTGCGAAGGGCTATCACGCAAAAAATTATGTATATGGGGTATGGAAAAACAGTAGCTCTGCGAAGCGCATCAAAAGCAGAAAAGACAGAGCGGGTAGCGATTTCTTAATTCGCGCTGTCGATGAGTTCAACGCGTTGCATGGTGCGGATGGCACCGCAACCGCGGAGCTGCTTGGAAAATATAAAGAGGATTCCGAGAATCCAAGCTAATAATTAAAAGGAGGGGTTATGGCAGACGAAAGCAACAACGTAATTGGCATATCGTTTGGTGTCAAGGGCGGAACTGACATCAATGGCGATTCTGGCGCCAGAATCAAAAGAGAACTTGATGCCATTGCAAATCAAATTGACCTTACCGTAAAAGTCAACGTTAAAGCCGCGAAGGATGGAAATGGTGCCATTACCCGCGGCGTTGAGGCGCAGAAGGATGCGTATGATGCGCTCATAGAAAAGCTGAAAACTTATTATAAAGCACAGGAACAGCTTAACAAAATGCCCGTTACGGCGACGGGGGAGCAGGCGACCGTGCGTGGTCAGCTGCTCAAAATGCAGCAACAAGAGCTTCTGAACTCGATTGAAGAGCAAATCCGAGAAATGCAAAAAATTGGTGCGCTCGACTCGGCTCGCACAGAAGAAATCAAGCAGCAGTTGCAAGGAGCCTATGAGCTTGATAAGGTTCTTAGAAGTGCAAGCGAAGCGCAAGCCGCGCCGAAAATGGCGTCCATTACCGAACTTTCGAAGATTGGGCTTAAGGCGCAGTCGCTTTATACGGATAACGGGTTCGACAAAATTATCGCGAGAAGCACCGAAGCGCTTAGGCTTGTAGACGACTATAACACAAGAGTTAGGGAGGCGCTTGCGAACCCCGACGGCATCTCGAAAACAGACTTAAATAGGCTCAATACACAGTTTCTTCAGACGGAAGAAGCGCTGAAACGAATAGGCGCCCAGACAGATACTGTCGGGAACAAAATCCGCGAGGCATTCAGCGCCCGCCTTGTCCAGCGCATTGCGCAGATCATTATACTTCAACTTGTTCGCGCATTGCGTCAAGTCTATCAGAACGTTGCCGACATCAACAAATCCATGACGGAGTTGAAGATCGTCACGCAGGCCACATCAGACCAAATCGATAAGGCGGCAGACAACATCACGAGAGCGGCGAGGAGAATAGGCGCAAGTGTTTCAGACCTTATCGACTCGACGACCGTGTATGCTCGACTCGGGTATTCTCTTGCCGATGCGCAGGTCCTCGCTGAAAAGACGACGATGTACGCTAACATCTCCGGCGTGAACGTCGATGAGGCAACGACGAACATTACTGGCTTAATCAAGGCGTTCAATATTGGTGCGGATGGGCTTGAGAACGTTCTCGACCAACTCATCTATGTTGGTAACAATTTCCCGATTTCACAGGCAGAAATCGGCGAGGCTATTAACAACGCCGGTAGCGCGCTCGCGGCAAATGGCAACTCCCTGCAAGAAGCGATTGGCATCTTAACAGCTGCTAACGCGAGCTTGCAGAATGTAAGCAAGGCTTCGACCGCCGTAAGGACAGTAGCAGCCCGTATTTCGAGAAGTTATGCTGAACTTGAGGAACTTGGCGAAAACGCGGGAGAAGTCATGTCAACGGCGAAGCTTGAAGCCTTAATGGGCGGGTTTGGCATAGCTATCGCTAAGGCAAATGGCGAACTGCGTTCTACATACGACATACTCAATGACTTGGCACAAAAGTGGGACGATCTGAAAGATACTGACCAGGCAGCAATCGTTGAAGCACTTGCTGGCACAAGGCAGCAGAACGCTTTCTACAGCATAATGAGCAACTGGCAGGAAGCGAGGGATGTTGTCGCAGAAGAAAGTGATGGCATTGGCTCGCTGATGGAAGCGCAGGGAACATACATAGACTCCGTCGAGGGGCGGATGCAACAGCTTAATGCCACGTTCGAAAGCTTTTCCGCAAATGTGCTTAAGAGCGACCTTGTCAAAGTCGTTATTCGAGTGCTGAATGGGCTTATGGCCGTATTGAACTGGATTGGAAGCTGGTTCCCCACGAATGAGGCGATCATCGTGGCGTTTAGCATGGTTGTACTAACCCTCGGGAAGCGTATTGTCTTAGGAATAACCGAATGGATTACGAAGCTGAAAGAGTTCAAAACCCAACACGATGGAGTTTTCAAAGGGCTTCGTCAAAATTATCAACAGGCAATCCAAGATATAAACGATACGAAAGCGGCTCTCGCTTCGTTGAATAATATCGATCCCGACTCAACTCTCGGACAGGCGCTTTCTACGACCGGTCTTCGGACAGAGGACTTGAGCACGATGTACGCCCAGTCCAATAAACAGGCAGCTGTTATGGTCGACAACCTGAAGGCGACATACGACCTGACCGACGATGGAGCTAAGGCGATGGCTCAATGGGCTGCTCAGAATGACCAACTCACGTTAAAGCTCAATGCCGCGACAGCTGCGCAGGCTCGTTATATGCAGGCGATTGTTGCCGGCGTCATGACCGCCGCTGGCATAATTATGTCTATTGCGAACTCGACGAGTAACGATATAGTCAAACTCTGCGCGGGCATCGTCGTGGCAATCGGTGCCATCGTAACTGCGGTCATAATAGGCATAAAACAAATGGATCTTGCGATGAAAACGAATATAATTTTCGCCGCAATATCCCTTGCGTTTTCTGCGATAATGATGATCGTTGAGGCCTGCAAGGCGCTTGTTCCAAGCTTCGACAACTTGAAGGAGAAGGCGAAAGAAGCTAAGGACGCTTGGCAAGAGGCAAAAGATGAACTGACAGAAGTCACAGATAAGATTAAAGAGGTTCAAGAGGCCATTGACGAGCTTAATGCAAAGGGCGGTCTTACCCTTACAGAACAGCAAGACCTCGATAGGCTGAATGCAGAGTTAGAGCTTCTCAGGGAAGAGCAAGCCGTTGCTCAGGAGCAAGAGACGACGGCACAACGCGACGCAATGAACGCCGCGGAAAAGGCCTTAGATAAATGGAAAAGCCAAAACACAATTCGCGATGACCGTGGAGAAGTTATACAGACATTCGACAGCCGCATTGCGGATGCCCTCAAGGACTATCGCAATAGCGGCGACAGGGAGTGGGCGATAGAAACCATCCGGCAATATCAGGATTTGTTAAGTGGGTTCGAGTATGGCATGAACGAGAAGCTTGACAGTTACTTCAATGATTATTATAAGCTTCTTGATATGTACACGGCATCCACGGATAGCGCGGTTTCTGCCTGGGCTGGCATTATTTCCCGCACCCAAAACAAGGATGCGGTAAAGGCACTTAGGGATTTCGCGAATACTTTCACAGACACTTCAAAGATCACGGGAAATTCCTTGAAGGACTTAGCGGCTCAGAATGAGGACGTCAAAGATTTATTTGACTATCTCACAACCGTTGGTATGTGGGATGGGGAGAACTGGGACAACCTGACGGGGCTTGTTGGAGAACTTCGTACAAAACTCAAAGAGCTTTCCAGCGTTTCCATTGTCGACGACATTGAGGCGATAACAGACAAGTTTGACGCCCTTAGTGACGCACTTAAAGATGTTTCCGACAACGGAATTGTATCGCTTGGGACGCTCCAAACTCTCATGGACAAATATCCTTCGTTGCTAAGTACATATTTTAGCAGAGATCTTGATGGATATAAACTCCAAGAAAACTACTCTGGTGCCTCAAATTTCGACATTCTGCAAGAGATGGCGGTTACGTCACTTAAAGAATATCAAATCGCGCTTGAAAAAGCGCAGGAAACCTTTAGGGGACTTACGCAAGAAGACGATGATTACGAAACGGCTTTGAAAAATCTTGCGATAGCGCAAGATAACCTCAACATGAAAGAGATTGAGTGGGCCTCCATTCTTCGAGAAGCAAAAATTGATGAGGAAACGGATCGCCTTGAAGCGTTGCGGGATCAACTCGAAAACCAGCTGGACGTATATAAAGAACTCATTGACATTCGAAAGGACTTGCTCGAGACATATAAAGATGAGCTGGATTATCAAAAGGAACTTGCGAAGAAGCAGAAAGATGTTGCTGACTTACAGACGCAACTCGCGGTGGCGCGGCTTGACAGATCTGCGTCTGGGCAGGCAAGGGCGCGTGAGTTGGAAAGCCAGCTCCAAGAGGCTCAGGAGGAACTCGACGAATATACTCTCGAAAGGGCGATAGAGGATATCACATCCGCCTTAGACAACGAATACTCAGAATATGAAGCGTTTATAACCGCGGAGACAGAAAAGATATCCGCACAAATCGAAAATATCGCGCAAACCCTTAAAGACATCTTGTCTGGTGTGGAAGGACTAACAAACACGCGGTTTACGGGTGAGGAGATGTATAACCTCTACTCGGAACTTAAGCAGAAAGAGGAGGCTGGCATGGCCGTCTCTGGAGACGCCAAGGAGTTTATGAATAGGGTGTCTGGCGGCGATTACAGTGGTGCGGATCAATACTACTCAGCCGCAAAAACCGCATCAGACGCATACGAGGCCCCGAAGGCACCTACGCCCGAGTTGAGCGAAGACGAGAAAAAAGCTCAGGAAATGACCAAGATTAAAGGGGCGTGGGGTCGTGGCATTTCTCGCAACAGCGAAGGGGACAATGGCGAGGTTGTGCTAAACGGAACGACTTATCACGTTGAGAGTGACGGCGACGATTCGTCATTATATAAAGCAGCCTATGACATCAACGGGTACGGAGATCGCGACATCTTCTTTTACAAGGATAATCTGTATGGATGTCTCGACGGAACCATCGTGCGTCTGCGCGAGCAGGACGGATGGGGAAGATTCTGGAATGGTGTTGGGAACAACAACGGCTGGGAAGCCCTCAAGCGCGCAACTGGCATGTACCATAGTGGCGGCTTCGTTGGAGATTTATCCGAACTCAGAAGCAATGAAGAGTTTGCAAAATTGCTTAAGGGAGAATTTGTGACTACCCCGTCGCAAATGGATAGATTTATGCGCAAAACCCTTCCAGCCATGGTTTCTGGTGGCACCGGTTCAGCTACCATTAACAACAATTCACCGCTCATTGAAATTCGCTGCGGCGCCATAGACGAAGACACCCTTCCGCGGTTCAAGGATATCGTGAACGCCGCTGTAAAAAAGGTGGGCGAGAATATGGAGAGCGCCCTTCATCGGAGCGGCTTCAAGAAATAATAACAACGCGACCGAGAGCGGGATTTCTCCCGCTCTCGTAGCATACAGGAGGTACTATGTTAACGGCAACCGAATTTATGTACGACGGCGTACACTCCGGGAAATACGGCTTGCAAATAGCAAGCTTTGATGACGGAGGCGGCGGGACGAGCGAGACACCGTATGTGACGCATACCGTTTCCGCGGAGAAACCGCCGCTGTCGCATAAATACTTCTACACGGACGTGTCGCTTGACAGTCCGCCAACATATGACTTTACTTTGGTAAGTGAGATGCCGATCTGCGAAGAAGTTCTTCGCGATATTCTTAGATGGCTTGACGCACGGCATGGTTTTCGCGAGCTTGTGCTTATGCAGCCCGAATATGACGGGTTGAAATACAAGTGCGTGTTTACCGTCTCTGGCTTGATTTACCACATGGGCGCGTGTATCGGCATCAATGTTTCAGCGACGTTCGACTCGGAATACTGCTATGGTTCGCCTACTATTGTAAAGTTTACGGGAGATGGCACCGAAAAGAATATACGGTTTGTCAATCATTCCGACATTCCAGACGCTTATGTCTATCCCGTGGTCGAGTTTACGGCAGATGACGGAAGTGTGTCGATAACGAACATTTCGGACGATACGTCGAGAGTTTTTTCTTTTGACGATTTGACACCCAAAAAGTCATATGTTGTCGATAACGAGTTGAAAGTCATCACGGGTGACGGCGCAACGCTTCTCAGCAAATTCTCAAAGCGGTGGCTCAGGCTCCGTAGCGGGTTAAATATGCTCAAAATCAAAATCAAAGGGACGGTGAAGATCACTTGCCCGCAGTACGTAAAAATCAGTTTCTAAATAATAATGGGAGGTAAATATGAAGAACAGCTTTGATTACTACAAGCGCATCGAAAGTCCGGATATGTACTTGTGTAATCCAGACCAGAGATTTCTGTGTGCGCTTCACGGCGTGAACAGAACGCTCACGTTGCGTTTTAACGACCTGTCAGAACTGTCTTTTACCGTTCCCAAAATCGAAGGCACGGAAGAAAGCTACAACCTCATCAAGTCGAAGCGGCTTGTCTATGTCGACAACATCGGATGGTTCCAAATCAAGACAGCGGAGGAGGTCGTCGAAGGGGATAAGTGTCAGAAAAATGTTACGGCAAAATCTCACCAGACCGTCCTTTTCGATAGGGGATTTGTGACGGAAAACAGGGTCTATATGTTTTATAATCCGAACGACCGCTACGACGATATATATGACAGCAGCAACCTTTCTGCGATACCGTCCGTTGTCGGTCAGCTGAGCAAGCAGCTCGGCATCAAGGTCGCACTTACCATGTCGGAGATGGAACCCACCGAGGACTACAAAGAATGGACATTGACATACATAGACCCTTCCCTGCGATTCCGTTCACGGAGTAGCTCCGATATCTACACGTCAGCAGAAGATGCGGACAATATTTGCAGGAGCTTCGAAGAAAAGACCGACACGAACGGCTATGAGTTCATCGTCAACGACGTCGAGAAAGCGTTTGAGGTCGTCTTTGAGTTCGATATCCTGCATCACGCAATCAAGGTGAAGACCCTTGAGGCGATCACGAAGCCGACCAACATCTACCTTTCGCTTCAAAATGTCCTCAACTCAATCACGATAAACGAGGATGCGGAGGACATTGTGACGGTTCTGGATTGCGAAGGGAACGACCTCGACATCACAACAGTCAACCCAATGGGTACGAATTATATCGTTGACTTTTCGTACTATAAGCGCCTCGTCGACGATGACGGGGTGGAGTACCCGTGGATGTCCAAGGAGCTTATCGAGGCTCTTGACGCATGGGAGATTGAGTTTGAAAAGTGGCAGAAGGACGACCCTTCGAGAACAGGACACACGGAGGCATACGGAACGCTTGTTGAAAAGTTACAAGAACTTTACGCGCAGCAGGCGCAGTCTGATGCCGATATTCAATACGCAAATCTGAAACTAACGGATTTGCAGGCCGCTTGCGACCAGTGGCGAACGAAACGGGAAGAAGCTTTGAATGGCTCTGGATATGTTACGGCGGAGACGGTTGACGCTGGCGCGAAGAGTATGAAGAGCGGGACGACATTTTGGAATACCGCATTCACAGAGCTGTCGACCATCAATGGTTACACAACCGCCCCGACTCCGAAAAAGGTTGGGACTGACGACAAGTTTCATTATGAGTTCGTATTCAGCGGCTCTGGGATGAACGGAACGCCGCGGTCATTCATCACGAACTACTTCGACCAAGATGACGTGGCGAACAGCGCTGTTCGCTTCTATTTCATGGACGGGGACGCGAGGAGCTATTGCAAGCTCGTTGTTTCGTCTGAGGTCGGTGTCGTCAAGGACGAAAACGATTCGATATCTGGTAGCGGAACAGTCGAAGTTCGCGGCGTTAAATTCACGGTTGAGGCGACGACGGGTGGCTGCAAGGTTACTATGCCAAACGGAAACACAATAACCCTCTCTCAATCAAACGGTTATTTTGTTTACGATGGAGTGCGCTACAGAGCAGTCATCAGCGCGGATGGGATTGTCTCCATCTACTGCTTCTACGTCTCTGGGTTTGACCGCTACACAACGTATATCGAGTCCGGCTCGTGGATTACGCTTTGGCAGAACCATATCAGCAAGGACCTGAACAGCGTTGCGGAGAGGCTGACGAGCGACATTGGTGCGCTTCAAGAGAAGCTCGAGTACATCACGAACCTTTGCAACGTGGAGAAGTTCATTTCCCGTCGCGGACAAGAACTCGGGCTGCCGATCTATAACGAACTTTCTAACTACTGGATCGAGGGTAGCTATTCGAGCAGCAACTTTGCGACATACGATACAACAACAATGGCAGAGCGCATCTCGCTTGCGGGAGAGCTTATGACCGCGGCGAAGGCGGACCTCGCGAAGTCATGCCAGCCGAAATTTGAACTGACGGTCGATGCCATCAACTTCATCCGTCTCATAGAGTTCAAGCAGTTTACGGATGAACTCGAGCTTGGACGGAGCATTACAATAGAGAAAGCGGACGGGGTTTTGTACCATCTCGCGCTCATGACACTCGAGTACGACCTCGATAAGTCGGATACGTTTTCAATGACGTTCTCTAATGCTTCGAGGCCTGAGGACACCGCGATGACCTTTGCAGACCTTCTCAAAGAGACATCTTCGGTCTCCAGAACAGTTGCTGCCAACTGGTCAAACCTGACCGATTACACAAGAAACAAAGAAAAGATTTCAAATCTTGTCATGGATCCGCTCGACGCAACCCTTCGCATTGCAAAGGGGAATATGTACAATCAAGAGTTCATCGTCGATGCTACGGGTATTCTCGGCAGGAAATGGACGGATAACTCACAGACAACATTTGAGGATGAACAAATCCGCATCATGAACAACACAATTCTCTTTACGAGCGATAACTGGGAGACGGCATCCCTTGCGCTTGGAAGGGTAACTTACGTTAACGACAAAGGGGAGAATGTGCAGGCCTATGGGCTAATTGCCGAAGCTATTATTGGGGATTTGATGCTCGGGAGAGAATTGCAAATCCGCAATGCGTCTGGCACAATACTTCTAAACGAAGATGGGATATTGATCAGGGATGATTATGGCGATGCCGTTTTTCAGGCAGACAGATACGGCAACTTGACGATTGTCGGCGAGATTGTGGCCACAAAACTTACGCTTCAGGATGGCGTTACAATAGGCTATGACCATGTGAGCGATGCCCCAGACCCCAAGGGGTTTATTTTCTCCGTTGACAATAACAAGCGCGCAACACTCAATGCTCATGCTGACTCAATCGCGTTTTCCACTGGGCAGCTTAGCATCGCAAGCACGAACTTTACGCTCGACGCCGATGGAAAAATCACAGCAAAAGGAGCGCACATTGAGGGTGAGATTGAGGCAGAGGGCGGTTCCATAGGTGGATTTACCATAGGAACGACTTCTCTGTACAATGGGTGCGATTCGATGTCGCGTTCGGACGGCACCGATGGTGTATACATTGGCGTTGATGGCATTAACATTGGTGGAGGGAACTTCACGATAAGCAAAAGTGGCGTGCTTCAAACTAAAAAGGGGGAAATCCTTCTTGGAGAAAAAAGCACATCCACAGATAAGGTAGATGATTACTACGTTAGGTTGATGCCAGGGACGCTTACAACCTTACTTGAAACGACTTACGACGGAAATAAAAAAGACAGCTTTGGAGCTACGCTGTCGTATGGTAGCCTTAATATGCACAACACAGATGCCCTTGAATTATATGGCGGAGGCACAAACTACCTAAACATTAATACGCGGGGGGATGGAGAATATACTCCATTAGGCTCATTCATATATGCAACCACAGAAGGCGACCACATAGCGAGTTTAACCGTTGGAGCAAAAAACGACTTCTTTTCGGTTTCAAATATCACCATGTCCGCTTCTGCGAATAGTCAAGCGAAGAGCTGGATGACACTTTATGCCGATAGTGGTGAGCTGAGGGGTACTTGGCAAATGAGCGATGGCGCCGCAATCACCTCTGATAAGCAATACAAAAACAGCATTGAGGCATTGGGGGACAGATATGAACAGTTATTCGATGCTTTGAGGCCGGTTCGGTTTAAGTATAACAGAGGAACATCTGGTAGGTACCACACGGGGTTTATTGCCCAAGATGTCAAGGAGGCGGTTGCCATTTGCGGACTGGACACCGATGAATTTGCTGCGTACCTTGATATAACGCACGTCGATGGAGAAAAGACGTGTTGTCTGAGGTATGACGAATTTATTGCTTTGTGCGTCAAAGAAATACAAAAATTGAAGTCGCGCGTTCGCGATTTGGAATCAAATAAGGAGAAAAACGAATAAATGGAGCTACGGAAACTCATTCGGGCGAGAAGCGTCTTCTTGTCGCACGCGAATGATAAAGTGTTTGCAAAGGTGGCGTATAAGATGGCTAAGTTCATTAAGGCGTCCGAAGACGAGGACGTCTTTTATAATACAAAAATCAAAGAACTTATAGAAATTTACGCTGAGCGCGATGAGAACGGGAAGTGCATCGTGGACAATGGAGGCAACATTAAGATTGACCCTGCGAGGGTCCAAGAATGTAAAGATGCTGCCGCCGTGATTGAAAGTACGGATGTTGAAACTCCGAATATAAAATTCACTCCGGACGAACTTTCCGGGTTGAAATTATCCATGTCGGAGATATTCGCGCTCGATGAATTTATTAAAGAGGAGGAATAAGAATGGAGATAAACTTAGTCGGGAAAGCTGTTAAACGGATTCTGCTTCCTACGGTGGACTATAACGCTTCGCCCGTCGTCGTTATCCCCGCCCAGCAGAACGACGTCCAAACGCGCTATGTTGAGGTCGCGCTCTTCGATGACAGGGGGGTGATTGACCTCACTCCCTACTCGGGAGCAATCCTGAACGCGACGTTGCCAGACCAGACGCCCATGTTCATCAACTGCGATGTCATCAAAGCGGACAGCGCCACGGATGGAACGCGGAAGAATACGGTTCTCGTCGGAATCGGGAGTTCGCTCTTGGCGGCAGAAGGGAGAGTGCCGTGCGAGGTCTCGGTGTTCGATGAAGGGAAAACCATGTGGCTCACCTCAAAGACCTTCTACGTCGTCGTGTACAAATCGCAGGCGAGTAACGAAGCCGTTGAAGCGACGCCCGAATACAACTCGCTGCAAGAGATGCTCAAAGAACTCGAAGAGAGCGAGAATGCCCGCGTCAAGGCAGAGGAAGAGCGTCAGGCGGCAGAGGCGGAAAGAGAGAAGAAGACGGGAGAGGCACTTGACAGGGCAGAGGAGCTTGTCACGAAGTACGACACAGACAAAGAAGCGGTAGAGCGCGGGCTTGCCATGCTTGAAGAGTACAACATGACCGCCGCGGAAGATGCTGCAAGGGCAGAAACTGCGATGACGGCTGCTGAATCCGCCGCGGAAAGAGCAGAAGCTGCGCAGGATGCCATGCAGGAGAATTTTGCGTCGATAGAGGCGAAACTCCTCACAAAGGCCGACAACCTGTTCTTCGATACGGAGGACGGCAAGCTTTATCTGCTTTCCGAGGGCGAGAAAATCGGCGACGGCGTGACGGTCGCGACCAGCGGTGGTGGCGGCGGTGGCGGCAGTTCAAACAACGCTATCCTCACGCTGCAAAGCACGACGGGCTGGCTGACCAAGTCGATTGCCGAGAACCAAGAGTGCCTGATTACGGGTATATGGAGTTCTCTCGAAGGCGACCTTCCCACGGGTGCAGGCACGCTCACCGTGACAGTCGGCGGGATTGTGAAGCGGACGACGAATATCGAGCAGGGACCTTTCTCGATTTCGGTAGGCGAGTATCTCACAACAGGTACTAACTCAATCCGCATCAGCGTCACGGACGTCTACAACAACAAACGTACCATCAGCTATACGGTCACGGTGGTCGCGCTTTCATTGTCGTCGACTTTCAATGCGAACAGGGCATACAGCGACGCAATCAACTATACATATGTTCCCCGCGGGAATGTCAGCAAAATTGTCCACTTCATTATCGACGGTGAGGAGGAGGGGACAGAAACGGTTCTCGTTTCAGGGCGGCAGCAGACATACATCATTGAAAAGCAGACACACGGGTCTCACACCTTTGAGGTGTATTTCACGGCCATGGTCGACGGGCAAGACGTCGAATCGAACCACCTATATTATGACCTCATCTGCACCGAGGCGGGCAACAACACGCCCATCATTGCAAGCTCCTTCAACCGTGAAGAGCTTGAACAGTTTGAGACGGTCAATATCCCTTATATCGTCTACAACCCCGCCAGCGTTTCATCTACCGTTACGCTCTCTGTCAATGGGCGCGTGGTCTCCACGCTTACCGTCGGCAGAACGGAGCAGATTTGGACGTACCGTGCCGACACGTCGGGCGAGGTACAGCTTGAAATCGCTTGTGGCGAGGCCAAGAAGACCTTCACGGTGAACGTCGCGGGAAGTTCAATCGATGTCGAAGCGGAAACGCGCGACCTCGACCTCTACCTTACGAGTACAGGCAGAAGCAACAGCGAGCTTGAACCCGCAAAGTGGGAGTTCAACGACATCGCTTGCACGTTCGCGGGATACAACTGGGTCAACGACGGCTGGCAAATTGATGCGAGGGGCATCCCTGTCCATCGCGTTACGGGTAACGCACGGCTCACGATTCCGCTCAAGGTGTTCGAGAACGATTTCCGTATCACAGGCAAGACAATCGAAATCGAGTTCGCGACGAGAGACGTGCTTGACTATGACGCGGTCGTAATGTCCTGTTTCTCTGGGAACAGGGGGTTCGAAATCACGGCTCAGGAAGCTCTCCTCAAGTCCGAGATGTCTGAAATTTCGACGCAGTACAAGGAAGACGAGCATATCCGTCTGAGCTTCGTCGTCGAGAAAGCGGCAGAGAACCGTCTCATCTACATCTACCTTAACGGCATCATGTGCGGCGCCGCGCGCTATTCGGAGAACGACGACTTCTCACAGGGCGTACCTGTCAACATCACGGTTGGCAGCAATGACTGCACAATCGATATCTATAATATCCGCGTCTACAGCAATGACCTGACGCGCTATCAGATCCTCGACAACTGGATTGCCGACACGCAGGACGTCGAAGAGCGGCTCGCGAGATACAACCGTAACGCCGTCTATGATGACTACGGCTCCATCGTCGCGGACAAACTTCCGACGAACATCCCGTATCTCATTCTGCAAGCAGAGACGCTCCCCCAGTACAAAGGGAACAAAGTCGACGTCGACGGGTCCTATACCGACAAGAACGACAGTGCGAAATCTTTCGAGTTTGAGGGCGCTTCGGCAGACGTGCAGGGTACATCTTCGGCGGGTTATGCGAGGAAGAACTACAAAATTAAGTTCAAGGGCTTCAAGCACAACGATGTGGATCAGGAAACCTACCAGCTTCGTGCAAACAGCATCCCGACGAAAACATTCACCTTCAAGGCGGACGTCGCTTCATCCGAGGGCGCGAACAACGTCGAGCTTGTGCGTCTCTATAACGAGACTTGCCCTTACAAGACACCCCCGCAGGAAGAGAACCCCAACGTTCGACAGGGCATCGACGGCTTGCCTATCGTCATATTCCACAACGACGGGCAGACAACGACCTTCCTCGGGAAATACAACTTCAATAACGACAAGGGAACCCCCGAAGTCTACGGCTTCACGGAGGGAGACGAATCGTGGGAAATCCTCAACAACACTTCGAACCGCACACTCTTCAAATCTGCTGACTTTGACGCCACAGACGAGAACGGAGAAAAGCTCTGGAAAGAGGACTTCGAGGCTCGCTACCCCGAATACGAGGACGAACAAGAACCCGACATCTCCAATCTGCAACCGTTTGTTGCATGGGTTGCGTCGACAGATCAGACCGCGGCGACGAACGCGCCTTTACCCGAGGCAAAAACATGGGGCGGGGTGAAGTACGAAAGCGACACCAAGGAATACCGTCTCGCGAAGTTCAAGAACGAGTTCTCGGAACACGCTGAGCTTCAGAGCGCCATCTATTACTACCTCTTCACAGAGCTGTTCCTGATGGTGGATAGCCGTGCAAAGAACGCCTTCCCGTCCAAATTCGGGAGCGGAAAAGTATGCTGGCTGCCTTACGACATGGATACCGCAATCGGTATCAACAACGAAGGTTCGCTCGTGTTCGGTTATGAGCTTGAGGACATCGACAAGGTGGATGAAGCCGACGTTTACAACGGTCAGCAGTCCGTCTTCTGGATTAACCTCCGTGAGGCGTTCGGCAACGAAATCCGTTCTATGTATCAGGAACTTCGCTCTCAGAACAAGCTCTCCTATGAAATCGTGGAGAAGGCGTTTGAAGAGCATCAGGCCGTATGGTCGGAAGCTATCTGGAACGAGGACGCCTACTATAAGTATCTGCAACCGCTTCTCGAAGAGGGCGCCGATTATCTTCAGATGCTTCAGGGCAGCAAGTCGGAACAGAGAAAGTGGTGGCTCTATAACCGCTTCCGCTATATCGACAGCAAATACAACGCCGGCGACGCGCAGTCGGATATGATTGTTCTCCGCGGTTACGCGAAGAGCAACATCTCTATTGAGCCGTATGCAGACATCTACGCATCTATCCTGTTCGGTTCATACCTTCGTCAGGTACGCGCACTTCGCGGGAAGTCTTATGAAATCGAGTGTCCCGTCGACAATCTGAACGATACGGAAATCCACATCTATTCCGCGTCGCAGATCAAGAGTACGGGGGATTTGAGCGGACTTAAGGTCGGTCGTGCAGACTTCTCCAAGGCAACCAAGCTGCAATACTTGAAGCTCGGCGACGCCGCGGAAGGGTACACGAACCCCAACCTCACTACGCTTACACTTGGGAACAACGTCCTTCTTAAGACGCTCGACCTGCGCAACTGCATCAACCTCGCGTCCGAGGTCAACGTTTCTGCAAGCCCCAATATCGAGGAAATCTATCTCGAGGGGACAAAGATTTCGGGTGTCGTGCTTCCGAACGGCGGCATCTTGAAAACGCTCCATTTGCCCGAAACTGTCACGAGCATCAAGCTCCTGAACCAGACGGCGCTGACGGACTTCTCTATGCCGAGCTACGAACACGTGACGTCATTCTGGATCGAGAATAGCGGCGTTGCGGTCGACAGCGCAAACATCGTCAAAGACCTCGATGAAGGAAGCCGCGTGCGCCTCATCGGCGTGAACTGGAACTTCCAGGACACGAAGGCGCTTATGGAAGTCTTCGACGCACTTGATACAATGCGTGGTATCGACGAGTCGGGCGGCAACACGCAAAACGCACAGGTCACGGGTAACGTGAACATCGTCAACGTGCGCTACTCGGAGTTCGAACGGCTTCAGAGTGAGTACCCCGACATCAACTTCACATACGAAAACCTTCTCTATAAGGTGGAATACAAGAACAAAGATGGCTCCATCCTCTATACGGCAGAGCTGGTTGGCGGCGCGAACGCGGAAGACCCCGTCGAGCAGGGCTACATCAGCGAACCCAAGATGGACGACGCCGAGGACACGAAGTATTCCTACAGAGGGTGGGATAAGCTGCCCACTAACGTTCAGAAGGACGAGGTAGTCACGGCTCAGTACGACGAGACCTATGCCGTCTTCTTCTACAACGACACCGTCCTGCTCTACACGACTTGGGTCGAGAACGGCGGCAGGGCAACTTTCAGCGGCGAAGACCCCACAAAGGATCAGACGCCTCAGTACAAATACTCGTTCAGCGGCTGGGCGACAATCAACGGCGCACCGGCATCACCCGCGGTTCTCGACAAGATTACGGGGCCTCTCACGGTCTATGCAGCGTTCATCGCGACAATCAGGCAGTACACCGTTCAGTTCTACAACGGAGACAGCTTCATCGAAAGCGTCGTCGTCGACTACGGTGCGGATGCGGAATGCTCGCAAACGCCCGAACCTTCTCAGGAAGGCGACAGGTTCAGCGGTTGGATTCCGTCCAACAAGAACATTCAAGAGGATACGACCTGCCGTGCGACGTTCACGAACCCGAATGTACTCAACTCTACGGCATGGTCTGTAATTTCCGAGATTTCCGAGAAAGGGCAGGGCGCGAACTACTTCTCGGTCGGCGATTGCAAAGAGGTCACACTCAATGGCACGATTGGCACACTCGAACTTCTCGAACAGAAGTTGTACGTCTATATCCTTGGGTTCGACCACAACGAGAGATACGAAGGCAAGGGTATCCACTTCGGTACCTTTAAGAGCGCGCAGATTGACGGCGAGAGCCTCTGCTTGACAGACAGTCACTACAGCAACTACACATCGAATGGCTCTAAGTGGTTTAACATGAACCACAGTAGCAATACCAATGTGGGCGGATGGCAGGGCTGCGACCTTCGTTACGACATCCTCGGGTCTGTTCACGAGAAAGGCGCTCAGAACGCGGCAGAGACGACGGCTACAAGCCCCGTCGAGAACACGCTTATGGCGGCGCTTCCGTTCGACCTCCGTCAGGTCATGAAGCCGATGACGAAATTCACGGACAACTACGGGAACAGCAGCAATACCGAAGACCACGTTACGGAGACGACCGATTACTTGCCCCTTCTTGCCGAATACGAAATCTTCGGGTCGCGTAGCTATGCCAATAACTACGAGAGGAACCGTCAGGCGCAGTACGCTTATTACGCCGCGGGCAACACGAAGATCAAGAAGCGCTTTAATGGCACCATCGGTGACGCGGCGAATTGGTGGGAGCGTTCTGCTTCTTTCAACTCCAGCGGCTCTTTCTGCCGTGTCGCCAACGACGGCTACGCCGGCAGTGCCGCCGCTGCTTATTCTTTTGGCGTGGCTCCGGCTTTCAAAGTCTAATCTTTCTGATCTGGGAAAATCCGCCCACGAAAGTGGGCGGTATTCCCGCAGACTGAGAACGGCTTGTTAGCGAACAAAAAATTTAGAAAAAGCAGGTGAAAAATGTCAGTATTGAAAAACAAGAGAGGGGAAAGCAAGGCGGAGTTTGTCAACACGGCAAACGACATCTACTTCGAAACCCTTCAATTCCTCACGCGGCTTTCGTCGAGATATGCAAGACTGCTTGCGGATGATGTCATCCGTCTGGCGTCAGAGGTCGTCGACAATGCCGAGAAGGCGAACAGTATCTATCCATCCGGCGATGTCAGGAGGCAGCTCCGAGAGCAACACTTGCTCGAGGGTCGCGCCTCGCTCATGGCGCTGGACGTAAAACTCAGCCATTGCTACAACATCATGATGTTGAATCCGCAGGGCTGTTTCACAACACAAAGCGGGAACAGTGTTTCATCCTCCGAAGCTATAAAGAAGTTGGAGTATATGGCACAGTCTCTCGGGGAGAAAATAGATAAGGAGAATACTTTACTCACGAGTGTTCTGAAAGGCGATAAAAAGCGCTGATCAGTCACGATAAACGGTGCATCTCTGTCAACCTTGTCGTCGGCGAATTGGTGGGAGCGTTCTGCTAATTACAACAACAGCAACAATTTCTGCAATGTCAACAACAACGGCAACGCCAACAATAACAACGCTAATAATTCTAATGGCGTGGCTCCGGATCTCATAAAAAATGGGTCGCGAAAAGTAGGTAACGAAATGGACCCTTGTGAAAGGAGAGATGTTTCCGGTGAACGCGTCTCGTGCGCGTTCCAAAACAGTCGGTTCGTTGTATGAAACGAACCCGGGTCCTGATAGCTTTGCACGGACGCTGCTTGCATAGTGGGAGGAAGGTGCTAAACCCCCATTTTATGTGTAAAGCTTACGCAGTTTAGCTGCACACGATATCAAACTGTACGGGAGACGAATTATTTTAAGAAAAATATGACAAGTGAAGAAAGACATGAAGCCCGCTATCTTCGAAGGCGGGCTAAGCGCGAACAAAAGCGCAAGGAACGATGTGATGCGATAGGCGGCATAGAGACCGCTCTGTCGTATAACGAACTATACAAAGCGGGGAAGAAATGCTGCAACGGTGTACGTTGGAAACATAGTGTGCAGCGCTTCGAAGCTCATCTTTTCTCCGGGACGGCGGTCAGAAGCAAACAAGTCGCGGAAGGGAAATACCAATTCGACAAGTATGTTCACTTCATGCTGAATGAGAGAGGGAAGACGAGACCAATCGACGCCCCGCGCGTCCAAGATCGGCAAGTGCAAAAGGCATATACAAAGAATGTCCTGCTGCCGCTCTACCGACCGGGAATGATTTGGAACAATGGAGCAAGCCTCGAGGGCAAGGGATTTGAGTTCTCTCTGAACCGACTCAAAGAAGACTTGCATCGTCATTACCGTAAATACGGGAGGGAGGGGAAGGTTATCTTGATTGACTTCAAACAGTTCTTCCCATCTGCGCCACATTCGGAATTGTACCGCAGACACGAGATGTATATCGCGAATGAACAGCTACGGGCGTTCGGTGACGCGGTTATCTCGTCTATCTCGGGTGACATTGGGATGCCCCTTGGTGTAGAACCGAGCCAAGCAGAGATGATAGCTCTGCCATCGCCGCTCGACAATTACATGAAGTGCCAGCTGTCGCTGAAAGGATTCGGACACTATATGGATGATTACTACATACTGGTGCCGCCAGATAGGAACGCGAAGCACATTCTCGAAATCTTCATCGAGAAGGCGACGAGCCTCGGCCTACACATCAGCAGAAGTAAAACAAGGATAAGGCCGCTGACGCAGTACTTCAAATATTGCAAGGCAAAATTCGCCATTACAGAGACGGGGAAGGTACTCGTCCATGGGAACCGCGGCGCCATGAAACGCGACCGCCATAAGATACGGTCATTCTACAAGAAGGTCATGGATGGCGAGCTGGGCTACGAGGACTTGTGGACTTCTACAAACGGGATGCTTGCCTACCTCGATAACTATAATGACCACAATAGGGTGCTGAAACTTCGGCGGCTCTTCTATTCATTGTTCAAATTCTCACCGGAGAAAATCGAAAATTTCAGAGAAAGGAGTTTATGCAGATGAAATATATTACGCACAGGAGATTCAAACAAAAGGCAATTTGCGGCGATGTCAATCTTCCCGCTATGACAGAGTGCGAGGAAATCAACGGAATGATCTACTACGACCACAAACCCATCTGCCTGATGTATAGCGAAAATGCGCACCAATACTTCGCCCGCAACGACGACGGCAACGGGATGGAGAGGGGAAAGCTCACGCAGGCAATCATCGCACGTCTTGCCCTCAGCCCCACATCATGCACCGAGGCGGAGTACAAGGCATATCAGAAGCGGTGGGACAAGGTCTGGGACGACCCGACCTGTCAGGCATACAAACGGACGGAACATAAAGACCACTGGCTGTGGAACCACACTTTCTATAACGCGGACATCGAGACGCTGCGTTATATCGCCAAGCTCGTCGGGGCGAAAGCGTAAACCAGAACAAGGAGACAAAAAGGATGTATAAAGTCATCGTGAATGGCGAGACCGTCGGTACATTTGACGGTCTTGTTTATATTATCGCATGGTCGAACGGCAGCTATATTCCTTGTGAAAAGGATAAAGCGGACGGGATCTGCGTAAAGCTTCCGCGGGAGGTTTCCCGAGAAGTCGAAGGAGAGGACGGCGTGCAGACCACGGAGACTATGACGGTCTACGAGGATACTGTATATGCGCTCCGCGAAGGCGGGCTTACGGGCGTCGAACCTGTATGCTCGGTCGTCGAGGAGTAAAAAATCGGCGGAATATAAAAAAATAGGGCGAACTTCAGAAGAAGTTGCCCGAGGAGGATATTATGAATTGGCAGGAAGTTTTGCTCTCTGTACTCGGGGTTGCCCTCACGGCGTTGCTGTCGTGGCTTGGGCAGCGCATCACCGTATGGGTGAACTCGAAAATCAAGAACACAAAGACACAGTCCTATCTCACGAGTGCGATTGACGCAGTCGTTCGCTCCGTGAAGATGACATATCAGACATATGTCGAAGGGCTGAAGGGGAAGGATATGTTCACCTCCGATGCTCAGCTGCAAGCGTTGAAGATGGCACGTGACGCCGCTATTTCACAGCTTTCCGATGAGGTCAAGAATTTCGTCCAGCAGAACTTTGGCGACCTCGAAGCATGGGTGAATAGCACAATCGAAGCGACTATTTACGACTTAAAAAATGGCACTGGCGGAGGGGAGGTGACAACCGATGAAGGCAATTAAAGCTATTGGGTTTTACATTGCCTCATTTACTTGGGGCTTGCCGATGACGCTCGTCGGCTGCATCGTCGCGTTATGCCTGCTTATTGCTGGATGCAAACCGCATCGTTTTCACCACTTCATCTACTTTGAAGTTGGAGAATTTTGGGGCGGGTTTGAGTGCGGCTGCTTTTTTGTTGTAAATAAAGGCGCCACGCTCGCCCTTAAACAACACGAAGCGGGGGCATGGTCTACAGAACATTATGCTCGGTTTCTTTATGCCGTTCATCGTGAGTATTCCATCCGCAGTACGCTACTGGTATCGCGAATACCTTGTGCGTGATGGGAAGAAGCTGTCATGGGAACTCCCGCCATACGACTCTATATGGTTTGAGGGGTGGGCGACGGCCCTTGGAACAAAGTATTTCCAATGATGTTTGCTGTATAATTGCTGCGGTGTACCCTACCATGAGTGGGAGCGAAAAAAGAAGGTGTACCCTACCGTAGAGTGGGAATTAAAAAAGCGGTGTACCCTACCATGAGTGGGAGCGAAAAAAGATTTGGCGCGAGGATAGCACCTAAAAGAAATTCTGAACGAAGATATGGTGTGAGGGTAACACCTGAAAAAGAAATCCCGGCCGAAGATAATGCCCCCGTTTACACGAGGGCATTATTTTTGCCAATGAATGTTGGCTGCGGTTTAAGGTAAAAAAATAGGCGACCTATGGATTGATTTCCACGGGTCGCCTTCCTTTTTGTTTGGGTAACATAGGTTTTATCTGGGACTGAATTGGGACCAATTTTGGGACTATCGGCAGGGTTTTCCCTGAGCAAAAATATAAGACACAAAATATTGCGTTAAATTTCTTATCCGAACGCAATATCTTGTGTTCATATCTTGTGGTGCGGACGGTGGGACTGGCCTCCCATTGGTTTCAGGTTCCTGTGGGAGACCATGCAGGTTCAAGTCCTGTCATCCGCACCAAGTCAGTATAATCCGAACCAAATACTCGTAACGAGTGAATGGTTCGGATTTACTTTTTATCTATGAGCA